>NZ_JAWOQR010000030.1:0-8397 GCF_033337445.1 Vibrio sp. YT-15
CATGCGATGGGTTAGACACCATCTGTCTCATCGACCTTTGCCGTGAGAACGAGGCGTACTTTAACGGATTAATTTATCTGGTCAACAATAAATTTTATCTTTTTTATTTAAGTGCTTAAAAAGCGATCTGACTAGTACATTTGGCATTCAATTAGACCAATAAGCACCCGTTCCCTTTCATTAGCCCTGAAGTCATACGCATACTAGTGTCCGTAACTGCTTCGAGGTAAACACGCGACTATCACGTTATGAACGCTGATCTTTTCACCGTTGTAACATCTGTAACAATTTGATTCCCTACTCTTGGCACGACTGCGTACAGAACATCATATTTTGTTACCGATAACTTTATATCGAATGTGGTCGTACCTTTATAAAATCATTGACTTTTTTTATTTTCAAACAAAGCTCAATTCATTATCGAAAATATCAATAAATAATGGTACGTTACACGAGTTGCAGTAATTTAATGGACATATATCACATATAAGGATGTGGTTTACTTTGGCGACACAACATAAGAAAAACAAGGTATATCACTAATGTCTATCAAGAATCTTTCTATAGCGAAAAAGATATCGCTATCGTTTTTACTCATTGCCATCGTCAACATTGCATTTGGCGTGTTTTTATCTACAGAGCTCAAAAGCATCAAATCTGAGCTTTTAAACTATACCGATGATACGCTTCCTGCAATGGAAAGGGTCGATTCGATTCGAGATCATTTGTCTCGCTGGCGCCGAGCTCAATTTGCTGCGTACACTTATGAAGACGCAGACCAAGTCAAAACTAAAATTTCTAACAATATTAGAGAGCGCGAAAAGATCACTAGAGAGCTCAACGCTTACGGTGAAACTATCTGGCCTGGCGAAGAGCAGCAAACTTACCAGCGTCTTATGCGTCAATGGAAAAAGTACTTGGTTACTATGGACCAGTACAATGAAGCGATGCTAGCTAACGACAAAAGCAAGGCCCACCCTATTTTGGCGAACTCTTTGTCTGCTTTCGAAGCGGTTGACTCAGAGTTAGGCGAACTAATCCGTCTCCTTAAAGAAGCTATGGATAGCAACAAAACTCATATCCTGTCCTCTGTAAATGGATTGAGTAATTCTTCAATTGCAAGTAACGTGATTATTCTACTGATCATGGTAGGCATGACATACGTGCTGACTCGCCTAATTTGTGGCCCACTTAAACTTGTTGTTGAGCAAGCAAATGCCATCGCGACAGGTGATCTATCAAGTGACATTGACCGTAAAGCAATCGGCAATGACGAGCTTGGTGAACTGGCAGACGCGACCACTAAGATGCAAGACGACTTACGCCAAGTTATCGATAACGTGATTGCTGCAGTTACTCAGTTAAGCAGCGCTGTCGAAGAAATGAATCAAATCTCCGATATTTCTGCGTCTGGTATGAAAGATCAACAGCTGCAAATTACGCACATCGCAACAGCAATGACAGAAATGAAAGCGGCCGTAGCCGATGTTGCTCGTAACACTGAAGACTCAGCGAACCAAGCTAACGAAGCAAACCGCCGCACACAACACGGTGTTCGTGAAACCCAAGGTATGGTTGACGCGATTCAAGAAGTTTCAAACGTAATTGGCGCTGCAGGCGATACCGTAGCAGAGCTTGAACAGCAATCGAATAAAATTAACGTGATCGTGGATGTTATCCGCGACATTGCCGATCAAACCAACCTACTTGCACTTAATGCAGCCATTGAAGCGGCGCGTGCTGGTGAGTCTGGTCGTGGCTTTGCCGTCGTTGCAGACGAAGTTCGAACTCTTGCCGGCCGTACGCAAGATTCAACGAGTGAAATCACTTCGATCATTGAGCAGCTACAATCACTTGCAAAAGACGCAAAATCAGCCACTGAACTTTCTAGAACCAGTATTTCAGAATGTGCAGAGCAAGGTATTCAATCAAAACAGCTGATGAGCGACATTGAGCATTCGATTTCGGACATCTCAGACATGGGTACCCAAATCGCCACGGCTTGTAACCAGCAAGACTCTGTTGCAGAAGAGCTTAACCGCAGCATTGAAAACATACATTTGGCATCTCAAGAGGTCTCGCAAGGTTCGGAGCAAACCGCACAGGCGTGCCGCGAACTAAGCCAGCTATCCATTTCTCTTAAAGATGTAATGAGCCGCTTTAAACTGAGTTAAACTCAGTGGATACCTTAGTAGATACCAAATCAATCCCGATTTGCTTAAATAGAATGTCATCACTGAGGTATATTTAGGTATATATTAAATCACTATCTTAACAAACGCTCCAAAGCACCACTTGGAGCGTTTTACTTCGTCAGGTACTTTCCCCAAGTACTCAATAACATAACCAATACAAAAAACGCGTACGGAGACTTTATGCGCTTAAATAAAACCTTACTATCACTGACTATCGCTGCTGCAATCGCGGTTCCTGTAATGCAAGCTACTGCTGCTCCTCTTCAAATTAGCAATACAGCAGCAAAAGCAGAGCAAGTTCAAGGTGCTAACGCTTGGCTAGAAATAAACTTAGGTCAGTTCCGCGATAATATTGAGCAGTTTAAATCGCACATGGATGGCAAAACGAAAATTTGTGCCGTGATGAAAGCCGACGCATACGGCAATGGTATCGCAGGCCTGATGCCGACTATTATCGAACAACAAATTCCTTGTGTTGCCGTTGCAAGTAACGCCGAAGCACAAACTGTTCGCGACAGTGGCTTTAAAGGCCAACTTATGCGTGTACGCTCAGCGGATATTGGCGAGATTGAAGCCGCAATCGACCTAAATGTCGAAGAGTTGATAGGCACAGCAGAGCAAGCTAAAGCACTGTCTAAACTAGCCGAGAAAGCTGGTAAAGAAATCAAAGTTCACCTTGCTCTGAACGACGGTGGTATGGGACGTAATGGTGTTGATATGACGACAGAAGCGGGCAAGAAAGAAGCGCTAGAAATCGCTCAACAAGCTGGCGTTAGTATTGTTGGTATCATGACTCATTTCCCTAACTACAATGCAGACGACGTGCGCCAAAAGTTAGCTTCATTCAAAGACAGTTCTGCATGGCTGATTAAAGAAGCGAATCTAAAACGCGACAACATTTTACTGCACGTAGCTAACTCTTACACCGCGCTTAATGTTCCAGAGGCGCAGCTTGATATGGTTCGCCCTGGTGGCGTTTTATACGGAGACCTACCGACTAACCCTGAGTACCCTTCTATCGTGTCTTTCAAAACACGCGTGGCATCCGTTCACCACCTGCCAAAAAATAGCACAGTCGGTTACGACAGTAGCTACACAACAAGCAAAGAAAGCTTAATGGCGAACATTCCTGTTGGTTACTCTGATGGTTACCCACGAAAAATGGGGAATGCGGCAGAAGTTCTGATCAATGGCCAACGTGCAAAAGTTGCGGGCGTTGCTTCAATGAACACTACAATGGTAGATGTTACAGGTATCAAAGATGTTGAGCCTGGTTCTGAAGTTGTTTTGTTTGGCTCCCAACAAGGCAAAACGATTTCAGCTGCTGAGATGGAAAAACACGCAGAAGTCATCTTCCCTGAACTATACACGGTTTGGGGAAGCGCGAACCCTCGTGTCTACGTAAAATAAACCTATTCAGTTATTCGTAACAGAGCGAAAAAGCGAGCCTCGTGCTCGCTTTCTTTCTTATTTACTAATCTGTACTAGCTCGTGATTCTATCAATTAAACAGAGCTTACCATTTCTGTTGTTTTAATCTCCTTTAGCACTACCAAGTGCGACTCTCTACACTCTGTTTCTTAAAGCCGCTTGGATGGCTCAATTTTATATAGCACTTAGTGTTTGAAAGCCCCTCTAATTGATGTTAAACATGAAGTTTACAAAAGAATAACAAACACACTCGTATGGCACTGCCCCTTTGCCTGCTAGCTAGGTATCTCTATGACAGAAAATACTCAACATCTTCAACGCTCCTCCGCTGAGTTGCACGAATTTAATCGGCTTGACGTCTGGAACGGATTCACCCAACTTTTACCCCTCTCTATGTTCGTGGTCATATTTGGCCTCGCTTTCGGTGTTGCTGCGGTACAGACTGGACTAGATGTATTTCCCACTATGTTGATGAGCACACTGGTCTTCGCCGGTGCTTCACAATTTGCCACGTTAGAAATGTGGGGAGCAGAAGTCCCTCTCATTCCAGTTCTTATTACTGTATTTGCTATTAATGCTCGTCACCTCTTGATGGGAGCCACACTTTATCCATGGTTACGACAACTCCCACCAACAAAACGTTACGGTGTAATGCTGGTTGCATCAGACGCTAACTGGGCAATGGCACTCAATGCATTTGGTAGAAAAGAACCAGGCTTTGGCTTGCTTGTTGGTGGCGGCTTAGCGATGTGGTCTTTTTGGATTGTGGGCACCTGGATCGGCATTTATTTTGGTAGCGCAATCAAAGATCCGGTGGGCCTCGGGCTCGATATGGTTATGGGATGCTTCCTGCTGTCTATGGTGGTGGCTGGGCCGAAAGACTTAAGAATCTTTGCAATTTGGGCCATAGCAGCAGCCTCTTCTATGTTGGCGTATTGGTATTTGCCAGAGAATAGCCACGTAGTGGTTGGCGCCATTACTGGCGGAGTCTTGGGTGCTTGTTGGAAGGAGAAGAAAGCATGAACATCGAAACAACCATAGGTGGCACACTGCTTATCATCATCGCTATGGCGTTAGTCACGCTCATAACCCGCTGGGGCGGAGTGTATGTTATGTCATTCATTCCAATTAGCGAACGGGTTCAACGTTTCATTACTGCGATGTCAGGCTCCGTACTGGTTGCCCTTTTAGCTCCGCTAGCAGTAGAGGGTGATAATGGTGCTAGAGCAGCACTGTTTTCTACTGCTGTTGTCATGTTCATCGTGAAAAAGCCTCTACCCGCAATTGCAGCAGGCATCATCGCCGCCGCCGCGGTACGTGCTCTTTAGTCGCTGTTTCAACGCCGATACCAGTCATCAATAAAAGACCCAAAACACAAAGCCCTGATGTCACAAGTGTCATCAGGGCTTATCTAATGCTCATCATTTTAACGATGAACAACGATTATTAATCATGGTGAGACAGCACATTACGCACAGCAGTTACAATTGCGCTTATATTTGTCCATTTTACCAATACCAGGGTTAAAGGTATTGGTTGGGTCTAATTCGTGGTAAAACTTCTGCAACGAGTTTTCGGCTTCATACAAGTGACCCACGTTATGTTCTGCTGGGTATTTGGCACCACGGCTATTGAGGTGCTCTAGCATCAGCTTTTTCATCAACTTCGTGTCAGTCCCTTTTTTGAAAATGTAATCTTGATGGAAGACGTAACACATAAAGTGACCATAATAGAGCGCTTGAACAAGGTTCTTACTCACCTCTTCAGGCAAAGTTTCTAGCCACTCTTCATCATTACGTCGCAAAGCAATATCAAGTGCAACGATGTCTTCTACGTCTTTTCGGTGAATCGTCTCGTAACGAATTGCTGCACCAGCGGCTGCAAAGCGATGTAAATAAGCTTTTTTACCTTCTTCCGGCGTACACTCGAAGAAATCACAGTCGTCTTCAACAGCCCAAACTTCTTTGAGGTATTTTTGTGCTTCAGCAATACCACCATCACTCATTTTCAATACCAGGTGATGCTCATACTTGTCACGGAAATCCAGCATTCGCTCTGGTAAATGTTGTGGGAACAACTTGCTCGCGTAGTACAAAATGGTGTCTGGCAGATATTTACTGACAAACGGGATGCGCTCTAAGAAATTTTCTACCTTAGCTTTAAGTGCGAACATTTTTGGTAGCTTATCTGTGCCTAACAAGTCGATGGATAAGAACACATCCTTGCCGTACTTCTCTGCCATGTTGAAGATATCTCGATGCAAGTATTCTCCCATCTCAGGCAAGTTATCAAACGTAGATAAGAAGTCTTTTCGCAACTTCGTTAGTTTCGCAGGGTCATTGGTGCCAAGGTAAAAAACCTGCTCTTTTTCGGGGACTGGGTAGCTGTCCACCCGAACGGCAAAAACCCCCAACTTACCGGCGCAGCCACTGGCTTCAAATAATCGGCGTTCATCGGCATTAAAGCGAGAAGGAATGTCAGAAGTCACGTCTCGAACACGTTCATCGTATTCTTTGTCTGACGCCATTCGCTCATCATGAATGATCTTCGCTGGGTCAAAGTTCCCTTCTTGCAGGTTTGTTAGAATTTCTTCTGGCGTTTCACCTAATCCTTCAATACCAAGGTGGTTCACCAAATGTAACTGGCCTTGCTTATCCACCTGCGCATAGATCGCCAGTTCCGTATAAGCAGGACCACGCTTAACTAGCGCACCGCCTGAGTTATTAGCGATACCACCGACCACAGTGGCACCTAGCGATGAAGAACCGATGATAGAATGCGGTGCTCGGTTCACTGCCTTCAACTCTTTCTCCAAAGAGTGTAAGCTCGCACCAGGCAAGCAAACCGCCTGCTTACCACCATCTAATAAGTGAATCTTCTTGATTTTGGTAATATTGATCACAACCACATCGCGATCATAATCATTACCACTCGGAGCCGAGCCCTCTGTTAAACCTGTTTTAGCCGCCTGCATGATAATGATGCAGTTTGCTTCAACACACTGTTTAATAATCTTCCATTGTTCCAGAAGAGTGTTAGGAAACACGATAGCAAGCGCATTACCACTACCCGAACGAAACCCCGAGCGGTAATATTTCGTTTTAACCTCGTCGGTTAGAACATTTTCTTCCCCAACGATGGCTTTAAATTCTTCAATCAGCTGCTTTTGTTTCATATCCGTATCTCTAGTTATTGTACTTCGCTCACAACACCGCTTAGCGGCAGGCATGGCGTTTGAGCCACTATAAGCAGTCCATTTCTCTGCGTCTATGTCAGACGGACGACCAATACGTAATCAATAAACAACAAACAAAATAATTCTTTATTTTTCTGTCACTTATCTTTCACATTTGAGAAATTTAACGTAAGAAACAGACCGTTTCTTAAAAGAAACAATAGCAAAACCATTTGTTAACAGTTGTGCGGGGTATCTTGTTATCAATATTAGTGAAGAAAACGAGGAGAAGCGTAAGCCCCTAAATTTAAGAGGATTCTTAGAAATGAAGATGGAAACATAAGCTCAACACCAATATAACGATCGGTGTTGAGCTATTGGCTTAAAATCGATGGTTTTGACTTTGAAAGCTTGTGTATAGATGATCAATGAAGATCTTAATTTTTTCTGGTTGTTGACGAGTGTAAGGATACACCGCATAAATACCCAAACATTTGGCGGTTTCGTCTTTAAATAACTGAATCAGACTGCCTTGCTTTAAGTCTTCATAAACCAAGACACGCGGTACATAGATGATTCCCTGCCCTAACAGCGCCACATTTCTCAATACCGAAGAGTTGTTGGTACAGAGGTTACCGTCGACGGTGATTTGATATACCTCGTCTCCATCTTTAAACGCCCACTCATGCGCTCCGGTTTCTTGGTAGGAATAGACTAAACAATTGTGTTTAGCCAAGGCTTGAGGTTGTTTAGGTATGCCATGTTTAGCTAGGTATTGGGGTGACGCGCAAATGATCCAATTCGCATCCACCAGCTTTCTTGCAATCAGACTAGAATCTGGCAACACACCCGTTCTAATTGCCAAATCAAAACGCTCATTCACGATATCGACGAAACGATTATCTAGATCCATATCGATATTGATGTCTGGGTATTTCTGATTAAATTCATTAATCACTTGAGGAAGAATTAATTCACCAGAGATAGTAGGCACCGAAATTTTAATGTGTCCAGATAAGTTTTTACCTAAACCCACAATGGATTCTTCCGCCGTTGCCACCGCTTGATAAACCGCTTTTGCATGAGTAAAAAACGCTCGTCCTGCTTCAGTCAACGTTAGCGTTCGCGTTGTTCGGTAGAGAAGCTGTACACCAAGCTCTTGTTCAAGCTTGGCAATGCGTTTACTGACGACCGATTTGGTCAGTGACATATGTCTCGCGGCAGCACTGAATGAACCTTGCTCGATCAAGTGATAAAAAATGATGTAATCGTCGGTATTTCTCATGCGTCTTCGTCAAATCCTTTGGAAGCCCGCATTGTAAACTGAAATTGGCTGAGGTGCGAAACATCAGGTCACACTTAATATCAGAAACTCGTGACAGAGATGGGGTTGCTAAGCTCACAGGTAATGAAAAAGAGATGGTGTGAATTTATCAGTCTTCAGATACAAAAAAACCAGCTTTCGCTGGTTTTAAGTTGATGCACTTGGCATCGAGATACCGCCATGGCCATATCTGAATAATTTGGAGCGACACACGAGGTTCGAACTCGTGACCTCAACCTTGGCAAGGTTGCGCTCTACCAACTGAGCTAGTGT
>NZ_JAWOQR010000031.1:0-8050 GCF_033337445.1 Vibrio sp. YT-15
GGCAAAGATACGCAGCATGAGCTGGGTCAACCACTTAAGAAATGAGCTTATGTGTCCAACCAGCGGGGTCCACTTCTAACTGTCTGATAATTGGGGTGTGGTTGGTGATGCTTCTTTCTATGATGTTGACGGTAATTTAACTGAAAACGGGAAAAAACTAGAGACAGATTATGATGGCTGGATGGCAAGTATTGGTCCAAGTTACTACATCAACGAACGTTTAAGCGTATTTGCTACGATCGGTATCGCTCAACTAACTGGTGCGAACTATACATACGGCGACCCGTACACGGTAAAAATGTTCAATCCTGAGATACATCAACTAGTTGATGTCACTACACGCGACAAAGAAAATTTGAACACCACAGCTAACAAAAACGTTGTAGTTGGTTTGGGTATTAATTATGCGCTTGGTGACTACTATGTAATCAATGCGGCTTATAAACGATTTTCAACTGATATTACTATGTCTAGTGGCAATAACACGCAAGCTGTGGACGTATTTGAAGTCGGATTTGGCTTCCGCTTCTAAATCAATCGCATAAATAAGCAGGGTAGTCCCTGCTTATTTATTGTGTCTCTATACTCGGCACCGTTCAATCAAGTCTACCAACTGAGAGAATTTTCTGTTCTTTCCAAAACCTTTAAAAGCTATCATCTCAGGTGCAGCCTGACGTCCATTTCCGTTCCGACTGATACTTCTTCTTACATCCGTCCTGTAGATACTGAATCCCCTTGCTTTATATAATTTTGCCAGCTCTAGGTTAAGGCTGTTGCAAGCTATCATCGGCATACTGTGGTCTGCTAGCCAGTCAGCCACTTGTATTTGATGTTTGAATGTGAATCCTTTACCTGAATAGTTTGCAAATGTTCCAGCATAAGGTGGATCTGCCAGTAAAAAATCCACACCATTTAGGTTCAGATCTTGGAAACTACCATTTGTAAACCTCCAATTTTTAGTAACCTCTTGGAACTGGGTAAAACCAGATGGTGTCGCAAGTTCATCATATTTACCATAGGGAACGTTGAAGCCTCCTTTTTGATTGAACCTCATTAGCCCGTTAAAGCAATGATAGCTCAGGTACCACATTGCCCCTGCCGCAAACTCTGAATCTGCTTGATTACTGACAATTAGCTGATTGAATCGCTCACGAACGCCTAAATAGAATGCTTTATCGAGATGCCAATCATCTTTATTGGGGACGAACCCTTTTTGTGCATGCTGGTAAAGATTAATGAGCGGAGAAATGAGGTCGTTAGCAAGGACTCGTTCAAACTCATTGTTAAGGGAAAATGATAGGCCGCCACAGAATGGCTCTGCAACAAATCGTGGCTCCAACTCAGAAATCAATTTTTTTGAACGAGTCGCAAGCCATGATTTGCCGCCAGGATATTTTAGTATGCTTTTCATTTACGCTCCCATTTGATAGGGAGGTAGTATAAAACAAAATGTATCTGTACTTAACCTGTTTGGAGTTTGAAAATGCTCGAGTTTTTAATGTGGTGCACAAACCGAGAAAGGTTTAGAAGTGAGTTTGGGATAAAATATCCTGCGCTGCTTGCTCGATGACACTCAATGTTTTTTTATCGACCAATAACCTTGTTGCGGCAACAAATGCAGCCGTTAATGCTGGTGGCCGGCTATGCATTTCACGGTTGATAAGCACTGTATTTCTCTTAATCTCAGCTAGTCGCCTAACTACCAACTCTCTTTCATCAGCTAGAAATGCCAGCTTATCTTTCATTCTTCTTATCGCAGCCTGACGACTTTCGCCTTTGAGAACCACTTCACCTGGTTCGCTCGATAATCTTGATAACCGACTTGAAACCGACCTTTTTGTTGAGTCAATTTCATTCAGCAGAGAAAGCAATTTCTCTTTGTCATAGCCAGCCAAACAGAATTCGCTTTCAAACTGGGGATTTAACTTCTTACGCATTGAAATTTTTGCCACTGAGAAACATGATTTTCAGCGTAAGGATAACACATAGAGAGTTATCAAAAGATAACGATTATCACTTTAAACTAAAAAATCTGACCTTGTAGTATTTATATGGTTGCGGAAAATTAAAAACCACATAAATTAGTTTTCGACAGCGCAAGAATGAAAAATAAAAGCTAAACGCTTTTTATTGATTCGAGTGTAAGCAGGTGGTATTTTTATACCAAATAACCGTATGTGACGGATTTTACAGTCTTATGCATACCTATTCTGGAGAAATGTTTTGGATCTTAATGTAGTAACAAAAGCACTTCTTGAATCTGACGAAGGATTCAATGTAACTCAATCGGATGAAAGCCTGATCATCACAAACGATGTAGGTATTAATGCAGTACTCGTAGTTCAGGGGTCACAGATCATCGTTGAATCCTTGCTGTTCCAAGCAGACGCAGTAGCTGACCAAGCTGCGCTGGACGATTACATCTTAAAAACACATAAGTTAGTCCCACTTACAGCAGTCGGTAAATCAGAAGTAGAAGGCCAGTTTTATTACTCCGCTTTCGGCGCTCTATCTTCTGAGTCAAAAGTTGAAAGTGTTGTTCTTGAGGTCGAAGAGCTTTTCCGCAATGTTGCAGAACTGCTTGAAGGCTACTCTGAATTTCTCATTAAGTAAGGACTCCATATGTCACTAAGTAAATTGTTCCGCATCTTCACTGGTAATGTAAACAAGGCAGCTGAGAGCGTGATTGATGCTAACGCAATCACCATTCTTGAGCAGGAGCAGCGTGAATCGAAAGAAGCTGTTCGCAAAGCAGAAGATTCACTAGTAACTATCGTTGCTAAACGCAAATTATCTGAGGGCAAAGTAACTGGTTTTGATAAAGCGATTTCTGAGTACACAGATAAAGCTATTAAAGCGAATGAAGCTGGCCATGAAGATTTAGCGCTGGAATGTGCACAGAAAGTTGCAGACTTGAATGAAGAAAAAGCACTTGAAGAAGCGCAACTTAAGGCATTCAAAGAAGCAGAAGAAAAGCACAAGTCAAATATCGCGGTAGCTCGCAAAAATATTACAAGCATCGATCGTCAGATTGACCTTGTTAAAGCTACTGACAGCGTTCAAAAGGCACAAGCTGCAACTCAAGCTAGTGTTGTAGGTGCTTCATCTAAAACAAGTACGGCACTGGATTCGTTAAACCGAATTAAAGCTAAGCAGGCCGAGCAGTCAGCAAAACTAGAAGCCCAACAAGAGCTAAGTGATGCTGAAACTACTACAGATCTAGATCAGAAGCTTAAAGCTGCAGGTATTGGTGGCGGTACAACTGCCAAAGACCAGTTGGCAGCGATCCTAAACAAGAGCAAATCAGCCGAATAATTCAGGCGCGAAACTCTATAACACGAGCCCGCTTTCATGCGGGTTCATTTTTTCAGAATAAGGGACTTTTATGTTGAAAAAAGTTTGTTTAGCGCTGAGAGCTGTTTTTGGCAAGAAAAAGCCAGTTGAACAACCAAAACCCGTAACTCCAGAAATTTGCGGCTTTCGTCTTGGTGGCGCGTTTGAAATTGACAGCCTGATGTTACGACTTGCTGAACCGAAGTTGACCATCGAAGGTGCTGCAACATCGCAAATCATTGAAGCGGTCGGTGTAATCGATATGGGTGCTGGTACTCGCATAGTTCGGTACTACACAGATGATGAAGGGTATATCCAAGTGCTAATCAATGGCGATGATGACTCCGGTATTATGGAAATCAGCCTTTGGTATTTCTATGACTCTCGACCAATTGACGGGCAACAAGCGTGGGACAACCTACTTAACAATGAAATTGTTAAAGATGAATACGACTTGGAAGGTACTACGTTTGCCCCGTATTGGGAGAACGAAAAACCCGTTTGTCTGACAGAGAAAGTTTACAACAAAAATGGATTTGTCAAAGAACTGGACTCTTTCAACATGCTCTATTCACGCAATTTGCAAGACGACAAAACAGAAGACCTTCTATTACCACACGATAAAACAGAAGAACTTCTTGTCGCATGTGAAGAACGAATCGCAAATAACACCCCGGACCGATTACTTTCTCGTGTTACAGGGATTCAACTAAATATTTCTGACTTTAAAGTGGTGGCATAAATGATCGAACTAGCAAACGAAAGTGCAGCGGCAACAGCATTTATGAATGGGATTACTTCATTCATCGGTTACTTCGCATTGTCCTTGGTATTCTTGATTGGATTCAAATTCATTTACATGGCCATGACACCATACAACGAATGGAAGCTGATTAAAGAAGATAAAAACGTATCTGCTGCGATCGCGCTCGGCGGCGCAATTGTTGGTTATGCAATCGCTATCTCAAGCGCAGCTTCTCACTCTGTGGGGATTACTGATTATGCACTATGGGGCGCTGTAGCTCTAGTCGCCCAGGTTGCCGGTTTTGTGGGAGTTAGAGCCATTATGATGCCGAAGATCGTGCAAAGAATTGAAGAAAATGAAACTCCTGCAGCCGTGCTATTGGCTTCTGTTTCTATCGCTGTTGGCCTTCTTAACGCCGCTTGTCTGACATACTAGTCGAGGTAGCTATGACTGAATTAAAACGTCGAATGCGTAGCCGCATTAAACTAGAAGGTAAACGCAAAACATTTCGTCACTTTGCATTAGCGCCGCTGGCACTGGCAACACTTGCTGGTTGTCAACCAGACAGCCCACTTCGCATTAAGGTGTATGAAGACGTTGATGCTTGTAAAGCTGATGGTAAAGCAGAGCTTGGTACTCAATGCGATGCAGCATACAAAATTGCGCAACGTGAAGCCGACAGAACTACTGAGAAGTTCCGTAAACAGGCCGAATGTGAACTTGAGTATGGTGTCTGTGAAGCGATGCCAGCTGGATTAGGCTATCGTCCTAAGCTTGACGCATTTATGGTTGCGCCAGTTAAGCCCGAGCATTACGACAACTACGACATCTCTCGACAATATGGTGATTTGTTTGTGCAGCCATTGTTTACGTCGACATCTTCATACTCGGATAAATACGGAAAATTGTTCTTTGCAGATGGAATGAAAGTTGGTGATGCAAACAACATAAGCCATTTGAATTTCACTATGACCGACAGGTATCTGCACCCGTTACCAACAGTTCGGTTACGCAACGAGGATGACGGTTTTTACACTGGTAACTCTGGCGGTAACAATAAATCAAACTATGGCTCCAGTATCGGTCAGGGGATTGGTCAAGGAACGGGAAGTAGCGTAGCAAACACAATTGCGAATGCATATATCGCTGGCCGCGTAATTGATGCTCTTGATGACTCAAGCGAACGACGTCACAAAGAGCGCATGTATAACGCAGCCCGAGACGCTGAAAAGAAACAGCAAGCAATGAGTGGCGCAGGTTACAAGACAAGTTCGAGTTCAACTACTTCCAGTGGATTTAAGTCTGACTACAAAGCAAAACCAGTAGTGAAGACTTCCTCTCGTGGTGGTTGGGGTTCTTCTGTCAGCTCTCGTAGTAGCTGGGGTGGATAAACAACTCTCTTACATCATCCAAGCCGGTGGTTCATCACCGGCTTTTTAGTAACTGAGTAAGTGCTCTTGCCGATTATTTAAGGGGTGAGATGCTACTAGAACATTTACTTAGGCACTAACAAAGACATAGAGGTCTAAATGCTACAGATACCTACACAACCACGTCATGATTGGAAGAAGACAGCGCAAGAGTTCAATTTCGGCTTCCATACTTTCGACGACGAGCCATATTGGACAGAGGACCGCTACTTCCAATTCACTCTAACTCAGATAGAACGCGACATCGAGCAACCGACAGAAGAAATTCATCAAATGAGCTTGAATGCGATCGCCAAGGTTATTGAAAGCGATGAACTGATGGCAAAGTTTCAAATACCTGAATCTATGTGGGGCTTGGTTCGTGAATCTTGGAAACGCCGTGACCCGAGTTTATATAGTCGTATCGATTTGGCATATGACGGGAAGAACCCGGCAAAGCTCCTAGAACTAAACAGTGACACGCCGACAAGTCTCTACGAACTGGCATTTTTCTCTTGGCTGTGGCTTGAAGAAAAGGTTAATCGCGGCGAATTGCCACAAAATGCCGACCAGTTCAACCTGTTGGAAGATTTGCTTGTAAGACGTTTTATCGAGTTAAAGCCAACACTGGCATTTAATACGATGCACTTCGCATGCTGTAAGGACACCATCGAAGATCGCGGTACGGTACAATATCTTCAAGACTGTGCCAAAGAAGCCGGCATCCACAGTGAATTTGTGTATGTAGAAGATATTGGCATTTCGGAAGATGGAAAATACTTTACGGATGCCAATAGCAAACCGATCGATACGCTTTTTAAACTATATCCTTGGGAGTACATGTTACGCGAGGAATATAGCCAGCATCTAGAAACAGCAGAGATCAATTGGATGGAACCATTGTGGAAGTCCATCAGTTCCAATAAAGCAATTTTGCCACTGTTATGGGAGATGTACCCAGGCCACCCGAATTTGCTTGAAGCTTATTTTGAAAATGACCCACGAGTAGCGAGTATGGACCATTACGTCGTGAAGCCAATTTTTTCACGTGAGGGTGCGAACATCTCGATCGTAAAAGATGGCGAAGTGGTTGAATTTGTAGATGGCCCTTATGGTAGCGAAGGGAAAATTGTACAGGCTTACACACCATTGCCAACATTTGGCGAAAACCATGTACTGATCGGAAGTTGGTTAGTGAATGGTACTGCGGCAGGAATTGGAATTCGAGAAGATGAAGGGAAAATAACCAAAGATTCTAGCCGATTTATCCCGCATATCATTTTAGGGTGATATGTAATGGGGTTCTAGGGATTTTCCCCTCTAAAGTAACATAGAACGCTACAGGTATTATATTATATGGTCTGTGGCGGTGGGTTACCTTCCAATATTCTGCCATCTTATATAAACACCATCAATCATATTGGCGTTTATTCATCATGGCAATTAGTAATGAACTCTCGATTCTGACTCAGGCAGAACAACGAGACTTGTATTCAGCACCTCAGTTTTCTATTGAGGAACAACGTTTGTATTTTTCGCTAAACGATGTAGAACAGGCCGAATGCCGTACTATCAGGCTTACTAAACATCGTTGTTATTTCGTGGCGCTTCTGGGCTATTTTAAATCTAAGCCAGTGATCATTGCTCCGAGTTTCCGTGATATCAGTATCGACATGCAGTTTATTGCCTCCCAAATTCAAAGAGGTAAAGGGATCAGGCCTTTCAGTGTCAGTAAAATGCAGCGTGACCGTATTTACTCAAGGATACTGCGTCTACTAAATTACAATAAGTGGAATGAAAAACAGCACCTCAATGCTCTGTGCCACCACCTGGTTTACATTGGTCATGCCTGGCTGGAGCCTCGACACCTCTTTGATGCGGCCATTGAATACCTTGCCAGCCATAACATTGCCATTCCTAAGTACTCCGTGCTTCAAAGACTGATAAGCCGCACAATGCAACAGGTCAGAAAAGACCTGACGCTCCAACTGAATCAACTTACCAGTAATGAACTTAACGTCTTTCTGGACAACATAATCACTACTAAAGACGACGGGCTGAGTCTGAGCCATCTCAGGGGTGGTGCCAAAAGTCTGACCGTGCCTGAGCTTAAAAAAGAGCTCGCCATTTACCACCGGTTAGCACCATGGCACACGCAAATAAATGACGTTGTGGACAGGCTCAATCTGTCGCTAAAAAATCGACAACACTTCAGCGGCCTTATTGATTACTACGGCAGTAAAGTGCGGCGCTTCAAACGCTCACAGCAGCACCTGTGGTTACTGTGTCATCTGACAGAGCGCATGCAACTTGCACTGGAGCGCCTGACGGATGGGTTTGTTTACCATATCCGAAAACAACAGGAAGCCGCCAACGCCTTTGCACAACAAGCAGTGTTCCTGTCCTGGCAGTCAGCTGCGGACAATGTCACGAAAGCGGCAGAGCTACTTCACCTGTTTGTTGACGAGAATATTGATGACAATCAGCCCTTCTCAGTAGTCAGACAACAGGCATTGAAGGTCATGAATGACAGGGATATCCAGACCCTCTGCCTTTACCTGAA
>NZ_JAWOQR010000032.1:0-7202 GCF_033337445.1 Vibrio sp. YT-15
TTTAGTCTTACATCCGCTCGGGTTAGGTATGAAAATCGCCACTACGCGCGTTCTGGGCGCTCTGAGCGGCGTTTTGAGCATCAAAGTGGGCCATTTAACATATAACCAATAATGACTACCATTTTTTTGATAAAAATCCCAAACGTTGGGAATTCGTCTTAAATGATGCCATAGTCCCTCTTGAAGCGTTTGTTATGGCGAAATCTTAGCCAACTCCGCTTTGAAAGCCTCACATAATTTCGACTGGATCAAGGGAAGTTCGTTATCCGCACGAGTCCATAGATCAAGCATATTAGAATCGAGTGTTTTACCTAAACCACTTTGCTTGAGCTGATAACCTCTAACAACTTGATAAAAGGCTGAATGCTGGTCAAGAAGTTGGTCTACAAGATTGCAAACATCATCAGAGAGCCAAAGCTTAGCAAGTCTGTATTGTTCGGCGAACTTCTTAACGTCTAATTCCAAGCTCAACACCCTTTCCTTTTCTAGCTCACCCTGCATCCTTACTACATATGATGTAGCATCAGAAGCTTGAACTGACGCTTCATATAGCTTTGAAATTGATTCAATCTTTCTGGCGTGAATTTGCTCAAAAACGTAATTGCGTCTCTTTGCTTTTGATGAAATGTACTCTGACAGAACTCTTTCGATCGTTTGCCGAAACAACCATGAAAGAAAACCAACAATGACTGATGCTCCACCTAAATAAGCCAAAAACTCCTGCAAGAAACCTCCCAAAAAAATAAAGTCAAAATTACGCCATAACGCCCTGTTAAGGGGTGAGCAACGCAATACCGAAGTCGCCGCATAACACCTTAAACACTAAACCCTACGCATAGTAAAAATGCCACGCGTTGCAAATCCCTCTTAAACAGTTTGTTATAGCAAATATTCAATAACTCTCTGAATTAATTCCACTAGTAGACTCAAACTTACAATCACCGTTAGTAATATAGTCAAGGCCATACCTATCGCGAGGTAATCTTTTGATAACTTTCCCCAGTAAGTCCTCCCCTTTTTCCGGACATTTACCAGTTTCTAGCAAATAAATATCAGCAGCATTACCTAAGCCTATAACGTCTGCGATTTCGGTTTGTTTGGCAGTTTCCTGCCTCTCAGCTTTTAGCTGCTCTGTTTTTACCTTATCAAATATAAATGGACTAGCTAAAACAGCAGCTCCTATCACTAACGAACCTATTAATATTGACTTACTCAACGTTTATCTCCTTTGCTATAACGCCCTGTTAAGGGGTGAGCAACGCAATACCGAAGCTTCCGCATACCGCCTTAACCACTAAAACCAACGCATAGTAAAAATGCCACGCGTTGTGAATCCCTCTTAAACAGTTTGTTAGCCCTTTGCCCAAATTTGGTACGTGTAATCAATATTTGAACTGAAACTTTGCTCAAATGTTTGTTTGAAACTCTGTGGAACTGAAGGGAAAAACACGTCGCCAGAGATGTGCTTATGAATCACTGAAAGATGGATAACATCTGCTTGTTCGATTAATGCTTTGTAAATTTCACCACCACCAGAAACAAAGACATGTGTTGTCGTATTGTCTAAGTAAGATAATGCCGATTCAATGCTGGTGAAATAAATAACATCTGGATCATTCGAGACCATTTCTGAGCGAGTAACCACAGCATATTTCCTATTGGGAAGTTTACCCATTGAGTCGAAAGTTTTACGACCGACTAAAAGCCAATGATTGTAAGTCATAGCTTTGAACAGGAGCTGCTCACCTTGTACATGCCAAGGTATATCCAATCCAGAGCCAATTACTCCATTCTCAGAAACTGCTGCCATAATGGATATTTTCATTTTTCCTCCTGAGGGCTAACGCCCGCCTAAGGGGCTGGCAACGCTACCGCACGGCTTAAATTTACAACCGTAACCACCACAGCTCATTGGGACTGGGAACGCCACGCGTTGACAGTCCCTCTTGAGGCGTTTGTTATGTGTGTGTTCAAACCATCAAATTTAGTCAGGTACTACTATTAAACCTAATTGCTCTAAAAGTTGTTCTTGTTGCCACGAACAGATTTTTACACCTGTAAGGTCAACTTTCCGGGGGTCTAAACCATACAGCTCCGAGTGGCTCAAATCACAACCTTGCAACCTACACTGGCTCCAGCACCCTTCAGAAAATACTCCCCGACTTAAATCAGACTCTTTAAATGATGTCCCACTCAAATTTGCACCAATCCATCTATTCTCAAACAAATCACACTTTTCGATACACTGCCTTTCAAAATTTGCGTATGACAGATTACAACCTGTTATATAGGCTGAACAAAAATACATTCTGTTCGATACCTGATTCATGAAGCTAGCTTGAGCAAAATTTGCCCCCTTTAAATCGCACTCTCTGAACTCGATACCAAAACAATTTGCACCTTTGAAATACGACATTGAAAGACTGCAGTTTTTAAAAGATGCGTCTCTAAGATCCGAGTAAGAAAAATCACACCCCTCTAATTCTCCTCGTTCAATGAAAGAACAATCTACAAATTGTGTATCGCGGAGGTTTGCCCGTTTAAAGGAACAGCAGAAAAATTTGCAATTTTTAAAATACTGACCACTCAAGTCTTGATGTGAAAAGTCAGCTTGTACATATAACTGGTCTGTTTTATCCATTTTGTAGCCCTCTTTTTATTTGAGTCGAAGACTAACATTTACCAACCAGTTCTCAAGAAAAATAAACACCTTAAAAACAGCAACTTGCAACCACTTAAAATCACAAAAATAAGGCGCCAAATTGACGCTCTAAGGCGCTGATTTTTGATCTACCCACGCCGCATGGCTAGAAAAAAGTTTTGTTCAATTACGGCGCTTACAAGAAAAACACATAACGCTTATTAGATGGCTTTAAGCCGTCTTTATCCGAGAATAATGCCGCCTTTCACTAATGCATTCAATTTAGTATCAATCAATTGTGAGGTGTCGGAGTAAGTTAAACGGTGATACGTGGTTTAATTTAGAGGAAGTGATTTAACGTAACGGCACTCAGTGCGAACTGAAAAATAGAATCGCATTGTTCTACACGAACACCAGAAACAAAAAAGCCTCCCATCCGGGAGGCTTTTTTGTGGAGAATTGCCAGACTTGGAAGATCAGCATTGAGATCAAACGCTTTTGGGATTAATCTCTTTCTCCAGATGTGAAAAAACCGCCTTGCCGGGCGGTTTTTTTCGGAATACTTACTATGGTTTGACGGCCTGTGTAAGTCCTTTCATGATAGCCCATATCGTTAAAGCACTTCAAGTATTCCTGCACTCTGTTTGGATCAAGATGTTTTGGACAGAGCGACGCGCATCAGCCACCGACCAAGGGAAGTCCGATAGGTGGCAGGTAAAGGCACTAATCAGAACTTGCGAAAGCACGATAAAACCGCCCTGTTGTAGCTGCTAGACGGGGACAAGCGGAAAAGGAATAACTGATTAGTGTTGTGTGACTCGGACGGGGGGCGAAAGCCTTTACACACAGCGCAGGGCAGCCCGAAAGGGTACGAGAAAAAACTCCACGGAAAGCGACCACAGACAATGCTCAGATTCACTCAAAACGAGTCGAAAATGGGTAGGGGTCGGCGCAGCCGAAAGGGCTGAGAGCGCCGCCTTGTGCGGCAACCTTATTGCCCTTTTGGGCTTGTCCACAAAAGAGCGTGAGCTCCTCAAACAGCCCTTTAAGTTCTTTTCGGTGGGCAATGCCCTAAGGAAAAATCTTTGATTTTTAGAGGAGGGTACGGGGGAAGTTATTCTCCCTTTTGATTACTGTGACGTTTTTCAAAGCTACTAGCTAATTGCTTTAACTTTGTATAATCCAGTGGTTCATCATCCAGTGTTAAACCTGCATGTTTAAGATATTCAGCAATAAGCCTTTTCTCATTACTCAACCGATCACGCTGTCCTAGTTTGCTCATTGTTTCTTTGTGCTGCCTGCGTATTGCATGATTCGCTAATTTTAATCGTTCACTTGATTCTGTTTGTTGACGTGCTGCCTGATTTTGAATCGTGTCGAGTTCGCGTTCTCTGCGGTTTAGTTGTTCTGCCTTTTGTGAGTGTGCGCGTAGTACATCTTGCTCCATCTGTTGTCGGTATTGCTGTTTGAATTTCTCCAACTCTTCTGATTTTTGAGCTAATTTTTGTTTCGCTTCTATCAGAGATGCATCTGAGAACGTGCGAAAAGTGTTGAACATTACTCCTAAAATTAAAGCTGTGACTAAACAGAATATGAAAATGTAACTCCATGATTGCCACTGAAACCAGAGTGTTTCTGAGCCCTTTGCGAGCAAAACAGGTTTCATCGAGTTGGATGTATCAATTAGCCAAATCGTGCTATCGGGGGTTAGAAAATCAAGAAATGGTGCTGCAAAAAGCAATACCAATCCCACGACTATGACGGTTAAAAATCCCCAAATCATCGTAGGTACACCTCTGTTATATCGGGGCGAAAATGCCCTAGCTCTTGAGAAATGATCGTCATGACATCGATACGTTCAAAGTGATTCGCCAATTGTTCATAACGATTTTGAGCGTAGCTGTGGCGTAGGCCGTGAGCACCGTTTGAATAGCCCAGAGCGCGAGAACTCGCTTTGCTGAACGCATCAGAGAATTTGTGTCCACCGGCTATGTTGTAGTGCGATTCGTAATTCACACCTCTGTCCGATATTTGCTGCGGCATATCGAGTCTGCGTTCTTCTAACTTTTCTGCTAAATGGTTGGGGATTTGCACTTCACGAATAAGACCGCCTTTCCCGTTAACTGTGTAGGTTTTTGACTCATTGGGGAGGTGGGCAAATTTATTTGGGTGTACGTCCCGTGGGCTTGGATTCACTTCACCAGAAGGTCGTAGGGAGAGCAGCTCGTGAGCGCGTAGACCTGATTCATGACAAAGTTGTGTGGAGAGTGCGTGTTGCTCGGTTTGATGCTGAATGATCGCATTGACCTGTTCTGGCGTGTAAGAACGAGAGTTTTCAATAGTTTCTTTTTTAGATGTAGGAAGCTCTTTGGGTGGGTATAGTGTTTGATTGGGTTCTAACTTATGTGTGACATGCTGCATCATTGTTTGTATTGCCTGACGATCCATGTCGATTGTGCTTTGTTTACATTCGTGAGCGCGTAACTCTATGTAGTTTTTTGCTTGTTCTGGGGTTAGTTCTCTTAGAGAGCCAAGCTTGAACTCTTTCAAATAATCGCAACAAGTTTTCAGTGCTTGTTCGTAATTTCTAGCTGTTCCAACCGATTCTATGATGTTGCCTTTACCCTGCAATTCCTTCATCACAGAGGCGGCTTGAGCTTCAGATTTCGCAAAGTGTCCTCTAGCCATTGCGTGTTACTCCGATCGTATGGAGGTAACGAAGGATAGTGCTGCGTGCTGCATACTGATTATGCACAGTATGCAGGTGCAAAGAGATTAGCTCTAGAGATGCGCCAGTTTTGTACATTTTGGCGATTTCAGAACGAAATGGCTCAAGTTTGGAGGTGCGTTTTTTGTAGTTTTTTCCCTTGCGTAATGCACGGGTCTTTTTGGCAGCTTCGGTCGCTGCGATGGGATCAAAGCTCATAAAAATCTCGATGTGTGCGTAAGAACTAGCTCGGCTATCATCGTGATGATAGTGAGACGGCTAAGATGCCGTTCGCCATTTTGACTTTTTAACGAAAAAGTAGGCTGACTGTTCACACCTAAAACGTCCATTTCCGCAGATGGAGTGCGTTGTTGATTTATGATTTCGCTACTTTGAGATGCGTCACTGGCTCAACAATTATTACCAGCGAGTACGGAGTTAACTAAGCCGTACACTCCACAGACTTAGAGCAAAATTAACTCGGTTCTCTGACCGGACGGTGCTCTGAATGCAACGTAGACCTCACCCAACGAGGTCAAATTTATATCCCAAATTGGGATAAGTGGGTGGTTGTGAATTTTCATTTTGCGCTTCCTCTGATCTAAATGCAAATATTGTTTTTGTTGCAGGCTTTTTGTTGCGTGAAATCATACGAAAGCTCATTAAATCTCGCGCTATGTGGAATTTTTAAATTCTACATAGCGCGAGTAGGCTCGCGAAATTTGCGAAGGGTCTCTCCTGAATTTGCAACGCGAAGCGAGCAAACAGGGAGGGACGCTGAGTAAATTTGATAGGGGTATTAAGTGACAGCGTGATGAAAGATGAATGTTCACAACGAACATTTGGCTCCGAACTGACGCGCTGCGCTTGTCGCATCCCCACACCAGGAAAACGGCTTCGCCGATTTCCTGGTGTGGGGATGTTCAGTTTGGAAAACTCAAAGGCGTGGTAGTCTTATGAGTAGGTATGTTATTGGAAGGTGGTTCTTATGAATGGCCTATTTGTGATCATTGGTATTTCATTGTTGATTAGTGTTTTCGCGCTTTACTCTCCGCAGATAAGCGCATGGTGCGATAAGCAGCTTGCGAAAAAGAGAAAGTAAACCCATCACTTGCTGTATACTAATTGTGTTAATAATTCACACAGGTGGCTTTATGGGTAGAACAACAAGTGTCACCATTGGCGAATCGCTCGATGGCTTTATTGAAAAAATGATCGCAACAGGTCGTTACGGCTCAACAAGTGAAGTGATGAGAAGTGCATTGCGACTACTCGAACAACAAGAGAATCAACAAGACTTACTGCGAAAAGCTCTTGATGAGGGAGAAGCGAGCGGAGAATGCTCCCTGTCCTTAAAGGAAGTAGCAGAAAGAAGAAAGGCTCGTCTGCATGTATAAACTTTCTCAGAAAGCAGCAGACGATTTCGGCGACATCTATGAATATACCTTTCTAAATTTTGGCGAAGACCAAGCAGAACACTACACCGATGAAATGGAGCAGTGCTTACAAACATTGTCTGAGGCGCCATTCATTGGTAGGGATTGCTCCGAACTTCGTTCTGGAGTACGTCGGCATGATCATCAGAAGCACGCTATTTTTTATCGAATTCGAGAGTTCGATATATTTGTTATCCGGATCTTGCACCAACAGATGAACTCCATGTTGCATCTTTAGAAACATAGGAAAACGCCCCGTAGAGGGCGTTTTTTGTTTCAAACGAATAGTGCCATTTTTGCCCTGTAAATCGCTCTCAAAGCGTCACAAACTTACAAAGCGTTTTAGTCTTACATCCGCTCGGGTTAGGTATGAAAATCGCCACTACGCGCGTTCTGGGCGCTCTGAGCGGCGTTTTGA
>NZ_JAWOQR010000033.1:0-6398 GCF_033337445.1 Vibrio sp. YT-15
AGTTGGTTAGAATACCGGCCTGTCACGCCGGGGGTCGCGGGTTCGAGTCCCGTCCACTCCGCCACTTATATTAAGCCCCAGTCGAAAGACTGGGGCTTTTTTCGTTTCTACTGCGGCGTTTCCCTGAAGTGTGTTTACACCTAATTAGACTACTCCCCATAATCCCTACTAAGTGAACTTTGCGTGATTACACACTATGCTTTAATTAATATAGGCCGTTGATGCTGTGGAAAGACAATATGACCTACAAACAAACCTAAGTAATCTATGGTATTCAAAGGCGTTCAACGGCTTGAATCTTGATGAGAAAGAAAAAACGAACTGTGCGCATAATCCAGAAAAGCGTCATATATACCCCCAATCTCTCCTGGCTCAAAAATCAAACGACTTGAAAAGAATTGGAAGGTGAAAGATTGAAGGAGCTCTTCATTAGCGAGGTGATGATTTTCGACGCTGAACATTTGATGAGTCTCAGAAAAAATATATCGCCAAAGGGTAAGAAGCGCCAGAACAGAGAGGGATAGCTTAGCTCGAGGCTGTAAGCTATGCGGAATACTCACAAACGTCAAAGCTCAAACCCATTAAGAGAGTCGCTCTAGATCTAAGTGGTTATGTGCTCACTAGCGGTACTAGAAAATAGTTAAGTATTCCAAATGGATTATATGAAAAAGCCAACTGCTAAAGTGGTTGGCTTAGTATAAAAATCTCGACGTACTTTAGAGCGAGAAATGATGTCTAAAGAATACGTTTTAAAACACCATCTGCCTTTAGGCGGGTGATTTTTCTGACCAGTCGCTGCACCCCTATAGGATAGTCTTCTACTTTCTCTAATTGCTTATAAGTACAGATAAGGTGAGTATGCTCAAGAATACGCGAAACTTCGTCTTCAAACTTCTCAGTGAGCTTCGCATAATCGTCTTGTATGAGTAGCCCATTTTCTAGGTCGAGTGACCAAGCACGCGGATTTAGGTTATTCCCAGTAAGTAGCATATAGCGTTTATCAACCCAAATACCCTTAAGGTGGAAGCTGTTATTGTCATGCTTCCATAGGTGAATTGACAATTTACGTGCGGCGATATTCGCTTCATTGGCTTTCGCAAAGCGACGCAAATTCACTTCGTAAAGATATGGAAGTCCGCCAATGGTTTTAAAGTCTTCCTCAGGTGCAATGTAAAAGTCGTTGGCGGTTTTATCACCCACAACAATAGTTACTTTCACACCACGCTTCATGGCTCGTTTCACTTCACGATGAAGTGCTTTAGGGAAGTTAAAGTAAGGCGTACAAATGAAAATTTCGTCTTGGGCTGCTGCCAATAACTTTACAATCTGTTGATTGAGTAGATTACGGCGTTTGCCTAGCCCAACTAACGGAGTGACTTTTACGCTTTCTTCTGTTGCAGCTTGGTCTTCAAACTTATAGTTTGCTTGAGCAAGAGAAGCCCTCAGTTGGCGAATCGCCGACTTTATTTCTTTGGTTTCTGGCTTATCTTTTCCTGCAAGATCATTAACGGCAGGGTGAGCAATCATTTCTTCCTGAATGAATTGCACCATTGAATTCGCTAAAGATTCATGTCGAATCACATGGTAACGATCAAATCGATAACGTTCATGATAATGGAGATAAACGTTATTTAAGCTCGCCCCACTGTAGATAACAGTATCATCGACAATGAAGCCTTTTAAATGCAGTACCCCAAAAACTTCTCTGCCACGCACTGGTATGCCATAGACAGGGATTGGGTGTTGGTACTTACTGGCATATGCTTTGTAAAGCGCTGAATTACCCTCAGATGTCTCCGCACCAATCAGGCCACGCTGCGCTCGATGCCAGTCGACACAGATATTGATGTCCAACCCAGGATTGCGCTGTTTCGCTTCATAAAGCGCAGTGAGAATTTCACGTCCAGCTTCATCATCTTCCAGATATAGAGCGACTAGGTAAATTCGCGACGTTGCTTTGCTGATAGCATCTAAAAGACGGGTTCTGAATGATTCTGCTGAATACAGAACATCAAAGTCTTCCGGATTGACAGCGAGACTTGGCAACTGTTCGAATGGATTCCTACTTACTATCATATCGGTATGAGTACCTTAGTTTAGTGCAATATTGCGAACCTGCCATTTTATCAAAGATATGATTTACCTGGCTACAAAAGCACGCGTTTTGATGTCGTTGAAGAGATGAATTGCATTGGAATGAGATCTTTACCGCTATCTACATAACGTTGAAATGCCATTTTTAGCGGGTGTGGTAGCTCAGAGCAATCAATTGTTGTGAATCCATGCTTGGAATAATAGGATTCGAGATGTGTAAACGCGAAGCAATAATCGCCATCAGTGAAAACATTGTTTTTACAATGAGTTAGTAGTTCTTTTCCAATCCCTGTTCCCCTAACTTTCGGAATGACCAACATTCCTGTCAATAGACGAACTTTATCTACACTTTTTAAACGTAGTAACGCAATGATTTCCCCTTTATGGCTTGCTGTAATGATCAATTCATCTTTTTTGGCTCGACCCGCAGGGTAATACGCTTTGTATAGTTTCTTAATGAGGGGGAGCTTGATGGGATTTAACACTTCTATGATTAATGAGTCTGGTATTGTCACTGCGGTTAAAAGATAACTAATGTAGAATGTCGACAGTTTAAGAGAATCTTATCTGGTGTTGCAAACCTACTATGCAAATTAAAACAAATGCGAGCCTAAAGTCTTACCATACTTTTGGAATTGAACAATCGTGTTCCTATTTAGCTATCGTTGAGTCGCTTGAAGATGTTATTGAGCTATTTCAAAACCCAAGATTCACCCATTTACCGAAACTTTTTTTAGGTAAAGGAAGTAATGTTCTTTTTACAGAACATTTTGAGGGATTAGTGATTGTTAATCGAATCATGGGTAAAGAAGTCACGGAAACGGATGAGCACTACCTATTACATATTGCCGGTGGTGAAGATTGGCCTGAATTGGTTTCCTGGTGTGTGAATCAGGGGATCGGTGGGATCGAGAACTTAGCTTTGATTCCAGGTTGTGCTGGCTCAGCTCCTATTCAGAACATTGGTGCGTATGGCCTAGAGCTAAAAGACATCTGTGATTATGTAGATGTTCTTGATATAACTACGTTTGAAAACAAAAGAATGCACGCCCAAGACTGTGAGTTTGCCTATAGGGATTCCATATTTAAACATGCGTTGCACGGAAAGTGCTTTATCACCGCATTAGGGCTTAAGTTGGCGAAGCAATGGCAGCCGATTAACCAGTACGGTCCTTTACAAAGTATCCCAGAAGAACAACTCAGCCCTGCTTCTATCTTCGAACGAGTATGCCAAGTGCGAAAGGCAAAACTGCCAGATCCAACCAAGATAGGTAACGCAGGTAGTTTCTTTAAAAACCCAGTGATCACGCAAGATCACTATGATCGACTCACAAGAAAATACCCTAACGTAGTAGCCTACCCAGCTTCTGGAGGAATGAAAATTGCTGCTGGTTGGCTTATTGATCAGTGTGGATTAAAGGGGAAGTCTGTACATGGTGCGCAGGTCAACCCTATGCAAGCTTTGGTTTTGACCAACATAGATAATTGTAGTGCTGATGACATTGTCGCGCTTGCTTCTTTAGTGAAGCAGACAGTATGGGACAAATACCAAATCATACTTGAGCATGAAGTACGCTTTCTCAATCGTACCGGGGAGACCAATTTGACTCAGATCGAGGCATCTAGATGAGAAAAGATCCCTCTACGAAACTTCATATTTTAAAGTTATTAAGTGATGGAGAGTTTCATTCAGGAGAAGCGTTGGGCGACGATCTTAATGTTTCCAGAGCGGCAATCGCTAAGCACATTAAAGGTCTTAGTGAATGGGGTATTGATATTTATCGAGTGCAAGGGCGCGGTTACCAATTAGCTTCACCATTGCAGTTGTTAGACGAGACACTCCTTACCACTAGCTCGGAGTCACTTGTTGAGCTTGTCCCTGTGATTGACTCAACGAACCAATATTTGCTCGACAGAGTCGCGGATTCGGAAAAGGGCCGTGTTTGTATTGCTGAATATCAAGCGCAAGGTCGTGGTCGCCGCGGTAGACAATGGGTCTCACCGTTTGGCTCTAACTTATATCTCTCTATGTATTGGCGACTGGATGCGGGAATGGCTGCGGCAATGGGCTTGAGCTTGGTGATTGGGATTGCCGCAGTGGAAGCTCTGGAAGAAGTAGGCATGCAAGGTGTTAAACTCAAGTGGCCGAATGACTTGTATTATCAAGATAAAAAACTGGCCGGAATCTTGGTTGAAATGTCGGGTCAGGCCGGTGGGGCTGCTCATCTAGTGATTGGGATGGGCCTGAATATTGGAATGCCTGACGACCAGCCTGAGATTGACCAGCCATGGACCACGTTGAACCAAGTAAATCAGAGTGTCAAGATCGATAGAAATGTTCTAGCAATGACACTTATCAAGCATTGGGATTCCGCACTTGTCGAATATGAAATGAAAGGACTTACTGGCTTTATCGAACGTTGGAATCGGTTAGACAATTTCCTTAATCGTCAGGTCAAACTGCTTATTGGTCCTAGAGAGGTATATGGCGTCGTTCGAGGCATCGATCATCAAGGTGGAATATTAATCGAAACCTCCCAAGGACTAGAGACTTATATTGGTGGTGAAATCTCGTTGCGTAAAAGTGACTAATCTTCGATTACTTTCGCAACGAGACTTTATCAACTAAGTGGTTAACGCCTTTGTGTAGAATCAAGTGGGCTCTCTCACGAGTTGGAAGAATATTCAATTCTAAATTGAGCCCATTAATATCATGCCAAATTTGCTTCGCTTTTTTCTTTGCGTCATCGACAGAGAGTTGTGTGTAGTGGCTAAAATAAGAGCCTGGTTTCGTAAAGGCCCCTTGGCGAAACTTTAAAAAGCGTTCTACATACCAATGTTCAATGGTCTCTGTTTCTGCATCGACATAAATTGAAAAATCTAAAAAGTCAGAGACGAAGACACGATGCGGGTCATGTGGATAGTCCATTCCACTTTGCAGAACGTTTAAACCTTCAATAATAAGAACATCCGGTCTATCCACTTTTCTTAGTTCATCAGTAATGTCATACGTGATGTGAGAGTAGATGGGTACTTCAAGATCGGGCTTTCCTGCCTTTACGTCAGACATGAACTCGACTAAGCGCTTGATATCATAGGATTCTGGGAAGCCTTTACGATGCATGATACCGCGTTCTTCTAGTACTTTTTTCGGATATAGGAAGCCATCTGTTGTAACCAAGGACACTTTGGGATGATTCTCCCAACGAGAAAGCAATGCCGTTAGAATACGAGCAGTCGTACTTTTGCCTACAGCAACACTGCCAGCGATACCAATTACGAAAGGGGGAGCATGTTCCTCTGTATTTAAGAATTGTTGTAATACGGAATTGCGGCTTTGACGAGCCTGGACATACAGATTCAAAAGACGAGACAAAGGAAGGTAGATCTCTACCGCTTCCTCCATGGTTAGGTTTTCATTAATGCCCTGAAGCGCAGTCAAGTCGTCTTCAGAAAGTGTCATCGGTACAGAGTTTCTTAACTCGGCCCAATTTGCACGGTCAAATGACAAAAATGGACTCATGGGTCTCGTTTATCCTCGGTTTAATAGAAGCAAGAACATACATCAAGCGAACTTCAAAGCAAACGACAAAGGTCGAAGTTTACTTTAAAAAAGCTAAGTTTGTACGAATTTGCAGCAAACGAATCTAAAAAATCGAAATTTATGATTTTTTTTCAAATTACTATTGCAACCTAGAAAATCATTCAATAGAATGCGCACCACTTATGCCGACTTAGCTCAGTAGGTAGAGCAACTGACTTGTAATCAGTAGGTCACCAGTTCGATTCCGGTAGTCGGCACCATTCTTTCCTTTAGTAGTCTGAATGGCTTGAAAATTTGGAGGGGTTCCCGAGTGGCCAAAGGGAGCAGACTGTAAATCTGCCGGCACTGCCTTCGATGGTTCGAATCCGTCCCCCTCCACCATATTCTTTAGGAAATAGCTCTCAGAGTTACGTGTTGCGGGCATCGTATAATGGCTATTACCTCAGCCTTCCAAGCTGATGATGCGGGTTCGATTCCCGCTGCCCGCTCCACTCTAATTTGAGTGCTGATATAGCTCAGGTGGTAGAGCGCATCCTTGGTAAGGATGAGGTCGGCAGTTCGAGTCTGCCTATCAGCACCAGCTCTCAAGTTTATTTCCTTTTGATATTAGATTTACCAATTATCTTTTTTTGGTTGCGTGGTCAATTTGGGCCACCTAAATCCGTACCTAGAGGGACCACTCATGTCTAAAGAAAAATTTGAACGTACGAAACCGCACGTTAACGTTGGTACTATCGGCCACGTTGACCACGGTAAAACA
>NZ_JAWOQR010000034.1:0-2414 GCF_033337445.1 Vibrio sp. YT-15
TCGCGAAATTTCGCAGTCGCGACGCCAGAGACCGAGGGTTAGATCATGCCTAGCATTCACCTTCCGGCCGCCCGCTAAATATCTCCTTTTGGGTTGTTAATAAAACATCCAATAAGTTGACTGTGCGTGAAAAAGAAAGTTTTGTGTGATGGCGTTGAAGATCGCACCGTTAAGCTCTTATGTGGGATGGTGCAGAGCTCGACGACTACCGATAAAACGCAACCGCCGCAAACAGACAAGAAAAAGCCCCAACTGATAACAGTTGGGGCTTCAGTATTGTGATTGGTGGAGCAATAGCACCCTGAACCCAAAACCTTCTCGCTCAACCGGTAGTGGCTGATAACAACTCGTGAGGGCTATTGCGGGTTAAGCATTTAGCGATGTCTAGGGCCAGACTGGACGTCTGAACGCAAGCCGCTGATACTGTACATAACCACAGTATCAGCGGAGGATACCCATGTCGCTGGCAAGGAACGCCACGGCGAGTCAATCGCCCACTCAAACAAACGGTTACGAACGCCACCAACCCGACCAGACGCTGCTCTACCAGCTGGTTGAGCAGCACTACCCAGCCTTCAAAGCCTCACTCGAAGCCCAAGGTCAACACCTGCCTCGCTACATCCAACAAGAATTCAACGACCTCCTCCAATGTGGCCGTCTGGAGTATGGTTTCATGCGGGTTCGCTGCGAGGATTGTCATCACGAGCGTCTGGTCGCCTTCAGCTGTAAACGACGCGGCTTTTGCCCTAGCTGCGGTGCCCGCCGGATGGCCGAGAGTGCGGCGCTGCTGATAGACGAAGTCTTCCCCAAGGAGCCCATTCGCCAGTGGGTGCTCAGCTTTCCTTTCCAGCTACGCTTTTTGCTGGCTCGCCATCCCCAGCTGATGGGCCAGGTCTTGAGTATCGTCTATCGTACACTCTCAACTCATCTGATCAAAAAAGCCGGTTACACCAAAGCCTCTGCACAAACTGGCTCAGTGACTCTTATCCAACGCTTTGGCTCCGCGCTAAATCTCAATGTCCACTACCATATGCTGTTTCTCGATGGTGTCTATGCCGAAGATGACTATGGCAAGCAACGCTTCCATCGTGTCAAGGCACCCACTTACGATGAGCTGAATACGCTCGCTCACACCCTCAGCCATCGCATCGCTCGCTGCATGGAAAAGCGTGGGATTTTGGAGCGTGATGCCGAGAATACGTGGTTGACACTGGAAGAGGGCGAAGACGATACGCTGACTCAATTACATGGTGCTTCGGTTACGTATCGCATTGCCGTCGGCCCCCAGCAAGGGCGCAAAGTCTTCACCCTGCAAACCTTGCCAGGGCGTGAGGATAAAGCCGACTCAAGCAGTCGAGTAGCCAACCATGCTGGTTTCTCGCTACACGCCGGTGTGATGGCCGAAGCGCATCAGCGGGATAAGCTTGAGCGCTTGTGTCGCTACATTAGTCGGCCAGCGGTTTCAGAAAAACGTCTGGCATTAACCGCCAATGGGCAGGTGCGTTACGAGCTCAAAACTCCGTACCGCAATGGCACCACCCATGTGATCTTCGAGCCGCTGGACTTCATCGCCAAACTCGCTGCGTTGGTACCTAAGCCGCGAGTCAACCTCACACGCTTCCACGGCGTCTTTGCACCGAACAGCAAACACCGAGTTCAAGTAACACCCGCCAAGCGGGGCAAGAAGCCCGACAAATCGGAAGGTCTCGATACTAACTGGCGTGACAAGAGTCCTGCAGAGCGCCACCGCGCCATGACCTGGATGCAACGCCTCAAGCGAGTCTTCAATATTGATATTGAAGTCTGCGAACACTGCGGCGGTCACGTCAAAGTGATTGCCAGCATCGAAGATCCGAAGGTCATTGAGCAGATTCTCAAGCATCTGAAACAGAAAACAGCCAAGGCGAATGCCGCCAAGCAGCGTGAGCTGCCACCAGAACGAGCGCCGCCACTGACTCCCAGCCTGTTCGATCCATCACAGAGTCGTCTCTTTGACTGACGACCCCAAATCCAACACTGCTCAACACTGCCAACTTTTAAACGGGGCGGTGGGGCAGTTTGTATCTCTCGAGCTATCAGGCTAGAGATTTTACCGCCAAATCGAACCTTATTAGAGCGGTTTAGGCTGGACCGGCAGTTAAAATTGGGGCTTGAGCGGTAAACGAGTGAGGGAATTTCAGGTAAGATACTTCGGATGAGGAGCAAAAAGGTGGTTTATACTTCCTATACCCCAGCATTCAATTCAAAAAGACAAAAAAAGGGTTTACACAAAGTCCGAGTTTGATAATATGCGCTCCGCACTTGATTGATGTGTTGGGAAAACGTCAGTTAAGCCTTTTCTTGTAAAAGATTAGGAAAACACCCTGGAGGGGTTCCCGAGTGGCCAAAGGGAGCAGACTGTAAATCTGCCGGCT
>NZ_JAWOQR010000034.1:2514-5950 GCF_033337445.1 Vibrio sp. YT-15
GATGCGTTGGGAAAACTTCATTCAAGCCTCTTCTTGTAAAAGATTAGGAAAACACCCTGGAGGGGTTCCCGAGTGGCCAAAGGGAGCAGACTGTAAATCTGCCGGCTCCGCCTTCGATGGTTCGAATCCGTCCCCCTCCACCATATTTTCTTATGCGACGATAAGTTCTCATGAGAACAAAACTTGATTGATGCGTTGGGAAAACTTCATTCAAGCCTCTTCTTGTAAAAGATTAGGAAAACACCCTGGAGGGGTTCCCGAGTGGCATACCCGTGAAAATGATTCTGTTTTAATAAACGCTGGAATCCGCTACCCTTCCGCCTTTTAATCCTGCAGCACGCTCCCCGGCAGGGAGCAACACGCCAGCCAGAAGGATGCGGACCATGCCATCAACCAGCCAGCATACCAGCAGTTTTGCCGCCCTAGGCCGCCTGCTCCGATACGCCCGGGGCTACCGCCGCCGGATTATCGCGGCCGCCACCTGCTCCATCATCAACAAACTGTTCGACATCGCGCCGGAGATCCTGATCGGTGTTGCCATCGACGTGGTCGTCAACAAAGAAGAAAGCTTCGTCGCGGGCCTCGGCTTTGAAACCGCCCAGGAACAGATCACCATTCTGGCCGTACTCACCTTCTTCATCTGGGCCGGCGAATCCCTGTTCGAGTATCTGTACCAGATTCTCTGGCGCAACCTGGCCCAGCGGCTGCAATCTGACCTGCGACAAGACGCCTACGAACACGCCCAGCGCCTCGACATGAGCTTCTTTGAAGCCCGCAGCTCAGGCCAGCTGGTGGCTACGATGAATGACGACGTTAACCAGTTGGAGCGGTTCCTCGACGGTGGCGCCAACGCCATGATTCAGGTGCTGGTCACCGTGGTTGCCGTCGGTGCCGTGTTCTTCGTGCTGTCGCCGCTGATCGCCCTGCTGGCGTTCACCCCGATCCCCCTGATCATCTGGGGCGCTTTTTACTTCCAACGCAAAGCCGGGCCGCTGTACGCCGACGTGCGTGAGAAAGTCGGCGACCTGTCCAGCCGGTTGGCCAACAACCTGGGCGGCATCGCCACCATCAAGAGCTTCACCGCCGAACTTCGTGAAGCCCAGCGCCTTAAAGACGCCAGCGAAGCCTATGTAGACGCCAACCGGCGGGCCATTCGTATCAGCTCGGCGTTCATTCCAGTGATCCGCATGGCCATTCTGGCCGGCTTTCTGGCCACCTTCACCGTGGGCGGCATGATGGCCCTGAACGGCAACCTGAACGTGGGCGCTTATGGCGTGCTGGTGTTCCTGACTCAGCGCTTGCTGTGGCCGCTGACGGGCCTCGCGGAAGTGATTGACCTGTTTGAGCGCGCCATGGCCAGCACCCGGCGCATTCTCGACCTGCTCGCCGAGCCGGTGAACGTGCGGGACGAGGCCGGAAAAGCCCTGCCTGAGCCGGTTCGAGGCGCGGTCGAATTCAGCAACGTCAGTTTCCGCTACCCCAGCAGCGGCGCGGGTATTGAGGGCATCAGCCTGAACGTCCCGGCGGGCAATACCCTGGCCCTGGTGGGCGCCACCGGCTCTGGCAAATCTACACTGATCAAACTGCTCCTGCGCTTCTACGACCCAAGCCACGGCGATATCCGCATCGACGGCCAGCCCATTCGCGAGGTGAGTCTCCAGTCCCTGCGCAATGCCATTGGCCTGGTCAGCCAGGACGTGTACCTGTTTGAAGGCAGCATTCGGGATAACCTGGCCTATGGCAAACCGGACGCCACCGAAGAACAGATTATCGAAGCGGCTCGCACCGCCGAGGCCTGGTCGTTCATCCAGGCCTTGCCAGAAGAGCTGGATACGGCCGTCGGGGAGCGCGGCATCCGCCTGTCTGGCGGTCAGCGCCAGCGGTTGTCCCTGGCCCGCGCCCTGCTGAAAGATCCGCCCATTCTGGTGCTGGACGAGGCCACCAGCGCCGTGGACAACGAAACCGAAGCGGCCATTCAGCGCTCCCTGAAACGCATCGGGCACAATCGCACGGTGATCATGATAGCCCACCGTCTGTCCACCATTGTGGAGGCCGACACCATCGCGGTGGTCGACCAGGGGCAGGTAGTGGAACAGGGCACCCATCAGGCGCTGATCGAAAAAGGTGGCGCCTACGCGGCCCAGTGGCGGGTGCAGACCGGGCAGGCATAATTTGGAAGGCAACCCAACGACAATTCATTGATAGTAATTCGCATTTAGATTATCCTGCCGCTCTCACTTGGGGGGAATCTGAATGCCAGCGTTTTTTGAAGTTCGCGATCTTGCGGTGCGCATCGGCGACACCGACATCCTGCACCGGGTCAATATGACGTTCCAGGAGGGGCAGGTCACCGCTCTGCTCGGCCACAACGGTTCGGGCAAATCGACGCTTCTGAAAACCCTCGCCCGACAGATGACGGCCACCGATGGCGAGGTCGAGTTGCAGTCCCGGGCCAGCCAGAATTTCGGCGCCCGGGAATTTGCCCGCATCGTGGGCTACCTGCCCCAACACCCGCCCGCTACGGATGGGTTGACAGTTCGCGAACTGGTTGCCCTTGGCCGCTACCCCTGGCGCGGCCCGCTGGGGCGCTACACCGACGAAGACCAGCACCTGATCGACCAGGCCATTGCCGATACGGACCTGCGCCCCTTCCAGCATCGATCCGTGGATACTCTGTCTGGCGGCGAGCGTCAGCGAGCCTGGATTGCCATGCTGCTGGCCCAACAAACCCGCTGCCTGCTGCTGGATGAGCCCATCTCAGCGCTGGATGTGAAACACCAGGTCGAAACCCTTCGGCTTGTTCATCAACTGGCCGAGCAACGGGAGCTCACCGTGGTGGTCGTGCTTCACGACGTAGACCTGGCAGCGCGCTTCTGTGATCGACTGGTGGCTCTGAAAGCGGGCCGGGTCGTTGCTGACGGTTCGCCCAAGGACATCATGGACAGCCAGGTGCTGGAAAGCATTTATGGCGTTGGCATGGGCGTGATGGAGCGGGCACCCGGGCAGTGGGTGTCTTATGTTCATTGATACCCGGCGCGCCAGGCGCATCGCAGCTGTCTGTTGGCTGCTGTTTACCTCATCAACCGCCCACGCCGGCTCCTGGCAACACGAGGGCGGCACGCTGACGCTGGATGAACCACCCAAGCGTATTGTGACTCTGAATTGGGCCGCTACCGAATCGCTGTTACTGTTGGACGTAGCGCCTGTTGGCGTCGCTGATCTGACAGGCTATCGCACCTGGGTGAAGGAACCAGCGCTGCCGGAGGGCATCGCCAACGTGGGTACCCGCGTCGCCCCAAGCCTGGAAGCTATTGCCGAGCTGAAGCCCGATTTGATCGTCACCAGCTCGGAAATGGCTCTAATAAGCCCTACACAAATTGGGAGATATATCATGAAAGGCTGGCTTTTTCTTGTTATCGCAATAGTTGGCGAAGTA
>NZ_JAWOQR010000035.1:0-5882 GCF_033337445.1 Vibrio sp. YT-15
CTGGCGGTATTGGCGGCGCTGAAAGAAACCGCAAGAATTCGTTAACTGCACATTCGGGATATTTCTCTATATTCGCGCTTCATCAGAAAACTGAAGGAACCTCCATTGAATCGAACTAATATTTTTTTTGGTGAATCGCATTCTGACTGGTTGCCTGTCAGAGGCGGAGAATCTGGTGATTTTGTTTTTCGACGTGGTGACGGGCATGCCTTCGCGAAAATCGCACCTGCTTCCCGCCGCGGTGAGCTCGCTGGAGAGCGTGACCGCCTCATTTGGCTCAAAGGTCGAGGTGTGGCTTGCCCCGAGGTGATCAACTGGCAGGAGGAACAGGAGGGTGCATGCTTGGTGATAACGGCAATTCCGGGAGTACCGGCGGCTGATCTGTCTGGAGCGGATTTGCTCAAAGCGTGGCCGTCAATGGGGCAGCAACTTGGCGCTGTTCACAGCCTATCGGTTGATCAATGTCCGTTTGAGCGCAGGCTGTCGCGAATGTTCGGACGCGCCGTTGATGTGGTGTCCCGCAATGCCGTCAATCCCGACTTCTTACCGGACGAGGACAAGAGTACGCCGCAGCTCGATCTTTTGGCTCGTGTCGAACGAGAGCTACCGGTGCGGCTCGACCAAGAGCGCACCGATATGGTTGTTTGCCATGGTGATCCCTGCATGCCGAACTTCATGGTGGACCCTAAAACTCTTCAATGCACGGGTCTGATCGACCTTGGGCGGCTCGGAACAGCAGATCGCTATGCCGATTTGGCACTCATGATTGCTAACGCCGAAGAGAACTGGGCAGCGCCAGATGAAGCAGAGCGCGCCTTCGCTGTCCTATTCAATGTATTGGGGATCGAAGCCCCCGACCGCGAACGCCTTGCCTTCTATCTGCGATTGGACCCTCTGACTTGGGGTTGATGTTCATGCCGCCTGTTTTTCCTGCTCATTGGCACGTTTCGCAACCTGTTCTCATTGCGGACACCTTTTCCAGCCTCGTTTGGAAAGTTTCATTGCCAGACGGGACTCCTGCAATCGTCAAGGGATTGAAACCTATAGAAGACATTGCTGATGAACTGCGCGGGGCCGACTATCTGGTATGGCGCAATGGGAGGGGAGCAGTCCGGTTGCTCGGTCGTGAGAACAATCTGATGTTGCTCGAATATGCCGGGGAGCGAATGCTCTCTCACATCGTTGCCGAGCACGGCGACTACCAGGCGACCGAAATTGCAGCGGAACTAATGGCGAAGCTGTATGCCGCATCTGAGGAACCCCTGCCTTCTGCCCTTCTCCCGATCCGGGATCGCTTTGCAGCTTTGTTTCAGCGGGCGCGCGATGATCAAAACGCAGGTTGTCAAACTGACTACGTCCACGCGGCGATTATAGCCGATCAAATGATGAGCAATGCCTCGGAACTGCGTGGGCTACATGGCGATCTGCATCATGAAAACATCATGTTCTCCAGTCGCGGCTGGCTGGTGATAGATCCCGTCGGTCTGGTCGGTGAAGTGGGCTTTGGCGCCGCCAATATGTTCTACGATCCGGCTGACAGAGACGACCTTTGTCTCGATCCTAGACGCATTGCACAGATGGCGGACGCATTCTCTCGTGCGCTGGACGTCGATCCGCGTCGCCTGCTCGACCAGGCGTACGCTTATGGGTGCCTTTCCGCAGCTTGGAACGCGGATGGAGAAGAGGAGCAACGCGATCTAGCTATCGCGGCCGCGATCAAGCAGGTGCGACAGACGTCATACTAGATATCAAGCGACTTCTCCTATCCCCTGGGAACACATCAATCTTACCGGAGAATATCGTTGGCCAAAGCCTTAGCGTAGGATTTCGCCCTCTCCCGCAAACGACCCCTATTTGCGGAACTGCGGGCGTGGCGCTGTTGGTGTTGACACCAAACGCAGCGCTAGATCCTGTCGGCGTCGCAGCGGGCCTGGCGGGGGCGGTTTCCATGGCGTTCGGAACCGTGCTGACCCGCAAGTGGCAACCTCCCGTGCCTCTGCTCACCTTTACCGCCTGGCAACTGGCGGCCGGAGGACTTCTGCTCGTTCCAGTAGCTTTAGTGTTTGATCCGCCAATCCCGATGCCTACAGGAACCAATGTTCTCGGCCTGGCGTGGCTCGGCCTGATCGGAGCGGGTTTAACCTACTTCCTTTGGTTCCGGGGGATCTCGCGACTCGAACCTACAGTTGTTTCCTTACTGGGCTTTCTCAGCCCGGGGACCGCCGTGTTGCTAGGATGGTTGTTCTTGGATCAGACGCTGAGTGCGCTTCAAATCATCGGCGTCCTGCTCGTGATCGGGAGTATCTGGCTGGGCCAACGTTCCAACCGCACTCCTAGGGCGCGTATAGCTTGCCGGAAGTCGCCTTGACCCGCATGGCATAGGCCTATCGTTTCCACGATCAGCGATCGGCTCGTTGCCCTGCGCCGCTCCAAAGCCCGCGACGCAGCGCCGGCAGGCAGAGCAAGTAGAGGGCAGCGCCTGCAATCCATGCCCACCCGTTCCACGTTGTTATAGAAGCCGCATAGATCGCCGTGAAGAGGAGGGGTCCGACGATCGAGGTCAGGCTGGTGAGCGCCGCCAGTGAGCCTTGCAGCTGCCCCTGACGTTCCTCATCCACCTGCCTGGACAACATTGTTTGCAGCGCCGGCATTCCGATGCCACCCGAAGCAAGCAGGACCATGATCGGGAACGCCATCCATCCCCGTGTCGCGAAGGCAAGCAGGATGTAGCCTGTGCCGTCGGCAATCATTCCGAGCATGAGTGCCCGCCTTTCGCCGAGCCGGGCGGCTACAGGGCCGGTGATCATTGCCTGGGCGAGTGAATGCAGAATGCCAAATGCGGCAAGCGAAATGCCGATCGTGGTCGCGTCCCAGTGAAAGCGATCCTCGCCGAAAATGACCCAAAGCGCGGCCGGCACCTGTCCGACAAGTTGCATGATGAAGAAGACCGCCATCAGGGCGGCGACGACGGTCATGCCCCGGGCCCACCGGAACGAAGCGAGCGGGTTGAGAGCCTCCCGGCGTAACGGCCGGCGTTCGCCTTTGTGCGACTCCGGCAAAAGGAAACAGCCCGTCAGGAAATTGAGGCCGTTCAAGGCTGCCGCGGCGAAGAACGGAGCGTGGGGGGAGAAACCGCCCATCAGCCCACCGAGCACAGGTCCCGCGACCATCCCGAACCCGAAACAGGCGCTCATGAAGCCGAAGTGCCGCGCGCGCTCATCGCCATCAGTGATATCGGCAATATAAGCGCCGGCTACCGCCCCAGTCGCCCCGGTGATGCCGGCCACGATCCGCCCGATATAGAGAACCCAAAGGAAAGGCGCTGTCGCCATGATGGCGTAGTCGACAGTGGCGCCGGCCAGCGAGACGAGCAAGATTGGCCGCCGCCCGAAACGATCCGACAGCGCGCCCAGCACAGGTGCGCAGGCAAATTGCACCAACGCATACAGCGCCAGCAGAATGCCATAGTGGGCGGTGACGTCGTTCGAGTGAACCAGATCGCGCAGGAGGCCCGGCAGCACCGGCATAATCAGGCCGATGCCGACAGCGTCGAGCGCGACAGTGCTCAGAATTACGATCAGGGGTCTGTTGGGTTTCACGTCTGGCCTCCGGACCAGCCTCCGCTGGTCCGATTGAACGCGCGGATTCTTTATCACTGATAAGTTGGTGGACATATTATGTTTATCAGTGATAAAGTGTCAAGCATGACAAAGTTGCAGCCGAATACAGTGATCCGTGCCGCCCTGGACCTGTTGAACGAGGTCGGCGTAGACGGTCTGACGACACGCAAACTGGCGGAACGGTTGGGGGTTCAGCAGCCGGCGCTTTACTGGCACTTCAGGAACAAGCGGGCGCTGCTCGACGCACTGGCCGAAGCCATGCTGGCGGAGAATCATACGCATTCGGTGCCGAGAGCCGACGACGACTGGCGCTCATTTCTGATCGGGAATGCCCGCAGCTTCAGGCAGGCGCTGCTCGCCTACCGCGATGGCGCGCGCATCCATGCCGGCACGCGACCGGGCGCACCGCAGATGGAAACGGCCGACGCGCAGCTTCGCTTCCTCTGCGAGGCGGGTTTTTCGGCCGGGGACGCCGTCAATGCGCTGATGACAATCAGCTACTTCACTGTTGGGGCCGTGCTTGAGGAGCAGGCCGGCGACAGCGATGCCGGCGAGCGCGGCGGCACCGTTGAACAGGCTCCGCTCTCGCCGCTGTTGCGGGCCGCGATAGACGCCTTCGACGAAGCCGGTCCGGACGCAGCGTTCGAGCAGGGACTCGCGGTGATTGTCGATGGATTGGCGAAAAGGAGGCTCGTTGTCAGGAACGTTGAAGGACCGAGAAAGGGTGACGATTGATCAGGACCGCTGCCGGAGCGCAACCCACTCACTACAGCAGAGCCATGTAGACAACATCCCCTCCCCCTTTCCACCGCGTCAGACGCCCGTAGCAGCCCGCTACGGGCTTTTTCATGCCCTGCCCTAGCGTCCAAGCCTCACGGCCGCGCTCGGCCTCTCTGGCGAGGCGGATGTGACGCGGGTGCGCTTCGTGAAATCAGCCCAGCGGCTCGGATTCAGCCTCGACGAGATCGCAGAGCTGCTGAGGCTGGATGACGGCACCCACTGCGAGGAAGCCAGCAGCCTGGCCGAGCACAAGCTTCAGGACGTGCGCGAAAAAATGACCGACCTGGCGCGCATGGAAACCGTGCTATCCGAACTTGTGTTCGCCTGCCATGCGCGGCAAGGGAACGTTTCTTGCCCGCTGATTGCTTCGCTGCAAGGGGAGAAAGAGCCGCGTGGTGCCGACGCGGTGTAGCCGAGGGTAGTTACGCCTTAGCGTGCTTTATTTTCCGTTTTCTGAGACGACCCCTTCATGCCGCCTGTTTTTCCTGCTCATTGGCACGTTTCGCAACCTGTTCTCATTGCGGACACCTTTTCCAGCCTCGTTTGGAAAGTTTCATTGCCAGACGGGACTCCTGCAATCGTCAAGGGATTGAAACCTATAGAAGACATTGCTGATGAACTGCGCGGGGCCGACTATCTGGTATGGCGCAATGGGAGGGGAGCAGTCCGGTTGCTCGGTCGTGAGAACAATCTGATGTTGCTCGAATATGCCGGGGAGCGAATGCTCTCTCACATCGTTGCCGAGCACGGCGACTACCAGGCGACCGAAATTGCAGCGGAACTAATGGCGAAGCTGTATGCCGCATCTGAGGAACCCCTGCCTTCTGCCCTTCTCCCGATCCGGGATCGCTTTGCAGCTTTGTTTCAGCGGGCGCGCGATGATCAAAACGCAGGTTGTCAAACTGACTACGTCCACGCGGCGATTATAGCCGATCAAATGATGAGCAATGCCTCGGAACTGCGTGGGCTACATGGCGATCTGCATCATGAAAACATCATGTTCTCCAGTCGCGGCTGGCTGGTGATAGATCCCGTCGGTCTGGTCGGTGAAGTGGGCTTTGGCGCCGCCAATATGTTCTACGATCCGGCTGACAGAGACGACCTTTGTCTCGATCCTAGACGCATTGCACAGATGGCGGACGCATTCTCTCGTGCGCTGGACGTCGATCCGCGTCGCCTGCTCGACCAGGCGTACGCTTATGGGTGCCTTTCCGCAGCTTGGAACGCGGATGGAGAAGAGGAGCAACGCGATCTAGCTATCGCGGCCGCGATCAAGCAGGTGCGACAGACGTCATACTAGATATCAAGCGACTTCTCCTATCCCCTGGGAACACATCAATCTCACCGGAGAATATCGCTGGCCAAAGCCTTAGCGTAGGATTCCGCCCCTTCCCGCAAACGACCCCAAACAGGAAACGCAGCTGAAACGGGAAGCTCAACACCCACTGACGCATGGGTTGTTCAGGCAGTACTTCATCAACC
>NZ_JAWOQR010000036.1:0-5470 GCF_033337445.1 Vibrio sp. YT-15
CAGTATTGGGTTCTTTTAGCCACGATAGTAACGCACTTCGGAAATAGAAAAGTTTCAAACTTTAATGTCCTCCGACATTTGCGCGAGTATCGCGGCGGTAATGTGTCGGTAGGTACGGGCTTGCTAAGTATTGTAACTGGTGACTTGACCGGAGTAATCAGCGTGGCAGGAGGCGCGGTAGCAAACCTTGCACAATCAGGTCACGCGCCAAGTAATCAAATTAGGCTGTTTGTAGAGCTGCCTAAGAGCAAATATGCTAGTAATGTAGAGGCTGAAAAGTTCATAGTTACCAGCATGGAACAAGCAGCAAACAAGGTACTTTCACGATATGGTCAGGTGAAGCAAATATCACCAAAGCCTGAAAGTGCTTATGATGCATTTTGGGTTGAAAAGTCAGGTAAGTCGATTCCCTTTAGCCTAGTTAACCGAAAAGAAAGTGAGCTAAAAGGCGACTCTATAGCTGAAGCCGCAACATCAATAGATGGCAGCAATGAGGTTCAGTTAACCTACGGTATTATTGAGGATTCGGGTGTTAACTGGAATAAGGTTATCGTAAACCCGCCAATGCCATTCGTTTACTCAGTAGAAGTGAGTCCAGTAAACACCGTGGAGTTCTACAAAGAGTATTCAGCTCAACTACCGGATGGGTTCTATATTTACGTCCCAAGCTTTCCGAACACATCTTGGAATAGTAAAACCTACTTTGACAATTCAATTATTGTTCCCTCAATCTTCACTCAAGGTGAGCAATACCAGTTTATCAAACCTTAATAAAAGTAATTGATGTCGGTGGACAACAAAGTTTGAAACTCGAACAATAAAGATTAGAACTATGACAATAAAGTACGAAACTTTTCGGTGCCATTTGTCGTAGTTTGCCTTCTTCTCTGAGACGATTTTGCCCCATTCCTTCTCTGCGCGAAAGTCTACTCACAATTTGTGATTGTACGTTTGCCTTACTTGTAGTTATTCGAGGAAGTGTCGAAGTAAGCTTTTTAAAAATCATACGTCATTTTGCAATCTAATACCGATAACATCTCATTAAACTATTGATTATTAATTGAACTGTGATTGAAAAGGCTGCATGATAGGACTATGAAAAGCCGTATAAAATGCGTTATATGCGAAGGAGGATATATGACAAAGGAAGTTGCCGATAAGTGCTATATCGCATTAGGCATTGCTGCTGGAGATAGTATCTATCAGTACTTTTTCCGTACTGAAGAACCGTTTAATTTCTACAAGCCAATATTTATGTTCATAGTCGTTTTCCTTATTCTCATTACATTAAGCTTTGGCTTGAGGTTACTTAAACGGCTCATTTCTGCTCCTAAACGTGTTTAGAACGCAGTAAACCTTCATAAGAATAATTTGGTCAACAGGCTGTTGACTAAATTCAGGACAGCTCATTTGTGAAGCAAATTGTTTCGCAATTGACCAACAGGCTGCTGGACAAATCCCACTGCCCAATTTTGCAAGAGGCTCTTACAAAAAAACGAGTCAACACATTTATGCCCCAAAACAAGTCTAGTCGAGCGTCGCAAATGAGCGATCAGCGGACGGTGAAAAATGTTCAGCTGATACCGTTTTTATATCCAAAATCAACAAACTTCCCCCATATTCAGGTAAATGAGCAATTTGCGCATTTTTGTCCTTAGACCACGTCATTAACTTTCAAATATTTTCATAGCTAGCAAAAGGTTAGCTAATTTGATAAAAACGTATGAACCAGAAAAGTGAGCTATTACGTGGTAGAAATATGCGCGATTTGCACACTATTAAATTGTTGAACTAAGCCGCTGCGCGGAGTCGCAAACATCCCAATCAACGACCACACTTACCTTGAGATTTAACCCATTAATCTGGAGGTAACAATGAACTCTCTCATTGAACAAGTCGCCACTGAAATTGAACTCATGGGCTATTCACAACGAACTCGCGAGACCTACTGTGGTTGCTTACAGCGCATTGAGAACTATTTCAGTAAATCCTTAGCGCAAGTCACGGATGCGGAATTGAATCACTATTTTAATGAGCCTGAGGTGCGCCGATTAACCCGAGCGAGCCAATTGGTGCAAATTAATAGTGTCCTCTTCTTATTCAAACACATACTCCACCGGCCGTTGCAATTAGCCATCACTTTACCCAAGCAACGGCATAAGCCACCCCAATATTTAAGCCGACAAGATATCCACTTACTGATTCACCATTGCCAAGATTTACGTTTAAAAACCATGATAATGCTCAGTTATGGCTGTGGATTACGCTTAAATGAATTAACCCACCTCAAAGTGGCACAGATTGATGGGCAACGTAAAACGGCCTTTATTGAACACGGCAAGGGCAACCAGTCTCGTTATGTGGTGATTCCTGAGACGGTATTGCATCAACTCCACGTGTACTGGCAAGCCTATCACCCCAAAGAGTGGCTGTTCTATTCTCGCTGGTTAGCCTCCCAACCTCTCAGTAGCTCCACCTATACGAAGGCACTGAAAAAAATCGCCGCACAGCTTGGGCTTAAGGATAAAGTGAACGCGCATCAGTTACGCCATGCCTATGCCACGCATCAATTAGAGGCAGGGATGCCGTTGCATCAATTACAGCACCAGCTTGGGCATCGCAGCATTAAAACGACCGAGTGCTATCTGCATTGGTTGCCAGAGCTTGGGCATGGGGGCGTTGATTTACTAGCCAACTTGCAGTAACGCATGCCACCGCTTCATCTGGCGGATATTCTCAGCCAAGGATTACCGCATTACCAACAACAGCACCGATTAACCCGTCAACAATATCAAGTGTGTGCACATATCTTGGCGTGTAGAACAGGACAACTCGGTTATCAACAGTGGCGTTGTGACCAGTGTGGTCATGAGGAGCAATTTAGTTGTAGTTGCAGAGACCGGCATTGTCCTCGCTGCCAAGGACAAGCCACGCAAGCTTGGATTGCCAAACAAGCGATGTCACTGCTACCTTGCCCTTACTTTCACTTAGTGTTTACCTTACCGCATGAACTTAACCTAATCGCACACTATGCACCTAACGTGCTTTATCACTGTTTATTTAAGAGCCTTTGGCAAACACTCATGACATTCGCTGCCCATCGTCATCAGGGTCAACTCGGCATGACTTGTGTGTTGCATACTTGGGGGCAAAACCTCAGCCAACATATTCATGTGCATTGTTTAATCCCCGCAGGTAGCCTCAATCGACAATCGCAGTGGCAACCTATCACTAAAGGTTATCTCTATCCTGTTAAGGCTTTATCCACTGTGTTTCGAGGTAAAATGATAGCGGCACTCAAGGCACAATCCATAGCGCTACCGTCATTACCCGCCACTTGGTGCGTGTACAGCAAAGCCTGTGTCTACCCACATCAACTCTTGCACTATCTTGCACGTTATACCCGCAAAGGTGCCTTATCTGAATCACGATTAGTGAACTATAACGCCAGTCGTGTGCGCTTTCGTTACAAGGATTATCGTGACAACAATAAAACCAAATTCATGACCTTAAGTATGGATGAGTTCATTCGGCGCTATTTACAACATGTCCTGCCTAAAGGCTTTATGCGTATTCGCCATTATGGCTTTTTAGCCAATGCTTGTCGTAACAAGCGCATCCCCCTCATTCGAGCACAGTGCCGTGATTTAACCGATAAAATCGCCATGGATAACGTGGAAACCAAACTGCATTGGGTTTGCTCGCACTGCCATCAAGGGCAATTGATATTCGTCGCTATCGTGCTCCCCTTAACGCAACAGATAAGAGGATTGGATTCAAGTTAAACAATGATGACGTCAAACCATTTACGCAAATATTAGACTGAATGCCGCCTGATAGACTGGCGCTTGCGTGTGTAAAAAATACACTTGCAATTAACCAGAAAAGTAACGTAAATTAAGACCATTAATCGACTGAACGACAGTGACAATGGAATGCAATGATGAAGATAAATCGGATAACGTCATCAATCATCCTCAGGCTTAAAAAAGCAAATTCCATTAGCATAAATGATTCCAATACAGTGATTCACAAGTCGCCGTCCGTTCAACAAATGATTTATTTACACTCATGTGTAAATAAATACTAAAACGTTAGATTTCATGTTAGCTATAATTTCGCAATATTTAGTATAAAAACCATAACTAGGAAAAAAGATATGACTGAGAATGCCCAAAAAAATGCAAAACCTTTTTCTCAAACGTTTTTTCATGGAACCAAAGCAGATCTTAAATTGGGAGATCTTATAGAAACAGGGTTTAATTCAAATTTTGGACAAAATAATAAGGCTAAGTATATATTTTTGACAGCTACACTAGATGCTGCCATTTGGGGAGCAGAGCTTGCCCTAGGTAATGGTCGCGAAAGAATTTATTTGGTTGAGCCAACAGGTCCAATTGAAAATGATCCTGACCTAACGGATAGAAAGTTCCCAGGGAATCCAACTATGTCATATCGTTCAATCCATTCATTTAAAGTTGTAGGTGAAGTATCAAGCTGGCAGGGTCATTCAATAGAGCAAGTTAAAGCAATGAAAGATGGTTTAAATAAACTACATGAACAGGGCATTAACTCTTTAAATGAAATCTAACAAGTCGGTGCACATGACTGCTAACACGTCACTCGGTTTGCTCTGCCTTCGGCAGTTTAGCAAACTCTTCGTGCCTTAGTTTGCGCAGCATGTGACCTAGGCGTTAACAACGTCCGCAAATGGCACAGAGCCGTTGGTCGGCTCTAACTCATTTCTGTCCAAAAGCGAGTTTCAAACTTTGTTGTCACACTTTCGTTGGATAGCCACATTGATTGAATCTAAGTGTCGATCTTTATTGTCAGTATTGGGTTCTTTTAGCCACGATAGTAACGCACTTCGGAAATAGAAAAGTTTCAAACTTTAATGTCCTCCGACATTAAAGAGTTGGTTGCAGCAAAAGAAAAAGGCCGCTAGATAGTGGCCCTTTTTTCAAGTTTTTTTTTGTACTCAGCCCATATACGCTTAACCTGGCTTGTACTACACCCAGCAAGCCGAGCAGTTTCCTCAATAGTGTGATTTGGACGTAAAGAAAGGATAAGTTCATGTTGTTTGTGATTAGCCTTTCTTCCCTGGTACTTACCTTTTTTCTTTGCAAGCTCAATACCTTGCTTTTGCTTCTCTCGTCGGTCCTCGTAATCATCCCTAGCCATTTGCAAAGCCAATTTTAGTAATAGTTCCTGGACTGACTCCAATACAACTTTGGTAACACCACTGGCGCCAGAAACTAATTCTGTGAGGTCTACAACGCCAGGGACAGAAAGCATTGCGCCTTTGACACGAATTGAATCAATCAGCTTTTCAGCTTCCGGTAAAGGCAGGCGACTAATGCGATCTATTTTTTCAGCTATGACCACTTCACCAGTGTCGGTGGACAACAAAGTTTGAAACTCGAACAATAAAGATTAGAACTATGACAATAAAGTACGAAACTTTTCGGTG
>NZ_JAWOQR010000037.1:0-4096 GCF_033337445.1 Vibrio sp. YT-15
TAATACTCGAATGGGTGCTTCGATTCTTTGAACCTTATGTATTCAATTTTGTTGAAGTGGTTCTCTAACAGCTTTTTCATTTCGTTACTCTCAACGATGAAAAAGACTGCATGCCAGTACCCCTCTTTTTTTGCCTGTATGTGCTCTTTAAAAATGGTCCTGTAGCGTGATGGCGTTTGAATTGTTTGCATCAGTTCGAGTGCAATCTTTGCTCCCGAAGGACTTTTCACCAAGCCATCCGGTTTGTGTGCTACCTGATATTTTTTGCGTACATCTTCATGCTTACCATTTTCCCAATCACGCCATCCATTTTTTTGTAGCTGGAGCTGCACAAACTGTACTTTCATTTTATGTTCTGCATTCTTGGCCGTGACTCGGTACGGTACAAAACTCTTCTCTCTGCCATTACTTTTCTGTTGGTTTTGCGCAAGGCCTAAGTCGGTCACTCCCCACAATGCAAGCTTCCCTCTTGGCGTTTTTAGTTCGTACTTTTTGATGAGGTCTAAGCCTTTTAGTTTTGCCAGTAAACGATCGAGAGGCTGCCTTTTTTGATAATTCAAAAGCACCATTAAGTTGGTGATTGTGGAGTACGTTTCTTGTATTAAAAATTGTATGACGCATTGCATGTTGTCTGCATTTCGTTGGTAACGTTCGGTTTTATCTTGGATCAGATATTGTGTGTTCATCGGCCTCTGCCATCGGTGTCTATCATCGGGGGAGTATAGCACCCGACCGCAGACACCGATGAAATCCAAACAATAACAAGAAGTTTCGCCAAAGGGCGAATATTGAAAAAGCGTGCTTTTTCAATGAATTAGAATGTAAATCTTCGGGGCTGGACGCCCCTACAATTCAAATTCTAATTTAAAGCAAAATCCGCCTCGCTCCGCGAGACCAAGCCCCTATAGAGCGTGAAAAATGTCGCCCTTTTTGGACAAGTCCAAAGAGTCTCGTTTTTACATCGTTATACGGACTTGGTCTCGCCTGCTCAACGGATTTTGGGGCAAGCCCCCAAACCAAAACGCAGTTTGGGAACTGCTCGCCTTTTCGTTCGGGAACGGGCGTTTGGTTCGGCTCCCCCTGTCGAGAAAAAGGTTCGGGGGCTCACCTGTTTTCTCGATGCTACGTTGGACACTTCGCATTTTTTTCTGACTAGCAATTGAACCCCGCAAGGGGGCGCTTGGGCGATTGAGCCAGAAAAAAACATGGCTCACTAACTCACTTTGTTTCGCTGTTCGAACTGTCGCCTCGCGCTGCTCGTTGCCGGTTCGTTTGTCTTGGTAAAAACGCTTCGCTTAGTTTCACCAGGACAAACAAACTAAGCAGTTATGTTGTAACTCAAGGTTCAGTGTTAATTCGTTGATAGGCGCTTTTTGAGTACTTCCTAATCCTAATGCGAGCAATATTATGGTCATGTAACGTTTTTTGAAGTTCATGCTTTTCGTCCTTTCTTTTCGTAAATCTCGACACAAGTTAGCGTGTTTCATTTTTCTCTATGATCTTAAGATCTCACGCTGTTAGTTTGCTGTCATTTGAGCCAAGTTTTGAAGTAACAAGAGTTACTCTTTGGTTCAGTGAATGTGAGTTTAATTCGAATGATTGTTGTGACGCGGCAAATGACCGTTTGTGCGGTTTGAGCCAACTAGGCATTTTTATTTTTGGATAATGATAGATGCCTAGTTGCAGGTTGAACATGTGAAAAACGAGCATTTCAGAGGTGTTTCTGAGTGAGTTTAGAAGTTAGTTAGATTGCTATGTAAATCGCTCTCAAAGTGTCACAAACTTTCAAATGTTTTTTGGTGGGTAATGTGCCGGATTTCAGTCTGAAATCGTGCCTAGAGCGTTTGAGGGGCTTCTAAGTGGTGTTTTTGATAGTGAAGTTGCCTATTTAACATATGACCAATATTACGCACCTTTAAGTGTCGTTATGATGTCATCACGTTAATTGAGGTTAGGTGAACTGATGCCACACAATTTTTTGGATAGAAAGAAAAAACCGTTGAGTTCTTCTGGTGGAGGTTATAAGCCACTCCATGAAGAAGAGTCATTAAGAAAACCGCAAGCTCGAGAAGAAACAGTAAGGGAGCGAGCTGCCCGCCAACGTCGAGAGCGTCAAGCTGAATTGACGTATACCCAAGAAGATTACGCTCGTTGGGAAAAAAATCGTGTGCGTGCTACTGCAGAACGTAACGCGGCAGCGTTACAGGCCTACGATCTAACAGAGCCAGAATGGAACAAAGATCTACAAGACGATTTGAAAGAATACTTAGAAGGTAGACATACACAAGTTTGTATTTTCTCTGTTGATGATGCCGCAAAGTGTGCGATGAATATCTGGCATCAAAAAAATGAAGAAGGGGAAACGATTGGAAGTGAAACTCTGAAACTATTAGATGACATTCATTCAAAAATAGATATGGGCATAGGTATTATTACTGCGGCAAAAATATCAAAAGCTTTAGGTGGCTTTGGTATTACAGTTAAACAATATATTGATGCTCAGGGAATAGAACGAGTAATAATATCCAGTCTCTGGAATGACCCTAAGAAGTATTATGCTGTTGTTAATGGATTAAATATCAAAAAAAATTATCCATATAGAATTACAAACCCTACAATTAAGCAGTTGGGTGTTTTAGCTGAAGATACATTAAATGGATTTAAGAAAGGGGCTGTTTTAAGTTTAATTATATCGGCAACAATCAATACTAATGAATTGATGTTTAATGATGATTATCATTTAGTTGATTGGTGCGGTAGTATGGGAAGTGATTTGTTTAAGCTTTTAGCCACTGGTGCAGTTGTCGGTGGGATTATTTGCTTGACGGTCGCTCTTGGAGTTGCCATTCCTATGGTGGTTGGTGCGATGGTTTGGGTTGGTGTTGATGTAATTATTTCTAATATTTGGGATGAAAACAAGATAGAAGAAAACATAATAAATGGCTTAAAAGAGGCCACAAATGCTAAATAGAATTCTGATTTTTTTAGGAGTCCCTCTTGTATTAATCGGGATGCCTTTCTTATTATTTGATGCGATAAGCCCAATACTGGATGTTTATATATATCATCCAGAATCTATAGCGTTAACCTCCGTTTTTTCTATAGTTCCTTTTTTATCATGGTTTTGGTTTTTAAGTATAATAGGGTTTGTTTGTATTTGTTTTAATAAGCGTCCTGAATTACCTAAAGAGTGGAGTAAATATTTAGGAACTTACATTCCTTGTTTTCTATTTGTCATTGGGGTTGTTTTTGGAACGATTGGAAAAGATGCAATAAAGAAACACCTTGTTGATAGTGGTTACTTTTTAATTACTACAGAAAAGATAAGAACATCATTTTATATATCTCTTGATAAAGATATATACCATAGGGCTGATTAAACAAAAATTTGAGAAGAGTATGCAACAAAGATCTTTGCATTGATCATTGAGATCTAACGATTTTAGGATTAATCTCTATCCCCAGATGTGAAAAAACCACTCTTGCCGGAGTGGTTTTTTCGGAATACTCACAAATGATGACCAAATCGTTGTGTAAGTCCTTCCATGATAGACCATATCAAGTAAGCACTTCAAGAGTATTTCTGCACTCTGTTTGGAATCAAGATGTTTTGGACAGAACGACGCGCATCACTCACCGACCAAGGGATGTTCCAAAGGTGAGAGGTAAAGGCACTAATCAGAACTAAGCGTAAAGCTCGATAACACCGCCCCTTGTAGCTGCTAGAGGGGACAAGCGGAAAAGGAATAACTGATTAGTGTTGTGTGACTGGAACGGGGGCGAAAGCTTTACACACAGCGCAGGGCAGCCCGAAAGGGTAAGAGACAAAACTCCACGGAAAGCGACCATAGATGATACCCAAATCACTCAAGTTTAGAGTTGAAATGGGTAGGGGTCGGCGCAGCCGAAAGGGCTGATTTGGGGAGTCTTGCGACAACCTTATTCACCGCTTTTGGTCTCTTGTTTCTTGTAAGGTCTTTACCTCTTCTAATGTGAAGATTCGGTAAAGGTTTGAACGATAATACTCGAATGGGTGCTTCGATTCTTTGAACCTTATGTATTCAATTTTGTTGAAGTGGTTCTCTAACAGCTTTTT
>NZ_JAWOQR010000038.1:0-3656 GCF_033337445.1 Vibrio sp. YT-15
GACCAGTATCCCGATCCCGGCTGGCCGTCCTGGCCGCCACATGAGGCATGTTCCGCGTCCTTGCAATACTGTGTTTAGCAAAAATGCAAGCCGATGAACAACTCGCGATGGCAACAGCTAAAAAATTGGTAGAACAAAAACGCCAAATTGAAAAACAATGTTCTAAATAAATCCACCACTCGCACAAATCCCCCCTATTGTGCGAGCCTAAAAACACAGACACCTTATCACTGCTTTTCGAAACCATTAATCAATGCTTCTAAACCAAATAAAAAAGCCTCTGTGCCATCATCTTGATCCATAATTTGCAAAGCATCTTTTAATAGTCGAGGCATCGTATCATCTGCTATTTGTTGCCTATCATTAAGTGCTGCGATATGTTCTTGCTGCTCTAACACAGAACCTAACGTAAAATGACCAACCGCGCTTATTGCATATAACCCACATTTTAATGAAAAACCATTGTCCACCATAAACTGCAACTGCATTTCTACGGTGTCATATTGGTCTGAACTCGGGCGAGTCCCTAAATGCACTTTTGCGCCATCACGGTAACTTAATAATGCATCACGAAAGCTCAATGCATTATTACGTAAAAATTGTTGCCACGTTTCCCCAACTGCGGGTAATGAATGACGATGATTACGCTTTAGCATTTCAACAGATAATGCATCCAACAATGTGCGCTTGTTCTTCACATGCCAATATAGTGTAGGCTGCTCTACGCCCAGTTTTTGAGCTAGTTTTCGCGTTGTCAGCCCTTCCATTCCCACTTCATTTAGCAACTCTAATGCCACTGTGATGATGGTTTCTTTATCTAATCGCGCCATACTGCCCTCTCTTTTTTTCTATTGACACTCTATCACTGATAGGGATATATTCCAACTCTATCAATGATAGAGAAAAAACGATGAATAAATTTGCGATCACCGCTTTAACGATCACCGCCCTAGATGCTATGGGGATCGGCTTGATCATGCCTGTATTGCCTACATTGTTACGTGAATACGTGTCGGCTGAAAATTTAGCAAATCATTACGGTATCCTGCTGGCACTGTATGCCATCATGCAGGTTTTTTTTGCTCCTCTACTTGGCAAATGGTCTGATAAATTCGGGCGCCGACCAATATTACTACTATCTCTTGCAGGCGCTGCTGTGGATTACACTTTGCTTGCATTATCTAGCTCACTTTGGATGCTATACGTTGGGCGATTAATTTCTGGAGTTACTGGCGCAACAGGTGCGGTCGCCGCTTCTGTTATTGCTGACAATACTGCTTCACAAGAGCGTACTAAGTGGTTTGGACGCTTAGGGGCGGCTTTTGGTGTCGGGTTAATCTCTGGCCCTGCAATTGGCGGCTTTACAGGGCAATTCTCAGCTCATCTTCCTTTTATTATTGCTGCCATTTTAAATGCGCTCTCTTTTTTAGTTATTATGTTGATATTTAAAGATAATAAAATCAAAAATACTGAAAAAAACACCACAGAAACAGCAGAAAATTCGCGACCTTTCCTGCAAGTGATCAAGCCAGTCATACTATTGTTATTTATCTTTTTTATGACTCAAATGATAGGGCAAATTCCAGCAACGACATGGGTGTTATTTACGGAACATCGTTTTCAATGGGGCAGTATGGAGATCGGCCTATCTTTAGCGGGGTTAGGCATCATGCATGCCTTGTTCCAAGCATTTGTAGCGGGCGCAATCGCCAAGAAATTCAATGAAAAAGTGACGATTATTGTGGGCTTTGTTGTTGATGGAGCAGCATTCATTATTTTGTCATTATTGACAAAGGGTTGGATGATTTACCCTACATTAATCTTACTCGCCGGCGGCAGTATTGCGCTACCAGCCTTACAGGGGTTAATGTCAGCTCAAGTCAATCAAACTAACCAAGGTAAGCTACAAGGCGTTCTAGTCAGCTTAACCAATACGACGGGGGTGATCGGCCCATTATTATTTAGCTTTATTTTTGGTCAAACACTGGCAAGTTGGGATGGCTGGATATGGATGATTGGTGCGATAATGTATGTTTTATTGATTGTATTTATTTTATCTTTTTATAGAAGCACCAAAAAGATAGTTAAAATAGCGAAGCTACCAGCGAGCTAAGTTTTAGCATATCAATATTAAGTGCTATGATACCCCTATCAGATTTGCTTTTAGCACAAGATATTAAGAGACAAACCCTATGACATTACCCCCTAAAAAACCAAGAACAAAACCTGCGGAAGAAAGGCTAGATGACCTAATGAACGTATAGGAAGAATAAACGCCCTTTTCACCCAAGTCCAACAGCTTTGGACCGCAGTTGACTCTTTCGACACCCCTGCGATGCAACCCAATCCGGCTGACGGGGAGCCAGCAACGCTGAAAATTTACCCTCCTCTTTCCCACTAGCGGCTCCTTTTCCGACAACCAGCACGGCGGATCCCTGCCGCGGCGCTGTGAACGCAGCATTTTGATTGGTATCGTTGGCCTTCAGGCTCGTCAGTCAAACAGACCCAGGAGCAGCTCAGCCGGTGGCGCCCGGCTTTCGGGTAACGCCCTGGTCCCGCTGGTTTCGGCTTTGTGCTTCAGGTGATCAAGGATCTGCTTGATCACTATAGGGTCTTCAATGCAGGCGATGACTTTCATGGCGCCGCCGCAGCCGCTGCAGGTCTCGATGTCGATATTGAAAACACGCTTGAGCCGTTGCGCCCATGTCATCGACGCTCGCCGTTGTGCTGGTGTTGCCGGTTCATCAGCCACCCTGACCTTGTTGCCCCTGCCCCGTTTTGCCGGCGTGACCAACGCCCGGTGCCGACTGTTGGGTGCGAACACCCCGTGGAAGCGGGTTAGGTTGACTCTGGGCTTCGGTACCAGGGCGGCCAGCCTTGCAATGAAATCCAATGGTTCGAAAATGACGTGCGTGGTGCCGTCCCGGTACGGCGTCTTGAGCTGGTAGCGCACGTTGCCGCCTCGTGTTAACGACAGCCGCTTCTCGGATACCGCCGGGCGGCTGATGTACCGGCACAGCCGTTCGAGCTTCTTGCGTTCATCGGCCCTGGCCGCCACGCCGGCGTGCAGGCTGGACCCGGCTACCTTGCCAATCCCGTCACCGAACGGATCACCACTGGTCGGCAGAGTTTGCAAAGTGAACACCTTTCGCCCCGCCTGTGAACCGACAGCGATACGGTAAGTGATCGAGTGCCCCAGCAGGGGTGTCATCGGGTCGTCATCCACCGCATCCGAGGCCAGATAGCTGTTTTCGACATCCCGTTCCAGCAGGCCTTGCCGTTCCAGATAGCGACCCACCCGGTGGGCGATGGTGTGCGTCAGCTGGGTGAGCTCTGGGCTGGTCGGCGCCTTGACCCAGCGGAAACGCGCTGAGCCGTGGGATTGCTCGACATACACACCGTCGAGAAACAGCATGTGGAAGTGAACATTCAGATTGAGCGCCGATCCAAAACGCTGGATCAGGGTGACCGCGCCCGTCTTGGCCACTTGGTGGGTATGGCCCGCTTTCTTGACCAGGTGCGTGGCAATGACGCGGTAAACGATGCCCAGCACCCACCCCATGATCTCGGGCCGGCTGGCAAACAGGAAACGCAGCTGAAACGGGAAGCTCAACACCCACTGACGCATGGGTTGTTCAGGCAGTACTTCATCAACC
>NZ_JAWOQR010000039.1:0-3043 GCF_033337445.1 Vibrio sp. YT-15
ATCAACTCGAAACTCCTTCGGGTTGTATGGTTAAGTGACTAAGCGTACACGGTGGATGCCTTGGCAGTCAGAGGCGATGAAGGACGTATTAACTTGCGATAAGCCCAGATTAGGTAGTAAAAACCATTTGAGTCTGGGATTTCCGAATGGGGAAACCCAATACCATAAGGTATTACTGTTGAGTGAATACATAGCTCAACAGGGCGAACCGGGGGAACTGAAACATCTAAGTACCCCGAGGAAAAGAAATCAACCGAGATTCCGAAAGTAGCGGCGAGCGAAATTGGACTAGCCCTTAAGCTTTACACGCGTTAGACGAACAGCCTGGAAAGGCTGACGATACAGGGTGATAGTCCCGTAGTTGACGACGTGTGTTCAGTGAAATCGAGTAGGGCGGGACACGTGATATCCTGTCTGAATATGGGGGGACCATCCTCCAAGGCTAAATACTACTGACTGACCGATAGTGAACCAGTACCGTGAGGGAAAGGCGAAAAGAACCCCTGTGAGGGGAGTGAAATAGAACCTGAAACCGTGTACGTACAAGCAGTAGGAGCAGGCTTGTCCTGTGACTGCGTACCTTTTGTATAATGGGTCAGCGACTTATATTCAGTGGCAAGGTTAACCATCTAGGGGAGCCGTAGGGAAACCGAGTCTTAACTGGGCGTTCAGTCTCTGGATATAGACCCGAAACCAGGTGATCTAGCCATGGGCAGGTTGAAGGTTGAGTAACATCAACTGGAGGACCGAACCGACTAATGTTGAAAAATTAGCGGATGACTTGTGGCTAGGGGTGAAAGGCCAATCAAACCTGGAGATAGCTGGTTCTCCCCGAAAGCTATTTAGGTAGCGCCTCGGACGAATACTACTGGGGGTAGAGCACTGTTAAGGCTAGGGGGTCATCCCGACTTACCAACCCTTTGCAAACTCCGAATACCAGTAAGTACTATCCGGGAGACACACGGCGGGTGCTAACGTCCGTCGTGGAGAGGGAAACAACCCAGACCGCCAGCTAAGGTCCCAAATTACTACTAAGTGGGAAACGATGTGGGAAGGCTCAGACAGCCAGGATGTTGGCTTAGAAGCAGCCATCATTTAAAGAAAGCGTAATAGCTCACTGGTCGAGTCGGCCTGCGCGGAAGATGTAACGGGGCTAAGTAGTAAACCGAAGCTGCGGCAATACTCTTTGAGTATTGGGTAGGGGAGCGTTCTGTAAGCGGTTGAAGGTGTGTGGTAACGCATGCTGGACGTATCAGAAGTGCGAATGCTGACATGAGTAACGATAAAGGGGGTGAAAAACCTCCTCGCCGGAAGACCAAGGGTTCCTGTCCAACGTTAATCGGGGCAGGGTAAGTCGACCCCTAAGGCGAGGCCGAAAGGCGTAGTCGATGGGAAACGGGTTAATATTCCCGTACTTCTTACAATTGCGATGGGGGGACGGAGAAGGCTAGGTGGGCCTGGCGACGGTTGTCCAGGTTCAAGTGCGTAGGCTGAGAAATTAGGTAAATCCGGTTTCTCTTAAGGCTGAGACACGACGTCGAGCATCTACGGATGTGAAGTCATTGATGCCATGCTTCCAGGAAAAGCCTCTAAGCTTCAGATTGTAAGGAATCGTACCCCAAACCGACACAGGTGGTCGGGTAGAGAATACCAAGGCGCTTGAGAGAACTCGGGTGAAGGAACTAGGCAAAATGGTACCGTAACTTCGGGAGAAGGTACGCTCTCGACGGTGAAGTCCCTTGCGGATGGAGCTATTGAGAGTCGCAGATACCAGGTGGCTGCAACTGTTTATTAAAAACACAGCACTGTGCAAAATCGCAAGATGACGTATACGGTGTGACGCCTGCCCGGTGCCGGAAGGTTAATTGATGGGGTTAGACTTCGGTCGAAGCTCTTGATCGAAGCCCCGGTAAACGGCGGCCGTAACTATAACGGTCCTAAGGTAGCGAAATTCCTTGTCGGGTAAGTTCCGACCTGCACGAATGGCGTAATGATGGCCACGCTGTCTCCACCCGAGACTCAGTGAAATTGAAATCGCTGTGAAGATGCAGTGTACCCGCGGCTAGACGGAAAGACCCCGTGAACCTTTACTACAGCTTGGCACTGAACATTGACCCTACATGTGTAGGATAGGTGGGAGGCTTTGAAGCGCAGTCGCTAGATTGCGTGGAGCCGTCCTTGAAATACCACCCTTGTAGTGTTGATGTTCTAACGTCGACCCCTGATCGGGGTTGCGGACAGTGCCTGGTGGGTAGTTTGACTGGGGCGGTCTCCTCCCAAAGAGTAACGGAGGAGCACGAAGGTGGGCTAATCACGGTTGGACATCGTGAGGTTAGTGCAATGGCATAAGCCCGCTTGACTGCGAGAATGACAATTCGAGCAGGTGCGAAAGCAGGTCATAGTGATCCGGTGGTTCTGAATGGAAGGGCCATCGCTCAACGGATAAAAGGTACTCCGGGGATAACAGGCTGATACCGCCCAAGAGTTCATATCGACGGCGGTGTTTGGCACCTCGATGTCGGCTCATCACATCCTGGGGCTGAAGTCGGTCCCAAGGGTATGGCTGTTCGCCATTTAAAGTGGTACGCGAGCTGGGTTTAGAACGTCGTGAGACAGTTCGGTCCCTATCTGCCGTGGGCGTTGGAGAATTGAAAGGGGCTGCTCCTAGTACGAGAGGACCGGAGTGGACGAACCTCTGGTGTTCGGGTTGTGTCGCCAGACGCATTGCCCGGTAGCTAAGTTCGGGATCGATAACCGCTGAAAGCATCTAAGCGGGAAGCGAGCCTTGAGATGAGTTCTCCCTGATACTTTAAGTATCCTAAAGGGTTGTCGTAGACTACGACGTTGATAGGCAGGGTGTGTAAGCGTTGTGAGGCGTTGAGCTAACCTGTACTAATTGCCCGTGAGGCTTAACCATACAACACCCAAGGGGTTTTGATGGACTCAATGAAAGAACATTGAATGTGTAAGAACGAGAATTAAAAAAACGGCTTTCCAGATTAAAGAATTTGCTTGGCGACCATAGCGTTTTGGACCCACCTGA
>NZ_JAWOQR010000003.1:0-487486 GCF_033337445.1 Vibrio sp. YT-15
GGACGGATTCGAACCATCGAAGGCAGTGCCGGCAGATTTACAGTCTGCTCCCTTTGGCCACTCGGGAACCCCTCCAGAGGATTTTTATACTTAGTAAGATGTTTTCCCAACTCATCTCCCAAGTGCGGAGCGAATCATAGCAAACTCGCTCAGGCTGTAAAGCGTTTTTCTTACGTTTTTACGTTGAATGCTGTCTTTTTGGGCAAAGATGGTAGAAAGTCAGCGTTTTGTTTGTCCTTTGAACAGAAGAGAAGCGCGCTTTTTACTTGAATTTACACTACTTGACGTTAAACACCGTATCTACTGATAAACTGTAAGCAGTTTAATGACATAAGTTTATTCGTTTAGAAGTCAATATCATGAGCATGAAAGCCACGTTATCGTTATCTGTTTTAACGCTTTCTATATTACTGAGTTCTCCATCGGTTTGCGCTGCGATGCGAGGAGGCTCAGCGGTTACCGTTGTGACTGAACAAGTAGAAACGCACGAGATCAATCAATCCTTAACTCTTATCGGCAAATTAAAGGCAGCGGAGTCTGTGGTTGTCGCATCGGAAGTCGCCGGCAAAGTGAATCAAATCGCTGTTAAAGCGAATCAAAATGTTCAGCAAGACCAGTTATTAATTAAGTTAGATGACGATAAGGCTCAAGCCGCTTTGATTGAGGCAAAGGCGTATCTAAAAGATGAACAGCGTAAGTTAAAAGAGTTCCAACGTTTGGTTAAGCGGAATGCGATTACTCAAACTGAAATCGATGCACAAAAAGCCAGTGTTGAAATAGCACAAGCGAGGCTAGATGCTGCTCAAGCCAATTTAGCTGATCTCCATATTACTGCTCCATTTTCTGGCACTGTTGGTTTTATCGATTTTAGCCGCGGCAAAATGGTCAGTGCGGGTACTGAACTTTTGACGTTGGATGATCTTTCCGTCATGGAACTGGATTTACAAGTACCGGAGCGCTATTTATCGATGCTTTCTATTGGTATGGAAGTCATCGCTAAAACCAGTGCATGGGGTAGCCAGATCTTTACTGGTCAAGTCACAGGTATTGATACGCGTATCAGCGCCGAAACACTGAATCTTCGCGTGCGTATTGAGTTTGATAACCCAGAAAATCAATTGAAGCCGGGCATGTTGATGAACGCTTCACTAGCATTTCCTGCTATTAAGGCGCCAATCATTCCTGTTCAAGCGCTTGAATACTCCGGAACTAAACGTTTTGTATATGTAATTGATGAAAACAACAAAGCTACTCGTCAAGAAGTGTCGCTAGGTGCTCGTGTTGGTAACGAGGTGGTGATCGAATCTGGTGTTGAGATTGGTGACAAGATTGTGGTTCAAGGCATTGTTAACATGCGTGATGGTGTCGAAGTGAAAGAAATTGTCGCGCCACTAAAAGCGAACACCACGGATGTGACACGCAATGACAGTGAATCGGATGAGGAAGAAAACTAATGTTACTGTCCGACGTTTCAGTTAAACGCCCTGTCGCGGCGTTGGTTCTGAGCATGCTGTTGTGTGTGTTTGGCTTTGTGTCATTCACCAAATTAGCCGTTCGTGAAATGCCTGATATAGAAAGCCCAGTCGTTTCTATCAGTACGCGTTATGAGGGTGCATCGGCGACTATTATTGAAAGCCAAATTACCTCCGTTTTGGAAGACCAGCTTTCTGGGATCAGTGGAGTTGATGAAATTAGCTCCACTACTCGTAACAGCATGTCGCGTATCACGATCACGTTTGAATTAGGTTACGATCTCAACACAGGTGTGAGCGACGTGCGTGATGCTGTGGCTCGTGCTCAGCGCTCGCTACCTGATGAAGCGGATGACCCTATTGTTTATAAGAACAATGGCTCGGGAGAGGCGTCGCTCTATATCAATCTCAGTTCTGCAGAGATGGACCGTACTCAATTAACCGATTATGCCGAACGTGTATTGATGGACCGCTTTAGCCTGATCTCTGGGGTTAGCTCCATTGATCTCTCCGGTGGTTTGTACAAGGTAATGTACGTGAAGCTTAAGCCAGAACTAATGGCTGGACGTTCAGTTACAGCTTCGGACATTACATCAGCTTTGCGAAGTGAGAACCTAGAAAGCCCAGGTGGTGAAGTTCGCAACGACTCAACGGTAATGTCCGTGCGTACGGCTCGTACTTATAACACGCCTGAAGATTTTCAATATCTTGTCATTAAACGCGCAAGCGACAATACACCTATCTATTTAAAAGATGTAGCAGATGTCTTCATTGGTGCAGAAAACGAAAACTCAACCTTCAAAAGTGATGGTGTAGTAAACATCAGTCTTGGTGTGGTACCGCAGTCAGACGCAAACCCGTTAGAGGTTGCGAAGCTGGTTAGGTCTGAAGTCGATAACATCCAGAAGTTCTTACCAGAAGGTACACGTCTTGCGATAGATTACGACGCGACAGTATTTATCGAGCGTTCAATCGAAGAGGTGTACAGCACGCTATTTATCACGGGCGGCTTGGTGATTTTGGTGTTGTACATTTTCATCGGCCAAGCTCGTGCAACCTTAATTCCTGCGGTTACGGTACCTGTTTCTCTGATTTCTTCGTTCATTGCCGCGTACTACTTTGGGTTTTCTATCAACTTGATCACCTTGATGGCGTTGATATTATCGATTGGTTTGGTGGTGGATGACGCAATTGTGGTTGTAGAGAATATCTTCCACCATATTGAACGCGGTGAATCGCCATTACTCGCCGCATATAAAGGCACAAGAGAGGTTGGTTTTGCTGTTATAGCAACAACATTAGTGCTGGTGATGGTGTTCTTACCGATCTCCTTTATGGATGGCATGGTAGGTCTACTATTTACAGAGTTTTCTGTATTGCTGGCTATGTCGGTCATATTCTCCTCTTTGATTGCCCTGACGCTGACTCCTGTATTAGGTAGTCAGATTTTGAAAGCGAATGTAAAACCAAATCGATTCAATGAAGCGGTTGATCGCTTGTTTAGCAAGCTTGAGAGTGGTTATCGCGCATTATTGAAAGGCACATTGAAAGTACGTTGGGCTGCTCCGCTGGTGATTCTAGCTTGTTTGGGCGGTAGCTATTTCTTGATGAATCAGGTACCGGCCCAACTGACTCCACAAGAAGATCGCGGTGTGATATTCGCGTTTGTGCGCGGTGCAGATGCTACGTCATACAATCGTATGTCAGCCAATATGGATATTGTCGAAGACCGATTGATGCCATTACTAGGGCAAGGTTATCTGAAGTCATTCAGCATCCAAACGCCAGCGTTTGGTGGCCAGGCAGGAGACCAGACAGGCTTTGTGATCATGATTCTAGAAGATTGGAACGAACGTGATATCACGGCTCAGCAAGCCCTTAACAAAGTACGTAAAGAATTGGCAGGTATCCCAGATGTTCGAGTGTTCCCATTTATGCCAGGTTTCCAAGGTGGTTCGAGTGAGCCAGTTCAGTTCGTATTAGGCGGCTCTGATTACGGTGAGCTCGTTGTTTGGGCTGAAATGCTAAAGAACAAAGCAGAAGAATCACCAATGATGGAAGGAGCAGAGATAGATTACTCGGAAAAAACGCCTGAGTTATTGGTTACAGTTGACCGACAGCGTGCCGCAGAGCTAGGAGTCAGTGTTCAAGACATTTCTGACACCCTAGAAATCATGCTCGGTGGTAAAAGCGAAACGACTTATGTTGAGCGTGGCGAAGAGTACGATGTGTATCTTCGCGGTGATGAAAATAGCTTTAATAATGCTGCAGATTTAAGTCAGATTTATCTGCGCACGAATAGCGGTCAGCTAGTGACGTTAGATGCGGTCACAAAAATTGAAGAAGTGGCGGCCTCTATTCGTCTTTCTCACTACAACAAACAGAAGTCTATCACTATTACTGCCAACCTGTCGGAAGGTTATACATTAGGAGATGCGCTGAATTACCTAGACCAGGAAGCCATCGACAACTTACCGGGTGACATTTCGGTGAGCTATTCGGGGGAGTCGAAAGACTTTAAAGAGAACCAAGCGAGTGTTGCTGTTGTGTTTGCATTGGCACTGCTAGTGGCGTATCTCGTGTTGGCGGCTCAGTTTGAAAGCTTCGTAAACCCGTTAGTGGTCATGTTTACGGTGCCGATGGGTGTATTTGGTGGCTTCCTTGGTTTGGTTATTATGGGCCAAGGTATGAACATTTATAGCCAGATTGGCATGATCATGTTGATTGGTATGGTGACGAAAAACGGTATTTTGATCGTAGAATTTGCCAATCAGCTACGTGATCGTGGCGTTGGGTTTGAAAAAGCGATCATTGATGCAGCTGCGCGACGTCTACGTCCAATCTTGATGACTGCGTTTACCACACTTGCTGGCGCAATTCCGTTGATCGTATCGACAGGGGCGGGTTATGAGAGCCGTATTGCCGTGGGTACGGTTATCTTTTTCGGGATGGGGTTTGCGACATTGGTGACCTTGTTTGTTATCCCGGCAATGTACCGATTGATTTCGGCGAAAACACAAGCACCAGGTCATGTAGAAGCAGAGTTAAACAAAGCAATTAGCCATGATACGAAGGGCCGTGTTGCCCACCCCTAGCAGTAGCACGTAAAGCTTTGATTGAAAACGCCGGGCAATTTTTGTTCGGTGTTTTTTTATATAGATAGTGATTACTTATAGATTTAATGATTATTTTTGTTTATTATTTCGCCACTTCTTCGAGGGGCACAGGACTCGCTCATCGTTTTGACTGAATGTTGGGTCTTGTTAGGTTTAATGCTAGGAAAGCAGCCTATGCCTATTATTATTGAGGTGTTTCCTTGAAAAAAGTACGTGGTAGTTACATGGTCGAAATGGTTTTAGTTGCAGGTGTTATGGCGTTGCTAGCAACTACCGCACTTCCAACGTTGACGAATGCATTAAAAGATCGTCAAGATGGTATTTTGCATTCTCTCGATGCTGGTCAACCAAGCAACCATGTGAACAAAGAGGCAACAGAAACGTTCTCTGTTCAGTAAGTGACGACATACTATAGAATCTAAAAGAAGCCGAGGTAAAACACTCGGCTTCTTTGTTTTTCAATTATGGAAACTTGGTGCTATCTAATGTTAGAAGCGTTTCCCTAGGCTGATTTGTACACCTTCGTAGCTGTCGTAAAAATCTTCAAAACCCATATCCGCGACATTATAAATGTACTCTGCGCGTAACCAGATATCTTTGCTCATATCCCAATGGACACCAGCACCGATGTTGAATAGTGCACCTGAATCATCTGTGACTTTTTGTTCGTTTGGAACATACATTTCAGCTTGAGTGCCAAGCGCAGTTACGCGACCAAACAGTGATAGTGGCGTATCGCCTAAGTTATCACTTGTTACAACAGCAGACATACCTGCTTGGTAATAGTGAAGATCTAAGTCAGTTTTTAGAGCATCGTTCTTAAGTTCATTTTGTGAATAGCGCAGAACCCCTTCAAACGCGAGGTATTGGTTTACATGGTAACCCCAGCCAACGGTGATATGTGGTGTTGACCACTCATTGTCTCTATCCGAGCCGAAGTACGGTGTATCAAAACCAACGTTACCAGTACCCAGATAAAAATAAGATTGATGAGCTTGTTCTTGAGCAGCTAAAGTTGGCACGCTAATGGTCAAGGCAGACAATAATAGAATGGCGTTTTTCATAACTAGACGATAACCTTGGTAAAAGACCGTTGTAATGATTTGTTTAAATGTTAATTTAATCAATAGGATGGATGGTAATTATCATATCAGCTTTTATCAAAGGTAGTGATTTTAGAGTGGGAATTGTTGCGCTAAAGCATACTTCTTACTCATGACTACCGACTAACTAGATATGGTGACGAAAGCTAGCTAAATAAGAGAGAAGGAAAGGAAAGTGGCTGAATTCAAATACAAAAACTTGACTCAAGAAGAACAAGATAAGTTAGACGCGGCGACATTTCGCCGTTTATTGGCGCATTTAGATGCCAACAAAGACGTACAAAACATCGACCTGATGATCCTTGCGGGCTTCTGTCGCAACTGCTTTAGCAAATGGTATAAATCTGAGGCTGAAAATCTCGGTTTGGATTTAGATATTGATGACGCTCGCGAACGTGTTTACGGCATGACTTACGATGAGTGGAAACAAAATCATCAACCAGCGGCAACTCCAGAACAATTGGCTGCGTTTGAAGCGCGCCAGAAAAAGTAAAACCCAGCGATAAAAACAGCCCGCATGAAGTTGGGCTGTTTTTTAAAGTCCAGTTTGCACGTTAAGCGTTAGTTGAGCCGCAACAAGCTGGCTCAACGCAACCTTTTGCTTGAATGACTTCGAGTTGAGCTAAGTAAGGTTGAATATCGCCGATGTTCTCTTTTACCCATGTTAAGTCATAATACGTATCTAGGTAACGCTCTCCAGAATCACATAGAAGCGTCACGATTGAACCCTTCTCACCGCGTTGTTTCATCTCACAAGCCAATTGCAGCACGCCGTAAAGATTGGTGCCTGTTGATGCGCCGACTTTACGCCCAATCAGCTGAGATACCCAATGGGCAGTTGCCACACTGGCTGCGTCTGGAATTTTGCGCATTTCATCAATGACACCAGCAATAAAGCTTGGTTCGACACGTGGTCGCCCGATACCTTCAATTTTGCTGCCAGTATCACCTTTCAATGAGTGATTTCCTGACTGGAAAGCGTCGTAAAACACTGAGTTTTCAGGGTCTACCACGCAAAGCTTGGTGTCGTACTTTTGGTAACGAATAAAACGGCCAATGGTTGCTGATGTGCCGCCTGTTCCAGGACTCATCACTACCCAGCTAGGAATCGGGTGATCTTCTAACTCCATTTGGCTAAAGATAGAGTTCGCGATGTTGTTGTTACCGCGCCAGTCAGTCGCACGTTCAGCATAAGTAAACTGATCCATGTAGTGACCATTTAGCTCTTGAGCCAAGCGTCGAGACTCGTCATAAATCTGATCTGAGCGCTCTACAAGATGCGCTTTACCACCGTAAAACTCAATTTGTTCAATCTTTTTACGTGCGGTGGTTTTCGGCATAACAGCAATGAACGGTAAGCCAAGTAAACGCGCAAAATACGCTTCCGAAACGGCAGTGCTGCCTGAGGACGCCTCGATTACAGTGGTTTCAGGACCAATCCATCCATTACAAATCGCATAAAGAAACAATGAGCGCGCCAATCGATGCTTAAGAGAGCCTGTAGGGTGCGTACTCTCATCTTTTAGATAGATATCGATACCATCAAGAGAAGGTAGTTCGAGTTTAAATAAGTGAGTATCAGCAGAACGTTGGAAGTCTGCTTCAATTTTACGCACTGCATTGTTGATCCAATTGTGGTCAGTACACATGGCGTCTCTCCTTGGGAAATCGATAGATAAGTATTAGATAGGGATAATTTATCTATAATTTTCGAGAAAAACTTTGCTATTGTTACTCTTAATAAAGATATCTGTGGAAAAATTTTCTACATTTTATGGGTTTTATAGAAATGAGTTTAGATCGAATAGATAAGCAGCTGCTTGCTTTACTACAAACCGACAGCACCTTGTCATTAAATGACGTGGCTGAGCGAGTCAATCTTACTACAACACCATGCTGGAAGCGCTTGAAAAGGTTGGAAGAAGAGGGCTACATCGAAAAACGCGTGGCGTTGTTAAGTGCAGAAAAGCTCGAGCTATCTTTCATTGCATTTGTTCAGTTAAAAACGATTGATCATTCCGAAGGTTGGTATCACCATTTTGTTACAACTGTGAGTGACTTTCCTGAGGTAATGGAGTTTTATCGTATGGCTGGCGAGTATGACTACATGATGAAAGTACTAGTCAAAGATATGAAGTGTTTTGACGAATTCTATAAGCGGTTAGTTAATAGCGTAAAAGGGCTATCTAATGTGACTTCAACATTTGCTATGGAGTCCATTAAATACACAACAGAGTTACCAATCCTAAAATAACTCGCCCTATAAGAATTCTATCTAATGTTAATTCTACCTTTTAGTTTTTTAAATGTTAAAAGGTAGTTTGATTATGCTTTTAAAACTATTTCCTACCAGATTTTTATAAATATAAACGATATTTATTCTCTCTTCTATTTTTCATTAACCATTTGTTTTTACAGTCCATTAATCCTGTACATCATAATGAAAGAAAAAATAACGCAATTTTTTCTCTTTCTTTTTCATGTTTTATTTTATTGAATATTAATTTTTACTAAATTAATGGAAGAGTTTGATTTAAACGTTTGCTTTTTGTTTTTTCATGTAATTTGGTCGCTATTTTTGAGTATTTGTTTTTAGGATTAATACAGTAGCAATTACTTAAGTAATAAAGTACTCAAAAATGGGGATAGTGATTAATAAAACATCGTATTATTATCGCCCCATCTTGTATGTAACAAAGTATTACTAAAAATGAACAGAAATTACTATTTGCTTTTTCTCGCAGCTTTACTCGCTGGCTGTGGCGGTGGGGGAGACTCTAAGCCGAACAATACGAAGACACCAACTACGATAACAAAGCAGAACCGTCCGCAATTAAAAGTGGAAGACACGGTATTGAAGTTTGAAGGAGTGGGAACGGTTACTGAAGCAAAACTGAGCAATGTACATGGGTCGGTATCTTACCAAGTCATTGACTCTAATCCGCCAAATGTCGTGAAAATTAATGACTCAGGAATACTACAAATTCTGCGCCCAGGAACGGCGACTATTCTTGCTACAGATAGTAGCTCTGCTTATGAATCTTCTGAAGCAAGATTTTCTGTCACTGTAGAGCGAGGCATCAATACTGAACTTTCAGTGAGTGATCTGAATTTCAATGCGATTGAGTCAGAAGGAAAAACGTTGATCGTCCGTGGCCAAAAAGGCGAACTGAGTTATGAGGTAGAAAGTGGTCATAACTTGATTCGTGTTGATGAGAACGGTTCGGTATATTCATTAGGTTCAGTTGGTCAGGCATCGGTGCTGATTACCGATTCAGGTAACGACTTTTACTTGCCGAAACAAGTTCGCGCTGCGGTTAAACTGCATGCAGTAGCTCCGGGGCAATTACAGTTCGCTTTGCTTGAAGACGAGTATCGAGAAGGGTTGACGTTAGAACCAGTGCGTCTAGATAAAGCTCAAACGCAACGTATTTCTTACAAAATTATAAATAGCGTACCAGACAGCAAGGTGGCCGAGTTGCTAGATCTTGAAACGGGTTTGCTTCTTGTTCATAATGTTGGTCGATTAACGGTTGAAGCGACTGCAACTTACAGCGACGCGTTTCTGGATAAACAGCAAACAGCGCAATTTTTTGTGGATATAAAACAAGGCAAGCGTCAAGAAATCAGCGCAGCGGATATCGTCACAACTTATGAGGAAGGTGGACGAATTTTCCCTAAGGTGACGAACGCCTACGGTGACTATGAGCTGAGAATCATTCGTGGTGAAGACGTTGTTGCTAAAACTGAAAATGGTGAAGCATTACTGATCAAAGGTGTTGGTGCTGCTGAAGTGGAAATTTACGAGCATGACATGCGTAATTATCCTGCAAGCAAAACTCGTTTTGATCTTGAAGTTAATCGCGCGCCTCATCCCGTTATAAAAGACATTGAAATGCCGCTTACCTATCAACCAAATCTTTCAATCCCTCTGGCGTTTAAAGGGCAAAAAGGTAACGTAAATCTAGTTAGCAGCTTACCTAATGGCTTACGAATGACTGACGGCAAGTTGGAGGTAGTGACTGCGGGTGAGTACGACCTTAAGTTTGAAGACGATGGTGGGGAGTTCTACCAACCTATTCAATTTAATGTCGTCATCAAAGTTGCAAAGGCTGAAGGCCAACCCATGGCAACGCACGATTATGACGTTGTATACAGCAACAAATACAGTTTTGATCTTCACCGTGATTTTGGTTTGAGTGCTGACGAGCAAATTGAGATTGTAGATAACACCGCACCAGATGTTGTCGGTGGTTTTAGTGAAGGACGTCTCCATGTGTATAAAGCGGGTAAAGCGACGCTAACTGTGCGCAGAAAAGAGAGCGCGAATTATACCGTTGGTCCTGATCAAAAAGTCTACGTGACAATTTTGAGTGCGCCGAGCCGAATTGAAGTTCAATCCGATGTGGAAGAGATTTGGAAGGTTGGCCAAACATTTGTTGCGCCGAAAATCTCTGGTACGGTTGGGGAAGTTACGTACCGATTTGCAGACAACGCAGCAACAGATGTAGTTTCCTTAAACAGCCAAACGGGTGCCATGCAAATTCTTAACGCGGGTAGCACAAAAATTATTGTTTCGGATGCGGGGGACGACAAAGTGGATCCGGGTGAAAGTAGTTTCTCGGTCACGATTAAACAAGGCACAAACCCTGTATCGGTTACTTACCCAACGGTAGAATTCTCCGCTGGTAGTGTTATCTCACCAGTGATGAGTGGTGGGACTGCGAAGGCAAGTTACCGTCTTATTAACCAAAAAGATCCTGTGGTCGAGCTAGTTTCCCCTGATACGGGGCGTTTGAAGATTTTGCACGCAGGCGAGTACCAAGTAGAGGTTACTCTTACTGGACGCAACTACAAAGCTAAAACAATCGTCGTAAATGGCACTATTAACAAAGCGAAGCACCCTGGTTTAAGTACTTCTACAATGAAGGTGGAATTTGAACCATTTAAAAAGGTTAAGCTAGATTTTGGTACACCAATAGGAAAACGCAGTTATCAAATATCCGGCTCAACAACTAACGGTGTCGCTTCATTAGATGTTGATAAGGAAGAGCTGACATTACTTGACCTCCCACCGATAAATAAACGTTGGATTTCTCTTGACGTTTCGGAAGGGGAATCTCGAGATTACGAAGAGCTGGAAAGTAAGAATGTTCAGGTTTTTATAAGCTTCGCTGACAAAGGTGTTGCGGATCAATATGAATTGTTTGAGAAAGAACAAACGGTGTTGATTAGTACTCTGAATAAGCTTGAATTTTCCAATTTAGAAGAAAGTGAGTTTGGTTTGATGAACGCTCGTTCAGTGCGTGAGCCAACGGACGAAGAATTGAAATTATACGGCAAAGGTAAGGTTGCGAAGCTTATATTTAAGCCGGTGGGTAACGATGACCAAACTCTAATAAAAGCTGCGTGGGTACATGTGGCTCGATTTGATGGATGTACATCAGAACTGTTCGAAGATGATCTCAAGCCTTTTGAAGCAATTGACTACGATGACCCAGGATACTGCACCAGCGGCAGCACGATTCGTATGACTCGGTTCTTAATAATTGATGACTCGAAGATGGAAAAGGTAGAGTATGAGTTAGTAGCACCTGTGATTACTTACCGTCGTGGGGTGCGTGAATTTTTAGCAACGAATAAAGGTGGATTCTATGCCGACCCAAATGTCATTTACGGGAAAGGCGAATATGGTTACCCGAAATCACTTTACGAATGGTCGGTTGTTAACATGAAGTATCAACCAAATTAATCATCGTTTGATACCCATTAAAAAAGGAGTGCGGAACAGCACTCCTTTTTTCGTCTAGCGAACACGAGCTATTTCGTGTAGCGCATCACCCCTTCTTGCACGGCGGTCGCCACTAAGTGACCTTGCTGGTTGTATATTTCGCCACGGACCAACCCACGAGTATTGCTCGCCGTTGGGCTCTCTATCGCATATAGAAGCCATTCATCCATCTTAAACGGACGATGGAACCAGATAGAGTGGTCAATGGTGGCCACTTGAAAGTTAGGCGTCATTAATGAGACTTCATGTGGATGCATTGCTGTCACAAGGAATCCCCAATCGGATGCGTAGGCCAGAAGGTACTGGTGAATTAGCTGATTCTCTGGCATTTCACCATTAGCACGAATCCAAAGGTACTGTTTGGGTTCTGCTTTTTTGGGCTTCAAAGGGTTGATAACCGTAACGGGGCGAGTTTCGATTGGCTTTTCCCCGCAAAATGTTTTGCGTAAGCGTTTGGGTAGAAATTCTGCAATATGGCTTGCGAGCTCACTCTCTGAGGCAAAGTTTTCTGGACCAGGGATATCTGGCATTTCTTTTTGATGATCAAACCCAGGTTGATCGCCATGGTAGGATGCGGTTAGGTAAAAAATAGGGCGTCCATTTTGAATTGCCTTTACGCGTCTAGTGCTAAAGCTACGGCCATCTCTCAGATTTTCTACGTCATAAATAATAGGTTTTTCTGGATCGCCAGGGTACAAAAAATAGCTATGGAAGGAGTGTACCGTGCGTGTTTCTTCAACGGTGTAGCGCGCAGCAGAAAGTGCTTGCCCAATTACTTGACCGCCATAAACTTGAGGCAAACCTAGGTTTTCACTTTGGCCACGAAACAAGCCTTCTTCTAATTTTTCGAGTTGTAGTAGGCTGAGCAATTCTCGTAGTGGTTTACTCATTGTGTCTCCTCACCGTTGTCTTTCATTCCAAGTTACCTCAACAGCCTCACTCTTGTGAAGTGGCATAGTTAAGAACTATTGAGTAACTTAGAAATAGTATTGTTCCAATTATGAAACAAAATCAATTGTTTGATAAATTCTAACTCAGTCAAACTATTGTCAAATAAAGTGACAGGAAGCAGACAGTTTTATATTCCACACCTATAATTGCTTCGGTTTAATGCTCTTTTCGAGGAATATATGAAAAAAACACTACTACTTGTTACTTCTCTACTCTTTGGGGCTGCGTTAGTGGGTTGCCAAACTTCTCAAAATACAGAAATGGAATCTACAGAAGCGTCAATGAAGACGATTACAGGTACAGTGGCTTATCGCGAGCGGATTGCCTTGCCACCAAACGCAGTGGTTACTATTGCGTTAGAAGATGTGTCCTTGGCGGATGCGCCAGCAAAAGTGTTGGCGAAACAGACCTTCGAAACGAAAGGTAAGCAAGTTCCTCTTTCTTTTGAGTTGAGTTACGACAGCAATGAAATCAAACCAAACCATCGTTACAGCGTTCGTGCTCGCATTGAGGTAGATGGAAAGCTGCGTTTTATCAGCGACACACATAACGGTGTTATTACTGATGAAGCACAAACTCACCAATTAGATATTCGTCTAGTTGGAACACGTTAATACGACGTACTGAGAACAAAAAATGGCAGCTTAAGGCTGCCATTTGTATTTTTTAAGTGAAGTTTTGCCAACTTCCGAGACTTCAATCCCTTCTGCTTCTAATTTCTTTTTTTGTCGCTCTAAGTCTCTGCCTTTTAAAGATATTTTTCCTTGGCTATTTACCACTCTAAACCAGGGGAGTTTACTGCCTTCTGGTAAGTTGCCCAGTGCTTTACCAACATGTCTCGCATAGCCCGGATAACCGGCCATTTTTGCAATTTCCCCATAGGTGGAGACTTTTCCTTTTGGAATTTGGTGAATTACAGCAAAGATTTGCGCTAAAAATTGGTCCATACTCAAAAGTGTCTATTTTGGATTACTAAGGAATGGTAAACCATTGGACTTGTATATTGCTAACGGTTCTTAACCCTTGTGTTGCCAGCGACTCACTTTGAAGAATTACATTTTCTGTTCTTTAGTGTCGTTGGTTGATGAGCCTTAAACAGCATGAAGCAAACGCAAGCTAAGCTTGAATCTAGACCCTCTCAACGACTTTCAATCCCAGTTTTTGCCGTTGAGTTACCAAGTAGGTGGGGAAGCCAGGAGGCGCTATGATTTTATCGACACTTCAATTTTTCGTTACGACCTTACTCGCTGTTGTCTGTGTTCGGGCGATGAGTTTGAGCGAGGGTGACATTCCCGTTCTTGCACTTATGATCCCCGCGCTGTGGGTTCTGCCACAAGGTGGGTTCGCTGGCCTAGTATTACTGGGCGCGATGATGGCTTTTGGTGCGACACTCTCAATGCAGCCAATTGCTTTGTCGGTTGGTGTTTTGATCCTTTTCCCACTTTTAATGGTGGTATTTTCTCGTAGAAGCTCTTTAGGTGTGTTGCTCACCGCTGGTCTTATTGTACTTACACTGCAAGTTGGTCTTATGGTCACACAGCAAGGCGGTAAGCTGGATGGTTTTGCTTGGGTTACAGTGGTTCAAACCATTGCGGTTATGGCGATGTGGTGGTCGGCTGCGCATTGGACGCCATCCAATAAACACAGCTGGTGGCCGTTATTTTTGTTGCTCCCATTGTGGATTGCAGGCCTACCATACGCCGTTCTTATGGCGTTAAGTTTGACGGGAATGTTAGCGTCAATGGAAGCACTTGCGAAGCTTCAACACACCATTCGTTGGAGCAAATTATTATGCTGGACATTGCCGACTGTGGGTTTTGCCGCTTTAGTCGTCAGCCCGACCACGGATGTGCCAAACCCTGTTTTCGTGGTTTGGATCTGTTTGTTAGGGACGGCTTGGATGACTGACTATATTTTACGTAGTAGCGATGAACAGGCTGAATTATGAGTTTTTAGTCAGGTAAAAAGTGACATGTGCGGCAGAGTATCGAATTGGTTGTGGAACAAAATGGAGATTAGTATATGTTCTTCATTTCATATTTACTACACTTCCAATAATAATAACCACAATATAAGTGGTTGATTTAAGATAAGTTTGTCATGACAACTTTTGCTCGAACACTGTCGCTTTTTGCATGTTGCCTCTTGAGTTTGAATGTAAAAGCCGAAGCCCCTTTAATTGCTCATTATAAAGTCGCGACTGAAGCGGATGATGTCGTCACTCGTGTTCTTTTCAATGCTGCTTCAGAGGAGTTTGGCTTTACCGTTCAATACGTGAACTACTCCAGCTTTGATGCCATTCTAAATTCAGTAGCGAATGGGGAAGCGGACTTTGCTGCGAATATCACTTACACACAAGAACGTGCTCAACGTTTTAGTTATTCCCGCCCAACAAATATCGAATATACCTACCTCTTTGGCTTAAAAGATTCGACGTTGAGTGATATTTCGCGTGTTGGCGTCCCCAAAGATACAGTTTATGCCCAATTACTTAAACAACACTACCCTGAGCTAGAACAGATCTCTTATCAAGGTCACGAACAAGCAGTAACACTGCTACGTTCAGGTGCTGTGGACGGCGTTGTCGATGCCATTAACCAGCTCAAGCCGATGCTGATGGAGGGGTTTGACGCCAAGATGCTCAATGATCAGATTTCGATAAAGCCCGTATCCATCATCAGTAAAAAAGATCATCATCTTGAGGAGTTGGACACGTTCGCCACGTTTATTCACGGAGAAGCGGTGCAAAAGCAGCTTCGCGAAGAAATTTCCCAGTATCAATTTGAATTAAGGCGAGCAGCGTTGCGTGAGTCTATTCGTTTATTGCCCCTTGATTTTAATGAACCAATACGGATTAAGCTCGAATCTATCTTTCCATATGTTGTATACAACGCAGATGGTAGTGTCGAAGGGATGACGGCTGATGTAGTCCTGAGAAGCTGTGAGATCTTGGCTTTAAACTGCTTGATCATTAGTGAGCCTGGTGAAAGCTGGGGTTCTATGTACCATGAGTTTATCCAAGGTAATTTCGAAATTTTGGCGCCGTTAACGGTCAGCCGTGAGCGGCGCGCATTTAGCTACTTTCCAAAGTCCCATTACGCGCCAGCATCGGTGATGGTCAAGCGTTTAGGTTACAAGCCGAGCACATACTCTCATGTTTCACAGTTGATATCTGAGCGGATTGGCGTAGTTAAGGATGACTTTTTCGATCAAATGATGACGCAACTGTTACCGCTAAAAGAACTCAAACGTTATCGTACTCAACAAGAGCTCATTCAGGGGCTATTAAATGAAGAAGTCGATTACATTCCGATGGATACGGCGATGCTCAATCATTTTTTACGTCTCAGTGAATTGGTTCCGATAGAGCAGGATACCGCTATTGGCGAGTTTTATGAGTCACAACTCTCTGTTGGATTGGTCGCGAATGAAAAAGGAGCCATGCTTGCGCCTTTCTTCAGTCGAGCGATAGCGATGTTAGAAGTTGATAAGATCATTGCTCAGTACGATGTACGCCCAGATTGGCGTACCGCACTTGAATATGAGATTCGATTAGCGACGCAAACACAAGCTGTGTTTATCTTTGTATTATTGTTTGCTATTTGTGTTTCGCTTTATCTTTACCGTCAATCGAACACTGACAACTTAACAGGGTTAAGGAACCGTCGTGCGTTGCAAGTAAAGTATCGAAAAGGAGTAAACAAAGATCTATCCATACTTTACTTAGACATTAATCATTTCAAACGAATCAATGACACTTATGGGCATCGCGCTGGGGACGAAGTTTTACAACTACTGGCACTAAAAATTCATTATGTCTGGTCGGGAAGATGTTATCGAATTGGAGGGGATGAGTTCATATTGCTGGGTTATCCTACGCAAGCCGAGTTAACTAGAGCAATGAGAGAGCTCAGTAGAATCGACGTGAAAGGCAAATTATGTAGTGATTTGGAGTCTATAAGTATCTCTATTGGTTTCTCTGCAAAAAGGGAACGGCACATGAGCTTAGAGCAAGCGATGCATTTGGCTGATGAAGACATGTACATGAGTAAGCAGTCCTCACGGCACGACTCCTCTTATCGTGACTGTACGGTTTCATCATAAAGGAATGAATTGATCGAGTTTTGTCCAAACGGTAATGAAATGATGAAATTCAAGGTTTTTGCTCTTGCATTATGAGAGCTGATACTGAATAATCGCCCCATCGATTGAGGCAAGACCTCTCGAAAAGAATTATGGGGCTCTGGTCCTCTCGCAACAATAGCTCGTGAACTCGGTCAGGTCCGGAAGGAAGCAGCCGCAGCGTGTGACTTGTGTGCCGGGATGTGGCTGGGGTCCCACCCTTTGAAAGCCCTGCGTTATCGCAGGGCTTTTTTCGTTTTTGAACCTTCTTTTATTTTGGCTACGCTTGGTGTTCAACGTCTTCTGATGATCAAGCTTCTTGAGGTTATTTAGGTATAATTTATAATCTCATCCGCTTGATACCGAATTTTCGTGAAGATTGTTTAGGGTACGCTCGCCGAATAACCATTTTCACCTGGGATACTTTAATGATTTCAAAAAACCAATTAAAACTGCTTCGTGCTTTAGGTCAAAAGAAACAGCGTAAAGCGCATGGCTTATTCCTAGTTCAGGGTGAAAAGAACGTACTAGAGCTAGCAAGTAGTTCATTGAAGGTGAAGCAGGTTTTTGCAACAGCGGCATTTCTCGAACAAAATGCTGGTACGCTAAATCGTTTTGATTGTGTTGAAGCATCGCTTGATGAATTGACCAAAGCGAGCACGCTTGTGAGCAATAATGCGGCCATTGCTGTGGTTGAAATTCCGAGTGTAAAAGAGCCTCAAGCGAAAGGATTGATGATTGCGCTAGATGGTGTATCCGACCCTGGTAATCTAGGTACGATTATTCGTGTTGCAGACTGGTATGGCATCAAGCACATTATTGCGAGTACAGATTGTGCTGATCCTTATAATCCTAAAACGATCAGTGCGACCATGGGCAGCTTTGGCCGCGTACAAGTGAGTTTGGTGGATTTGCCAAGTTACTTGGAACACGCCAAATTGCCAGTATATGGCGCGTTTTTGGAAGGAGAGAGCGTTCATAAAACGGATTTCGCTGCTGAAGGTATTTTGTTGATGGGCAGCGAATCTCATGGTGTGCGAGAAGCCGCAGCAAAATTCGTGACAGATAAGATCACGATTCCGGCGTTTGGCGGTGCCGAATCACTGAATGTCGCGATGGCGACTGGCATTATTTTAGACAACATGCGCCGCCAACATAGCTAACGCAACAATTACTTAATAACAAAGCCAGTCAATTTGACTGGCTTTGTTGTATTTATTGCCTAGAAAAATCAGCCTGGCTGAATCTTGCGTTTAACGAAATACAGTGAATGTTGTTCGGTGAGTTAATTTTGTTTTAGTTCAATAGGCTGTGCCTATAAATAAAATTACTCCTTTCCATTTAGTAAAATCAGGAAATTAGGCGACACTTATCTAAAGGCCGCAATAAAATGCCCTTAAGGAGATAAGAATGCATTCATTAAAAGTAAAAGATTACATGACGTTGCAAGCGGTGACTTTCACGAAAGATATGTCACTTTCGGCAGCTTTAAACAAAGTAATGCAAAGTGTCACACTAGGTGGCCCTGTCATTGATGAAAATGAAAAAGTGGTTGGGTTTTTATCGGAGCAAGACTTATTAGATAAGTTGGTGAAAGCAAGTTATCACTGCCAAGATACACATACGGTACAAGAGTGTATGCATGATGATGTTTTATCTGTTTCTCCAGAAATGTCAGTAATTGAACTGGCTGACATGATGAAAGTTGGAAAGCCGAAAATGTATCCAGTGGTGGATGGCAAAGGTAAGTTGGTTGGTGTTATCACAAGAAGAGACGTGCTGCGTGCCATCGGAATGACATTAAATGAGTGTTTTAAGCATCCCGTTTAACCTCTCTGTTTAAATTTTACGGAATATTGCTTTTAAACTGGTTTGGAAAGACGCTTCGGCGTCTTTTTTATTTTCTATCGCCGAACTGTACAAATTTATCTTGACCTTGGAGCTTACTCTAAGGTTTATCCTTAGCAATAGGTAAATCACCGATACCAATAAGGAAAAAATTATGTGTACAAAACATCAAGGTTGCCAATCTAGCAAAATCAAAGCTGTGGTGCCGCTTGGTGCAAGCGAGTCATGCTGTGCGCCAGTAAAATCTTCGCTCAATATCTCTCAGGCCAGTGTTGATGTTTCTGAAAGCTCTTGCTGTAGTGGAGGAGGCTGCAGCGTTGACACAGGCGAGGAAGACGATCCCACAAGGGAGAGTAATTCCTCCGTTCGGAACGCTTGGCTTGTGTCAGGTATGGATTGTCCATCTTGTGCGCAAAAGCTTGAGAAAGCCATTACGTCTTTACAAGGCGTCAGCCAAGCCAAGGTTTTGTTTGCAACAGAAAAACTGGTCGTCGATTTTGATGGTCTAGAGCTGATAGCTACGATAGAGCAGACGGCCCAAAAAACGGGTTTCCCGCTCTCTTCACTGGATGCTCCAAAACCAATCACTACAAAGAAAGGCTGGCTTGGCGTCATAAGAGACAACATCCAAATTCTCTCGATTGCTGGTGCAATGGCTACTGCGGCAGTAATTTCTAAGATCGACCCTCAAATAAGCGCTTGGTTATTCACTTTGACGTGTTTACTTGGTTTATACCCAATCGCGCTCAAAGCATTTAAGTTGGCGCGTAGCGGTACGCCTTTTGCGATTGAAACGTTAATGAGTGTAGCGGCGCTCGGCGCTTTATATTTAGGTGAAACCGCCGAAGCCGCAATGGTGTTATTGCTTTTCCTTATTGGTGAAAAGTTAGAAGCATATGCATCATCTCGCGCGCGAAGCGGTGTCCAGGCGTTAATGGACTTAGTCCCAGAAAATTCAATTTTAATAATTGATGGTGAACGTAAAGAAGTACCAGCTGCTCAGCTTAAACCAGGGGATATCATAGAAGTCGCACCCGGAGGTCGTTTGCCTGCCGACGGTGTTTTGCAAGATGCGCTTGCGAGTTTTGACGAAAGTGCGTTAACGGGAGAATCTGTTCCCGTTGAACATCAAACCGGTGGCAAAGTGATGGCCGGGGCTGTGGTTGTCGATAAAGTGGTTCGTTTACAGGTGACTTCCCGTCAGGGCGAGAATGCGATAGATCGAATTCTTCATTTGATTGAAGAAGCAGAATCCCGTAAGGCACCATTAGAACGCTTTCTTGATAAATTTAGCCGTTGGTATACGCCACTAATGATGTTGGTGTCTCTGATGGTTATCGTTACACCGCCATTACTATTTGCCCAACCGTGGGAAACGTGGATCTATCGAGGACTCGCCCTGCTGTTGATTGCTTGTCCATGTGCATTAGTAATTTCAACACCTGCGGCGATCACTTCTGGCTTGGCGGCAGCGGCTAAGCGGGGCGCATTGATCAAAGGTGGAGCGGCGCTTGAGTTGCTTGGCAAGGTTGAGTCTGTCGCATTTGATAAAACTGGGACACTGACGCAAGGTAAACCAGAAGTGACTGACGTCTTTGCTTTTGATATGGATGAAGACAAGTTACTTAGCCTAACTGCGTCAATCGAGGTTGGTTCAAGTCATCCTCTAGCGGTTTCTTTAGTTACCAAAGTGCAAGAGCAGGGGCTTACTATTCCTGAAGCGTTGGATAAAACCGCGCAAGTAGGCTCTGGTGTCACTGGTTACGTCGATGGAAAAATGGTCCAAGTGGTCACGCCTTCAAAGGCAGACTTTCCACTTTCTCAAGAAGCCAAAGAGCAAGTGGTTACGTTGGAACAACAAGGTAAAACGGTTGTCATTGTGCGTTTCGATGACGAGGTCATTGGCGTGATCGCATGGCAAGATACATTGCGCTCAGATGCCCAGCAAGCCATCGCAATGTTGAAGGAACTTGGGGTCACGTCGGTGATGCTAACGGGTGACAACCCGAGAAGTGCAGAAGCAATGGCAAATAGAATAGGCTTGGATTATAAAGCGAGTTTGTTACCTGCAGACAAGGTGCATTACGTCGAGAAGCTATCACAACAACATACCGTTGCGATGGTGGGAGACGGTATCAATGATGCTCCAGCCATGAAAGCTTCGAGTATCGGCATTGCGATGGGAGGCGGTACGGATGTTGCGCTCGAGACTGCTGATGCGGCGTTAACACACAACCGTTTGATTGAGCTACCTGCCATGATAGAACTGTCGCGTGCGACGCTAAGTAACATTCGTCAGAATGTCGCGTTAGCGCTAGGTTTGAAAGGTGTATTCTTAGTGACAAGTTTACTTGGTGTAACTGGGTTGTGGGTTGCTGTATTAGCCGACAGTGGTGCAACAGCACTGGTGACATTGAATGCGTTGAGATTACTTCGTTTTGAGTCCAAGCAGATCAAATAACTGACCTAACCATTGATCCCACTCATTAATAGCCCGAGGCATTCGTGTATCGGGCTTTTTTTAACCGTATTAACCTGATGCGATCAGACGTTTTTCTCGTCCTTGAAATCACGCATTGCTATGCAACAAAATGATCTAACGCCCCTTAAAGTGTGATCAATACCAGTTTTGTTTGAAATTTAATTTTCATTACATTTTGTCATTGTGATTGTGATCACTCTATGTTGGTGAAAGGTTCGCTACAGTGCATCTGTACCCAATAACTGATTAATGAGCTTATTGTTCATAAAATAAGCCACAATAAGGAGCGACTTATGTCTCAAGCTGTATTCCATTTAGGTGTTACTGAAGCTGATCTTAATGGTGCGACTCTAGCGATCATTCCTGGTGACCCAGCGCGTGTTCAAAAAATCGCAGAACAAATGGAAAATCCAGTATTTCTAGCAAGCCATCGTGAATACACGCTATACCGTGCAGAGTTAGACGGTAAACCTGTTGTGGTTTGTTCTACAGGTATTGGTGGTCCTTCTACCTCTATCGCAGTTGAGGAATTGGCACAGCTTGGTGTTCGCACTTTCCTACGTGTTGGTACAACGGGTGCAATTCAACCGCATGTAAACGTGGGTGACATGATCGTAACGACGGGGTCAGTTCGTCTTGACGGTGCGAGCCTACACTTTGCTCCTATGGAATTCCCAGCAGTTGCTGACTTTGAAGTAGCAACCGCAATGAAAGCAGCGGTAGAAGAGTCTGGCGCTACAGTTCACATGGGTGTGACTGCATCAAGCGACACGTTCTACCCTGGTCAAGAACGTTACGATACGTTCTCTGGTCGTGTTGTTAAGCGTTTCCAAGGCTCTATGCAAGAATGGCAAGACATGGGCGTACTTAACTTCGAGATGGAGTCTGCAACACTGCTAACAATGTGTGCGAGCTCTGGTTTAAAAGCGGGTTGTGTGGCAGGTGTTATCATCAACCGTACACAAAAAGAGATTCCAGATCATTCAACTCTGAAAGAAACGGAAGCGCGTTCAATTAAAGTGGTTGTAGAAGCTGCGCGTAAAATGCTTTAAGCCGCTATAGTTGGCATTTAAACAAACAGGAAAACCAGAGGCTAACCTCTGGTTTTTTTCTACTTATAGAAATGCGTACAGCTAAAATTTAGGTATAAAAAAGCAGCATTAATGCTGCTTTTTTATCGTTGTGAATTTTAGCTTTTCTTAATGGCACTAGATCTCGTCTGAACCGCCCGCGTCTTTAAACCAAGCCGTTAAGTGCGTTCTTAAATCTTTAAGCTCATCAGGGCCAATCAGGGCTAGCCCTAAGTCTTCAGCACGAGTAATGTCATTGTGACGAAGAGGACGGAAGCTCACCAACATTGCGCGCGCTTGTAAGCCACCTAATAGATCGCGAAGCGATTCTAACTTATATAAAGTATCGTCACCGTCATCTCTCATGCCTTTGGTTTTGCACTCGATGATGTGCAGCTTGTTGTTTACAACTGTTGCGACATCTAACTCATTGCGTACTTCACTTTCACCAAGTTTGCGATAAACCTGAACATTTAACGATCGATCTTGGATCGTCGGCATGGTGTCTTGGATTTGCTTCACGGTGCTGTGAACCAAAGTCTCTAACCACTCACCGTTTGAAAAGCGTCGAGCATCTTCATCTGCAAACGTTAAAACGCCATTCTCATAGGTGGCGATTTCAGCTTCTACTAAATCTGAAAGCAACATGTTGAGCTCACGGTAGCCCTGCTGTTTTTCGGAGAGCTCGACATCAAGCTTTTGTTCTTTGCGGCATGTGGTTGCAAGGTAGTTAAGTGTTGCTAGACCTGGCCCAAGCTCAAGCGCATTTGAGGCCCATCGTTCACCAAGTTCATACAATTTTTTATCAAGAAGAGGTGGTAAATCAACGTGGTGAAACTCGCCGCGTGCACCAAAGATAGTGAGGTAATCTGCAATCGTAATGTGATCTTCGACTTGGGTATCTTCTTTGCCATCAGGGTATAACCAACAAAGCTTATCGCTACTAGGCTCAACCACAAAAATTGGCCAGCGATAGGTACGGAAAACTTCGTACACCGACAACAAGCGATGACGAAGACCACAGCTCGCGTTCAATTTTACATCTTCGCCGCGTTCATGGAGGTCTTTTGCCAGTTTTTGAATTGCTTGTTTGATCAGAGATGTATTAACAGCGGATGGAATTTCAAAAAATTCAGAAGTAATTTCTCGTTGATCTAAAACGGCACTCAGTCGGTCAAATATATCTAACTGGCTCTTGTCTCCGATGAAGACGATATGTGTGCTTAGCGTACGATTATCTAATAGAGGAGTGACCAATCTCACTGGGTCTTGGTCGATAATACCAACATGAACAGCCATAGATTTTCCTTTTTATGAGGCCGCTCGAAAAGAGTTGTGCAAGGGGATGAGCTGGCCTTATTAATCATATGTAGACATGGCCGACAAAAAACAAGGGCGACTTAACAAAAAGTCGCCCTTATACAGTTGATTGCACTAATTAATGCTCTTAATTATAAAGTATTTATAACTTAAAGCGGTGGACCAATTCATTTTGCTGATGAGCCAAGTGGGTCAGTGATTCACTGGTTTGTGCGATACTCGACATGGCTTGGAAACTTTCATCGGCGATGCTGTTGATATCTTCAATACTGCGAGCAATGTCTGTTGATGTTTCACTTTGCTCTGCTGCTGCTTGTGAAATGTGCGTACTCATTTGGCTGATCTCAATGATTAGCGCCTGGATCTCTTCCATTGAGCTGTTCGCTTTTGACGCTTGCTCAACCGACATCTCCATATCGCTCATACAGCTTTGTATTACTTGGTTTGCTGATTGTGAGCTAGATTGCAGATTACTGATCATGGATTCAATTTCAGTGGTTGATTGAGTCGTTCTTGATGCGAGTACTCGTACTTCATCTGCCACTACCGCGAAGCCGCGACCTTGTTCACCAGCGCGAGCTGCTTCAATTGCCGCGTTCAATGCCAGTAGGTTGGTTTGCTCCGCAATGTTGCGGATCACATCAAGGATAGACCCAATTTGACCACTCATTTTTTGTAGCTCAGAAACTGCGGAAACCGATTCGTTCAAACGTGTTTCTAGTTGATTAATGGTTGAGATATTACTGCTCATAACATTTCTACCTTCTTCAGAGGCAGATTCGACGCGTTGCACCATTTCTAACGAGCCTTGCGCACTTTGCGCGACTTCCTGCACTGAATGAGACATTTCTGTCATCGCGGTAGCGACGTTTGCTGTTTGTTCGCGTTGAGAGCTCAATTTAATTTGTGCTTGCGAAGAGGTGCGTTCGTTGGTTGTCGCGGTTGACGATAGGTTTTCTGACGCTTCGTTGAGTTTCACCAAGATCTCGTGAAGGTTGTCGGCGAGTGAGTTAATGTGTCCACTCACACGGCTGAATTCGTTGTTATAGCGAATGTCGATACGCTGTGTCATATCACCTTCAGTCAGGCTTTCTAACACTTTTAGAATACGAGTCAACGGTTCGCGAACGCTTTGTGCGATGTGGTAGCCAATCGCTGTCGCGAGTAAAACGACAATAACGCCAATGATGATGGCTTTCGTTACACCCGCCGAATATATGTCACCTGCGTCTGCCAATGATTCATTGAGCTTATCTGTTGCGGTTGTCGTGAATTGCTCAAGAATCGCCATGGTTGAATCCACTTTATTTGCTAGGTTGGCGATATTGTTATACAAAGCGGCGCGAGCATTGAGGTAATTATTATGTTGGTCTAGCACACCGCCACGCATACCAACGTCACGAGTAAATTGCTCTACAGATTCGCCAAAAGCTTTTTCTAGCTCAGGAAGCTGAGTCACCAACCCGCGGAATGCGTAATTCAAGTGCGTTACTGCTTTGCGGTTTTTAGCTACGGCTTGCGTAACAAACTCAGGGTTGGAACTGGCGAGGGCATCAGAGGTAATTACTTCGGCATCTTTTAACTTGATAAAGTAGCTCTTTGCCATGACTTTGACAGAAATGCTGGTTTGATCTGCCACATATTCTTTAAGACCAACCGAAAGTTCGGTATTCAGTTTTTGGAAGCGGCGTGAGGATTTTTGCACTTCTTCTTGAGCCGCAAACATTGCTTCGTAGTTGTCCATGGCCTCTAGAGCTTCTGTAAAATAGCTCTGCTCTAACGTTTTTAACTGTGAAAACGGTTCGGCAAGAGAAGGGTAGATTTGGCTTGCGGTTTTCAGTTGAGCCAATGTGGATTCGAAGCGCTGTTGAGATCTAGCAAATTCCTGACGCATTTCATCCATGCGTTGTTTATTCTCTGTCGTCAGGAAGTCTTTAAATGATTTGTCGGCAGAAAGCAGCTCAACACTGGTTTGATTAGATAACGATACCAACGGTAGGGATGATTTAGAAACCGTGCCAAATTTTCCGTGAATATCACTCATTCCTCCCATCATAATGGCAATTGTGACGGCAAATAGGATGATGATCAGTGCAAAGCCGGCATACATCCTTTTAATAACTGAACCTCGCATAAGTGAGCTTCCTCTCCCAAAAATAGACAAGCTACCCAAGCATTTTTGAGTTTACTTGGGTATAAAAATAATAATTGTCTTAAAAAAGTAACAAAATTCATTGGATTGTATTCAGTTTGTGACGCGCATTTTATGACGCACACGACAAAAAAAGCTTCGTTAATTAGCATTTGATTAATAATGTTAAGTGAACACTGTTTTTATTGAGCTCCGCTTTTGGTTGGCGCATACTAATTGGGGTCTAATTACGTTTATAAAATGGAGTCCTCATGGCGGAAGAAACGATCTTTAGTAAAATTATTCGCAAGGAAATCCCTGCCGATATCCTTTATCAAGATGATTTGGTGACTGCGTTTCGCGACATTAACCCTCGCACACCAAGCCATATTCTCATTATTCCGAATAAACTGATCCCAACAACGAATGATGTAGAAGCTGAAGATGAAGCAATGATGGGGCGTTTGTTCACTGTTGCTAGAAAGTTAGCGAAAGAAGAAGGTATTGCTGAAGACGGCTATCGCCTGATCGTTAATTGTAATCCACATGGTGGCCAAGAGGTTTACCATATTCACATGCACCTACTAGGCGGCCGCCCTCTAGGTCCAATGGTATTGAGCTAAGCTTTTAAAAGTGGGTGGCGATTCACCCACTTCTTTTTCCTGTCGAATGACACATTTGTGGAGATAAATGTGAAACTAGGTGTAAAGCTGTTAGGGCTGATGAGCTGGGCTTTAATGGCCTCTGGCTGCGCGAATTTATCTGCGGGCAATCTGTTTAGCCATTACAGCAACCAGAATCAAGAAGTTTATCAAGCCGTTGTTGCAGGGGAATATGCCAAAGCAAAACAACTTCAATCAAGTGAAGTGGGTGGCGAGATACTTGGCAATTTTGAAAAAGGTCGTATCTCTTTTCTTGCTGAAGATTACCCAACAAGTTTAAATGCGCTAGAAAGCAGCGATCGTGCTGTACGTGTTCAACAAGATCGTGCGACGATATCTGTGTCAGACACGGCAACGAGCGTCGGCTCTCTCGCAGTGAACGACAATCTCCAAGACTATCATCCCGCCGATTACGAACTTGGCTTTTTGCACCTGTATCTAGGACTAAATTACTTACAGAAAAACGATTTAGAAGGGGCACTAGTTGAAGTGCGTCGAGCTAATCAAGTTCAGGAAGCAGCAAGAAAGGCGCGTGAAAAAGAGCTAAAAGCAGCAGAGAAAGACCTTAACAAGCAAGGCATGTCTGCCAATTTAGGCAGTGTGTTAGCGAACTACCCTGATGCTGGTAAAAAACTAAGCGCGGTACAAAATGGTTATCTGTTCTATCTTTCTGGCTTGTTATATGAAGCGTCGCGAGACTTAAACAGTGCTTATGTTGATTACCGACGAGCACTCGCTGTAATGCCAGACAACAAGCAAGTTGTGGAAAGTACCTTATACGCTGCTAAGAAGCTGGGCATGCGTGAAGACTTGCGCATGCTAGAGAAGCGGTATGGCAAAGCACCTTCTGGATTAACTCAGTCACAAGGGCGAGTCATCGTTATTGATGAGCAGGGTGTTGTTGAGGCGATGAAAGGGTGGCGTATTGATTTACCGATTTACGACAGTCGCGATAATGGCGCGATTTATTCGTTGGCGCTTCCTTATTATCAGAACCGAGGTGCTCAACGTTTTAGCGATGTTGTTTTAAATGGTCAGGTATTGCCTTCCAGTACGCTGACTGATGTTAATGCGATGGCGCAAAACGATCTTAATGAACGTCTTACTACAATAGTGATCCGTCAAGCTCTTCGTGTTTGGGCAAAAGATCGAATCCGAAAAGAGGCGGCGAAAAAAGGCGATGATGTGGGCAACATACTTTTCAATGTATGGAACACATTGACCGAACAGCCAGATACAAGAAGTTGGCAAACATTGCCAGCGCAAGTGAAAACGGCTTCAAAAATCGTGAAACCGGGAACACAAAGTTTAAACTTGGGTGATCAAACCTATCAGTTTGAAGTGCCTGCACAGCAGACTACATTGGTATGGGTATCTCGTCAGGGAGCACACTCAACCGTGTGGCATAAACAGCTAGGGAGACTGTAATGAAAGCATGGCTTGTTTGTTTAGCAATGGCTATTGGTTTAGTTGGATGCGCCGAAAACACGGCTGGTATTCGAATTGATGGCCAAACGCAAAAAGTATTTTTTAATGATAACGTTTTAGGTAGTCGCTTATTAGTTGACAACATCACCACCACTTACGTTGATGATCGCCCACGAGGAGTCGTGCTGCTGAGTAGCAATTACAAAGGTGATCAGCACATTCTTTACCGATTTTATTGGTATGACAACAATGGTTTAGAAGTGAATACCAAACCTGGTCCGTGGCGAAAAATGATTGTGCGAGGATTTGAGCAAGTCACGTTATCTGAAGTTACTGTGAATCCAAATGGCACAAAATTCCGTGTGCAAATTAGAGAAGCACAAGACGATTAATCTTAACGGCTCTGCCGAAGCTGCCGCGCTAACGATGCGCTGGTATTGAAAAACTAAGGAACTCTCATGAAAAAAAGTATTATTGCTCTTTTAGGTCTTGCCGTCATTTTAGGTGGCTGTTCTAACAAAGTCTCTTACGGCGATGCGCAAGCAACAGAAACCACGACTATCGATTTTGGCTCAACAGATTTACAAAAAATCGCGGCTGAAATGGTGGATAGCATGATGATGTCGGGCTCTGTAGCAGCAATTACTCGTGACCAACGTCCTATCGTTTTTGTTGAGCGAATTAAGAACAAAACCAGTGAACATATTGACACTGAATCCATTACTGACACGATCTCTACTAAGATGTTGAACTCAGGTAAGTTCCGTTTTGTTGATATGGACCGTGTTGAGTCTGTGCGTGAACAACTTAACTTCCAAAACACGGATGAGCTTGTTAACCAAAGCACAGCTATCCAATTTGGTAAAATGGTTGGTGCTCAATACATGCTTTACGGCAACCTATCTAGCATTGTGAAAAATGCAGGTAGCGATAAAGATGTATACTACAAGATGACCATGCGCCTAATGGACCTAGAAACAGGTTTGATTGAGTGGGCGGATGAAACTGAAATTCGTAAAGCGCAATCTAAGAGCCTATTCGGTCTTTAATCGAACAGGGTGGAGAAGTCATCAATGGCATGGTTTTCTTGGCAACAAGCAAAACAGTTAGATCCGAGTCTTAACGCTCTCGATGGCTTCTTTACGGAGCCTCCGGTAAAAGTACAAACTGTTACCGGGGGGCTCACCAACCGTTGTTGGCGGTTGGAATCTTCTCAAGGCCTTGCATACATCTGGCGACCGACCAGTCATGTCTGCAAGGCTTTTTCAATTTCTCGTCACAGTGAATATCAAGTGCTGAATGCAGTCTCTTCATTGGAAATTGGCCCCAAGCCAGTTTTTATTCATGAGCAAGGGTTGCTGGTGGAATGGATAGAAGGAGAGGCACTGACGGAGTCAGGCTTAGCACTAAGCGATTTATTATCCATTGCGGCGAAGATTCATCAATATCCGATAAGCGCAATTCCTTTGGTTCCATTTTCATATATTTCTCGCATCGATCATTATTGGCTTGAGCTTGATGGTCAGTATGTGGGTACGGAGTTTGAGGCTTTGTACATGAAGTGGCGCACGGAACCGAACGTTGCACCTGTTCCGCTTGCCCTATGTCACTTCGATTTGGGGTGTTACAACCTAGTGCGAGGGGAGAGTGGGGTGAAAGTCATTGATTGGGAGTATGCCGGGATTGCTGACCCTAGGCTTGATTTGACCTTAACTATTCAGGTCGCGAATGCGCCTGTGGAAGAAGCGGTAAAGCAGTATTGCCAAATTCGAGGTATCGAAGATGTGTCTCTTTGGCTGAGAGGTGTACACGCTTGGCAACCAAGAACCTTGGTGATGGCGATGCTCTGGTATCTACTTGCCTATAAATTGTGGGGAACTGAACAATACTTAAACAGTGCGTATGAGTTGAAAGGCTCATTGTGTATGGAAGATCACTGTTTTGAGAACTCGTGATATTTTCCCCTTTAACAGTAAGGAAATAGTGGTAGTTTTAATAAAAGTACCAGATACACACAGGGAGAGGTACACATGATTATTTACTTACACGGCTTTGACAGTACAAGCCCGGGTAACCACGAAAAAGTTCTTCAACTGCAATTTATCGACGACGACGTTCGTTTTATCAATTACAGCACCCTTCACCCAAAGCACGACATGCAACACTTGTTAAAAGAAGTGTCTAAAGTTATCGATCAATCTGATGACCCAAACCCGTTAATCTGTGGGGTTGGTTTAGGTGGTTACTGGTCTGAGCGAATTGGTTTTCTATGCGGTATCAAGCAAGTGATGTTCAACCCGAACTTGCACCCAGAAAAAACGATGGCTGGTCGAATCGATCGCCCAGAAGAGTACGAAGATATCGCAACAAAATGTGTTGATCAGTTCCGAGCGAAAAATCAAGCTCACTGCTTAGTGATTCTCTCTAAAGATGATGAAGTGCATGACAACTCGAAAACGGCAGCTGAGCTAGAAAAACACTATCAAATCATTTGGGATGAAACTCAGTCTCATAAGTTCAAAAAAATCTCTCATCATTTACAAGCGATAAAGGCATTTAAAAATACTTATTAATGTTGAGTGTAGACAGTAAAGCGGCGTTTTTATCGGCTGCTTTGCTGCGATTCCTTCTCTTGAGTATGCCGAGCCACTGTCTCTTTGAAAGGCACATTTTCTTGGTTTAACGCTTTGAATATTGTGTTCTCCTTACCGTTTTCTTACTTCCCTCCTATGTAGCACGAACACCTTGTTGTAGAGTAGTCGAAAAGTAGTCAATCCGTACTCGTTACACGGATTTTGGTTGCCTTCAAAGTTGGTCTCTATATAATGAACCGGACTAAAATAATTTGATAAATATCAAAAAAAAATTGAGAGCGAGTAATAAACTTGCCCAAAAATTCTGGCGTCGTATGCGTACCAGATAAACGTGCCAAACCCTGACAAGTCATTGATAGATAAAGAATCAAGGTGAGTGGCAGTTTTTTAATCCAAGTAATTGAGACACCTCTAAGAACCAAGAATTCATCGGTTGGATGGATGCCACAAATGTTTGTGAGTCATGCATCGAGCTGAACCCCATATATTCATTTTTGTAGAGGAAAATCATTGTGACACGCATTATCGTTGTAGGCGGCGGTGCAGGTGGTCTTGAGTTGGCAACTAAGCTTGGTCGAACTCTAGGTCGCAAAAACCGTGCGCAAATTACGCTAGTCGATCGAAAAGCGAGCCACTTGTGGAAGCCATTATTGCATGAGGTTGCTACAGGTTCTTTGGACGAAGGAGTAGATGCACTGAGCTATCGAGCTCATGCAAAAAACCACAGCTTCGACTTCCAAATGGGTAGTCTTCAAGACATCGACCGTGAACGTAAAGTGATCATCTTAAGTGAGCTTAAAGACGAACACGGTGAACTTCTTATGCCAAGCCGTGAGCTAGAATACGACATTCTAGTGATGGCAATTGGCTCGACATCAAACGACTTCAACACGCCTGGCGTTCGTGAAAACTGTATTTTCCTAGACAGCCCTGAGCAAGCACACCGTTTCCGTACAGAAATGAACAACGAGTTCCTAAAGCTGCACGCCAAAAACGGTAACGGTACGGTCGATATTGCGATTGTTGGTGCTGGTGCAACTGGCGTTGAACTATCAGCTGAGTTACATAATGCTGTTAAAGAGCTGCGCACTTATGGCTTCGGTGATCTTGACTCTAGCAAGTTGAACGTCAATCTGATTGAAGCAGGTGAGCGTATTTTACCAGCGTTACCTCCACGAATCTCTTCTGCTGCTCATCAAGAGTTGGTGAAGTTGGGCGTAAACGTGCGCACCGCCACTATGGTGACTAAAGCTGAAAAAGATGGCCTTACTACAAAAGATGGTGAGAAGATCCCAGCTCAAATCATGGTTTGGGCTGCGGGTATCAAAGCTCCAGACTTTATTAAAGATATCGCTGGCTTAGAAACGAACCGTATCAATCAGCTTGTAGTGAAAAACACACTACAGACAACACGAGATGATGACATCTTTGTTATTGGTGACTTAGCACAATGCACCCAGTCTGACGGTTCGTTCGTGCCGCCACGCGCTCAAGCTGCACACCAAATGGCAAGCCAGGCATTTAGTAACATCGTCGCGAAGATCAACGGGCGCGAGTTGAAAGACTATGTATATAAAGATCACGGTTCATTAGTGTCTCTAAGTCGCTTCTCAACCGTTGGTAGTCTGATGGGGAACCTAACTAAAGGGTCGATGATGGTAGAAGGCCGTATTGCTCGTGTCGTTTACATCTCATTGTATCGCATGCACCTAATGGCGTTGCACGGTGTATTCAAAACCGGTCTGATGATGCTCGTCGGCCGCATTAATCGCGTGCTGCGTCCAAACCTTAAGCTGCACTAAGGTTTTAAATCCACTCTGTGTGGATGTGTTGTATCTTAAAAAATGCAGAAGCCACCGCAAGTCGGTGGCTTTTTGTTTATGTTAGATCTGTCGGTAAAAGTGAGAACACAACGCCATCTTTAGGCTTACCCTGAAAAATAAACCGGTTTCTGGCGATGGCTTCTTTTTGTGCACCGACGGACTCAATTAAGGCTTGGCTAGCTTCGTTGTCGGGGTCACAAACAATCTCTAGTCGAGTTAAACTTAGCTTTGCGAAGCAGAATTCTGCTAAGGCTTTAACGGCTTCTTGGGCATAGCCTTGCCGTTGATAGCGGTCGGCAACCCAGTAACCAATACTCGCCATATTAAACGTATGATATAACTCATTGACCGCTGCCATTCCAACCAAAGTGTTACTTTGCCGCTCATAGATACCGAAACCAAAAGCCTCAGTTTTGACCCAGTTAAGACGGGTTGCCAACAGAAAGTCCTGCGCGGTTTTCAATGTGACGTTTTTATCACACCAGTCAAGCCATTGGTGCAGCGAAGGGGATTCTGCAAGTAATCGTTGTAGTGAATGTGCTTCTTCAGCAGGGATGAGCTTGAGCGCTAAGCGGGGCGCAATGATTTCAAAGTCTGGACTCATGAACTAATACGACTTCCATGTTGAGTGTAAGTAAATTGAAAGCTGTCTATTTATACTTGAACGCAGCTATTTTCCTTGCTCTGCGTTGGTTAGGAATAACTGAGGTATAGCAGATAAAAACAAAGCGCAGCTTTGCTGCGCTTTGTCGAACCGCTCGTGCTTATCGAACCCGACGAACTTGAATGATCATACCCATCAACGGGTTATCTAGGTAATGAGTCTCGCTGCTACGCATACGACGTTTTTGATCCATTCGATAACTCTTCAGGAATTTCTCTTCGGTTACTGTCGGCGATATTTCTGCCAAGTTACCGACTTGGACGTTACCATCTACTTCACCTAAGTCATCCGCCAATTGCTCAGTTGAGGTTGGTTCAAAACGCACCTCTCTAACACTTGGTTCGCGCAGATCTAGTGTTGTTTCGGCGAAGAGGTAATGCTGTACGTATATTTGGAATCGACCATCTAGTTCATATAAAGGACCATTGACCGTCTCTTCACTGTACCCGTCGCTGGAAAATGTTTGATTGCCATTGAGTGGGCGGCCATCTGCTTGATAAGAATCAGAGAAATCTCGCCCGCCAACGATGCGGAAAATTGGGGCGCTAGATTTACCTCGGTCACCTTGACGCCAGGCTACGTGTTTAAGCACTTTAAAGCCGGCATGATTATTTAGTGCCGCTTCTTGCTCGTTGAGACGGAAAGAAGAACTTGGCAAAAGTGTCACGCCTTTAGAGCGGCGGTAGGATTCACTCTCTAGGCTACCGACATTTTCCATATCGATTTTTGGCAGTTGATTCGGCCAAGATTCTGTTGTGCTTTCAGCGTCGACTGCTCGCTTGAAAATGATCACTTCAATATCAAATTGGCGCTGTGCCCAAGAGGGCATTGAGACACATAGAAGCAATAACGGGATCAGTATTCTCATTCGACTATTAGCTCGTTGGTAATAAATTCTGTTTAAAATCATTCAGTAAGTCTTGAACAAACTGAATGCGTTTACGTCGGTCCACCAATGGTACGCTAAACTTGAACTTAGTTGGACCTTCCATTGCAAATTTTTGCGGCTGTGATTGCAGTAGTTTAACTAAATACGCTGGATTTATGTCAGCATCAGGGTAAAACTCGATAAATCCACCTTTATCATGGGCTTCTATCTTTTTCGCTTTTAAACTACCAGCCGAAATTTTCAATTCTGAGACGGCAAGTAAGTTCTTTGTTGCGTCTGGAAGCAGACCAAAGCGATCAATCAGTTCCACTTTTAGCTCTGATAGTTCATCACTGCTTGTGACACTCGCAATGCGTTTGTACATCGACAGTCGTGTGTTTACATCCGGAATGTAATCATCTGGTAAGAGCGCTGGGATTCGCATTTCCACTTCAGTTTGCTCACGAAGCAGCTCATCCAAAGATGGCTCCTTGCCTTCTTTTAATGCTTGCACTGCTTGTTCCAGCATTTCCATATAAAGTGTAAAACCAACGGATTGAATTTGCCCACTTTGCTCATCACCAAGCAGCTCACCAGCACCACGGATTTCTAAATCGTGGGTTGCTAACGTAAAGCCAGCACCTAAGTCTTCCAGTGAAGCAATCGCATCAAGACGCTTGATGGCATCTTTGGTCATGGCTTTTGGATGTGGCGTTAATAAGTAAGCATAGGCCTGATGGTGCGAACGTCCAACACGGCCACGCAATTGATGCAACTGCGCCAAGCCAAGATTGTCCGCACGATCCATGATTATGGTATTTGCCGTTGGTACGTCGATACCGGTTTCGATGATGGTTGTACACACCAACACATTAAAGCGCTGATGGTAGAAGTCATTCATGATTCGCTCAAGTTCGCGCTCGCGCATTTGACCATGAGCCACGGTAATGCGTGCCTCTGGGATGAGTTTCTGTAAGTCTTCTGCCGTTTTTTCAATGGTTTCAACCTGATTGTGCAGGAAGTAAACCTGACCACCACGCATAATTTCACGCAGTACCGCTTCACGGACCACTGGCTCTTCTTTTTGTCGAACAAAGGTTTTAATGGCTAAACGGCGTGCAGGAGGTGTCGCGATGATCGACAGGTCTCGCATGCCACTCATTGCCATATTCAGTGTGCGTGGAATTGGTGTTGCGGTGAGGGTAAGAATGTCCACATCCGCACGCATTGCTTTGACTTTTTCTTTTTGACGAACCCCAAAGCGGTGTTCCTCATCAACGATCAACAAACCTAAATCTTTGAATTTAATGTCGCTCGAAAGCAGCTTATGCGTACCAACGACAATATCGACTTTACCATCGGCAACGTCTTGCAGAATGACTTTTTGTTCTTTGGCAGATTTAAAACGAGACAGTACTTCAACTCGGATTGGTAAGTTGGCAAAACGGTCACGGAAGTTTTCGAAATGCTGCTGAGCAAGCAAGGTTGTTGGTACGAGTACGGCGACCTGTTTACTGTTATCCGTTGCGACAAATGCTGCGCGCATAGCGACTTCCGTTTTACCAAAGCCCACGTCACCACACACTAAGCGATCCATCGCTTTTGCCTGGCACATGTCTGACAAGACGGCATTGATGGCCATCGCTTGGTCATCTGTTTCTTCAAACGGGAATGTTGCTTTAAATGTTGCGTATTGCCCACGATCTAGCTCAAATTTGAAGCCAGGTTTTAATTCTCGTTTAGCATACACATCCAGCAATTCTGCCGCGACATCACGCACTTTTTCTGCCGCTTTACGACGTGCTTTTGCCCACGCTTCACCACCTAATTTATGCAGTGGCGCACTCTCTTCAGCGCCGCCAGAATAACGGCTGATAAGATTCAGTGATGAAACTGGCACGTAGAGCTTGGCATCGTTTTGATACTCAAGAGTGACGTATTCCGTTTTCATACCACCGGCTTCAAGTGTTTGTAAACCGATGTAGCGGCCAATACCGTGATCAATATGAACCACAGGTTGACCGGGTTTTAGTTCCGCAAGATGGCGAATAACGGTGTCACTGTTGACGGCTTTTTTATCTTTGCGGCGTCGCTGGATAACACGGTCACCGAGTAGATCACTTTCACAGATCAGAGCGAAGTTCAGCTCTTCGTGAATGAAACCATGCTCTGCTGCGCCTAAGATCAAGCTGAATCGATCACCCGAGTCTAGAGCTTGGTAAAGTGAGCCATGTACGACTGGCCGAACTTTGATGCCTTGCAACAGCTCCGTTAGTGCTTCACGACGACCTTCTGACTCTACCGAGAAAACGATTTTTCCGCTGAATTGCTCACTAAACTGACGAAGGCGCGAGAGCGGCTCTTTATTTTGTTGCTGAACGCCAAGCTCGGCTAACGATTGTACGGGTAGGTTTTGACGACCGGCACGCTTAACCACTTTATCTAGGCTCAATTGAGCGATAGGGAGCTGTTTTAGTTGACTGAAAAGTTCGTCTTTTTTCAACCAAAGCTGTTCAGGAGTCAAAAGAGGACGCAACGGATCAACTTTTTTCTGGTCGTATCGATATTCGACATCGGTTAAGAAAGTATCGACCGCAGATTCGATATCACCATATGTGATGACTTGAGAGTCTTCTGGCAAATATTCAAATAAAGTCTCGGTATGGTCAAAAAACAGCGGCTGCCAATACTCAATACCAGCGGGCCACGTGCCTTTGGTCACTTGCATGTAGATTGATTCAGGCTCGCGGCGTGCGTCGAACTGGGTGCGCCAACGTGTACGGAAATCTTCAATCGCTTCTTTAGTGGTTGGGAACTCATGTGCAGGCAGCAATTGGATTTGCTGAATATCGTCGATAGAGCGTTGGTTCTCTGGATCAAACGTGCGAATGGTATCTATTTCATCATCAAAGAAGTCGATGCGGTACGGGTCATTGCTGCCCATAGGAAAGAGATCCAGAATAGACCCACGACTTGCATATTCACCTGGCCCAAATACTTGATCTACATGGCGGTAGCCTGAATTTTCAAGTTGTACACGTAACTTCTCTAGCGAGATTCGATCACCAGTTTTCACCATTAAAGTGTGTTGCAACAGAAAATCACGTGGCGATTGGCGTTGCAATACTGTACTGACCGGGACGATGGTTATGCCATTACGCTGACTTGGCAGTTGGTATAGGCGTGCGATACGTTCAGAGATGATTTCTTGATGCGGAGAAAAGTTATCGTAAGGCAGCGTTTCCCAGTCGGGGAACAGGCTTACCGTTTGGTCGGTGAATTGCTCAATCTCTGCCTGAAGCTTTAAAGCAATTTGCGGGTCAGGCACAACGAGTAGAGAGTGACTCGAATGCTGCTTGGCTAGCTCTGCAATGGCTAGAGGTAGAGCTGCGCCCGGCAAATTACCTAGCTGTTTTTTGTCGCCACGCTCTGAAGGGTTGGTGACGGAAAGAATCGTTGCTTTTGTCATAGGAATTATTTTTTATCTCGCTCTATCGAGCGCTGACGTAAAAGTTTTTGTTGTTGATACAGTGCCGCCTTTATCAGTAAATCTTGATCAGATTCTCGGAGCATCTTGTATCTAAGCGTGATAATGAAATCTTGCTCTGAAGCATCACATTCTTCTACTTGAGCGTAACAGTAAATCGCCGCAGCAGGGTGATCGAGGAACAGTTTAACACGAACGAGTTGTTGAGTAGTTAACGCTGTATCTGAGCGGAAACTGAGTTGACTAGCACCAAACTGCGTCGTTTGATATCGAATGGAGGCGTCATCTTGTTGTGAAAGCATAAAGCTCAACAAGAGGTTAAGTTTCGCGTTTTGCGTATCAAGCAAGTTGATCACATGCTTTAACTCTTTGTTTTTCAGCTCTAGACGCGCGTTGTCTGCCAACATATCTAAGTGACTAAATTCACTGGCGACAATAAATGGTGCTGGAATTTCGGAGGCAAATGTTTCTTCATCTGGCAAAGCAAAGTCCGCACTCAACGTTTCGACGTTGATGGTGAGGTTATGATGGACGGTAAAGTATTCTTGCTCTGTCATATAGTCGATCCTTTTGCCAGTGAGCGCTCCCTGTTCACTCAACAAACAAAGAGAAATAGGGCACTGATTATCGCTAACTGAATGAAGTTATCAAGTTTAGCTGATTTGTCCTTGAACTTTTTGCCCTAAATACAGACTTATTGCATGTCGTTGACAAATTTAGCGATTCTCTTGTCTTCTTAATGAGAAGAGTAAGGTAAGATAATCCGCTAAAGCTTTATATCAAAACAACCAGTTGGTTTGTCTTATATGTATCATCCTATCTCATTGTTTATTGGCTTAAGGTATCTTCGGGGACGCTCTGGAGATAGGTTCAGCCGATTTGTTTCTTATATGTCGACGGCGGGTATTACGATCGGTGTAATGGCGTTGGTGACGGTTCTTTCTGTGATGAACGGGTTTGAATCGCAGTTAAAAGAACGCATTTTAGGTGTGCTACCTCATGCCGTTGTTTCGCAACACGATGGAAAAACGCCTATGACCGAGTCTGCCCCTCCATTTGTTCAAGCGATGTCGAGTGAATCTCAGCCGGAGCCTATCGTTAGAGGAGAGGCTGTTATTCAGAGTTCTGCACAGCTGACGGCTGGTTACCTCATCGGTATTGAACCTAAGAAAGGCGATCCGATTAGCAACCATTTGATTGCCGGACGATTATCGTCACTTCAAGCAGGTGACTACAATGTATTTTTGGGTCACAGTTTGGCACGTTCACTAAAGGTCTCAATCGGGGATAAAGTACGCTTGATGGTGACCAACGCGACGCAGTTTACCCCACTTGGTCGTATTCCTAGCCAGCGAAACTTCACTGTCTCAGGCATTTTCAATACGGGATCGGACGTTGATGGTCAATTAATGATTGTGAACATGACGGATGCATCTAAGCTGATGCGTTTCCCTAAAGACACGGTTTCTGGTTGGCGTGTCTTTTTCTCTGACCCATTTATGGTGACGGATTTTGCTGACCAACCCATGCCTGATGGATGGGAATGGAGTGATTGGCGCGAACAGCGTGGTGAGCTTTTCCAAGCGGTGAAAATGGAAAAGAACATGATGGGACTTATGCTAGGTCTAATTGTGGGTGTCGCTGCATTCAATATTATCTCCGCTTTGATCATGGTGGTAATGGAGAAACAATCAGAAGTCGCAATATTGAAAACTCAAGGCATGACTCAATCTCAAGTGATGACCATTTTCATGGTGCAAGGTGCAAGCAGTGGTGTAATTGGCGCGATTGTTGGTGGCGCTGCGGGCGTGATCTTGTCACTTAATCTAAATGCGATTCTTGAATCTGCTGGTGTGGCGCTATTCAGCTTTGGTGGTCATCTACCCATCTTGATTGATTCAATGCAAATTCTTTTAGTGGTGGTGTTGGCGATTGCTCTTAGCCTTGCTGCTACGCTTTATCCTTCTTATCGAGCATCTTCTGTTAAACCTGCTGAGGCACTTCGCTATGAATAAGCTATTAGAATGTCGTGATATTCGTAAAGTCTACCGAGAGGGTTCGTTAGATACGGAAGTGTTGAAAGGCGTAAGTTTCGATATCGACAAAGGGGAGTTGGTTTCTATTGTTGGCTCTTCTGGTTCGGGAAAAAGTACCTTATTGCATATTTTAGGTGCGTTAGATGACGCAACTCATGGTGAAGTTGATTTTCTAGGGCAAAACTTATCAGCTTTGAGCTCGAACAAACAGGCGGCATTACGCAACAAGCACCTTGGTTTTGTATACCAGTTTCATCACTTGTTGGCTGACTTTACTGCGCTTGAAAATGTGGCGATGCCACTGATGATTGGCGGTGCTAAAGTAGCGGATGCAAAACAGGCGGCTAAAGCGCTGTTAGATAAAGTTGGTTTGAGTCATCGGATGCAACATAGACCCTCCGAGTTATCGGGCGGTGAGCGTCAGCGTGTTGCGATTGCGCGTGCGTTGGTGAATAAACCTGATCTGGTCTTGGCTGATGAACCTACGGGGAACTTAGATCACAATACGGCACTGTCTATCTATGATTTGATGCGCGAGCTCAATAAAGAGTCAAACATTGCATTTTTGGTTGTCACGCATGACAAAGAGCTGGCAGCAAAAATGGATCGTCAAATGCACATGCAAGATGGTTTGCTCGTAGATCGTTTTGTGACTGATACAGCATCTGCGGAGGGCTAGTTTTGTTTACCTCTTTAGCTTTGATGATTGGTGGTCGCTTCAGTCGAGCGAAAAAGCGCAACAAGATGGTGTCTTTCATATCGCTTTCTTCGACTATTGGTATTGCGGTTGGCGTTGCTGTGATCATTATCGGTTTGTCTGCAATGAATGGCTTTGAGCGCGAGCTGCAATCGCGTGTGTTGTCTGTGATCCCACACGGCGAGTTAGAAGGTGTTAATGGACCACTTCATGACTACACCAAAACGATGAATCAAGCTCTAAAACATGAACATGTTGTCGCGGCAGCACCGTACGTTCGTTTTACGGGTTTGGCAGAAAAAGGCAGTAAGCTAAAAGCGATAGAAGTTCGTGGCGTAGAGCCTACTTTCGAGCAAGCGGTGTCGAGCTTGTCGAATTTTATTGACCAAGAAGCTTGGCAAAACTTTTATGCCGGTCAGCAGCAAGTGATCTTAGGCCGAGGTGTAGCAAACGAGCTAAATGTCGCCGTGGGGGATTACGTTACGTTAATGATTCCGCAAACAGGCGGCGCAAATAAAGTGCAGGCTCCTAAGCGTGTGCGCGTGAAGGTGTCAGGGTTCTTAACGTTGAATGGCCAAATCGACCACTCTCTAGCGTTAGTACCATTAGCTGATGCGCAGCAATACGCGAGGTTAGGGGGAGGGGTCACAGGCATTTCACTAAAAACTGACGATGTTCTCAATGCGCCTTCTATTGTTCGCGAGGTTGGTAGCATGGTTGATGTTTACGTGTATTTGAAAAGCTGGCAGCAAAAGTTTGGTTTTTTGTATCGCGATATTCAGCTCGTGCGCACCATTATGTACTTGGTGATGGTACTGGTGATTGGCGTGGCATGTTTTAATATTGTGTCTACGTTGATGATGGCAGTGAAAGACCGAGCGGCGGAAATTGCAATTTTGCGAACAATGGGAGCAAAAGATAGCCTAATCAAACGGATCTTTGTTTGGCAAGGTGTATTCTCTGGTGTATTTGGTAGTCTCGTCGGCAGTGTTATCGGTGTCTTAGTGGCGTTAAACCTGACTCCGTTAATTAAAGGGTTAGAGAGCTTAATTGGTCATCAGTTTTTATCGGGTGATATTTACTTCGTCGACTTCTTACCATCACAACTACACTGGCCAGATGTGGCATTGGTGTCAGTGACGGCGATAGTGCTTAGTTTACTTGCGACGTGGTATCCTGCTTCGCGTGCCGCAAGGTTGAATCCGGCGGCTGTACTGAGTTCTAAATAGCGGATTGTTTTACAATATGCGAAAAACAAAAAGGACCGAATTCGGTCCTTTTTTGTATTTATCCGACTTGAGTAACATCGCGTTTCATTCTAACTGTTAGATGCCCCTCAACTGATAGCTCAAATGCTGATTTTTACGCAGTAAGGTCTTATCTTATTTTGCGTTTTTGCCAGCTCCGTACCACGGAGTAGCGCCAAAGCCCTCGAATTCCGAAGTAGCCAATAATCGCGGATACAACCCCACAAATTGCGCAGCCCAATAGAAATGGAGGTCCAATGGTGCTCATTTGCTGCATGATGAATTCCCACGATAGTTCAAAGTGAAAAGGTTGCGGGGGAAGACGCATCACTAGAGCACCTAGCTTGTACGCAAAGTAAAATAGCACAGGCATAGTGATAGGATTGCTGATCCATACCAAAGCGACGGAGAGGGGCAGATTGACACCCAACATAATGGCCAAACCAGCGGCCATGATCATTTGGCTCGGCAGCGGAACAAAAGCCATAAATAACCCGACAGCAAAAGCCCCTGATGCCGAGCGGCGGTTTAAGCACCACAAGTTTGGGTTGTACAACACATTGCCGAAGACCTTCAATGCTTTTTGGCGTTTGATCAATTCATGATCTGGCATGAAGCGTTTTATCAGCTTTCTAGGCATAGGACAGCATGACTCTCTCAGAAAAAAGTTGGACCTTGGCGTTATTTGTAGCGAGCGTAATCTCGTCAGCTTGGTGGCCGACAATACCAGATTGGCGTTGGTTGCTGCTGGGAATAATAACCACTGGCTCAATAATCAAATTACGTCGTGGCTTAATTAGCATAGGCGCAATTGCGGGCTTTATGGTTGTCATCGTCCACGGCAATGTATTGGAGTCTCAGAGACAAGCCCTTTTTCAAGCAGGGGAGAATATTACCATAATTGGTAAAGTTGACAGCCCTTTTACGCAAATAAGTCACGGTTATGAAGGTATTGTCGCTATAGAAGCGGTAAATTCTCAAACTCTGTTACCTTTTCTTAAACCTAAAATCCGTCTTATTACGCCTTTTCCACTCGATGTTAACAGTGAGTTTACGACATCCATCTCGTTAAAGCCGATTACAGGTCTACGCAACGAAGCTGGCTTTGATGCTGAAAAGCACGCGATGGGTAAAAATATTATCGCCCGAGCGGTTGTTAACAAAGACGCTCAGTGGATTGTTCGTTCTAATGTATCTCTGCGTCAATCCATTATTGCCGATGTCGCTGATGATGTGTCTTCCCTTCATCATTTCTCGTTAATAAGTGCGTTAGTTTTTGCTGACCGTTCTTGGTTGTCTAAGGAAGATTGGCAAGCGCTCAGGGACAGTGGTTTACTGCATTTGGTCTCCATTTCTGGTTTACATATTGGTATGGCGTTTACTTTTGGGCTAGTCGTGGGCGGTACCGTTCGTTATCTATTACCCCAATACCAGTTGTTACCTAGCTTATATGGGCTGATCTTCGCTGTTGCCTACGCTTGGTTAGCGGATTTCTCTCTGCCTACTACGCGAGCAGTGTCGGTATGCGTTGTTTACGTTCTCCTGAAGTATACTCTGGTGCACTGGACTTCTTGGCGAGTTCTTTTGCTTGCAGTATCTCTACAACTGCTTGTCCAACCTTTTGCATCCTACAGCATGAGCTTTTGGTTATCATACCTCTCCGTTTGTGCGGTATTGTTCGCAATTAATTTGATTCGACATCAAAGGGGAGGTTGGAAAGCGCGATTAAAAGCGTTATTGCTTACTCAATTGATGTTGAGCGCTTTAATCGTACCTGTTAGTGGCCATTTCTTCTCCGGTTTTAGTTTGTCCTCAATAGCCTACAACTTGGTATTTATTCCTTGGTTCGGATTTATCGTTGTACCTTTGATGTTTCTAGCCCTGTTCTCATCTTTGTTTCTTGAAATGATAGCGAAGCCTCTGTGGCATTTGGTGGACTGGTCATTACAGCCATTGAGCACGTCAATACAGTACGCAATAGGTTCTTGGCAACCTATTAGCATGGAAATGACAATGCTGGTTATGGCGATAGTGGTTTGCTTAATATTTCAACGGTTCATGTCTCAGTACGCGTGGTATTTGTTACTCGGCATCGTTATTAGTATCAAGCTTGCATCGGAGTATGAACCGCATTGGCGTATCGATGTATTAGATGTAGGTCATGGCCTTGCAGTGGTTGTAGAAAAAGACGACAAGGTGTTGCTGTATGACACTGGTAAAGCATGGCAAAGCGGCAGTATCGCAGAGCAGGTCGTCACTCCGGTTTTGCATCAACGAGGTTATGAAAGCATAGATACACTGATTCTAAGCCATTCCGATAATGATCACGCAGGCGGCCGCTTTTTCATTGAAGATGCCTTTTCTCCACAGCGTAAACTTAGTAGTCAATTCTTTATCGGATATGAGCCTTGCACTAGAGGCGACCAATGGAAATGGCAAGGATTAAAGATGGAAGTGCTCTGGCCTCCTGCACTTGTTCAACGTGCGTATAATCCGCACTCCTGTGTATTACGACTTACTGACCCTATTTCTAACTTTAGTATGCTTTTTACTGGTGATATTGAGGCCATTAGCGAGTGGATTTTGCTTAGAGAACCCGGAAAGTTACAAAGTGATGTGATGCTAGTCCCTCACCACGGGAGTAAAAGTTCATCGAATCCTCGATTTATTGAGGCGGTGAGCCCGAGTGTGGCGGTTGCTTCTTTAGCAAAAAACAATCGATGGGGAATGCCAGCGGAAAATGTCGTTGCTTCATACCGAAAGCTTGGCGTTACTTGGCTTGATACTGGTGAGGGTGGTCAGGTAAGCTTCTTTATTCACCGTGATAATTGGCGCTCAGAAACCAAACGTAGCGATACATTTGAGCCTTGGTATAGGCAGATGCTGCGTAAGGGAGTAGAATGAGAGTCTTAATGTAAGAAAATAAAGCACTTCTATGTCGATAAATACTGATGAAACGACTTGGCAGACGTTTAAGCGTCTATGGCAATTTATTCGCCTTTATAAGTCAGGTCTTGTCGTTGCAGTCATTGCATTAGTTATTAATGCAATATCAGATACCTATATGATTTCCCTGCTAAAACCACTACTCGATGAAGGTTTTGGGAACGCTGAATCTGATTTTTTACGCACGCTTCCATTGATTATTTTTGCCATGATGTTCATCCGTGGCATAAGTGGATTTGTCTCCACCTACTGTTTGAGCTGGGTATCTGGCAACGTAGTTATGCAAGTCCGTCGCATGGTGTTCAATCACTTTATGCATATGCCAGTGTCATACTTTGATAAGGAAAAGACGGGCAACTTATTGTCGCGTATAACCTACGACTCAGAGCAAGTATCAGCGGCAACTAGCCAAGCGTTGGTGAGCATTGTGCGTGAAGGCGCAAGTATCATTGGTCTGTTAGTCTTGATGTTTTACAACAGCTGGCAATTGTCGCTAGTGCTGTTTGCTGTTGCTCCCGTTGTGGCATGGGGTATTGGTGTTGTTTCTAAACGTTTTAGAAAAATATCCAAAAATATGCAGACCATGATGGGTAACGTAACTGCATCAGCAGAGCAGATGCTGAAAGGCCATAAAGTTGTGTTGAGCTATGGCGGCCAAGACATCGAACGTCAACGATTTGAAAAAGTCAGCAACCAAATGCGTCAACAAAGCATGAAGTTGGTGACGGCTCAAGCGGCGGCTAACCCTATCATCCAAATGATTGCATCACTTGCAATTGTTGCCGTTCTTTATTTAGCAAGTATTGATTCGATTAAAGAGCAACTGACTCCTGGTACATTTACTGTTGTCTTCTCTGCAATGTTTGGTCTGATGCGCCCACTTAAAGCGCTGACTAACGTTACTTCTCAGTTCCAACGTGGTATGGCCGCGAGCCAAACGCTCTTCGCGTTAATTGACCTCGAGCCTGAGAAAAACGAAGGTAAGTTGACAGTTAAACGCGCAAATGGCGATGTTTCAGTTAAAAACGTAAGCTTTACTTACACTGGTGCAGAAAAACCAGCATTGGAAAATGTCAGCTTCGATATTCCAAGAGGAAAAACGGTGGCGCTAGTTGGCCGTTCTGGCTCAGGTAAAAGTACCATCGCGAACTTGTTCAACCGCTTCTATGATGTTGACAGTGGATCTATCACATTAGATGGGCATGATATTCGTGATTACGAGCTAAAGAATTTACGTCAGCAATTTGCACTAGTATCGCAAAATGTTCATTTGTTTAATGACACGATAGCAAACAATATTGCGTACGCAACGGATGGCCAATACGAGCGCAGTGATATCGAGAAAGCGGCAACACTCGCGCATGCGATGGAGTTCATCGGCAAAATGGATGATGGACTTGATACTATGATTGGTGAAAATGGTGCTAGCTTGTCTGGTGGTCAACGCCAACGTGTTGCGATTGCGCGAGCTCTATTGCGTGATGCTCCAGTGCTGATTCTTGATGAGGCAACTTCGGCTTTGGATACCGAATCCGAGCGAGCTATTCAAGCTGCACTTGATGAGCTGCAAAAAGATAAAACGGTACTTGTAATAGCGCACCGCTTATCCACAATCGAGAAAGCCGATGAAATTCTTGTGGTTGATGATGGTGCCATCATTGAACGTGGCAACCACGCTGAGCTTATTAAGAAAAATGGTGCGTATGCACAATTGCACCGTATTCAGTTTGGTGAATAAGCGCGGTGATTGAAAAAATCTGGTTTGAAAACCATCCAATAAAATACCTCTTGTGGCCGCTTTTGTGGCCACTGAGTTTATTATTTGGAACGATAAGCAAGTCAAAGCGAAAGCAATACCAAACTGGCCGCAAGCAAGCCTATAATGCGCCAATACCTGTTGTTGTGGTTGGCAATATCACTGCTGGTGGCAATGGTAAAACACCAGTTGTTGTGTGGCTTGTTGAGCAACTACAGAAAATGGGCTTTAAGCCGGGGGTTGTTTCTCGTGGTTATGGGGCAAAGGCTCCTGCCTATCCGTTAGTGCTAAAAGAAGATACGCCAGCGAAGCATTGTGGCGATGAACCTAAATTGATTCATCGCCGTACAGGAGCACCTGTTGCGGTAGATCCTGTGCGTTCAAATGCAGTGAAAGCACTGCTAGATTTGGATGTGGATATCATAATTACGGATGATGGATTACAACATTATGCGTTAGGCCGTGATATTGAGTTAGTGATTGTGGATGGGAATCGCCGGTTTGGGAATGAAAGCCTGATTCCATTAGGTCCTTTACGTGAAGGTATTGAGCGACTTAAAGAAGTCGACTTTATCATCACCAATGGCGGTCAAGCGCATACGGGCGAAATCGCAATGGCTTTAGCACCCTCTAAAGCTATTAATCTTAAGACTAAGCAACATGTGGATGTTTCGGAGTTGAAAGATCTCGTCGCATTTGCGGGCATTGGGCATCCTCCGCGTTTTTTTCATACACTAAACTCGATGAACGCAGATGTTAAAGTCACAAAAGGTTTTGCTGACCATCAAGACTTTGATCAACAAGAATTAGAAGCATTGGCTCAACAAGGGACCAATGTGATTATGACCGAGAAAGATGCCGTCAAGTGCAGCCATTATGCGCAAGATAATTGGTGGTATCTGCCTGTATCTGCCCAGTTTGAATCAAACGATGCAGAGCAAATTTTAAATAGAATAAAAGAGGTTAAAGCGGCTTATGGATCACCGTCTACTTGAGATTGTAGCTTGCCCTGTTTGCAAAGGTAAGCTGACGTACGATAAAGATAATCAAGAGTTGATCTGCAAATTGGATCGCCTTGCTTACCCGATCAAAGAGGGTATTCCAGTTCTGCTAGAGCCTGAAGCTCGCACTATGAGCATGGATGAGGGACGCTAATGTCTTTTACGGTTGTCATCCCTTCGCGCTACGCATCGAGCCGTTTGCCTGGTAAACCGCTAGCGGATATTGGTGGTAAGCCTATGGTTCAGTGGGTTTATGAACAAGCGCTGCAAGCGGGTGCGGAAGATGTCATCGTTGCAACTGATGACGAGCGTGTTGCGAAAGCGGTTTCGTCATTTGGTGGTAAAGTTTGTATGACCTCTCCCCAGCACGAATCAGGTACGGAGCGTCTTGCAGAAGTTGTTGAAAAGATGGCTATTCCGTCAGACCACATTATTGTTAATGTGCAAGGGGATGAGCCTTTGATTCCGCCGTCCATCATTCGTCAGGTTGCTGATAACTTATCAGGGTGTGAAGCCCCGATGGCGACGTTAGCTGTAGAAATAGACTCGGAAGAGGAAGTGTTCAACCCGAACGCTGTTAAAGTTGTCGCAGATGAGCAAGGCTATGCGTTGTACTTTAGTCGAGCAAGCATCCCTTGGGATCGCGATAACTTTGCTAAACAAGACAAAACCATTGCCAACCCATTAATGCGTCATATTGGTATTTATGCTTATCGAGCTGGTTTCATTAATACGTATGTCAACTGGGCACCAAGTGCATTAGAGCAGATTGAGTGTCTTGAGCAACTGCGAGTGCTTTGGTACGGTGAAAAAATTCATGTGGCGGTAGCGAAAGAAGCACCAGCGGCAGGGGTTGATACGCCCGAAGACCTAGAAGCCGTGCGCGCGATTGTTGCAAAGCAAGCGTAACAAATGCTCATATAGATTTAAGAATAAACAAGGCTCCTGAATTAGGAGCCTTTTTTGTTTTACTCGTATCGCGGTATTAGTTAAATGTTAGTGTCGTATTGGTTCCGTTTAGGGCAGGTCGCTAACACCTCTCGGTGACCGGTGTCTTTCACTTCTTGGAGAATGACATCAAAGCCCCATAATCGGTACACGTGCTTTAGAACTTCTTCGTAACTATCATCAAGTGGGATGCGGTTGTGAGGAACGTACTGCAACGTAAGCGATCGATCACCACGGACATCGACATTAAACACCTGAATGTTTGGCTCAAGATTAGATAAGTTATACTGAGCGGCTAAGGTTTCTCTAATGCGTTTATAACCCATCTCATCGTGTATAGCAGCGACTTCAATAAAGTTCTTATGGTCATCATCGTTGATCGCAAACAGCTTGAAATCACGCATTAATTTCGGAGAAAGGTATTGGCTAATAAAGCTTTCATCTTTGAAATTATGCATCGCGAAATGCACTGCATCTAACCAGTCGGTTCCTGCTAAATCTGGAAACCACTCCTTGTCCTCATCAGTTGGTTCTTCGCAGATACGCTTAATATCTCGGAACATGGCAAAGCCTAACGCGTAGGGGTTAATGCCATTAAAGTAAGGGCTGTTATAAGGTGGCTGAGCCACGACACTGGTGTGGCTATGTAAGAACTCTAGAATGAATTTTTCAGACACCAAGCCCTCATCATAAAGATGGTTGAGTATGGTGTAGTGCCAGAACGTTGCCCAGCCTTCATTCATGACTTGCGTTTGTTTTTGCGGATAAAAATACTGACTGATCTTACGGACGATCCGAACAACTTCACGCTGCCATGGCTCTAACAACGGCGCATGTTTTTCGAAGAAGTAGAGCAAATTTTCCTGAGGCTCGCTTGGGAATCGCTCTTTAATGTCTTCCTCTTTCGTCTTGGCTGTTGGTACCGTGCGCCAAAGCTCATTAACTTGAGACTGTAGGTATGCTTCGCGTTCTTCTTGTCTTGCTTTTTCCTCTGTAATTGAGATTTTCTCTGGACGCTTGTAGCGGTCTACACCAAAGTTCATTAACGCGTGACAAGAGTCGAGCAGTTTTTCCACTTCTTTTACGCCATATCGTTCTTCACACTCGGCTAAATACTTTTTGGCGAACAGCAGATAGTCGATAATAGAGCTGGCGTCAGTCCACGTTTGGAATAGGTAATTACCTTTGAAAAAAGAGTTATGGCCGTAACACGCGTGCGCTATAACGAGTGCTTGCATTGTTACCGTATTTTCTTCCATCAAATAAGCAATACAAGGGTCGGAGTTAATCACAATCTCGTAGGCTAACCCCATTTGACCATGTTTATAGTTCTGCTCTGTTTGAATGAATTTTTTACCAAATGACCAGTGGTTGTAATTGATTGGCATGCCGATACTTGAGTAGGCATCCATCATCTGTTCTGAAGTAATCACTTCTATTTGGTTAGGGTAAGTGTCTAGGCGATAATGCTCCGCGACACGCTTAATTTCTTTGTGGTATCGCTCTAACAGCTCAAATGTCCAATCTGGTCCATCTGGCAACACTTTACTGTTACGCTTTTTAGGCGCCTCTCCTGAGAGGTTTCTCGTTGCGGTATTCATCGCTAGCCTCCTTACGCCGTTTCTTTTTGGAATAGTTCACGAAAGACTGGGAAAATATCCTCCACAGAGCGAATGTTTTTCATTGCGAAATTAGGAAACTCTTCAGTGAGTTTTTCGTACTCATGCCATAGAGTTTGGTGCGATCGCCGCGTGATCTCTATGTAAGAGTAATACTGACAGTTTGGAAGTAATTTGTTCACTAACAGATCCCGGCATCTTGGCGAATCATCTGCCCAGTTGTCACCGTCGGATGCTTGAGCTGCATATATGTTCCACTGACCAATCGGGTATCGCTCTTTTACTATTTCATCCATTAACTTGAGCGCGCTAGATACAATGGTACCCCCGGTTTCTTGTGAGTAGAAAAATTCGTGCTCGTCCACTTCCTTCGCTTGGGTATGGTGGCGGATAAAGACGACTTCGACATTCTCGTAGGTACGAGTTAAGAACAAGTACAAAAGAACATAGAAGCGTTTTGCGATGTCTTTCGTTGCCTGGTCCATCGAACCGGATACGTCCATTAGACAGAACATTACCGCTTGGCTCGATGGTACCGGGCGTTTCTCATAGTTCTTGAAGCGTAAGTCGAAGGTATCGATGAACGGCACGCTTTCGATTTTCTTGCGCAGTTCTTCAATTTCAGCCTTCAAGCGGTTCTCTTCAAACTGCTGAGCAGGTTCAATATTTTTGATGCGAGCAAGTTCGTCTTCTAACTCTTTAAGAAGTCGTTTCTTACCAGCAGTCATTGCAGTACGGCGCGCAAGAGATTGTTGCAGAGAGCGTACTACGGCGATATTGGAAGGGATACCGGCAGTTTGAAAGCCTGCACGGTGCGTTTTCCATTCTGTGATTTTGGCAATTTGGTTTTTTTCTAGATTAGGCAGCTCGAGATCTTCGAACAAAATATCGAGGTACTCATCTTTTGATATTTGGAATACAAATTCGTCTTGGCCTTCTCCATCTGGACTGGCGTTCCCTTCTCCAGAGCCGCTACCTTGACCGCCACCTTTGGGACGCTCAATTTTATCACCAGTAATGAATTGGTCGTTACCGGGATGAACTCGTTCTCGAACACCACCTTTGCCTTGATGAAATATAGGCTCATTGATGTCTTTGTGAGGGATAGAGACGTCTTCGCCCGTTTCCGTATTCGTAATCGAGCGTCGATTCACTGCGTCTGCTACCGACTCTTTTATTTGCTCTTTGTGGCGCTTCAAGAAGCGCTGTCGATTAACAGCGCTCTTGTTCTTGCCATTGAGCCTTCGGTCTATAAATTGCGCCATGAAATAGCCCTCTTCATGTTTCACAAGCGACCTAACTCAATACTGGGTTAGGATGACTTACGTACTCGTAGGTACCACTCAGAAAGTAGGCGAACCTGTTTCTCGGTATAGCCTTTTTCCATCATGCGAGCGACAAAGTCGTCGTGCTTCTTCTGATCTTCAGAAGAGGTTTTCGCATTAAATGAGATAACCGGAAGTAGCTCTTCGGTATTGGAGAACATTTTCTTCTCGATTACTGTGCGCAGTTTTTCGTAGCTGGTCCAAACCGGGTTTTGACCATTGTTATTCGCTTTCGCACGAAGCACAAAGTTAACGATTTCGTTTCGGAAATCTTTCGGGTTAGAAATACCAGCTGTTTTTTCGATCTTCTCTAGCTCAGCATTCAGTGAAGAGCGATCAAATAGCTGACCAGTTTCTGGATCTCGGTACTCTTGGTCTTGAATCCAGAAGTCTGCATAGGTGACATATCGATCGAAGATGTTTTGGCCGTATTCAGAGTAAGACTCAAGATAAGCGGTCTGAATCTCTTTACCGATAAATTCAACGTATCGAGGCACTAGGTAGCCTTTCAAGAACTCGAGATATTTCTCTGCTGTTTCAGCAGGGAACTGTTCGCGCTCAACCTGTTGTTCAATCACATAGAATAGATGTACAGGGTTGGCTGCCACTTCGGTTTGGTCGAAGTTAAATACGCGTGACAAAATCTTAAAGGCAAAACGTGTTGAGAGACCGTTCATACCTTCATCGACACCAGCATAATCACGATACTCTTGATAGCTTTTTGCCTTTGGATCCGTATCTTTCAGCGTTTCACCGTCGTATACGCGCATCTTAGAGAAGATGGACGAGTTCTCGGGCTCTTTAAGCCGAGAAAGAATACTGAATTGTGCCAGAGTCTCGAGCGTGCTTGGTGAACAAGGGGCTTGAGACAACTCACTGTTTTCAAGAAGTTTTTGGTAGATTTTGACTTCTTCTGAAACACGTAGACAGTAAGGTACCTTCACAATATAAACACGGTCCAAGAACGCTTCATTGTTCTTGTTGTTACGGAAGGTCTGCCACTCAGATTCGTTTGAGTGAGCCAGAATCATACCGTCGAATGGAATCGCAGAAAGGCCTTCTGTACCGTTGAAGTTGCCTTCTTGCGTTGCTGTTAACAGCGGGTGAAGCACTTTGATTGGTGCTTTGAACATCTCAACGAATTCCATTAAACCTTGGTTTGCTTTACACAGCGCACCGGAGTAGCTGTAAGCGTCTGGATCGTCTTGCGAATAGTGTTCAAGCTTACGAATATCGACTTTACCAACCAATGATGAGATATCTTGGTTGTTTTCATCGCCTGGTTCAGTTTTGGCAATACCGATTTGGTCAAGGATAGAAGGGCGTACTTTCACTACTTTAAATTTGGTGATATCACCACCAAACTCGTGAAGACGTTTAGCGGCCCAAGGAGACATTATCGAGCGAAGATAACGGTGCTCGATGCCGTATTCTTTTTTCAAAATATCGCCATCTTCTGTGGCTTTGAATAGGCAGAATGGATGGTCATTCACTGGGCTGCGTTCGCCGTTAGCAGTAAGAACATAAATAGGCATCTGTTCCATCAGAGCCTTAAGCTTTTCTGCAAGCGAAGACTTACCGCCACCTACAGGGCCGAGTAGGTAAAGAATCTGCTTACGCTCTTCTAGGCCTTGCGCCGCATGTTTTAGGTAAGACACAATTTGTTCTATGGCATCTTCCATGCCATAAAAGTCTTTAAAGGTTTCATAACGAGAGATAACACGATTCGAGAAGATTCGGCTTAGTCTCGGATCCTTTGCCGTATCGATTATCTCTGGTTCACCAATCGCCATCAGTAGGCGTTCTGCTGCATTAGCATAAGCGCTTTTGTCATCTTTACACAGGGCTAAAAACTCCTGTAACGACATCTCTTCATCTTTTGCAGCTTCATATCTTGATTGATAGTGGTCGAAAATACTCATGTCGCTTTCCCCTTTAATAGTCAGTCTACCGACGAACGTTGATTCAGGCTTTCCACCAACAGTTATGCTCGTTGTTGTTTGAATATACGTCCTGTTATCACATTTGGTTCGTACAGAATGTAAGATTGGCGACACCAAAGACTTTGCTTTATGGACGGTTTTTTCGTTACAACGGTGAGCGGTGGATATGAATTTTTCAATCACAGCCTTTCTCTACTTAAGCCTAGTCGGGGATTTGCAATTTTGCTTAACAATTATGAATTTATTGTAAAAGTGACATTTGAATCACTCTTTTATTAAGGACGAATTTATGTCGTGAATAGGTGCAATAGAAATCAAATATTTGGCAAAGACAGAAGAGTCTCAGTGATTCGTTGTTCTACATTGAGCAAGGTAAGTGAAAGAGGTAGGAAGAGAGCAAAGTCTTAGATAAGTTTGTGACAGGGTAAATAACAAGGAGAGCGGGCGCTCTCCTCATTCTTAGACGACCATTTTATGCGCTGAAGATTTGCGCTAGTTCGTTTTCACATAAATGATACTGACGAGGGCAGTTACGCCAAGTTTGCAGCATACGGCGGTATTTATCTAGCATCGGCATTTGGCTGTTAAAGTGATGATCTGCCTTGTCAAACTGAGGGTACAAACCTTCAGAATCGATGAGAAAACGTACGTAATGTACTTGTTGCGCTTCTGAAGCGATATCAAATCCCAAGAACTTCAAGCGACGTTGATCCACGTTGCTACGATCTTCATCGTCTAGCATGTTGTAAGACTCTTGCATCGCATGATACATCTCCATAACGTCGATGATCTCACGACACTCTGCTTCTGAGAGGCAGCCGAAATCTTTGTTCAACTCTCGCATTTGTAGTTCATAACCACGTTCAACGATCGTTTGTAAGCGTTTGTATTTGGCCGCATTACTTGGATCAAGTTGAGACATAAGGTTGTATTGGTTTGATAGAATCAAACGTTGAGCGTTTGACATTTCCATGGTGACCTCACTAGATATCTAATACATTTTTAATGTGCTTAGGTTAACGCTTAAGACATGAGTGAAACATGATCTCAACACATATTTAATACTAAAAAATGGCAAGAACTGTCACTTTTGACCAGTTTGAAAACACTTATTTATGGTAATGATTGTATATGTAGTCTCGGTCTGAAAATACTCTCAGCCACTCTGGCTTGAATACGGTTAAAACCGCCAGTGCCATACCATTTAATAGACCTTCTGGAAAGGCGAGCAACGGCACAAAAACAAAGTAGTTATGTTGAATGGTTTCCCAATCGTAGTGACCAACTGATAGGTGATAAAAAGAGTTAATGATGAGGTGCAGACTTCCTGTTATCGCGCCATTGAAAAATCCAGCAACGAAGATGAAAACAAAAATGTTTCGTGGCAAGTAGTGGTAACTCAGAAGAAACACTAAGTAACTAATGAAAATCGGAATTAGGGCAGATAGAACTAACGACGTGGGTAAGAGTAGCAAGGACACATCATGTAGTAGGTGGTTGACCAACATAGCGGGAATGCTGAGTAGAAATGCCATGCGCCAACCATACATCATCGTCAGCGTTGTTAGTGCAAGAAAATGAATCTGTAATCCTTCTTTTACACCTGCTTGAGCGGCCCATAAAATACTGAAAAAGAAGAGCGTTGCAAAAACGAGGTGCTGAAATCCTTTCTCTTTTTCCAGTTTTGGCCAAACGACTTTTTTCCAATCTGGTAGGCAGTAGACTACTACTATCCAAATTGAGACAACAAGAGAGCCTAAGTTAAACAAATCCATGTTACTTCCTTCCTATGCGAACATGACGCAATCATTTCTATCGTTCTTTTTCTACCTAAATGACCGCAGAGAAACTCACTGATAAGGCTTAGATATAATCAAAAAAATACCAGCAATAAGCTGGTATTTTAAAGAGGTTAGTCTTGCGGTTCACTTAGTATTTTACGTTATCGTTGTATTGAGCAAGAATGGATTGAATTTCATCCATGGTTTCTTTCGGTGGCGGGTTTACGCCTTCGAGTGGGTATTCTAAGCCTAACGCTTCCCACTTATGAGCCCCTAATTTGTGGTAAGGAAGTAACTCGACCTTTTCGATGTTATCCATGTCTTTAATAAATTCACCAAGCATGTGTGCTGCTTCTGGGTCATCTGTGTAACCAGGCACGACGACATAGCGAATCCATGTTTTCTTTCCGATTTTTTGTAAGTAACGAGCAAAGTCCAATGTGCGTCGGTTGGATACACCGATGAGATCTTGGTGCACTTCGTCTTTCATGTGTTTGATGTCAAGCATGACTAAGTCTGTTGCATCCAGTACTTCATCGATAACATCAGTGTGCTTACGAACATAACCGTTAGTATCTAGACATGTATGAATGCCTTCGGCTTTAGCAGCGCGGAAAAAATCACGTACGAATTCCGGTTGAAGCATCGCTTCGCCGCCAGAACAAGTAACGCCACCACCTGATGCATTCATGAAGTGGCGGTAACTTTTCGCTTCGGAAATGATTTCTTCAACCGTGACTTCTTTGCCATCATGCGTGTCCCAAGTATCGCGGTTATGGCAATACTTACAGCGCATTAAACAACCTTGCAAGAAGACGATAAATCGAATACCAGGTCCGTCTACGGTACCACATGACTCAAATGAGTGAATACGACCAGCTGTTGACATCTTTTGCTCTCATTACTAGTAAATTCTAGCTGTTATTTTATTACAAAAAGCAGGGTTAAAACAGCTTTGTCGGTACTAAAGGCAAGGTTATTTGAAGAAAGAAAATAGATGGAGCCAATCTACATAAACGCTTGAACACGAGGTGGTTAATACCTACCCCGAGAACTTGCCGTGTATCTAGATTGACTTCGATGCTGGGATAATCCAGTTTTTAGAAAAAGGCGAACACGGAGAACGAGCCTGTCCCATAAACATCGGTTTGGGCTTCTTCATAATCCGGTGTTTTAATTGTAAAGGTGATGCTTGCACCGTAATTTTGGTTGTACCAAGATACCCCCGCGACGGCACTTGCTTGCCAATTTTGCAGTGTGACGTCGTATGGCGCTGACGGTTCAGGAATGCCAGGACGATCTCCTTCGATAGTCATGTCATTAAAGCGGTAACGACCTTCAAACCCGGTGAACAAGAACCAACTCGACGTATTCTGAGCGATCATACTTGCTGAAAAAGGGCTTTCGACACTGATATTGGCGGCTCCGATGCTATTCGCTAGGTTTGTACCCCAACGAAACATGACGCCTTGAGAGACATCACTACGGAAGTTACCCGCATTGATGTCGTTAATGTTGGTGATCTCCCATTGTGTTTTTTGTTCTTCGCTGCGCATCAATTTGTTAAATACGCGGTAACCAAGGCTGAACGCAACTTTATCTTCAATCTGGTAATCCCAACCTTGAGGGTCCGTCGATCCTGTTATGCCGTGAACGATTTCTTGCGCCTTTTCTGATAGCGAACTTTCACCCGTAGCTCCTATGGTGAAATTGTACCGTACAGCTTTGTCACTCGTTAGGGAAAGGTAGTTGATTTCGGTGTGTAGGTAACCGGCATATGGGCGATCATTGATTAGTGGATAATCGGCTTCAATGTCGCTTGGAGTCCACATTTTGTGGCCAAGAACCAACTCTATTTTATCGATATTGGCGTGCTCTGAGTTAGCTAGACTCAGCCATTTCCATTGGCTTTCTTGTATCAGTTGGTCTGTCGCGTACGAAAGGAATACACCATTCGTATAGTCTTGATCGACGCCAAAAATACCATCGTTGTCGATGGTAAAAGAAACCGTAGACTTAGTGGATGCTATTGCAACTGGAGAAAGAAGGGTAAGAATAATTAATTTACTAAATCTCATAGACTTTATTTGCTAACTTTTTTCGCATCATACGTAAGAATGCGGGCAAAAGTCTTTCGCGATATCACAACTTTCATTCAAGAAATAAAAAAAGGCTGATGCTACTTAGCATCAGCCTTTGTTGTATTACTAGAACGTTATTTCGCTATAGTCTTATAGAGACTCAGTGAATGTACGTGCGATTACGTCAGCTTGTTGCTCTGCAGTTAGAGAGTTGAAGCGAACAGCGTAACCAGATACACGGATTGTTAGCTGAGGGTATTTCTCTGGGTGCTTAACTGCGTCTTCTAGAGTTTCACGGTTAAGAACGTTCACGTTTAGGTGTTGGCCACCTTCGATACCCGCTTCGTGGTGGAAGTAACCATCCATCAGACCAGCAAGGTTAGCGCGTTGTGAACCCTCATCTTTACCTAGTGCGTTAGGTACGATAGAGAATGTGTAAGAGATACCATCTTGTGCGTCAGCAAACGGCAGTTTAGCAACTGAAGTTAGTGATGCTACAGCACCTTTCTCGTCACGACCGTGCATTGGGTTTGCACCTGGAGCAAATGGAGCACCAGCACGACGACCGTCAGGCGTGTTACCAGTTTTCTTACCGTAAACCACGTTTGAAGTGATAGTAAGAATTGACTGAGTAGGGATTGCATCACGGTAAGTCTTAAGCTTACGGATTTTGCCCATAAATACAGAAACAAGTTCACATGCAATGTCATCAACGCGTGGGTCGTTGTTACCGAATTTAGGGTAATCGCCTTCGATTTCGAAGTCGATTGCTAGACCGTCTTCGTCACGAATTGGCTTAACTTTTGCGTATTTAATTGCAGATAGTGAGTCAGCTGCAACAGATAGACCAGCAATACCACAAGCCATAGTACGCTTAACGTCACGGTCGTGTAGAGCCATTAGCGCCGCTTCGTAGCTGTACTTATCGTGCATGAAGTGGATAGCGTTTAGTGCAGTCACATATTGTTTCGCTAGCCAATCCATGAAGTGGTCCATTTTCTCCCACAGTTCATCGTAGTTAAGAACATCGCCTTCGATCTTAGGCATTTGCGGGCCAACTTGGATTTTTAGCTTCTCATCCACACCACCGTTGATGGTGTAAAGCATTGTTTTCGCAAGGTTCGCACGAGCACCGAAGAACTGCATTTGCTTACCAACAACCATTGGAGATACACAACATGCGATCGCGTAGTCGTCAGAGTTCATGTCTGGACGCATTAGGTCGTCATTTTCGTACTGAATAGAAGAAGTATCGATAGATACTTTCGCACAGAACTTCTTGAAGCCTTCAGGTAGTTGCTCAGACCAAAGAACAGTGATGTTTGGCTCTGGAGAAGGACCCATAGTGTATAGTGAGTTTAGGAAACGGAAGTTTGTACGAGTAACTAGCGTACGACCGTCAAGACCCATACCACCCATAGACTCAGTTGCCCAGATAGGGTCGCCAGAGAATAGATCATCGTACTCAGGAGTACGTAGGAAACGAACCATACGTAGTTTCATTACGAAGTGGTCGATCATTTCCTGAGCTTGTTCTTCAGTTAGCTTACCAGCCGCGATATCACGTTCGATGAAGATGTCTAGGAACGTAGAAGTACGACCTAGAGACATAGCCGCACCGTTTTGAGATTTAACAGCAGCTAGGTAACCGAAGTAAGTCCACTGAATAGCTTCTTGCGCAGTTTCAGCAGGACGAGAAATATCACAACCGTATTTTGCAGCCATTTCTTTGATTTGACCTAGAGCACGGTGTTGCTCTGCGATCTCTTCACGAAGCTGCATTGTCATTTGTAGGTCTTCGCCGTTCTCAAAACGCTCTTGTAGAGAAGAGAACTGCGCGAATTTATCCTTCATTAGGAAGTCAATACCGTATAGAGCAACACGACGGTAGTCACCGATGATACGACCACGACCGTATGCATCTGGAAGACCAGTCAGTACGCCAGATTTACGACACGCCATGATTTGAGGAGTGTAGATATCGAAAACGCCTTGGTTGTGAGTTTTACGGTATTCTGTGTAGATTTTTTTAACTTGTGGGTCTAGCTCGCGGTCGTAGGCTTTGCATGAACCTTCAACCATGCGGATACCACCGTTAGGGATGATCGCACGTTTTAGAGGAGCGTCAGTTTGAAGACCTACGATAGTTTCTAGGTCTTTTTCGATGTAGCCTGCATCGTGAGCAGTGATGGTAGAGATAACTGAAGTATCAAAATCAACAGGAGCGTGAGTCGCGTTCTCTTGTTTGATGCCTTCCATTACCTTAGCCCAAAGCTTGTTAGTCGCTTCAGTACCTTCAGAAACTAGGAAAGATTCGTCGCCTTCGTACGGAGTGTAGTTCTTCTGAATGAAATCACGAACGTTTACTTCGTTTTGCCAGTCGCCTGCAGCAAAACCTTCCCAAGCTTTAGCAAATTGCTCTGCCATGACATACCTACCTTTTTAGTAGAAAAAAATACGTACTGCTTCGCCGTTGAGCCAGCTATCCCCAGATAAAAGAGGGGAACAGTACACTCTTATGAATAACAATATTTATAGTCTTAAATTTACGTATTCGATTTACAAAACTATAAATATTGTCACTAGTTTTAACGTTTCTCTTTTTAAGCAACAGTTAGAGGTTAAACTAAAATTTTTTTGCAAACCTTAAACTAAATCAATAAATCCTCAAAAATCTCGATAAAAATGGGGTAGCGACGAGCGCTACCCACAAATTTCTGGACTGCTAGCTTATAGCCAAGCTTGGATGCCATACTGGCCTTCAAGCATACCAACTGCAAGCATAGCAACTAAACAGATAACAAGTACGCTTACTGGGATCACAATCTTGTCTACAAATGATAGGCGAGACGCGCGCTCTTTATCTCCAATTAAACCGTTGTTATCTAAAAGCATAGTTAGTGCCCAAGCTAGAACTGGGTTAACAACGGCAGAACCAAAGATACAAATGCCTGCTGCTTGTGAGTCTTTCGAGTCCTTCACCATCTGCATGCCAGCTTCAAGCAGTGGTAGAGATACACCAACGAGAAGAGCAACGCGCATAACTGGAGGCCATACTGCAACGTCCATAGGAAAACCAAGGATTGCAACAATAATACATAGAGAGCCTAGTAAGATGGCACCAGCAGGAATAGGGCGTTTCGCGATTGCAGCAGGGATCATGTAAGTCCCCCAAGATGATGTGATGTTACCACCACCCACTGCAGTACCGACCATTTGGCGAACGGAACACATTGTCATTGTGTCATCAACGTCCATCAGCACTTTCTCACTCTTACGTGGGTAGTTCATCTCTTGGAAGATACGGTGACCCAAGAAGTCAGGTGACCACATTGCTACCGCAAGAATGGCGAATGGTAGTGAAGCGATGAAGTGTTCCATATTAGGAAGACCAAGCATCCAACCTTCTTCTGTTGAACCCCACCAGTAGATTGGATTTAGGTTTGGAAGGCCTGTCTCGGTTACGAATTTAATATCGAAGCCTGCGCCAAGAGCCAGTGCGATTGCAAGCCCAGTGAAGGCACAAACAGGGATCGCTAGCCAGCGTTTGTTCACTTTAGCAAGGAACGCGTATAAGCCAATGGTAACCGCAAGAACAATCAGACCGATGTAACCCATGCTACCAGCGGCAACCGTATCGGATTGCAAACCAACAGCCCAAGCTTGAATAGAGTTAATTTGGCTCATGGTTCCGGTTAAACCTAGGAAAATAAGAAGGCCACCAGCCGTACCTTCAGAGGTGAGGTTAACCAGTTTTGACCCACCTTTTAAGAGGCTCAAAATCAAACCAAACACACCAATGAGAATTGCTAATGCAAGAGGGTGAGCACCAGCAAGAGCGATGGTACCAATAAGAGGGATCATTGGGCCGTGGTTGCCTGCTAGGTTGGCTTTAGGGTTAATAAAACCAGAGGCAAGTACACAGAAAAGAAGTGCAGGGATGAGCATTTCTACACGCGCAACTTCGATAGCAAAGTCCTTGCCTAAGTTTACGTGGTCCCATGCTGCAGTAAGACCTTCAGCCCAAGACATCATTACCGCAGAGTACATTGCGATAATACCGATAGTACCAGCAAGCGCTGGAACAAGGTCTTCAAGCTCAAAGCGGAAGTCACGACCTGGCAAGTTCAAGCCAAAACGACGTGGCTTCATAATTTGTAGTTCGTGGTCTAGGTAGTCTGAACGGCTTGCGAACTCAGATGCTGGACGATGAAGCTCACGGTAGCTCTTGGTCTCGATATCTGAATCAGAGTGCGTTTTGTTAACTGCGTCTGACATAGATTCCTCATATATTTAAAAGTTATGAATTCTTCATTCAATTGTGTTAATCCGCATCCTGCGGCACGCTTATGCTAGCTATTGTTAGATTTGTTACACGTCGACACTGTGCCTAAGCATAGCTAATAACTTATTGTGTTGAGGCACAAAAAAAGCCTCATCTTTTGGCAGGAGTCTAGCAAGATAGCCATTTAGGGTGATTGATTTAGATCACTTTAAGAATGGTTGTGAAATAAAACTACAGAAAGTTTCTGGCATGCGAATGAGATGCGGAGATCTTGTGTAATTTCATTACACAAGTTGCATAAAATTAGAACTTTTTGTCCTTTTGCACGAGATGCAGATTAAATGTCAATATTCACGATGATTATATAAAGCTGGCTTTATTCTTGCTTTGGACAGAGCAAAGACAATTTTTTGGCTAATCATTGCCGCTCAGTTTAGGAAAAAGACATGAAACAGCTTAAAGTACTGCCACTAGTGGCAATCATCTCAGGGTTAATGGTCGGTTGCGGCGGCGGTGGCGGCGGTGGCGGTGGTGCAGCGCCGAAAACTGCGTTTACTTTTGATTTTGCTATACCAGCAACAATGACTGAAAGTGAAGCAACTACGAAAGGTTGTACTGTATATGACCACAAAACTGAGCTGAACGGCGATAAAACGGTTTTAACCTATAGTGCAGCGTCAAAAGAGCAAGTGACCAACTATGTTATCGGTTACTACTCTGATGCCGATGGCAAAAGATCCGGAGACATTATCAAACCTACCACTGATAACTTTAAGTTTTATCTTGAAGATATCCCTGACGGCGGCTTTGTAACGTTTCAAGCAATAGAATTTAACGGCAAAGAAGCTCGCGTAAACACGTTTTCAAAAGAGTTCTTGCAAGATAAGAAACTACGTAATGCTACTTTTGCACTAAACCGAGACTCTTTGAACAAATGCTTTACTGGCGGTAACTTAGCAAGCAATAAGTTTACTAACTTAGATTACCGAAACGCTGAATCAGGTGGCGGAGATTACAACTTTGTCTCGCAAACCGATATTTTCACGTCTCCGAACCCTGATATGTTGCCTACTGATGAACTGATGGGGCTTAAAGGTGAACCAACGGCATTGTTTCAGTATGAATCAGGTTCAAGCGACAAAGCGCTTTACCAATATGGTATTGGTTCGTGGGGAACTGGTGAGATAGCCTTAGTTAGAGCGGATAATACGTCAAACATTTATTCGTCTTCTGACTATACTTACGACTCGCTCAACATTGGCTTTGTTACTAACGGCTTTGCATATGACGCGTTGAAGCTGGATAAAACGGCCGTTGAATATAATCGCCCTAGTGCAACGAATAAAGAAACTTGGGTATACATGGCGTTCTCAGAGAATCAAGTTAATGGTTGGGAGTCTCTACTTAACGAAACGATCTCTGACGGATGGGATATTGACGTTGATCCGAGTGCTTACTTAAATATTGATAACCTGCCGAACACAAAACCAAGTGTATCAACGCAAGGAAGTGCAGAGTCCGTGATTGATCTGGACATGGGCTTAACATCGTCTACTGAAGGCTTTACTCGTGTCGCTTACTTTGCAACTTCAGGCGACTACAGAGTCACACATCGCATTTTCACAACAAGTGATAGTGATTCTGTTGTTGTTCCAGAATTGCATTACTACAACTTCCCAACATCGGCCGTTAACGGTTTGAAAGTTTCAGCTTCGGACGATTTTAATCGCACTGCTTTGGTAGTGAATGAAGATAGTAATATTGATTCTAAAGTTTTCATGAGCTTCTTTTCCAATGGTGAAGCGTCAGAGCCTGAACTAGATGAAGACCTAGATGGCATCATTACTTCTGAAAAAGAAGGCTTAGAAAATGAAGTGACATTACGTACTTCAAACTCGTTGGTAGTCAGTCGTTTTAATTAATTCATTGCGACCTCGAATAGGTTTCAATTAACACTTTTGTAAATTTATTAAGCCCCTTTGAAAGGGGCTTTTTTATATTTAATATTCAACTTTTGAAGAATATGTTACTATATATTGCATATTAATTTGCCTATCGTATCTTTCTATTCGAATTATTTAGGTTAATAATTTGTTGCAAGTTTCAAGGGGCGGTGCTAATTTGTTCCGAATTAGAGAGGGCGGAGTCCCTTAATTGCAGTGACAAAAACACAGGGAGTAGGGCGCATGAATGATGTACCAGCGCTAGATATAAAAGACCTGCACAAAACATTTGGACAAAATGAAGTTTTAAAAGGCATTTCACTTGCCGCGCACAAAGGAGATGTTATCTCCATCATTGGCTCTTCCGGCTCAGGTAAGAGTACCTTTCTCAGATGTATCAACTTGCTAGAAACGCCTACCGCGGGCGAAATTTGGGTAAATGGTGAATTAATCCAAATGAAGAACAACAGAGCAGGTGAATCTGTTCCTGCTAATGAAAAGCAAGTCCAACGTATTCGCTCACGCCTGGCAATGGTTTTCCAAGGTTTCAACCTCTGGTCTCACCTAACCGTACTAGAAAACGTGATTGAGGCGCCTGTTCATGTCTTAGGCGTGCCAAAAGCTCAAGCGATTGAAAATGCAGAAGTCTTGCTTAAGAAAGTAGGCTTGTATGAGCGTAAAGATTATTACCCTGGGCACTTATCTGGCGGCCAGCAGCAACGTGCAGCTATTGCCCGTGCGCTAGCAGTTGACCCAGAGGTGATGTTGTTTGACGAGCCAACTTCTGCGCTTGACCCAGAACTTGTAGGAGAAGTTCTGGGGGTAATGAGAGATTTGGCAGATGAAGGGCGAACTATGCTGGTGGTCACGCACGAAATGGCGTTTGCGCGTGACGTATCAAACCATGTGATGTTTTTACATCAAGGCTTAGTGGAAGAACAGGGAAATCCAGCTAAGCTATTTACAAACCCGGATTCAGAACGATTACAGCAGTTTATCTCATCCATTTACTAATATTTGTTAGGCGGCAGACTATTGCCTCCTAAGCCAACACAACAAACAAAACGAAATAAAATAGCAATCACAGGAGTATGGAAATGAAAAAGTGGTTATTAGCAGCAACGATTGCTGCAACGGCAGTATCAGGTGTTGCCCAAGCGAAAGAATGGAAAACAGTTCGCTTTGGTATCGAAGGTGCTTACCCTCCGTTTAGCTGGACAGAAACTGATGGCTCAATAAAAGGCTTTGACGTAGACATGGCAAATGCACTCTGTGAAGAGATGCAAGTGAAGTGCAAAATCGTCGCTCAAGATTGGGATGGTATTATTCCTTCTCTGCTTGCACGTAAGTACGATGCCATCATCGCAGCAATGTCTATTACTGAAGAGCGCAAGAAAAAAGTCGATTTCACTGGCAAGTACGCACAAATTCCAAATAAATTTATCGCTAAGAAAGGTGCTGGTCTAGATTTTGATAATCTTAAAGATGTCAAAATTGGCGTGCAACGTGCGACGACACATGACAAGTACTTAACTGACAACTACGGCGATGATGTTGAAATTGTGCGTTATGGCTCTTTTGATGAAGCGTATCTTGATCTAGAAAATGGTCGAATTGCTGCAGTTTTAGGTGATGCGTCTGCTCTAGAAGAGGGTGTGATCAACAAAGCCGGTGGCGAAGCTTATGAGTTTGTTGGACCATCGTTAACCGATCCAAAATGGTTTGGCGAAGGTATGGGTATCGCTGTTCGTAAACAAGACAAAGATCTGACGAAGAAACTAGACGCAGCAATTATTTCACTACGTGAGAAAGGTGTTTACCAAGAAATTGCTGGTAAATACTTTAACTACGATGTGTACGGTGAATAAACCGTAATTAAGCGACCGTTGGCTTGTTCCTAGAAGTAGTCAACGGTCGATTTTTTGAGTTTAGGGATTAGGAACTCACCTATGCTAGATTTACAAGGATACGAAGCTTCGATTTTGAAAGGAGCTTTAGTAACAATAGAAGTTGCAGTGCTTTCACTCATTCTCGCCATGGTCTTAGGCATGCTTGGCGCACTAGCTAAGTTAGCGCCTTACAAATGGGCAAGGGCGATTGCCACTCTTTACACCACTGTCATTCGCGGCATTCCAGATTTGGTTCTGATGATGCTAATTTTCTTTGGTGGACAAATACTTTTAAATAACAGCCTTTACTCCATCAACGAAACGCTCAACGAGTGGTTTGCCTCGAGTGATCCAAACCATGAATGGACGTCTTACTTACCTGATTATATTGATGTCAGCCCATTTATAGCTGGTGTACTCACGATTGGTTTTATCTTTGGCGCCTACATGGCGGAGACTTTTCGTGGAGCGATCATGGCGGTGGACAAGGGTGAATTAGAAGCGGCGAAAGCTTATGGGATGAGTTCTGCTTTATCGTTTAGAAGAATCTTACTTCCTCAGATGATTCGTCATGCATTACCTGGATTTGGTAATAACTGGTTAGTGTTACTTAAGACCACAGCGTTAGTTTCCATTATTGGTCTGGATGACATGGTGAGAATGAGCTCATTGGCAGCAGGTACAACGAAAATGCCGTTCACCTTTTACATGGCTGTCGCGCTCATCTTTCTATTTTTTACCAGCGTTTCGACCGGGCTACTCAAGCTTGTTGAGCGTAAGTTCAGTATTCATGCGAGGTAAGTTATGGACTTTTCTTTGATTATTGAAAGCTTTCCAACTTATCTTCAGGGACTTTGGACAACAGTTTGGTTAGTGGGATTAGCGTTGGTTATTGGCTTGTTTGTCTCTATCCCATTAGCCGTGGCACGCAATAGTACCAATTACGCTCTAAGCTTACCTTCTTGGGGATTCATTTACTTTTTCCGTGGAACGCCGCTATTGGTTCAGCTGTATTTGATTTACTACGGCATGGATCAGTTTTTCCCTGTGAAAGATACCTTGTGGGAGAACGCTTGGTTCTGTGCTTTGGTCGCTTTTATTCTGAATACATCGGCTTACACCGCAGAAATTATTCGTGGTGCGATTAATGGTTTGCCGAAAGGTGAGGTGGAAGCTGCGAAAGCATATGGCATGAGTAAGTTTATGACATATAGACGTATTATCTTGCCGAGTGCATTGCGTCGAGCATTACCAGCTTATTCAAACGAGGTCATATTTATGCTGCACGGAAGTGCAGTCGCGGGCATCGTTACCATCATGGATTTAACTGGTGCTGCGCGTCTAGTTAACTCGCGCTACTATGCACCATTTGAGTCTTTCCTGACGGCGGGGCTGTTCTACATGGCACTGACGTTTATGATCTTGTGGTGTTTCAAAGTGGCAGAGAAGCGTTTCTTAGCTTATCTACGTCCTTTAAGCTAATTATCAATAGAGGTAATAGCACCGGAATGGGTGCTATTGCTTTTGATAATTTTGTTATCTTCATTCCTATTTTTCCAGCCGATGTAAAAGACTCTTTCTTATTATTCATTAACTTACATTAACATTCGGTAAACTCATTGTTTAGTAAGTAAAAATGAAAAAAACAATTCTATCGTTGGGCATTGCCGCCTTAGCCACAGGATGTGGTGGGGGAGAGAGAGAATCACAACCTAATGCTCAAGCAAAACCAACGCCAGCTCCAGTTCAACAAGCTCTGGAAACTGGTAATGCACTGCTCGTTTCTGACCCGAGCGATTTCATTCGTAAAAGTCATCAGGTTGTGGAAGCTCACAAGATGCAGTCGAATACGATCAAGTCTGCAATTGCGAAAAACCTTTCAGGTCTTTATTGGGATCCAACCCATGATGCCGCGATCTTGGCACCTCAGTATGGCTTCAACGACACCATCTTGATGACCAATAAGGCCATGGCAAGCGGTTACAAAGATCAAGCTCTGTCAATTGGCGTTGCCGGGGAAAAGTCTAATGGTCAACGTTACGCACTATTAGGTAGTAACCCATTTAGAACGGCACAACGTTTTCCCGACTCTTCCAACGCAGCGATGACGAAATGGTTAAGTAACCTGGTCACTTGGTTGTCGGGCGGAGTTACTTCAAACGTCGTCATCGCGCAAATGGATCAGTCTTATTACTTTCCGGATGAGCAAGCGACTCGGAATTGGCTGAAAGACAATGTTTCACAAGAGTTGGCGTTTAACGAGGCCAACCTATGCGATGGTTCGAAGCTACTTAGCTGCTTGCAAACCAATACTCCAAACTTATTGATCTTGTCACAGCATCTGCAATCTGGAGATACCAACAAACCAGTACTCGAAGCTTTGGAATACGCTGAGCAAGCCCAAATTCCTGTTCTATACCTGCATTGGGATGGAGGACTAACTGATCTTGGCCAAGACATTTTGGAAAAATTCCATGTTGATTATGTGGGAGATAACTATTGGCGTAAGTTAGGCTTGGTCGACTGGGAACCTTCATCGTTGATGAACGTTGTGCCGGACTCTGTCATCACACAACAAGCGCTGTTGTCTCGTTTTGAATCTCAAAATTTCAACGTTGACTTGTCAAAGTGTGATGACAAATCCTGCCCTGACACTGCGAATATGGACAGTCAATTTTATGCAGGGGCAAACAGCATTCGCCATTGGTTGCAAAAGCTTGATGAACAAAAAGTAGATTTGTTTAATCAAAACGGCTACCAATACGAAAAACTCATGGTATTGCTGGCTGATCATTATCGTCAAACGGTTGTCTTCCCGATGGACAAACAATCAACCCAAACGACCGAATTCCTAAAGTCGTACTTTGCCGATTACGTGCAATACAACAGCCGAAGCGTAAACCCAAAACAACCAAATATGGGGAACTTCAGCCGTAGTGAGTTTAGCCCTGACATAAAGAGAATCAGTGCAACGATTAATATGGAATCAAAGCGTAACTTCCGTTCGGCTGGTGTGTATGCGCTTCCTGGGGAAACCTTTACGGTTAAACGTAATGACAGCAATGATGTGGCGACTAAGATTGTCATCAACACTTTAAGAAGTGGTGCAACTCATGAGTTCAGCAAAGATGGATACACGCGACCAAAACTGCTGACTTCATTCGGCTATGAAGTGAAGCCGGGTGAAACCATCACGCTGACTTCTCCTTATGGTGGTCCAGTACAGGTTCACTTTGACAAAAATGATGTTCCGGTTGAACTGAAATTTAATCATGTGGCACAGCATCCAGTTTGGAGAAGTGAGAAGGACAACGACGCTTTTATTCAACAGTTAGAAGCCAATTTATTCGATTGGGCTGAGCTGATCACTCCTGGGTTTGAAGTACACTCAAAGCGCGACAAAATGTTGGAGTCGGTCAACGATGAAATGTGGTCTACCCCTTCGGAAATGGCGCTTGCAACAGAAGAATATGTTCACAACTACCCGCATGTGCTGGCAGGTTTCCAAGGGCCGGGCATAGATGAAGTGCCTGAAATTATTCAATACGCCCAAAACCAAGGTTGGGAAATCGCCAATATTGATATAGTGAAGCACATGAACGCTGACCAAGCGACGTGTGGTTATGGTTGTTCGGGTAACCCTTACGATGCTTATTGGTCATTCAGCCCACTCGGTCACGGTGATTTACATGAGCTTGGTCATGGTTTAGAAAAAGGTCGATTCCGATTTTCAGGCTGGGAAGGGCATTCAACGACCAATTACTACTCGTATTACAGTAAGTCTCGTTTCTTCCAGAATACGGGGAAAGTTTCAACCTGCCAAAGCTTGGATTTCAAAGGCCAGTTTGAATTATTGCAAGCTAGCCGAACTCAAGCGGATCCAAACGCATACATGGCAGCGCAAAATCAAACCAGTTGGAGTTGGGGCGCTCGTGTTTACATTCAAATGATGATGGCGGCGCAGCATGAAGGTGTGCTTAAAAATGGTTGGCATTTATTGGCGCGCTTGCACCTGATTGAACGTGAGTTTAACCGCTTAAAATCGGACGATGCGCTTTGGGATGAGAGACGATTGAGTATTGGTTTCGCCAACTACTCTCGGGAAGAAGCAAATAGCATCTCGAACAACGACTGGTTGCTTATTGCTCTGAGCTACATTTCTCAGCGAGATATGACTAACTATCTCGATATGTGGGGGTTCTCGTTCACAGAAAAAGCGAAACAGCAGGTTGTGGCGCTGAATCTACCGCCGATGCCGCTCACTTACTTTGCAAGTAGTAATACAGGCTACTGTCTGAACGAATTTGCTCAAACACCGATAACTATTGATGGTCAAACGGTTTGGCCGCTGAATCAGTGATTAACTGGTAATTTGTATGAAAAGGGAGACTGAGTCTCCCTTTTTATTGGACTAAGCTTAGCGTTGAGTCTCGCTTATAGCTTTGCAATATATTACTTAAATGTTGACCAGATTGGTGCGTGATCTGAAGGCTTCTCGATACCACGAAGCTCATAGTCGATACCAGATTCAATACATTTTTCCGCTAGAGAAGGGGTTGCCAAAATGACATCAATTCGTAGGCCACGGTTATCATCAAAACCGCGAGAACGGTAGTCAAACCACGAAAATTGATCGTTCACCTCTGGGTATAGCTTACGGAAGGTGTCCACAAAGCCCCAGTCTAGTAAGGTTTTCAACCATTCGCGCTCTTCAGGTTGGAATGAACATTTACCTGTTTTTAGCCAACGTTTACGGTTTGGTTCGCCGATACCGATATCTGCATCAATAGGGCTGATGTTGATGTCACCCATAACAATCAATTGCTCGTCGTTATTGTGATGATCGTTTAGGTAGGTCATCAGATCTTTATAGAATTGGCGCTTGTATGGGAATTTGGTTTCGTGGCTGATGTTATCCCCTTGAGGGAAATAGCCGTTTAGCACAGTGACCTTTTCGCCGTTTTCATTTAAAAACGTTGCCATGATCATGCGCTTTTGATGTTCCTCGTTATCCGTCGGGAACCCTTTTTGTACGTGTAGAGGCTCTTGCTTACAAAGCATTGCTACGCCGTAATGTGCTTTTTGACCATGAAAATACACTTTGTAGCCCATGGCTTCGACAGCTTCAATCGGGAATGCTTCATCGTGAACTTTAATTTCCTGAAGACCAATCACATCAGGTTGGTGTTTGTCGATTAGCGCTTGGAGCTGGTGCAGTCGCGCACGTAGTCCATTGATGTTAAAGCTGATTACTTTCATTATTTATCCTTTTTGGGGCGTACTTTTTATGAATAGTATCATTGTGTAAGAGCACTGAAAACGAGTCTCGGTGAAAGGAGTGAAACGCTCTGAGCTACTTTGCTTTTAATTTGTTTTCTAAGTCGTTTTGCACGATCTTTAAAGCGTTAAGCGCAACTTCTGGATCTATCTCATTGCTCTCAAGCAAATAGATTAAATCGACAGCCAGTTTGATCTCTTCAGGTGCGTCATCTAAAGGCGAGGTTGGTTGATCAGCCATTATTGATGTTTTTCCCTATGTGTAATTTGGTTCTCTAGCTTAAGAAGTGCTGTTTCACAACGCGCTAAACGTTGCTCGGTTGCTAGTAATACTTTTTGAGCGTCGGCACGCATAAAACTAGGAGCGCTTTCGACAGCACGTTCTTTTTCTAACACCATCTCGCGCAAGCGTCTTGCCCACTCTTGATGTTGAGCGAGCTCCTGATAAAGCACGTTGATAGGCTTACGGAAATGGCTGCTATGTTTGATTTCATTCTTACGAATTTTAGTGGTAGAAATCTCGCGTTGAATCGCACCGATTTGCGCCACTAACCGTTCAGTGAGGTACTCAGCACGCAAAGCGGTGAGCTTACCTTCATTTTGCTCACGCACAATCGCACCCAGCGTGGCTTTTGCTTCTTTTACGCAAGGAGTAAGTAAGCGAGAGCGGCAACCAAATAAACGCTCATCAAAAAGCGGAACATGATGTTCGCCTCTTTGACGGTCAAGAACAGCGGCTTGCTTCGCCATTTGTTCTAGATTTTCCTGGAGTTGAGAAATGTTCATGACAAACCTACAAACCATGCGTCATAAGCCAATTTAATAGCTAGTATGCTGACGACAGTAACAAATACAGGACGAATGAATTTAGAACCAAATCTAATAGCGGAGTGCGCGCCAACAAAAGCACCAGCCATTAAACATACTCCCATTGTTAAGCCTAGCACCCAGTTGATGTGTCCGAGGAATGCAAAAGTGATCAAAGAGGTAAAGTTACTTGTAAAGTTCATTGCTTTTGCTAAGCCAGAGGCGAGCAAGATATTCAGCCGGTACAGCGCCATTGAACTTACTGTCCAAAAAGCCCCAGTTCCAGGCCCAGCGAGTCCGTCGTAGAATCCGATTGATAAGCCTTGTATGTACTGTTTTTTATGAAGTTTTGGGCAAGGCTCGGGGATTGGACTTTGATGAGCAGAGTGGGGCGTTTTATGAAAAACGGTATACAACGCTGCCGCCAAAATAACAAGTGGCAATCCTTTTTCCAGCCAATCCGTACTAATCGCATCTACAAATAGCGTACCTAATGTCGCTCCGACGAGTGTCGCCACGAATGCACGCCTCCAGCATTGAGGCTTGAATAGACGTTTTTTGTAGTACGTAAATGCCGCAGTAGAAGAAGCAAAGGTAGCGGCAAGTTTATTGGTGCCTAGTGCAATATGAGGCGGCAAGCCCAGCGACAGTAGAGCAGGTACGGTAAGCATGCCACCACCACCGGCAACTGCATCAATAAATCCAGCGACAAAAGCGACAAGCGCCAACACCAACAGCATGGTTGGCTCAATCATTTCCATAAATGGTGATTCTTCTAATATTCTATTTTACGTTTAAATGGAGGTAGTGAGTCGATTAAGGCTTGTCCGTATCGCTTAGTGACTAGGCGTCGATCAAGAATCGTTACTCTACCAGAATCTCTCTCTTTACGCAGTAAGCGACCTACGCTCTGGATCAGCTTTTTGCTTGCGTCAGGTACAGTTATTTGCATAAACGGGTTTCCTCCTTTTTTCTCAATGTATTCGGAATGAGCCTGCTCAACAGGGGAGGTTGGAACGCCAAATGGAATTTTTGTAATCACCAAGTTTTCAAGTAATTCGCCAGGTAAGTCTAGCCCCTCAGAGAAACTGCCAGTACCAAATAAGATGCTGGTTTTATTTGATTCTATTAACTTTTTATGTTTTTTTAGAATTTCTTGACGTGAGCTTTCACCTTGAACTTGCAACGCCCAGCCTTTTTTTATGAACTCCGAAGAGAGTGCCTTCGCGACTTGGTTCATCTGCCAATAGGATGAGAATAATGCTAAGTTGGCTTTCTTGTCTTCCAAGTACTTAGGCAAGATCTCAATAAGATATTCAGTAAATTGAGGCGCTGGTGGTTCATATTTCATCGCAGGGATGAGTAATTCTGCCTGGTTTTGGTAATCGAATGGTGACGCAAGCGCTAAAAACTGTGTGCCTGATTCTGGTTTTCCATCAATACCAACCTGATGGCAAAAGTAATGGAAGGAGTTTAATGCACGCATCGTTGCGGAAACCAAAATGGCGCCAATACATCTGCTCCAAATCTGTTGGTCGAGTTGCCATCCAATTTCAAGTGGCGAAACACTCACAATGAAATCACCCTCGCGATCAGGGTGGGTTTCTAACCAGCGAGCTAAAGGCGCACCTTTTTCACGAGCTGGTTCAGCCATTAAATGCCATACTTGCGCTAGGTTTTCTAACCTTTGAATGTAGAAACCGAGCTCTGCAAGCGCTGGTTCAGCCAACCTTGTCGCAAGCTCCCCGTCTTTTACTCTTTCCGCAATAAGGTCGGCAATTTTTGCCACACTCTGATTTGCTTTTTTACTGAACTGTTTTAGTTCTTTGGATTGGTTCTCTAACCACTCAGGTAGTTCACCGTGTTCGAAGCGGTAGATACCCTCTTCAAATTGAGCTGGGTCGAACTGTTTGGGCAATTGAGTCAGTGCCGGTATCAAGTTCTGAACCGCGTCTTGAAGGTCGTTGCGAAATCGAGCTACGCGTTTCTCGTCTGCGAGTGATGAAAACTTACTAATCGACTGATTTAACTTCTCAAGCCATGCTGCCGCGCCTTTTAAACTCGCAGATGCTGAAGCATGGTCACGAGCGACGTGAGGTAAGTGATGTGCCTCGTCGAAGACGTATATTGTATTTTCTGGCTCAGGTAAAATCACGCCGCCACCTAAATCTGCGTCTGCCATGACGAGAGAGTGGTTAGCAATGATGACATCGTTTTTATCCAACTCTGAGCGCGCTTTTTGGAATGGGCAGCCGCGGTGGCCTGGTAAACTGTTATTGCAACTGTGTTTATCACTGACAATCAGTTGCCAAAGCTTATCGTCGATGGGTTTAGGCCAAGAATCACGGTCACCGTCCCATTTACCTTGCGCAAGAGAGCGATGCATTGTTTCTAACAGCTCTATATCTTTTTGCTTAGGTTTGGTTTCAAACATGGCTAACTGGCCACCATCAGCACCGCTAGCAGTAGCGAGCTTTTCAGCGCAACAATAGCGTTGACGGCCTTTTGCCAAAATAAAAGAAAACTCTCGGTCGGTAATCCGACGAAAAAGAGGGAGGTCTTTATTTATGAGCTGCTCTTGCAGAGCGACGGTCGCCGTTGAGATAACCACTTTTCTATTGTTATGTACAGCCACGGGAATGGTCGCCATTAGATAGGAGAGCGATTTACCAATTCCAGTCCCTGCTTCTGCAACGAGTATTCGGTTAGATTTGTGATACTGACCGCACAGCGTTTTTGCAATCTCTGCAACAAGGTAGTTTTGTGCTCTTCTAGGCACAAAGTTATCAAGTTGATCTTGAAGGTTTTGATAGCTATTACGAATCGATTTTTGAATGTTACTGGTCAGCATACGGGCCTCAAATGCGTTGGAGGCGAATAGTAGCACACATCACTAGTTGTACAGTAGTTCACAAAACGGAATGCTTTTATAAGGAATGTAGATCTCCTTCACAAAAAAATATTGAACCTTATCTTAATGAAATTAATTTCATTATATGAAAAATATAAAACTCCAACTTGGTCTGATTTGTGGGTTTTTATTCTTTTTTTTGTTGTTTTAAATTTACTTATTGGATTAAAAAACCATTTGTTAATAATTTTGTAAATTACAAATAATAATGGAGATTGGTTAGATGTTCGTCGAATAAATAAAGGTAAACTTATCAAGTTGTTGTTTTATAATGGTATTTTGTTTTTTTTTACATTGGTATTTAGAAAATTTGACAGCCAGAATAATCTTTTGCACTCTTAGCTCCAGATTTTGAGGAGGTGCTGTATAACGTTTTGTTAACGCTCTACCTCAAACATATAAAAAAAGGGAACCGGACAAGGATATCCCGAACTAAGAAAAGGCAGTGGATTAATTATGAAAAAAACTCTATTAGCACTAGCTGTAGTTGCGTCTGCAACTTCAGTGAACGCAGCTGAAGTATTCAAATCTGAAGAAGGTTCTGTAGATTTCTACGGTCAGCTACGTCCAACTCTTCTATTCACAGAAAAAACTGATCACACAGCAGAGCTAAACACTAGCTCTTCTCGTACTGGTGTGAACGCGGTTTACGTTGTTGACGAAAGCCTAAAAGTTCTGGGTGAAGTTGAAATCGGTGTTGCTCTAGGTGACAACTACGACGCAGGTGCTGATTCAAGCGAGCGTACAGATGACTCTGTATACGTACGTCGCCACATCATCGGTTTTGATATGGGTGATATGGGTACTCTTCGCTTCGGTAAAGAAGGTACTTGGGCTGATGACGTATACTTCGCAGATTACTCTTACTTCTTCGGTGGTAACGCAGCGGAAACTGCATACGGTCACGCTTGGAACAACGATTCTCAAATCAAATACGCTTACGAAAATGACGCGTTCTGGCTAAAAGCTGGTTACGCGCTAGGCGAAAAAGATTCTAACGAAGAAGTACTAGAAGTATTCGTTGGTAAATCTTTCAACGACCTATCTCTACACGCTGGTGTACTTACTGCGAACAACGACATCAACGTAACTAAAGAGAAAAAACTAGTTCTTAATGGTGTAGAGCAAACAGTTTCTCACACAGAGCGTACTGATAACGAAAACCTATCTTTTGAAGTAACTGCTGAGTACGCACTAAACGAGCACACTCTAGGTGCTACGTACTACTACAACGAAAACGAAGATAAGCTAGGTAAATCAACAGTTGATTCACACTACATCGTTGTAGCTGGTATGTTCGCTGTCGCTCCTAAAACAACTCTATACTCTGGTTACGAGTACCTAGCTCAGTCTACTGACGAAGCAGGTAAAGTAGACGCAGACTCTTCTTGGTTCTACGCTGGTGTTGAATACAAGTTCTCTAAATGGGCACGTGTATTCGCAGAAGCGGGTTACACTTTCGAAGGTACTGACTTCGACAACAAAGACACAGACGACGCAACTAACTTCGGTGTTGGTGCTCGTTTCTACTGGTAATCAATACCCAGTTTGATATTGTAAGACCCAGCTATATGCTGGGTCTTTTACTATGAAGATAAGGATGAAAAATTCTATGCAGTTATCATTAAAAGTGGCAATGGCACTGTCTATTTTTGCCAGTACAAACCTCTACGCTGCAACGACTTTAGTGGTTCCAGAAGACGTGAAGTTATTGGCCGTCAACATGGAGAAGCCAGATCTAGAAGGTGGTCTTTTTTCTAGTGAGAAGACAATCGAACTACCTGACGGAACGAATCAAATTGTCTTCAAATATCAACCTACATTCGAAATTAACGAAAACCTTAAGACGGTTTACAGTGATGTAATCGTTGCTAAATTTGATGCTGAAAACGAAAAGCTAACGTTTGAACTGCCAGAGTTTAAAACTCTTCGCCAAGCGCAAAACAACATCTCGCCTCTAGATTGGCAATTACTGGATACCAAAGGCCAACCTATTGCTTTGGTCGAAGATGTATTAGAGTCAGATGGTGTTCAAATTGGTCGTAATTACCCTCAAGAAACTCGTAACTACAATATTGCTGGCGGTATCGCGAGTGTTGCTGTTAGCTATGTAACTGTGAATCAGCATCAACAATCAGTAAGTGATATCGAGCCTCGAGTTGAGACTAGTGATACCCGTTCAACAGCCGCATCGAACGACAGCCCAATGGTTGATGTATTAAAGACGATGTACCAGAAAGCGTCTCCGGCGGAAAAAGAGGCCTTTAAAAACTGGCTTGCTGAGCAGTAATCCCTTAGTTCATTAGATAGGGCTTAACTGAAAAAGTACGAATCTAAAAAGCAGGCTTTAAGCCTGCTTTTATCTTTTCTGCTTATTAGAGAGAGATTTCTCTCCATTCACCAGGCATTAGGTCGTTAAGGACGATATCACCCATCGAATGACGAATGAGGCGCAAGGTAGGGAAGCCAATGTGCGCAGTCATGCGACGCACCTGACGATTTCTTCCTTCAATAATGGTAATGGCTAACCAAGTTGTAGGGATATTTGCTCGAAAACGAACAGGAGGCGTTCTGTCCCAGACTTGTGGTTCTGGAATAACTTCAACTTCGGCTGGTAGAGTCATACCATCTTTTAGCTCTACTCCCTTTCTCAATTTTTCAAGATCTTGCTCCTGAGGAGCGCCATCGACTTGAACCCAATAAGTCTTCGGCGATTTTGACTTTGGCTGCGTTAGCTTCGCCTGCAAGATGCCATCGTTAGTGAGTACCATTAAACCTTCGCTGTCTCGGTCCAATCGGCCAGCCGCATAGACATTTTTGATCGGGATATAGTCCGCTAACGTTTTGCGACCATCGCCATCGGTAAATTGACTGAGCGTATCGTAAGGCTTATTGAAAATAATGACTTTACGATCTTTAGGGGGCACTTTTGGCTTTTGGCTCTTTGTTGGGCGATTAGGGCGGCGGTCTTGCTGAGTACGAGTCTTCGAGCCATTGCGAGCTCCTGAGTGTTTAAAATGGCCCGTTTTAGACTGGTTACGACTGCGACCTTTTTCCTGACCTGTACGAGATGACATGTTAACTACCCTGCAAAAATGTAAATGAACTGTGTTTGAAAGTTTTAAGTTTTCTCATGATCGGATATGATTTGCGCGCCTAAAACTAACAAACGCGCACAGAATGATAGACTAATTCGTGTTATTTGTTTAATTATATCAGTGCACTCATGGATTCAGAGCTTAGAGCTTCAAACTACAACAAAGAGTGCGAACCGCATGTGGCGTTAGTGAGGAGACATGTACTGCTAACGCGCAGCAATGCGTCAATTAAACCAACTCAGACGCTGAGTTGATCAGCCAACAAGTTGATTAAAAAATAGGGAAATTTCATGCCTACAGAAAAACCTACAATTATCTACACCATCACTGATGAAGCGCCGGCGCTAGCAACTTATTCATTACTACCAATCATTCAATCATTCACAGCATCGTCTGGCATCAATGTAGATACTCGTGATATTTCACTAGCAGGTCGAATTATCGCTAACTTCCCAGAGCATCTAAAAGAAGAACAGCGCATTGGCGATGCGTTGACTGAGCTTGGTGAACTAGCTCAAACTCCAGAAGCAAATATCATCAAGCTACCTAACATTTCAGCTTCAGTTCCTCAGCTTAAAGCGGCGATTAAAGAGCTTCAGGCGAAAGGTTACGATTTACCAAACTACCCAGAAGAGCCGAGCACGTACGAAGAGAAAGCGATTAAAGCGGCTTACGACAAAATCAAAGGTAGTGCGGTTAACCCAGTACTTCGTGAAGGTAACTCAGACCGTCGTGCTCCGACTTCGGTTAAGAACTACGCGAAGAAAAACCCACACTCAATGGGTGCATGGTCAGCAGAATCTAAGTCCCATGTTGCGAGCATGTCAGACAATGACTTCTTTGGTAGCGAAAAGTCTACAACTATCTCTGGTGCAACAGAGGTCAAAATCGAGTTTGTCGGTAATGATGGTACAGTTAAAGAGCTTAAGTCTGCGTTCCCATTACTAGATAAAGAAGTCATTGATACTTCAGTAATGAAGAAGAAGGCGTTGGTTGAATTTTTCGAGAAAGAGATTGCTGAAGCGAAAGCACAAGACGTGCTGCTGTCTCTTCATATGAAAGCGACGATGATGAAAGTTTCTGACCCTGTCATTTTCGGCCATGCCGTAAAAGTTTACTACAAAGACGTTTTCGATAAGTACGGTAAGCTGTTTGAAGAGCTAGGTGTTGATGTAAACAATGGCATCGGTGATGTTTACTCAAAAATTGAGTCTCTACCTGAAGCGCAAAAAGCAGAAATTGAAGCGGCCATTCAAGCGGTTTACCAAACTCAACCAGAACTTGCGATGGTTGACTCTGATCGTGGTATCACAAACTTACATGTACCAAGTGACATTATTGTAGATGCTTCTATGCCAGCAATGCTTCGCTCTTCGGGTCAAATGTGGGGACCAGATGGTAAACAAAAAGACACCAAAGCGATGATTCCAGATCGTAGCTACGCAGGTATTTACCAAGCGGTTATTGATTTCTGTAAAGAGCACGGCGCATTTGATCCAACCACTATGGGTAGCGTACCTAACGTTGGTCTAATGGCTCAGAAAGCTGAAGAGTATGGTTCTCACGACAAGACATTCATTCTAGACGCTGCGGGTACTGTTCGCGTTGTTGATGCTTCAGGTAACGTACTGTTAGAGCAAGCGGTTGAAGAAGGTGATATCTTCCGTATGTGTCAGGTTAAAGACGCACCAATCCAAGATTGGGTTAAACTAGCAGTGACTCGCGCACGTGCAACAGGTGTTCCAGCTGTATTCTGGCTAGATGAAAACCGCGCGCACGATGCTGAGCTCATCAAGAAAGTAAACGCCTACCTACCAGATCACGATACTGACGGTCTAGAGATTAAGATCCTATCTCCTGTTGAAGCTTGTAAGTACTCACTAGAGCGTATGAAAGCGGGCCTAGATACTATCTCTGTTACAGGTAATGTTCTTCGTGACTACCTAACAGACTTGTTCCCAATTCTCGAGTTAGGTACGTCTGCTAAGATGCTATCTATTGTTCCATTGATGAATGGTGGTGGTCTATTTGAAACAGGCGCTGGTGGTTCTGCTCCTAAGCACGTTCAACAAGTAGAAAAAGAGAATCACCTTCGTTGGGATTCTTTGGGCGAGTTCCTAGCGCTTGCAGCTTCGTTAGAGCATTTAAGTGTAGCGACAAACAATCCTAAGGCTCAGGTTCTCGCAGATACACTAGATAAAGCGACCGGTGAGTTTTTAGACACCAACAAATCTCCGTCACGTAAAGTGGGTGAGCTAGATAACCGTGGAAGCCACTTCTATCTTGCACTTTACTGGGCGAAAGCGCTTTCAGAGCAAACGGATGATGCGGATCTTGCTGCTGAATTTGCACCAATTGCAAAAGCGCTGTCAGAGCAGGAAGAAACGATCGTTGCTGAGCTAAATAATGCGCAAGGCGTGAAAGGTGAGCTAGGAGGTTACTACTTACTAGACGATGCATTGGTTTCTAAATTGATGCGTCCAAGCGAAACCTTTAACGCAATCATTAACAAGTAAGTTAGTGTAAAAACACGTCGTTTTCGGCGTGTTTCCTATCCTGTAAGTGCGTTGTAAGTGTTCCTTTTGTAACACGTGCTCTAAATAGTAAGAAACCCGCTATCTTGGCGGGTTTATTTTTCTCTTCAAAACATCAACGTGGCGTTTCGAGAGCAATATTTTTATATTTCGACAGCGCTCTAATTATTTGGCTTGGCCTTCAAGAGGCACGACGCTACTCGCGTGACAGCCTTTGGGACCTTTTTCAATCTCGTAAGAGACTTGTTGGCCTGCTTTCAGTGTACGATAACCGTCCATCTGGATAGTTGAGTAGTGGGCAAAGATATCTCCCTCTTCTTCATCTGAACAAATAAACCCAAATCCTTTGGCATTGTTAAACCACTTTACTGTACCTGTAGCCATGCTTTACATCCCTCATGCATTTTTTACTGATGTTGTTACTGCAACCAAGTTATACCTTTAACTTGGTACTACCATTGTCAGCGAATGCCAACAAACGTCAAATCAATGATAAGTCACATTCATCAAACCACTTAAAGAAGAGAGGTTTCAAAATGATGATTTATGCATCGACACTTTCCACTGTAGTCAATGAATTTCGACAGTCAATAGCAGTGAGCAACAAACAGAAACATAATTGAAAACAAATCACTTTTGAGATTAACAAATTTGCAAACAGTTTTTCGTATATACGCAGAAGTTTAGTCAATTTGCCTATGAAGTGGCTCATACTGAAAAAGCCATACTGTCCGTGTTGCTTATGGGAGAAGAATCCTCTGACTGAATAAAAAATGAAGTTTTCGTGATAATTACCGTATTCTCAATGAGGAAGTGTGATCCAGATAGAAGATGATGGGGTGGTTTGCAATAGTCCGAAAGCAATAAATAGAAAGTTCTTTTATAAGAAAAAATGTGTAACTTATCGACAAGCATCTTTTATTTGCGCCGTATCAAGACGTGCATTAGTCTCTATATTAGGTAGCAACTTTTATCGTTCAAAGATCGAATTCGGTGCCATAACTCACTACACCGCGCTGCACGCTTGTGGTAGATTGTTTTTATAGGTCGAAAACATCAACCCTTTGATACGATATCTTTAGATTGCCATGAGTAAAAATTTTGAATGGGTCACTCCGGACTCTGATCTTCTGGAGCGAGAAAGTACGAAAGTCCAGCCACCTAAGCTGTACAATGTCGTACTCAATAATGATGACTATACACCTATGGATTTCGTCATAGAGGTGCTTGAGCGATTTTTCTCACATGATATTGATAAAGCAACTCAAATCATGCTTCAGGTCCACTATGAAGGAAAGGCAATCTGCGGCACATACAGCGCAGAAATTGCCGAAACAAAAGTAGCGCAAGTTACGATGTACGCAAGGGAAAATGAACATCCGCTACTTTGCACTATGGAGCAAGCGTAAACAAAGAAGACTTGCTCGAACAACCCCAGTTGTTTTTTCGGGAGGTACTTATGCTAAATAAAGAACTAGAGTCAAGCCTTAACGGTGCATTTGCTCGGGCGCGAGATAAACGCCACGAGTTTATGACTGTCGAACACCTCCTACTTGCATTGTTGGAAAATGATGCAGCTAAGGAAGCCCTTCTAGCTTGTAAGGCGGATCTTGACGCTTTACGCAACGAACTCGATATTTTCATCGATCAAACTACGCCTCTTATCCCAGATAGTGATGAGACGCGTGAAACGCAGCCGACTTTGAGTTTTCAACGTGTACTACAACGCGCCGTCTTTCATGTACAGTCGTCTGGTCGTAATGAAGTAACAGGCGCCAACGTGCTTGTTGCTATCTTCAGTGAACAAGAGTCGCATGCCGCTTACTTACTGAAGAAAAATGACATCTCCCGATTAGATATTGTTAACTTCATCTCCCACGGTATTACTAAAGCATCAGGTGCAGGTGAGGATTCATCATCAGACTCGTTTAGCTCAGAAAGTGTTGAAGAGCCTAATTCTGAAGAACGCCTAGAAAGCTTTGCGACGAATCTTAATCAAGTCGCTAAAGATGGAAACATCGACCCACTCATTGGACGTGATAAAGAGTTAGAGCGCACTATTCAGGTACTTTGTCGACGCCGCAAGAATAATCCACTACTAGTGGGTGAGGCAGGGGTTGGTAAAACAGCCATAGCGGAAGGTCTTGCATGGAGAATTGTCGAAGGGCAGGTCCCTGAGGTTATTCAAAACAGCGTGATTTATTCACTAGATATTGGCTCTTTGCTCGCTGGTACCAAATACCGCGGTGATTTTGAAAAGCGCTTCAAGGCGATTTTGAAACAACTTGAAAAAGAAGAAGATGCCATTTTGTTCATCGATGAAATACATACCATCATCGGTGCAGGCGCGGCATCTGGTGGTCAAGTCGATGCAGCAAATCTTATTAAGCCTCTTTTAAGTAGCGGTAAGTTGCGTTGTATTGGTTCGACGACATACCAAGAATACAGCAACATTTTCGAGAAAGAGCGTGCGTTGTCTCGCCGCTTCCAAAAGATAGACGTTGTAGAGCCCTCATTGGATGATACAACTAAAATCTTGATGGGCTTGAAGCCGAAGTACGAAGCTCACCATGAAGTACGTTATACCAATAAAGCACTGCGTGCCGCGGTAGAACTGTCGGCTAAATACATTAATGAACGCCATCTACCAGATAAGGCCATTGATGTCATTGATGAAGCTGGTGCTCGTAGTCGTCTTGCTCCTGCAAGCCGTCGTAAAAAAACGGTCGGAGTGGCTGATATCGAATCAATGGTTGCCAAAATGGCGCGAATTCCAGAGAAGTCGGTTTCTTCTTCAGATAAAGACATTTTGAAAAACTTAGATAGCAAAATGAAGATGTTGGTATTCGGTCAAGATAATGCGATTGATGCATTATCCGAGGCGATCAAGCTGACACGTGCAGGTTTAGGTGTAGACAACAAACCTGTTGGTTCATTCTTGTTTGCAGGCCCAACAGGGGTTGGTAAAACAGAGGTGACGGTGCAGTTATCTAAGCTTCTAGGTATCGAACTACTTCGTTTTGATATGTCTGAGTATGGTGAGCGTCACTCCGTAAGTCGCTTAATTGGTGCGCCTCCTGGTTATGTCGGTTATGACCAAGGTGGTTTGCTAACCGATGCTGTTATTAAGCACCCACATTCAGTCGTATTACTTGATGAGATTGAAAAAGCGCACCCTGATATCTTTAACCTGTTGTTGCAAGTCATGGATAACGGTACGCTAACGGACAACAATGGTCGCAAAGCAGACTTCCGTAATGTCATTCTTGTTATGACAACTAACGCAGGTGTGGCGGAAACCGAGAAGAAATCAATTGGTTTGATTCAACAAGACAATAGTCACGATGCAATGGCGGAAATTAAGAAGGTGTTTACTCCTGAGTTCCGTAACCGTCTTGATAACATCATCTGGTTTAACAGCCTTGATGAAAGCGTTATCCATCAAGTGGTTGATAAGTTCATTGTTGAACTGCAAGTGCAACTTGATGCGAGAGGCGTTTCAATGGAAGTATCGCAAGACGCTCGCCATTGGTTAGCACATAAAGGTTATGACAAAGCTATGGGGGCTCGCCCAATGGGGCGTGTTATCCAAGAACAGCTTAAGAAGCCTTTGGCTAACGAACTGTTGTTTGGATCTTTAGTTGACGGCGGTACAGTGAAGGTAACGCTGGTCAACGATACGCTTGAGTTTGAATACTTAAGTGAGAAAGAGACAGCGATGCATTAATCGTTAGTCGGTAACAAACGCAAAAGCGTACGAGAAGATCGTACGCTTTTTTTATCTGAATTAAATCGGAAAAAATTGTGCAATAAAAAACGGAGCAGCTTGCTCCGTTTTTTATTGCATCCGAAAATCAGAGATTAACGAGCGCGGAAGACGATGCGGCCTTTTGACAGGTCGTATGGAGTCATCTCTACAGTTACTTTGTCACCCGTTAGGATACGGATGTAGTTCTTACGCATCTTGCCAGAGATGTGAGCAGTCACAACGTGACCGTTTTCAAGTTCAACACGGAACATAGTGTTTGGTAGAGTGTCAAGGACAGTGCCTTGCATCTCGATTACGTCTTCTTTAGCCATTTAATCCTCTTTAGAAATTAGGCAATATTAGCGGGCTATATTCTGCCGCTAAATAGTAATTATGTAAAGTTGAGGCGTATTCTACCCTCGCCAACGCTGATTTACTAGCCTTTGGTGGCGTTGAAAGCGTGTTTTGTAGCTCATTGCTGGGCACTCATCAATCTGATATCCCAAATATAGCCACTGTTGTTTGTTTTCTTGGCAGTATTTAATTTGATAAAGCACTGCTAACGTGCCAAGAGATAACTCGTAGTCAGGGTCAAAGAAAGTATAAAAAGCACTCGAGCATTGTGGCATCAAATCTGTCACCGCAATGGCGAGCAATTGATCTGATTCATCGTAAATGTGTAAAAACGACGTTGTCAGCCAGCTAGTTTGAGCAAATCGAGCAAACTCATCACGCTTTGGTGGGTACATAGTGCCGTTTTTATGCCGTTTGCAGATGTACCGACTGTAAAGCTCAAACCATTCCTCATCCATTTCAGGTTTCATTTCCCAGCGTAAAGACTGTGCTTTATTAAGCAGCCTCTTCTGACTTTTTGATAATCTAACGTCTGGAATCGAGACTCGAATTGGCTGGCAAGCGGTGCAATGCTCGCAATGCGGTTTATATATGGTATCTCCGCTACGACGAAAACCGTTAGCCATGAGCAACTGGTAATTTTCTTCAGTATGCAGCCTTTCATCAAGCGCCACCGCAACCCGCTCTTGCCGTTCAGGCAAATAACTACAAGGGTGATTATTCGTCAACCCTATTCGAATATGTTGTATATCCGTACTCATACTGAATCCTGCAAAACTTGGGGCTGATAGGTATCAAATAGTGTTTGCTTTTCTCTTAAAGATAGTAGTTTTTGCATAAATTCGTCACGCTCAAGTTCAAATGCGCCAAGTGATGCCAAGTGAGAATTCATAACTTGGCAATCGATTAATTGACCTTGCTTTGACGCCAAATGGTTGCATAAGTACCACAATGCAATTTTGGATGCGTTATCTTTTAGGCTAAACATCGACTCCCCGCAAAAAAGTTGGCCCACGCAGATGCCATATAGTCCGCCAATCAGGTTGTTGTCATGCCATACTTCTACAGAGTGACAGTGACCAAGTTTGGCTAACTCAATGTAGGAAGTTTGCATTTCCTCGTTGAGCCATGTTTCCTCTGCAGGGCGTGTTGAAGAACATAGTCTAATCACTTCTTCTGTCGCGAAATTGAGTGTTACTTTATAGTTATGTTTACGCTGAAATTTTTTGAGACTTTTAGATGGCTTAAACTGCAATGGGTCAAACACAGCGCGCGGAGAAGGGCTCCACCATAAAATAGGTTCACCAGGACCATACCAAGGGAAAATGCCTTGATAGTAACCATTGAGGATTCTCATGGGGTTTAAGTCACCACCAAAAGCCAGCAAACCATTGGGGTCGCTGAGTGCTTTATAGGGTGAGGGAAAGTTGAACGTTTCATCGAGTTCAGTTAAATAAATAGCCATAAGAAGTCGTTACCAACATTGGAGTCAGAGGAGTTTATGATGACCTGGTTAAGAAATATCGTAAAAGTATGGCTTGGGATCATACTGTTTTTACCACTTGTCGCCAACGCAGCCTATGAAAGAAATGTTGCCAAGCCAGTTAATGAAGTAGTTTACGGGAAGATTGACTCTGTCCGTTATATTACTCAACAAGAGGTTGTTCAATCGAAAAGTAACGGTTGGAAGACACTACTTGGTGCCACTATCGGTGGTTTAGTCGGTAATCAATTTGGTGGCGGTACGGGAAGAGAAGTCGCGACGGCAGTGGGTGCGCTTGCAGGTGCCGCAGTTGCTCAAAACCAAAGTAATTACCAATACACGGTTGAATATAAGTTAGTTGAGCTACTCATCAAAGTGAAGGGTGATAAGCTAATTAATGTCATCCAAGATGTTGATAAAAATATGTTATTTAGTCGAGGGGATGAAGTTCGTATTTTATATTTTGATGATGGAGTCAGGGTTGATATCACTTATTAACCCTAGGTTGTTTTAGTCTAACGAAGCCTAATCAGGCATGTACAGTCGGGCTGGCTTATCGTCAAATAAAGTTGAAATAGTTTGCTGTTTCGCCGTGCTTCTTTCGCTCTGATTTACATCGCTGGCAATGCCTTTAATTCTGTATCTTTAGGCTGCTTGAGGATATTCATAAATTAGCGCCGATTTACTCTGGTTTTGTCGTGTTTTTTTGGGTAGTCTGAATTCACGAAGAATTGTTTAGCCCTCATAAAAAATCGTATGTTGAGGGCACAAAGGATTATCAACTTTTAATGGAAAGCCTAACGTTACAACCTATCAATAAAATTCAAGGGGAAGTGAACCTTCCTGGCTCTAAAAGTGTTTCTAATCGAGCTCTTTTACTTGCTGCTCTTGCTAAAGGCAGAACTCGCCTTACTAATCTCCTCGACAGTGATGATATTCGTCATATGCTGAATGCGCTGACTAAACTAGGCGTTCAATACCAACTTTCCGAAGATAAAACAGAATGTCTCGTTGACGGCCTTGGGCGTCCGTTTTCTGTCTCAGAGCCGGTAGAGTTATTTCTCGGCAATGCTGGCACTGCGATGCGACCATTAGCTGCGGCTCTTTGTCTTGGAGAAGGGGAGTATGTACTGACGGGCGAACCTCGTATGAAAGAGCGTCCAATTGGTCACCTTGTCACGGCACTGAAAGATGCTGGTGCGAACGTTGAGTACATGGAAAACGAGAACTTTCCGCCTCTCAAAATAATTGGTACTGGCCTAAAAGCAGGTACAGTTTCTATCGATGGGTCCATTTCAAGTCAGTTCTTGACCGCTTTCTTAATGTCTGCGCCATTGGCTGAAGGTGAAATTCGCATCAACATCGAAGGCGATTTGGTTTCTAAGCCTTATATCGATATCACCCTGCATATCATGAAGCAGTTTGGAGTCGATGTGATCAACAACGACTATCAAGAGTTTGTGATTCCAGCCGGTCAGCAATACATCGCTCCAGGTGATTTCTTGGTTGAAGGTGACGCGTCTTCTGCTTCTTACTTCTTGGCGGCGGCAGCCATCAAAGGCGGAGAAGTTAAAGTCACGGGTATCGGTAAAAACAGCATTCAAGGTGATATTCAATTTGCTGATGCGCTTGAAAAAATGGGTGCAGAAATTGAATGGGGTGATGACTACGTAATTTCGCGTGTTGGTCAATTAAAAGGCATTGATATGGATTACAACCATATCCCTGATGCTGCAATGACCATCGCGACAACAGCGTTATTTGCCAAAGGCACTACCGCTATTCGTAACGTTTATAACTGGCGTGTAAAAGAAACAGACCGTTTGTCAGCTATGGCGACTGAGTTACGTAAAGTTGGTGCGGAAGTGGAAGAAGGGGAAGACTACATCATCGTCAAACCTGTCTCTCAGTTAAAGCATGCTGCGATTGATACTTACGATGATCATCGAATGGCGATGTGTTTTTCGCTGGTGGCACTTAGTGATACGCCTGTGACGATTAACGATCCAAAGTGTACGTCGAAAACGTTCCCTGACTACTTCGACAAACTTAAGGCTTTAAGCTGCTAAATATTCTGACCTGAAACATGAAAGCCAGAGTGAATAACACTCTGGCTTTTTTGTTTCCCAATACTATTTAACCAGCGTAAATTCCTTAGAAAGGTGATGCGCTAAGTATTTGAACATATTGAATACTGCAGTCGTATTTGAAGTTGGTAAACCTTTGTCATCAAGGAAGTATTCACCTTTAAAAACTAAAACACCTTCTTTTTCTTCTACACTTGTTGCTCGCATTCCCTCGATGTAATCATCGTGCTCTTGGATGATTTGGTTAGCGATCAAAAGAAGGTCGAACTCTTCGATAAACGTTCTATCAGACATATTCTTTCTACCATCCTATTCAGTTAAGAACGCTGAGTATACCTACAACTAAAATGGGTTTGCATGATTAATTCAGTCAATCGTTCAGTAAGACTAAACAGATCAATTTTTAGAGTATAAGCATGATGCGGAGGAAGATGGCAGAGCATTGAACCAAACTATTTTGTGATGGGTAACAAAATTTATTGCATTGGATTAGCGGATGCTAAGTTTGCCTGTTTAGATATGCCGCTCAATACCTTTCAGAACCCTGTCTCTTTGAAGTATAAAGACGATGAATTGTCAACCAATCGGATCTGAATTTCAAAAAAGCAGTTGATCTTCTTTTCATCTCGCACAATAGTAAAAAAAGAAGCAATGAAATAGAACATTATGCGGGTGGCCTTTAAACAAGGTTTCTACCCGCATTATTATGAAGGACGTTAGAGTCAGTTATGGGTAAATCACTCGTTATAGTGGAGTCACCAGCCAAGGCAAAGACGATAAATAAGTACCTTGGTAAAGACTTTATTGTTAAGTCTAGTGTTGGTCATGTGCGTGATCTGCCTACGGCCGGTCAAAGCACTGGTGAGAAAAAAGCCGCCGCCATCTCAACTAAAGGGATGAGTCCGGAAGAGAAAGCGCGCGTTAAAAAAGAGAAAGACCGCAAAGCGTTGATCAAAAAAATGGGGATTAACCCATATCATGACTGGGAAGCGAATTACCAAATCCTTCCAGGCAAAGAAAAAGTTGTCAACGAACTACAAAAACTCGCCAAAGACGCAGATTGCGTTTATCTCGCAACCGATTTGGACCGCGAAGGGGAAGCAATCGCATGGCACCTTCGTGAGATCATCGGTGGCGATGAAGAGCGATACAAACGTGTAGTTTTTAACGAAATTACGAAAAACGCGATCCAACAAGCTTTCCAGACACCTGGTGAGCTGAACATGGATGGTGTAAATGCCCAACAAGCACGTCGCTTCATGGACCGTGTCGTTGGTTTTATGGTTTCACCTCTACTTTGGAAAAAAGTGGCTCGTGGCTTATCTGCTGGTCGAGTGCAGTCTGTTGCGGTGAAACTGTTAGTTGAGCGTGAGCGTGAGATTAACGCGTTTGTACCAGAAGAGTTCTGGGACATTCATGCGAATACGAAAACGAAAGACAAAGCGGACTTTAAACTGCTTGTTGCTCAGAAAGACGGTTCTGCGTTTAAGCCAGTTAATGAGGCAGAAACCAAAGCAGCGATGTCTGTACTTGAGAATGCAAGTTACGAAGTATGTAAGCGTGAAGACCGCCCTACAAAGAGCAAGCCTTCAGCACCTTACATCACCTCTACGCTTCAACAGGCAGCGAGTACACGCCTGGGCTACGGCGTGAAAAAGACCATGATGCTAGCTCAGCGCCTCTATGAGGCCGGTTACATCACTTATATGCGTACTGACTCGACTAACCTAAGTGCCGAGGCTGTGGACGCTGTACGTGACTTTATTGGTTCTGAGTTTGGTGATAAGTACCTGCCAGCGAAACCATTGACGTACGGTAGCAAAGAAGGGGCACAGGAAGCGCACGAAGCGATCCGTCCTTCAAATGTGGGTGTTAAGGCGGAAGACCTGCAAGGTGTCGATGCTGATGCGCACAAACTTTATGCTTTGATTTGGAATCAGTTTGTAGCGTGTCAAATGACGCCAGCAGAATACGATTCAACAACCATCAGCGTAAAAGCGGCAGAATACACGCTTAAAGCGAAAGGTCGTATCCTTAAATTTGACGGCTGGACTCGTGTACAGCGTCCAATGGGCAAAAACGAGGATACAATCCTTCCAGCGGTACAACTTGGCGATAAGCTAAGCTTAGAGTCACTTGACCCTAAACAGCACTTTACAAAGCCACCTGCGCGCTACACTGAAGCAGCACTGGTTAAAGAGCTGGAGAAACGAGGCATTGGTCGTCCGTCGACTTACGCATCGATCATTTCTACGATTCAAGATCGTGGCTACGTGAAAGTTGATCAGCGCCGTTTCTACGCTGAAAAAATGGGTGAAATTGTTACTGACCGCCTTGATGACAGCTTTAACGATTTGATGAACTACGACTTTACTGCGCGTATGGAACAGAAATTGGACCAAATCGCTGAAGGTGAAGTGAACTGGAAAGCTGTGTTAGACAACTTCTTTGCTGATTTTACTGGCGATCTTGAAAAAGCGGAGCTAGATGAGTCAGAAGGCGGTATGAAGTTAAATCACATCGTCATGACGGATATCGAGTGTCCGACGTGTAGCCGTCCAATGGGCATCCGTACTGCTTCGACAGGTGTGTTCTTAGGCTGTTCAGGTTACGCGTTACCACCAAAAGAGCGTTGTAAGACAACCATCAACTTGGGTGACGAAGAAGGTATTATTAACGTTCTAGAAGAAGACGTTGAAACCGCAGCTCTTCGTGCTAAAAAGCGTTGTCCGATCTGTGAAACAGCGATGGACGCATACCTGATTGATGACAAGCGTAAGATGCATGTTTGTGGTAATAACCCGAACTGTGAAGGCTACCTTGTTGAATACGGCGAGTTCAAAGTAAAAGGCTACGATGGTCCAGTTGTTGAATGTGACAAATGTGGCTCTGATATGGTGCTTAAGAACGGTCGCTTTGGTAAATACATGGATTGTACGAGCGAAACGTGTAAGAACACTCGTAAGATCTTGAAGAATGGCGAAGTCGCGCCCCCGAAAGAAGATCCTGTTCATTTCCCCGAGTTGCCATGTGAAAACTCAGATGCGTATTTCGTACTTCGTGATGGTGCTTCAGGTCTATTTATGGCGGCAAGCAACTTCCCTAAATCGCGCGAGACACGTGCTCCTTTGGTTGCTGAACTGGCGCGTTTTGAAGAGCGTTTACCTGAGAAGTTCAAATACCTAGCAACTGCGCCGCAAGAAGATCCTGATGGTCGTCCTGCTGTTGTACGCTTTAGCCGTAAAACAAAAGAGAACTACGTTCGTTCGGAAGAGAACGGTAAGCCAAGTGGTTGGACAGCGCTCTTTGTTGAAGGTAAGTGGGAAGTCACAGATAAGCGTAAAAAAGCGAAAGCATAAAAACGTACGATCTAAGTAATGTAAAAAGGCAGCGATATCGCTGCCTTTTTTGCGTTTTGTTTTTGCGTAAAGGCCACTGTGTTGTTCGTATAGATCTTTGCTGCTTTGACTGAGTTTTGCTGACGCGAGAAGATCCCAGCATCAATATTTCGTAGTCGCTGATGTATTTTTTATGTGAAAAATATTCGTTGTAACTTTCATTTTGCATTCACATATTTGTTATACATTGGGCTAAAAAATCGGCGGTGTAGTGAATCCGTTCGTAAATTGTTTTCACAATGTAATCGTTTGCTTTTCCATGTGTGATCTAGATATCGTCTTGAGTACGCAAGAGCTGTATGGTACACAGAATGGCGTATTAAAAATTGTAATTTAGAACCCGCTTAGATAATTTATTACAAAAATTAGTGCAACTGTGTGCATTGTTTGCGTCAAAAAATAAGGAAAGAGTGGACGTTGCATACTGGAAGTGCCGTAGCTTTTTTATCCGTGTTGTAAGAGTTCACAGAAACTCAGAGACGGTTGCTAAATGTATTCGCTTGACTCCCCGAGTATGACTCATTCAAGCGAGTACCAAATCCAAGCTATAACGATATGGAGAACAACAAATGGCTGGTGTTTTGGGAATGATTCTTGCTGGCGGTGAAGGCTCTCGTTTGAGACCTTTAACGGAATCTCGCAGTAAACCTTCGGTACCGTTTGGTGGTAGTTATCGATTGATCGATTTTGCTCTAAACAATTTTGTTAATGCGGATCTGATGCGCATTTACGTCCTAACCCAATTTAAATCTCAATCTTTATTCCATCACTTAAAAAAGGGGTGGAACATCAACGGCATTACAGACCGCTTTATCGATCCTATTCCCGCTCAAATGCGTACTGGTAAACGTTGGTACGAAGGGACGGCGGACGCGATCTATCAAAACCTGCGTTTTATGGAGTTAGAGGAACCAGAGCAAGTTTGTATTTTTGGCTCTGACCATATCTATAAGATGGATATCAAACAAATGCTGAACTTCCACTCAGAAAAGCAGGCTTCTCTGACGGTATCTGCATTGCGCATGCCACTAAAAGAGGCGTCGCAATTTGGGGTTATCGAAGTGGATAGTGAAGGTCGTATGATTGGCTTTGAAGAAAAACCAGCAAATCCGAAGTCGATTCCTGGGGACCCAGATTACGCTTTAGTTTCAATGGGTAACTATGTTTTTGAAGCTCAGGTACTGTTCTCAGAGTTGGTCGAAGATGCGGATAATGAAGCTTCATCACATGATTTTGGAAAGGACATCATTCCAAAGATGTTCCCTAGAGGTGATGTGTTCGTGTATGACTTCAGTACCAACAAAATCAGTGGCGAAAAAGAAGAGGTGTACTGGCGTGATGTCGGAACTATTGATGCGTACTGGCAAGCGCATATGGATCTGCTAGAAAAAGATGCACCATTTTCGCTGTACAACCGTAAATGGCCATTGCACACCTACTACCCACCATTGCCACCTGCGACATTTACCGACTCTGATAATGGTCGTGTGCAGATAATCGATAGTTTAGTGTGTAATGGCAGCTATGTTAGAGGCTCAAGAATCGAAAAGTCGGTGCTTGGTTTTCGCAGTAATATTGCTTCTGCTTGCGATATCAGCGAATGTATACTTCTTGGTGACGTAAAAATTGGCGAAGGCTGTGTTTTACGTCGTGTGATTGTCGACAAGGATGCCGATATTGCTCCTGGTACTCAGATTGGTGTGAATCTTCAAGAAGATAAAAAACACTTCCACGTGTCTGAGGAGGGCATTGTTGTTATTCCGAAAGGAGCTCGAGTTGGCTACTAACAACTTATCTATTCTGTTTGTAGCTTCTGAGGTTGAAGGCCTCATTAAAAGTGGTGGCTTGGCAGATGTTGCCAAGGCACTACCGGAAGCCCTTCAAAACCTACAGCAAGACGTAAGAATTACCATCCCTGCGTACAGTAGTATTGATAAACTCGCAGACGCAGAAGTTGTATTAGAAACAGAATTAACATCATGGCCGCATACGGAGTATCGAGTTTTGCGGCTCATGTTAGGTCAAAATCCTGTTTACCTGATTGATTGTCCGCCGTATTTCAATCGACCATCAATGTATGCGGAGAACAACCAAGCGTATACTGATAACGGCGAGCGCTTTGCGTTTTTTAGTGCAGCATGTCTCGATATGTTACCCAAGCTCGCCTTTCAACCTAATATCATACACGCGAACGATTGGCACACAGGTCTTGTTCCATTTTTGCTCAAGCACAGGTATGGCAATGATCCGTTTTTTGCTCATACTAAAAGCGTCATTTCAATTCACAATGCGGTCTTTAAAGGCGTATTTAGTTATGAAGACGTGCAGTGTTTGCCAGAGTTTCATTGTAGAAACGTTCCCGATGCTGCGGTGAGTGCAACGCATATTACGATGCTTAAAGCTGGTGTAATGAATGCAGATAAGATAAACGCGGTTAGCCCTACGTACGCAGAGGAACTAAAAACAGAGCTTGGCAGTCACGGCATGGCTTGGGAGTTTCAGCAACGCGCGCAGGACTTAGTCGGCATCTTGAATGGTTGTGATTACAGTGCTTGGAATCCGGAAACTGATACCTACTTGCCGGTTAATTACTGCGCCGACCAGCAAAGTATGTCGCAAGGGAAGAAAGCTTGTAAAAAAGCATTACAACAAAGACTAAATTTGCCCGAAAAAGATGTAGCTATGTTCGGTATGGTTTGTCGCTTGACCCAGCAGAAAGGCGTTCATTACTTGTTGCCTGCTTTGGCCGATTTTTTGAAGCACGATGTTCAGCTAGTTTTCGTTGGGACCGGAGACCCTGTTCTTGCCGCTCAGCTACGAGAGGTTGCCGCGCAGTTTTCTAGCAAATTTGCCTTTGTAGAAGCGTATGACAATGAACTTGCGCATATCGTTGAAGCTGGTTCTGATTTCTTCTTGATGCCTTCTGAGTTTGAACCATGTGGTTTAAACCAAATCTATAGTATGGCTTACGGTACATTGCCGATAGTACGCGGTGTTGGTGGCTTAAAGGACAGCGTTAGCGATTATGATGTAAACCCATCTGAAGCAACGGGGTTTGTTTTTTTCGAACCGACACCGCAGGCATTGTTGTTAACGATGCTAAGGGCACTGTTGCTCTACGCTCAAAACGAGCCTGAAGTGAATAAAGTACAGTTGCACGCGATGCAACAAGACTTTTGTTGGCAAAAGGCCGCAGAATCTTATTTGCAGCTTTACCACTCAGCGTTAGTTTGACTTAAAATTGTAACGAAAGGCGCCGAATGAGGTGCCTTTATTATCTTGAGTAAGGGGAGTGTGGTAGGATGGCTTTTTACTTAATAGCACGATCTTTTTGATACTGAATATGACCCAGCCGCTACTTTTTCATAAAACTTATTTGCACCCTACTAGTCATGAGTGGGTTGTATTTGTGCACGGTGCTGGTGGTAGCTCTTCTATTTGGTTCAAGCAAATTAAAGCTTACAAGCAACACTTTAACTTATTGCTGATCGATTTAAGAGGTCATGGAAAGTCAAATCAGTTACTTAAAGAGCTCATTGCTAGCCGTTATACCTTTACGGAAGTTACCCAAGATATTTTGAAAGTGTTGGACCATTTAAAGATCCAATCCGCTCATTTTGTCGGTATGTCGCTTGGTACAATTATTGTTCGAAACCTTGCTGAATTGTCATCGGAGCGCGTACGTTCGATGGTGCTCGGCGGTGCTGTCACAAGGCTTAACACTCGTTCTCAGATATTGGTGAAATTAGGTAATTTTTGTAAGCATATCCTGCCGTACATGTGGCTCTACAAACTGTTCGCTTATATTGTTATGCCTCAAAGAAGCCAACGAGAATCTCGCCACCTTTTTATTCGCGAAGCCAAGAAGCTTTGCCAAAAAGAATTTAAACGTTGGTTTATTCTTGCCGCTGATGTAAATCCGTTAATGAAATATTTTAAAGATCGAGAGTTACCCATTCCGACTCTTTACTTAATGGGCGACAGGGATTACATGTTTATTAAACCTGTCAAAGAAATGGTTGCAGCACATAAGCTCAGCATTCTACGAGAAATCCCGAATTGTGGTCATGTATGCAATGTAGAGCGTCCAGAAGACTTCAATCAACACTCCATCGAGTTTATTAAACAGCAAGCTGTATGTGCTTAAAACTGAGTGCATCCACTGAATAGGAGAGCCGCTATAGCTCTCCTAGTTGATATCCACATTGCCAACATGCACCAAATTGCCCTTCGTTTATTTCATGACATTTTGGGCATTGCCAATCTTGATACTCATGCCTATCGGATTGTTTTCGATATGCTTTTACTATTTCTTCAGCTTTCATCTTTTGTGCCGTGTCAAAAAGCCACACATAAGGATCGGTATCATCACCAAACGGCAGTTCTCCTTTTAAGCCGAAAATACCTTCTCCGCGAACTTCACAGTAAATTTGTTCCACTTTAAGCAGCTCACATACAATGTGTGCTTCTGCTGGGTTTTTAGCGATAAATATTTTCATCAAAATACCCACTTCACCAATTACGAGTTTTGCTGACTTGGTGTCGGCCTTACTTTATTCATAACCCATTTAGTGATGATTGGAAATAGTCCCAATAGCGCAAAAGACGCTAATACTGCGGGTGAAACAATGCCCGATAGGCTTTCAATTGTTGCTAATTGAGTACCTGCATTCAGATATACGGCTGTGCCTGGCAGCATACCTATTTGGCTAGTGAGATAAAATCGACCTACAGACATCGGTGTTAAGCCCATCAGTAAGTTGATTAGAAAGAAAGGGAATACAGGGATTAGACGCAAGGAAAATAGATAAAAAGCTCCGTCTTTTTCGACACCTTGATTAATTGCGTTGAGTTTATTTCCGAATTTGTTTTGTACCCAGTCACGCAATAAGTATCGGCTGCTCAAGAAGGCCAGTGTTGCCCCCATAGTGCTAGCGAAAGAAACCAGTAGCAAGCTTGTCCAAAAACCAAATAAGGCTGCACCAAGTAAGGTGACTACTGCCGCTCCTGGGATAGAAAAAGCGGTAATTGCAATGTAGGTAAAAAAGTAAATCGCAGCCGAGAATACAAAATTCTGATCGATGTATGTAGTTAGTGCTTCTTGTTGGGCTTTTGCATTCTCTAAGGTTAAATACTGGCCAAAGTTAATACCTAAAAAGACGATAGCCGCTAGTAGGATGAGACCTAATATCAGTTTCTTATTCATAATTTTGATTCCAATTTGGGATATATGTAATAAGACAGTAGGAAAACCGAAAAAATTTCACAAAAAAACCGCAGATTAGACTGCGGTTTTACAAGATAGTTTTTAGGCCGACTTTTATTGGAGGCCGTTCATCAACTCATCTCGGCGAGCTTGAGGTACCACACTCCAATGAGTGCCGTTGATAGCACCTTCTAGTGCCCATAGCAACTCAATGTTGACGGTTGCAGAGTGCGTATCTCTTATCGCTTTATAGGCGTTAAGCGCACCTTCCTCTTCAAGCTTCTCTACGGATTCGATGCCGGCTTTTTTTAGCATGCGCTCGGTAGCCAGTCGTAAGTTAGGCAAATCTTTCAAACGGTTAGGCTTTGTACTTGCTTGCTGTTCTTTCTCAAGCTTTGCCTTTTTCAATGATTGATTCGCTACTTCGATTAAGCGTTCGCTTGATTCCCATAAATCGCTGGAAATAGCGTAGTACTTTGTAACGACTGGAAAGCCACGTTTTTTATAAACGTAAGGCTTTAGCCCTTGTTTCTCGAAGTCAGATGAAGTTTTTTGGTCTGCTCTGATATGAAGCTGATTGTTTACCACTAGTGCAAACATTGTTTCATCAGCGAATAGTCCGAAGCCACCAAACATTGAGCGCGACTTGATATTACCAAGTGCCTCAAATAGCTTCATAGAGTCTTTGAGTATCGGTTTATCCATGTTTTGTTATCTCGGTGTAATTAATATTACGCCACCAAAAGTCAGGTCCGAGAGAGTAGCAAACATGCGTAAAAACAATGTCATTACAGAGTAAAGTCATTGCTTACACACTTGCCATCGGTAACCCCGCTACCTTCCATATCGTAATATGGTTCAGGCCGGAGGCTTTGCGTCCCACTCTTTCGAATGGTTTGCCCTGTGCGTGACACAATGAGCATACTTCTTATATTGAATTAACATCACGGTTTAGCGTTAAAAGTGTGATTTCGGTTCAATAAAAATGATAGATTGAATGCTCTATTTTGCATATGGAAAGGTGCAAATTGGCCTTTGAAAAGGAGTTCTTAATATATATTACATTTATATAAAACAGGGAGTTAACGTTAGTCAATTGTTATTAGAGTGGTGTGAAGTATTAGAGAATGCTTAATTTTTCCAAAAAAATAAGCGCCCCTGTAGAGCGCTTATTTAACACGGTTAAATACAGTGAAATTTAGTTCATTTCTTTCACAGTATTTCGAATTACAAGCTCAGGTTGCATCTCGAAAATTCGTTTTTCGTGTTCTTTATCTTTGATACGCTCAAGTAGAATTTCGAATGCATTTTTACCAACACGACGTTTAGGTTGGTGGATAGTCGTTAGCGGTGGAGAGAAGTATTCCGCAAGCTCGATGTTGTCGTAGCCGATCACTGAAATATCTTCAGGAATTTTGATCCCGTTTTGTTGCAAGCGGCTCATTAGGCCTAGAGCCATTGTGTCGTTAAAACAGAATACCGCCGTCGGGCGCTTGTCCATTGCGGTAATTTTATCTGCAACTAATACGGCCGTATCACATTCAAAGTTACCTTCAAGGATCCAGTCTTCATTTACAGCTAGGTTCGCTTCGCTCATTGCGCGACGGAAACCTGCAATGCGCTCTTGGCAAGCAAGCTTTTCAAAATGACCGCTTAGACAAGCGATATCCGTATGACCATTGTCAATCAGATGTTTGGTTGCAATGTAGCCACCTTCTTCTGAGTTATCCATGATCTTGTCTGCTTGTGAGCTCTCTGGGCCCCAATCCATGACCACTTTAGGAATGTCCGCATGACGGTCAAGCATCTCTTTTAGTTCTTCGGTTAAGTCAGAACACATCACTAGGATGCCATCAACGCGCTTTTCAGCCAGCATACGAATGTAATCGCGTTGTTTTTCGTAAATCCCGCCTGTGTTACATAAAATCAGAGTATAGCCTTGGCGGTAACAGTAGCTCTCAACGCCATCAATCACTTCTGAGAAAAATAGGTTAGTTGATTGAGTTACTAACATGCCAATCGTGCGAGTTGAGTTGCATTTTAGGCTGCGTGCAACGGCACTTGGCGCGTAATTCAGCTCGTCAACGGCTTTCATTACTTTTTCTTGCGTTGCTTCTGCAACGAAACGCGTTTTATTGATAACGTGCGAAACTGTCGTAGTGGAAACGCCGGCTAAGCGAGCAACGTCTTTTATCGTGGCCATAAATGGTGTCCTGTATCGAGCTACTGAAATATGTCGTATTGGATGTACCTGATGCTCTAATGGTTTCACACCTAGCAATATAAAATTGGCGCTAAGTGTCTCGGCAGCGGTTGATCCAAGTGCGACAAAAGGGTACGTAGCAGCATCGGTCGATGAATTTTATCTTTTTTTCTATCTGATGAGAAATTGCCATCAACCTGTTAAGAAAACACAAAAACCGCTATATTTCAGCGGTTTACATATAAATCATATTTAATCGTTTGCGCTCACATTTTAGCCCTATGTGGACTGACTAGCAATGTTTTCAGCAAGAGATTTGTGTATCTGAAGTCACATTTTGACTGCTAAATAACCAAGCGTCTTTGCGCTAAGTTAAGGCAAACGAATATTATACCCAAGTTACTTACAATTGGTCACTTTCAGGCATACAGGAAGCCCGATAGGCAGGCTCCCTAAAAATAGGCGGCAATTATTCACCAAGAAGGTAGGCGCTGTCTAGTTTACAAAATGCAACTAATAGTTTCGCGACACTCGAGTAAAATCCAAATTCGTCGAATTTTTTACATTTGTCTGAAAACTGAGGTAACCAAGACATCAATTGTTGCTGGATAAAGTCGTTTTGTTTAACGAAGGCTTCTTCCATGTGTTTTTCTTGTTCAAGCTCGTTTGAGCGGATAATCATGTTCCCGAGAAAGTCGAGCTCAACGGCTAAGTGATCCGCAGGTTCCTTTAGGTTTTCGTCTACTTGAACGCCAAATTCAGCCATCAACTTTTCCATTTCCTCAGCTGGCTTGTCATTCAGTAAACCTGATTCACCAATGTACATGGATGCGTAAGGAAGAGCGCCGTATTTTTCTGTCTTCAAAAACAGTTCACAAAAGTCAGCTGCAAGCTCTAGTTGTGCATCTTCACGATCTTGTAACCGATTCAATGCATCAACTAGGCTATCAACAGCTGGTTTCAGCGACTCATTTTCACCTAAACCTGCGAGAAAACTGCGAATTTCAACACTGTGATAGGCTTCCAATTCTTTCTCTGTTAGTTCTTTTGCGAACAAGCTCGAAAACCACCAGTAAATTTCAGCGCGTTTTTCATTAAAAGCTTTCACTTCTTGCATTTTGGGCTCCTGAATGATGCTTCAAGTCATGCATCACAAAGTCAATTAGGGATACCCCCTAAGTGTAATCAATTAAAATGAATAGCAGTAACTATAATTGTTATGTTTTATGGTCAAAAATGACCGTTTATTAATAGCAATGGGCAAGCTTGTTTTGAATCAATAAAAACGCTAAATCTTGCGTTTTAATGTATCTATGACTAGAAATGTTACTAGTTATGAATAGAATACGTCTTGGATAATAAGAAGACAGAAAAGTGGTGTAAATGAGCTATCACGTATTAGTCGTAGAAGATGATGTTGTAACTCGTAGTAAGCTTGCGGGATATTTCCAAAATGAGGGCTACCAAGTCAGCGAAGCAGAGAGTGGCGCAGAAATGCGTGAAGTTTTGCAAGCGGGCGATGTAGACCTGATCATGCTGGATATTAACCTGCCTGGTGAAGACGGCCTGATGCTTACTCGTGAGTTACGTAGCCAATCGGATATTGGTATCATATTAGTAACAGGACGCACGGATAGCATTGATAAAATCGTAGGCCTAGAAATGGGTGCTGACGATTATGTGACAAAACCTTTTGAACTGAGAGAGCTGTTAGTTCGCGTTAAAAACTTGCTGTGGCGTATTTCAGCAGCGCGCAGTGGCAGCTCGAAAGCGAATGAAATCAGTGAAGAGCACATTGTGCGCTTTGGGGAGTGGACATTCGACATTCAACGTCGCGCACTTAGCCGCAACGGTGAGCCAGTAAAACTAACTAAAGCAGAGTATGAACTTTTGGTGGCATTATCGTCTTATCCTAACCAGGTGTTAAGTCGTGAGCGTATTTTGAACATGATCAGCCATCGAGTGGATGCGCCGAATGACCGCACCATTGATGTTCTTATTCGACGTATGCGCGCAAAAATGGAGTTCGATCCTAAGAACCCACAGATTTTTGTAACGGTACACGGCGAAGGCTATATGTTTGCTGGTGACTAGTTGGAACATAACTCAATCGTAAAAAGAAAAAGGAGAGCTTCGGCTCTCCTTTTTTGTGGCTTCAAGATAATACTAGTTTGCTTCAACCATTGGTGTTTGGCCGACAGTATCACGCAACCTTTGCCAAATACTGCCCAAGTACTCATGCCAATAAAGCTCTGTTTGTTCTAAGTAACGCGCTTTAGGTGAGTATTTATCCCAAGGTTGACTTATCTCGCTAATAGCTAAGAAGTTGGTCGGGGCTGGGATTGGTTTAATGCCTGCTGCGTTGAACTCATACAATGCACGGCTCATGTGACTCGCAGAAGTGACTAACACAATCTCCTTTTGTTGAACGAATGCAGCCGCTTGACGCGCCTCTTCCCACGTATCTTTCGCATCTTCTAATAAAATGATATCGGATTTCGCGACTCCCAACGCAAGGGCAACGTTCGCCATCATTCGCGCGTGGCTAATTTCAGATCCGCCAGCATAGCCGGATAAGATTAATTTCGCGCCTGGATACATTCTTAAAATACGAATGCCCTCAGTTAAGCGCATTAATGCTGCACGGCTTAACTGCGAGGTGGGTGGAATTTCGTCATCGATAACATGACCATTCCCTAAAACCATCACGTAGTCGATGGTGCCAGAAACTGGCAAAAAGGCTTTATGCTCTCGCTCTAACGGCATAAGAAGCTTGGTTGAAACAGGTTGGAAGGCAACAAGAAAAATGCCAACAAAAGAGAATAGAACAACGAAGCAGCCAGTTTTACGTTTTGTAGTAAAACTAATGAGAGCAAGACCCAACAAGCCTATCAGCAGCAATGCCGGAAGGGGCATAAGCATGGCTGACACTACTTTTTTCAGCTCAAACATACATAAATAGTCCGAAAAAACATCAATTGATAATAAAAATGAGGGTATCCCTCTTTATTCCTGCTTTCCTTGTGCCAGAATAGCGGCACAATCCGTTATGATAACTCAGCAGAAGTGACAGAAGACCGCAATTTCGACGATATCGCCCACAAATTTGCAAAAAATATTTACGGCTCCGATAAAGGGGAGATCCGCCAAATCATTGTGTGGGAAGATTTTCTACAGATTCTAAGTGAATTAGATGCTGACCAGCAACCCCTAGAAGTGTTGGACGCTGGTGGTGGTTTGGCACAAATGTCGCAAAAGCTTGCTAAGCTCGGACATCGAATCGCTTTATGTGATCTATCTTCGGAAATGCTGCAGTTGGCTAAGCAGGATATTGAAAAAAACGGTTTGCTTGAGCAGTATCGCCTGATTCATTCGCCTGTCCAATCCATCGGTGAACATATGGATGGACAGGTCGATCTGGTTATGTTCCACGCTGTGATGGAGTGGCTGGTTGATCCTAAGGCCGCACTTGAAACAGTTCTTGAACAAGTAAAACCGGGAGGCATCGCATCAGTCATGTTCTACAACCACCACGGTTTAGTCTATAAAAACGTGGTTTGTGGCAACATTCCTCATATATTAGACGGCATGCCTCACCGAAAAAGATTTAAACTACAGCCGCAAAAAGGCTTAAAACCTGAAGAAGTCTACCAGTGGATAGAAAATTCAGGTTTTAATATTTGTGGCAAATCTGGTATTCGCTCATTTAGTGATTACATAGGCAATATGGAATACATGGGTGATTACGAGTTTGAAGATGTGTTGGCGCTAGAAAAACAACTTTGTCGACAAGAGCCATACCTCTCATTAGGCCGCTACATTCATGTGTGGGCTAAAAAGAACGATAAACAGGAATAACAATGAGTGAGATGACTCTCAATGCTGCAGAGCAACCAATCGATGAGCTGGTTGGCTGGGTTAAGCAGCACGATTTCTCGTTGAACCTGACCACAGAGCGATTGGCATTTTTAATAGCCATTGCCGTACTGAGTAATGAAAGGTTCGATGAAGAACTGGGTGAAGGTGAACTGCATGATGCATTTGCCATCGTCACTCGACTATTTGATGAGACCGGCGAAGCCTCCGCTTTTCGTGCGAACAATGCGATCAACGAGATGGTTAAGCAGCGTCTTATGAGCCGTTTTGTCAGTGAAATTACTGACGGAGCGAGCATTTACCGCTTGTCGCCATTAGCGATAGGAATAACCGACTACTACGTGCGTCATCGTGAGTTCTCAAAACTGCGTCTATCTATCCAGCTATCCATGGTAGCGGATGAAATGGCGAAAGCGATTGAGGCAGCACAAAAAGGTGGCACACCGGGTCACTGGAAGAAAAACGTATACGGTGTTTTAAAATATTCTGTAGGCGAAATCTTCGATCAAATTGACCTCAACCAACGTGTTATGGATGAGCAGCAACAGTCAGTGAAACAACAGATTGCTGACCTGCTTAACAAAGACTGGCGTGAAGCGATCAACAACTGTGAAGCACTTCTGTCAGAAACATCAAGCACGTTGCGTGAACTTCAAGATACGCTGCAAGCCGCCAGTGATGAACTGCAAACTCAGATCCTCGATATTCAAGAAATTGTTTACGGTGACCCTGAGCTGGAGTTTATCGAAGAAGCCTTGTTTGGTCTGCAAATGAAGCTGGACCGAATCACAAGCTGGGGCCAGCAAGCGATCGACCTTTGGATTGGTTATGACCGACACGTGCACAAGTTTATTCGTACTGCAATCGATATGGATAAGAACCGTGCGTTTAGCTCGCGTCTGCGTCAATCCGTCAAAGATTACTTCGATGCGCCTTGGTATCTGACTTATGCAGATGCGGAGAGGCTTTCTGACCTTCGTGATGAGGCCCTAGTACTGCGTGATGACGAGGTCACGGGTCAAGTTCCGATGGAAGTAGAATACGAAGAGTTTCAACAAGTCAATGATGAGCTGTCTGAACGAATTGGTGACATGCTAAAAGCGCATAAAGATCAAGGCACACCAATCGATTTGAGTGTGGTACTGCGAGATTACCTTGCACAGCACCCTTACACTCATCATTTTGATTTAGCTCGCATTATCGTCGATCAAGCTGTACGTCTAGGGTATTCAGAATCGGATTACCAAGCGATTCAACCAGACTGGAAAGCAATCAACGAATTTGGGGCAAAGGTACAAGCGAATGTCATCGACCGATACTAATGAATACATGTCAGAGAATCTGGCAAAAGCAATTTCTAACCCTCTGTTCCCAGCGCTAGACAGCATGCTTCGAGCAGGGCGTCATATCTCAAGTGAAGATCTAGACAACCACGCGTTGCTGTCGGATTTCGAACTTGAGCTTTCTTCTTTCTACCAACGCTACAACACCGAATTGGTGAAAGCGCCAGAAGGTTTCTTCTATCTTCGTCCTCGTTCAACGTCTCTGATTGGCCGTAGTGTTCTTTCTGAACTGGATATGCTGGTGGGTAAGGTACTGTGTTTCCTTTATCTAAGCCCAGAGCGTCTTGCGCACGAAGGCATCTTCACTAACCAAGAGCTGTACGACGAACTGCTTGCTCTAGCAGATGAAAACAAGCTGATGAAGCTAGTGACGAACCGTGCGACTGGTTCTGACCTCGATAAAGAAAAGCTGTTTGAAAAAGTACGTACGTCACTTCGTCGTCTGCGTCGCCTAGGCATGATCATCAACATCGGTGAAACCGGTAAATTCAGCATCAGTGAAGCGGTATTCCGCTTTGGTGCCGATGTACGTATTGGCGATGACATGCGTGAAGCGCAGCTGCGTCTGATCCGTGATGGTGAAGCAGTAGTGCACACCAAAGAGCCAAGCCAAGGCAGCTTATTGTCTGAAGAAGATCAAGACGACCAAGCCCAAGAAGAAACAACAGAAGAGGGTGAAGCATGAGCATGATTGAACGCGGTAAATACCAATCGCTGACCATGGTCAACTGGAACGGCTTCTTTGCCCGTACGTTTGACATCGATGGTCTGGTCACCACGCTATCAGGTGGTAACGGTGCAGGTAAATCAACCACAATGGCGGCGTTCATCACCGCATTGATTCCTGACCAAACGCTACTGCACTTCCGTAACACCACAGAAGCAGGCAGCAGCCAATCGTCTCGCGACAAAGGTTTGTACGGTAAGCTACAGCCGGGCGCATGTTATGCGGCGCTAGATGTGGTGAACTCACGTAACCAACGCCTATTGTTCGCAGTAAAATTGCAGCAAGTTGCGGGTCGTGATAAGAAAGTAGACATCAAACCGTTTGTTATCCAAGGTCTTCCAAGCCATGTGAAACCAACGGATATCTTGATTGAAAGCGTATCAGCGACTCAAGCTCGTGTACGTCAAATCAATGAAGTAAAAGAATCGATCGCGGAATTTGAAGGCGTTCAGTTCAAAGCGTTCTCTTCTATCGTGGATTACCACGCACAAATGTTTGAATTCGGTGTGATTCCGAAGAAACTGCGTAACTCTGGTGACCGCTCTAAATTCTACCGCCTGATCGAAGCATCGCTTTACGGTGGTATTTCAAGTGCGATTACGCGCTCGCTACGTGACTACCTTTTGCCACAAAACGGCGGCGTGAAAAAAGCGTTCCAAGATATGGAATCGGCACTGCGTGAAAACCGCATGACGCTAGAAGCGATCAAAACTACGCAAGCAGACCGTGACTTGTTCAAACACTTGATCACAGAGTCGACTAACTACGTGGCAGCGGACTATATGCGCCATGCTAACGAGCGTCGTAAAAAACTAGAACAGACATTGTCTTTGCGTTCAGAGTTATTTGGTTCTCGCGAGACCTTGATTGAGCAAAACAATCTGCTTAATCGCGTTCAAGAAGAGCTGGAACTGTTGATCGAGTCGGAATCGGCGCTAGAGCAAGATTACCAAGCGGCTTCGGATCACTTGCAACTGGTGCAAAACGCACTGCGCCAGCAAGAGAAGATCGAACGCTACCAAGAAGATCTTGAAGAGCTAAGTGAGCGTCTTGAAGAACAAATGATGGTCGTGGAAGAAGCGCAAGAACGCGTGATGATGGTAGAAGAGCAAGCGACCGTTGCAGAAGAAGAGGTGGATAGCCTTAAGACGCAACTTGCTGATTACCAGCAAGCTCTTGACGTTCAGCAAACTCGCGCCCTTCAATATCAACAAGCAGTTCAAGCGCTGGAGAAAGCGAAGCAGCTACTTGGCGATGACAGCCTAACGGCGGAATCGGCTCAAGCGCTTGTCTCTGAGCTTAAGAGCAAAGAATCAGAAAGCACCAATGCGTTGCTATCGGTTAAGCACAAACTGGACATGTCTTCTGCAGCGGCAGAGCAGTTTGAAACCGCGCTTAAACTGGTACAAAGCATCGTTGGTCAAGTTGAGCGCAAAGACGCGTCTGAGCATGCGAAAACTGCAATTGCGAAAGCGCGTGAGTCACAACAAATTGCACAAAACGAACAACAATGGCGAGCACAACACCGTGATCTCGAACGCAGCCTTAACCAGCAGCGTCAAGCACGTGAACTGGTTGCTGAATACAAAAAGCAATATCACGTTGAACTAACCGATGAGGTTACGTTTGAACAAGAACGTGAACGTCATGCGACGCAAATCGAATCACTAGAGATAGCTCAAGAAGAAGTTCGTGATCAGCGTGGTGAACAGCGCCGTCTAGAGCAAAACGCGGTGGCAGAAATCAGTAAGCTTGAAGCAATAGCACCAGCTTGGATTGCGGCGAACGATGCGCTAGAGAAACTGAGAGAGCAGAGCGGTGAAGAGCTTGATGATCGCCATGCGGTAATGAACCACATGCAAGTTGTCCTTGAACAAGAAAGGGAGTTGTCTTTAGCTAAAGATAAGCTTGCTGAGCGCCGTAGCCAGCTAGACTCTGAGATTGAGCGTCTTGCTTCTCCTGGTGGTTCAAATGACCCTCGCCTGAAAGGTTTGGCAGATACGCTGGGCGGTGTATTGCTGTCTGAGATCTACGATGACATCACGATTGATGACGCGCCTTACTTCAGTGCGATGTACGGTCCGGCTCGTCACGCTATCGTTGTTTCTGACTTGTCAGGCATCGAAGAGAAACTGGTAGAGCTAGACGACTGTCCAGAAGACTTGTACATCATTGAAGGTGACATCGATGCCTTTGATGACAGCTCGTTCGATGCAGAAGAGTTAGAGGGCGCGGTTTGCGTTCGTATGAACGATCGCCAAATGCGTTACTCTCGCTTGCCTGAGATCCCATTGTTTGGCCGTGCGGCACGTGAGCAGCGTCTAGAGTTGCTGCGTAACGAACGAGAAGAAGTGGTAGAGAAACACGCGAAAGCGGCGTTTGATTCTCAGAAAATGCAGCGCTTGTACCAAGCGTTTAACCTATTTGTGTCTAACCACATTCAGGTTGCTTTTGACGCCGATCCAGAACAAGCACTGGCAACTATTCGTGATAAGCGTAACCAAATTGCTCGCGTGCTGGCGGATCTAGATGCGAAAGAGCAACAACAACGTTCTCAGCTTCAAACCAGCAAGCAAGCGTTGTCTTCTCTGGACAAGCTAGCGTCACACATGGTGCTTGTTGAAGATGAGTCATTGCAAGCGCGTTTTGATGAGCTAGAAGAGAAAATCGCTCAGCTTGCAGAGGCGAAGAACTTCTTAAGCAACCATGCAAAAGCCGTCGCGCAATTAGAGAATATTGTGTCTGCACTTGATGCTGACCCAGAGCAATTCGATGCACTAGAAGCAGAATACAAAGCGGCAGACGAGCGGCTACAAGATCTTAAGAAGCAAATCTTTGCACTCTCGGATCTCGTTGAACGTCGTCACTACTTCGCTTACTCTGATTCAGTAGACCTACTGAACAAGAGTAGCGAACTGAGTGAGCAGCTAAAAGCTAAACTGGTTCAAGCTGAAAAAATGCGTACTCGCTCTCGTGAAGAGTTGAAGCAATCGCAAGGTCAAATGAACCAATACAACCAAGTATTGGCATCATTGAAGAGTTCACACCAAGCGAAACTGGAAACGGTTCAAGAGTTCAAACAAGAGCTTCAAGAGTTTGGCGTGAACGCTGACGAAGGTGCAGAAGAGCGCGCAATGCGTCGTCGTGACGAATTGCACGAGCGTCTACACACGTCTCGCAGCCGTAAGAGCGAATACGAGCGCACGATAACCTCTACTGAACTAGAGATGAAAGGCTTGGCAAAACGTCTGAAGAAAGTTCAGAAAGAATACGTTGAGCTGCGTACGTTCGTGGTTGCTGCGAAAGCTGGCTGGTGTTCAGTACTTCGTCTGGCGCGTGAGAATGATGTTGAGCGTCGTCTACACAAGCGTGAACTGGCTTACATGTCAGCGGATGAACTGCGTTCGATGTCGGATAAATCACTGGGTGCGCTGCGTCTAGCGGTTGCGAACAATGACGACCTGCGTGATGCGCTGCGTCTATCAGAAGATAACGCACGTCCAGAGCGTAAAGTTCTGTTCTATATTGCTGTATACCAACACCTTCGTGAGCGTATTCGTCAGGATATCATCCGTACTGATGACCCAGTTGAAGCAATCGAAGAGATGGAAGTCGAGCTGGCGCGTCTAACGGAAGAGCTAACCCAACGTGAAAACCGTCTAGCGATCAGCTCTGAGTCAGTAGCGAGCATTATCAAGAAGACGATTCAACGTGAGCAAAACCGTATTCGTATGCTGAACCAAGGCCTGTCGAACATCTCGTTTGGTCAGGTGAAGGGCGTACGTCTAAACGTGAAGATCCGCGAAAGTCACGAAGTGCTACTGAACGGCCTAGCGACACAACAAGAGCAGCATAAAGACCTGTTTGAATCGACTCGCTTTACCTTCTCTGAAGCAATGGCGAAACTGTTCCAACGCGTGAACCCACACATCGATATGGGTCAACGTTCACCTCAAGTTCTGGGTGAAGAGCTACTGGATTACCGTAACTACCTAGAGCTAAGTGTAGAAGTGAACCGTGGTACAGATGGTTGGCTACAGGCTGAGTCTGGCGCGCTATCAACAGGTGAAGCGATCGGTACCGGTCAGTCAATCCTTCTTATGGTTGTTCAAAGCTGGGAAGAAGAGTCTCGTCGTCTACGCAGCAAAGACATTGTGCCTTGTCGTCTGCTCTTCTTGGATGAAGCCGCGCGTCTGGATGCGAAATCGATCGCGACATTGTTCGAATTGTGTGACCGTCTGGATATGCAGCTTCTTATCGCGGCGCCTGAAAACATCAGCCCAGAGAAAGGTACGACCTACAAACTGGTGCGTAAGGTGTTTAAAGATCACGAACACGTACACGTGGTTGGCTTGCGTGGTTTTGGTCAAACGGATAAGCCTAAGACTGAAGCACAAGAGATGATTGAAGAGTTTGAATCGTAAACTGCGAATCTAACAAAACGCCCGCAATGAACGCGGGCGTTTTTGTATCTGTTTACGAGGCAGGCTTCGAAATACATAAGATAAGCCGAGACTGTAGGACGGCAGTCTCGGCTTATTAACGGAACTTAATGAGGAAGCGACGTTTATTCCTCTGGAATATCGTCCCTGACTTCGATCATTTCAGCAAGCTCTTCAAGTGCTTGGACAGAAAGCTCAGACAAGCGTTGTAGGTGTTGGTCTAAGCTCTCTTGTTCTTCAAGCTCTGGTTCATCATTATTTGTTTCTTTTATTAGCATTTCCCAACCTCTCAAGTTGAGTAAGGGGAGCTCTCATCATACTCAAAAGGCAAAGTAGAAAAGAAACGATCTATGTTGATTTTGTTAGCTCGATCATTGATTCAACTTATATATGAGAAGGATGTGTTTAATAAGGAGAGCAAGTGCAAGGTTTTTGGATGCGGGAACAAAAACGCCAGTAATCATGACAATTACTGGCGAGTAATAACGAACATTAGGTCGGAGGGTTAGAACAACGGCTTCACACCGAACTGCTCTGCTGCGTAAGCGACGCGTTCAATCGGTTTTGGATACTCAGCAGGTGTGCCAAGGCTCTCTATGTGTTTCAAACGAGGAAGCAAGCCTGCACCATTAGCGATTTGGATTGCCAGACCAGGGCGAGCGTTAAGCTCTAAAACCATAGGTCCTTCATCTTTATCCAGCACCATATCCGTACCCATGTATCCCAAACCTGTCATTTCCCAGGCACTTGACGCAAGCTCCAGCAAGCGCTCCCAATGCGGTACTTGAAGGGTCGAAAGGTCTTTACCTGTATCAGGGTGATGAGTCACTGGATGATCGAACTGCACCGCTCTGACGGCTTTACCTGTCGCGATGTCAATGCCTACTCCTACGGCACCTTGGTGAAGGTTTGCTTTGCCGTCGGAAGCCGCTGTAGAACAGCGCATCATCGCCATAACTGGATAACCTTTAAATACGATGATCCGAACATCTGGTACGCCTTCATAACTGAAGCCATCAAAACAGTCATCAAACTTGATTAAGTTTTCAACCACAGCAACGTCATTTTTACCACCAAGAGAGAAAAGGCCAGCAAGCGCATTACTAATGTGACGCTCGACCTCATCCCTACCAATTGTAGAGCCGGAGGGTTTGGTATATACCCCGTTTTTGTGAGACGTAACAACCAGAATGCCTTTACCGCCACTACCTTGTGCAGGTTTGATTACAAAACCAGGCCAGTTCTCAACCATTTTGTGGATAGTCTTAACTTCAGCTTGGTTATGAATGACACCGATCAGGGCAGGAACTGTTGCTCCTGCTGCCTGTGCAATAATTTTGGTCTTTAGCTTGTCATCGACAAGTGGGTATTTAGAACGATCATTGTAACGGCCAATATAGCTGTGGTTACGCTTGTTCATCCCCATAATGCCTTTATGGCGAAGCTTAGACGGCGAAGTAAAACTTTCGAACATCGTTTAGTCCTCCGCTAGTGGTTTGAAGCGTCGTAGCTCAGTGAGGCGGTAACCTGTGTAAGTACCTAGTAATAGAATACCGGCCAGAACAATCAACTGTAGACCAATGAAGTTAAAGGTTAAGTGTTGAATGTATGAGTTCGTCATTGCAAGGTAAACTAATACCGCTGTCAGCAATGAACCACCACCTTGCAGAGCAACTTCCTTCGCACCTTCTTCTTCCCATAGGATTGACATACGTTCAATCGTCCAAGACAAGATGATCATAGGGAAGAAGGTAATTGTTAGGCCTTCCGTTAAGCCCATCTTAAACGCAACAACGGTGAACACCGAGATGATCATAATAACGGTAATAATGACCGCAGATATCCTTGCTACCAGCAATAAGTTCAACCTAGACAAATAGCTTCGAATAATCAGGCCTGTACCTACAATTAGCAAGAAACCGACAATACCCGTTAATAGTTGAGTTTGAACAAAAGCAACGGCAATCAACACAGGCATGAAGGTACCGGATGTTTTCAGGCCGATAATCACACGCAAGAACACAACGATCAGAGCACCAATAGGGATGAGCATGATGGTTTTGAACATCGCTTGCTCTTCCAAAGGTAAGCTATGAATTGAAATATTCAGTAATCCATCTGCTTCTATTTTGTTGTTTGTAGCTTGTTGTGGTGTCATTTCTTGCTTAATCATCGAGAAATGCACTTGGCTATTTTTACCACCAACAAGGTCAAGTAAGGATACGTTTGATTCATCCCACACTAACAAGTTGGGTTTCACTGCTTTTTGTTCGGATTTTGGTGAAAACAGTACCCAATCTTTACCTGACCAAACCTGAACCATTGGTTGAATTGTTTGGCGTCGACGACCATCTTCTAGTTCGATAACACCGACGGTTTTGCTTTGTATACCTGCGGTAAGCAAAATATTATGCAGTGCATCAGTACGGCTGAAATCGTTCAGTAGTAGCGACGAGTTTTGGCTATCTGGGTCATTAAGTGCTTTGATAAGCTCACGAGTAAACGTCACATTATCGGCTGAGCGACTCATCGCACGTTCGATAAGGGCATTTGCCGCTGCTGCTTGTGGTGCTGATAGCGTTGGTGGAGTAATGTCTTCCGTTGGCGGTAACGGAGTGACTTTAGCCTGAGGGTCTACTAAGAACTGGGCTTTGTAGTATATGGTTTGTGGCCCTTGAGCTTGGCGAATTGACCATTCTGCACGACGGCCTGAATCGTCATTGATGTAGGAAACGCCATAACCTGATGAGGAAGCAGATTCACCGATAAGTGTGTAACCACTTTGTGTATGAGGTGCTGCAAGTGACGCTTTTACTTCGTTGCCGTTAGCATTGAACTCAATACGAGCTTCTACATCCCATACCTGGCGAGTTTCGCCTGGCGTCCAAGGCACGCCGTAGTTTTCATGTCTGAAAACACTCAGAGCAATGCCCGCAATCACCAATAAGATGATAGAAAGGTAAAACGGTATTTTTGACGTCATAATCTACCTTATTATTTTTTATCTTCGTCCGTTTGGATATAGGTACGACTTACATCGACAAGTGCTATGTCGCGCATAAATTCTCTACCCAGTAAAATAGGATGGTTCATATGTGAGCGATCTGCCAACGTAAATTGCGCTTTTTCATGAATTTTTCCAACGCGCACCCAAAGTTCTACCACAGCGCGGCGTTCTAACTCTTCACTGGTAACCTGGCGGATTTTGACGTAGCGAATGACAGGAGCTTCGATCCAAGTACTTTTCTCTTCTTCGGATTTACTGGTGTCTGCTAAGTGGAATCGGACCCATTTTTTGCCATTTCTTTCGAACTCTTCAATATCAACGGCATTTAAAGACGACGTCGCGGCACCAGTGTCGATACGTGCATCAAAAGTTTGCTTAATCGACTCTACAGTGACCTTTTCGATAGAGCCAAGGACAATATCGTGAGTTGGGGTTGGTTCCACAGGTGCGGGAGATTGGACAATAATCGGCTCTTTCGGTTTTTTTACTTCTGCCATTGCTTCATCGCGAAATGTAAGAAGTTCAACCTGTAGTTTATCGACTTGTTCTTCAAGGCTGTCGATATAGTCCGATTGGTTGCTGAGCTGCAGCTCTAGGTTGGTAATGCGATTATTGACATTCGCTTCTGAATTTTGAATCGCCGCTAACGTTTCTTGGTGGTACTGTTCGCCTTTGGTTAATGAGCATCCAGATAGTAAGGCGATGGCAACAATCGGGGTCAATCGTAATAACATTGAAAACCTTGGGATTGGATTAAGTTGTTTATTTTTTAGGAGTTTAGCTTATATCGATAAAGCCTCACAAGTAAGAATGTTTCTCTATTACTTATTGTTTGAGGAATAGTGATGAAAAGCCAAAAATCAAGGACATAAAAGCGCATCCTTATTTAGAGCGTGCTTATATTTTGACGTGAAAAATGGATTCAAAAAACAAACTCGCTCATTACGAGGAAAGAGGGTAATGTCTTAACTCGTAAAATGAGTTAAGACAATGTCAGGAATCTCAGCGAATTATGATTTGCGAGCGACAAGAACCGCGCGGCGAGGGGCAGGATAGCCTTCTACAGTTTTGCTTGGGTCGTTCGGATCTAAGTAGTCAGGTAGAGAGTTATGCGTCATCCAATCTGTGGTACGTTGTTCGTCTACGGACGTGATGTTTTCATCAACGATACGAACATCTTCAAAACCGACCAATTCTAGCCACACTTTTAGGGCTTTTGCTGAAGGGAAGAAATAGACATTACGCATTTGCGCGTAACGAGAAGTCGGGACCAGTACTGCATTCTCATCACCTTCAATCACGAGTGTTTCCAATACGAGTTCACCTCCAGATACCAATTGATCTTTTAGTTGCACTAAATGATCGAGAGGCGAGCGGCGATGGTAAAGCACGCCCATGCTGAATACCGTATCGAACGCTTCCAACTTAGGTAGTTGTTCAATGCCCAATGGCAGTAGGTGTGCACGTTGGTCATCGCCCATTAGTTTACGAATTGCTTCGAACTGAATCAGGAACAGGTGAGATGGATCGATACCGACAGTTAAGCGTGCACCTTCGCCTAGCATGCGCCACATGTGGTAGCCGTTACCACAACCTACATCGAGTACGCTGCGATTCTTTAATGGAGAAATATGTGGAAGCACGCGGTCCCATTTCCAATCACTGCGCCACTCAGTATCAATATGGATGCCGTGTACGTGGTATGGGCCTTTGCGCCAAGGATGGAATGTACGAAGTAAGCTTTCTAGCTTTTTAAGTTCCCCTTGAGGCATCGGCTCATTGTTTGAAATCGTGACAGAATCAACAATGTCGATGCTGTCCGGTCTACCCGCTGGGATTTTGTTCAGGGCTTTCAACCAGCGACCAAAGTCACCGTGCTCTGCATTTTGCCAATCCGTTAGCTGTTGTGGAAGCACATTAAGCCAAGGTTGAAGACGGGTGTCTTGGGCAATCAATTGGTAGAAATTTGCAAAGTTAAACATAGTTAGTTAATCGCTGAGTTGATGGGTATAAATTATTAACAAAAGCCGAAATCGGTATGGTTCAGGCTTTGTATGCATGGTCTATTTAATCGCGAACATGGAGCCGAAGTTAAAGCATTGGAACCAAACATCGTAGCTAGAAAAGCCAATTTTAGCGAAACGCTCTTTATGTTCTTTCTTTGAATCTGGGCGCATTACGTTTTCTATCGCGCTGCGCTTTTGGCTGATTTCTAGTTCGCTATAACCATTCGCACGTTTAAAGTCGTGGTGAAGGTCAATTAACAGTTCGTTCGAAACTTCATCTTCGAAGACGAACTTCTCCGATAGAATCAAAATGCCGCCTGGACGCAGGCCTGCGTAAATTTTCTCGAGCAAGGAGTAACGATCTTCTGGAGAGAGGAATTGCAAAGTGAAGTTCAACACCACCACTGACGCGTTTTCAATTTCGATATTGCGAATGTCTGCTTCTACTACATCCACAGGAGTGTCACTGCGGTAAGCGTTGACGTGAAGTTTACAACGCTCAACCATCGCAGGAGAGTTGTCCACTGCGATGATTTGGCAACCTTCTTGTTTGATATGGCGACGCATAGACAATGTTGCAGCACCCAAAGAACAGCCAAGGTCATAGATGTTTGAGTGAGGTTTTACAAAACGCTCTGCCAGCATACCGATTGCAGAAATGATATTGCTGTAACCCGGTACCGATCGTTGAATCATGTCAGGAAATACTTCCGCTACGCGTTCATCGAACGTGAAATCCCCAATTTTATCGATTGGAGCCGAAAAAATAGTATCTGGATTGCTCTTAGGGTTCATAACTAAGTCTCTGCATACAAGCCGCCTGAAAATGTCAGGCACCAAAAAAGGCGCGTATTTTATGGGAATTTCGCGCCTCTGTCATGTGTTGCGTTAGAACATCTGTAACTGCGAGTTGCCATCGTCAGCTGGGAAAGGTGATAACTCAGGGAGTGTGATACGCTTTTGTATGTCTTTATATAGGTTTGCGGCCAACTCTGGCGCAATTATATTGTCTGCGGTATGGATCATGACATATGGCTGTTTACCTTCGGCAATCCATTGTGGCAACTTGTTGAGCCATGGTTTAAAAAACTCGTAATTTTGCTGTTCTTCTGGATGACCAATAAAGCGAATCAAAGGGTGTGAAGCGGTAGCAATGGCGTGAACAGGGACTCGTGGTTTTTTCATTTGTGCATCAATAATCGCCTCATTGTCGGGCTTAGCGGCAAAGACTGGGCGGCTATCCATAATAATGCGGTCAATATTATTCTCTACTAACCATTGGTTAAGTGCTCGCTCTTCTTCGCCTTTGGAGAAAAATGCCATATGGCGAACCTCAACACCGAGAGGGAAGTTAGGTGGAAAGTTCGCACAGAACTTTTTCAGCCGATCAAGGTGCTCAGGACCAAATGCGGCTGGTAATTGAATTGTCCATTGGCCCACACGGTCATGCAAAGGCTCCATGACTTTCATGAAGTCTCTCAGTTGTTCGCTGCAACCTCTTAGCATTTGCTCATGAGTGATGGCTTTAGGAAGTTTGAAAGTAAAGCGAAAATCATCGTGGGTTGCGGCTCTCCAGTTTTGCACTGTATTGAGCGTCGGTGTGGCATAAAATGTCGTGTTGCCTTCCACGGTATGAAACACTTGCGTATACCTTTCTAAACGTTCAGCGGGCTTTGTCCCGCTGCCGTAAAAACTTTGTTGCCATTGATTGTGCGACCACATCGTCAATCCAAGTCGAAGAGGTAAGTTATCCATTATTCTTTACTGCTTGCTACTCGTGTGAATACTTTACGAGAGTTTTGCTGAAATAGGTAATTTCACGCTATAATCCTCCCCAATTTTTTCGCTTTGGTGCGCTTTTGAACATTTGTTGTACTAAAAAGCACCAGTGAATGATAAAACACACGTAATTGTATGTTGAGTAGTCGATTTTCGTGGACATTCAGCGTATAACTGAATCTTTACTCTGCTTAGCAATGAGGCTGACAGAGCGTAGTTAACAACATTTGAGAGATTGGGAATTTCATTATGCGTACCCATTACTGTGGTCACCTGAACAAGTCCCTTGCAGGACAAACTGTAGAACTTTGCGGCTGGGTTAACCGTCGTCGTGATTTAGGCGGTCTTATTTTTATTGATATGCGAGATCGCGAAGGTATCGTTCAGGTAGTTGTTGATCCAGATATGGCGGATGCGTATGAAGTGGCGAACACACTTCGTAATGAATTCTGTATCAAACTAACGGGTGAAGTGCGCGTTCGCCCAGATAGCCAAGCAAACAAAGACATGGCAACAGGTGAAGTTGAGATCCTTGCGAAAGGTCTTGAAATCATCAACCGTTCTGATGTTCTGCCTCTAGACTTCAACCAAAAGAACTCTGAAGAGCAGCGCCTGAAGTACCGTTACCTAGATCTACGTCGTCCAGAAATGAGCGACCGCATCAAGCTACGAGCTAAAGCGTCTAGCTTTGTTCGTCGTTTCCTAGATGACAACGGTTTCCTAGACATCGAAACGCCAGTACTAACAAAAGCGACTCCAGAAGGCGCTCGTGACTACCTAGTACCTAGCCGTGTTCACAAAGGCAGCTTCTACGCGCTTCCTCAGTCTCCACAGCTATTCAAACAGCTTCTAATGATGTCTGGTTTTGACCGTTACTACCAAATCGTTAAGTGTTTCCGTGATGAAGACTTGCGTGCTGACCGTCAACCAGAATTCACTCAGATCGATATCGAAACGTCATTCATGACGGCTGACCAAGTTCGTGCAACGACTGAGAAAATGGTTCGTGAAATGTGGCAAGAGCTACTAAACGTTGACCTAGGTGAATTCCCAGTAATGCCGTTCAGCGAAGCGATTCGTCGTTTCGGTTCTGACAAGCCAGACCTACGTAACCCACTGGAACTAGTAGACGTTGCTGACCTAGTGAAAGACGTTGAGTTCAAAGTATTCTCAGGTCCAGCAAACGACGAAAAAGGCCGAGTTGCCGTTATTCGCGTTCCAGGTGGCGCTTCTCTGACTCGTAAGCAAATTGATGGCTACGGTGAATTCGTTGGTATCTACGGTGCGAAAGGTCTAGCTTGGATGAAGGTTAACGACCGTGCAGCGGGCATGGAAGGTATCCAATCTCCAGTCGCTAAGTTCCTAAATGAAGACGTGATCAACGGCATTCTAGATCGTACTCAAGCGGAATCTGGTGACATTATCCTATTTGGCGCTGATAAAGCGGGCATCGTTGCAGAAGCAATGGGTGCGCTACGTTTGAAACTAGGTAAAGACCTAGAGCTAACGGATGAGTCTGCATGGGCTCCACTATGGGTTGTTGACTTCCCAATGTTCGAAGAAGATGACGAAGGCAACCTACACGCGATGCACCACCCATTCACATCGCCTCTAGGTGTGACTGCAGAAGAGCTAAAAGCAAACCCTGCTGCGGCAAATTCTAACGCTTACGATATGGTTCTAAATGGCTACGAAGTGGGCGGCGGCTCTGTTCGTATCCACAACGCAGATATGCAAGAAGCCGTATTTGATATTCTAGGTATCACACCTGAAGAGCAACAGCTTAAGTTCGGTTTCCTGCTTGATGCGCTGAAATTCGGTACGCCTCCACATGCTGGTCTTGCATTTGGTCTAGACCGTCTAGTAATGCTGCTATGTGGTACAGAGAACATCCGTGATGTTATCGCGTTCCCTAAAACAACAGCAGCGGCGTGTCTACTAACAGACGCACCAAGTATTGCGAACCCAGCAGCGCTAGAAGAGCTAGCAATCGCAGTAACTGCAGCGAAAGAAAAAGACGCAGAATAAGCGCACAACATTTGAAGAAAACTCCCGCAACTGCGGGAGTTTTTGTTTAAATAAACCCAAGAAACTTCCAAAGCAATTTCCCAAGCAACGCTTTTTAGAACATGTTTTGTTATTAAGCGTCAAAATACATTAAAAGGTGAATTATGGCTGGTCATAGTAAATGGGCGAATATTCGTCACCGTAAAGCAGCGCAAGATGCGAAGCGCGGCAAAATCTTTACTAAATTAATTCGTGAAATCGTTGTTGCGGCAAAAGAGGGGGGCGGTGAGCCAGAAAATAACCCACGTTTGCGAGCAGCAATTGATAAAGCACTGTCTAACAACATGACACGTGACACTGTCAACCGCGCTGTCAGCCGAGGTGCTGGTGGTGAAGGCGACGACAACATGGAAACCGTGATCTATGAAGGTTATGGTCCAGGTGGTACGGCGGTCATGGTCGAATGTATGACGGATAACCGAAATCGTACGGTATCTGGCGTACGCCATGCATTCTCAAAGTCAGGCGGTAATCTGGGGACGGATGGTAGCGTCAACTATCTTTTCGACAAGAAAGGCGTGATTTCATATGGCCCAGGTTTAGATGAGGATGCGGTAATGGAAGTGGCATTAGAAAGTGGTGCTGATGACATTGAAACGGCAGAAGATGGCTCGATTGATGTCTACACGGCCCCAGGTGACTTTGGACTCGTAAAAGATGCCCTTGATGCCGCAGGTTTTGAGGCAGAGAACGCGGAGGTGTCGCTGATCCCATCTACGAAAGCAGATTTGGACGCGGATACTGCGCCAAAACTACTTCGTTTGATTGACGCTTTGGAAGATCTGGACGACGTTCAAGAGGTTTATCACAATGGTGATATCTCTGACGACGTTGCGGCTACGCTAGATTAAACTCAAGGTGTCGGGAGCGGTATTTGCTCCGAAGTTAGCAAGTAATAATAAAAAGACTGAGGCCGAATTAGGCCTCATTTTTAGGAACATTCATGTCAATTATTTTGGGCATTGACCCAGGTTCGCGCATTACCGGCTATGGGGTCATTCGTCAAAATGGACGCCACTTGCAATACCTTGGTAGTGGCTGCATTCGTACTTCAGAAAAAGAACTTCCGGGTCGGCTTAAACAGATTTATGCAGGCGTCACGGAAATCATTACCCAGTTTCAACCGGACGTTTTCGCGATCGAGCAAGTGTTTATGGCCAAAAACGCGGATTCAGCGCTAAAACTTGGCCAAGCTCGTGGCAGTGCAATTGTTGCTGCGGTGAATGCGGAGTTGCCGGTATTTGAATACGCGGCTCGTCTTATTAAGCAAGCTGTCGTAGGCACTGGTGGCGCGGACAAAGCGCAAGTTCAGCATATGGTTCAGCAGATGCTTAAATTGCCCGCCAAGCCTCAAGCGGATGCGGCCGATGCTTTAGGTGTGGCGATTTGTCATGCCAATACTAACAAGACTCTCGTTGCCTTAGCGGGCAAAGCAACCAGTGCCAGAAAAGGGCGCTATCGATAAAATTAACTGGATGTCTATCCAGTTCTTTATTATCCTGTCGCAAATTCATTTCCAAAGAGTATTTATAGTGATTGGACGTCTTCGTGGCATACTGATTGAAAAGCAACCACCTGAAGTATTAATTGAAGTTAATGGCATTGGCTATGAAGTCCAGATGCCAATGAGCTGTTTTTACGAACTGCCAAATGTTGGCGAAGAAGCCATTATTTATACTCACTTTGTTGTCCGTGAAGATGCGCAATTGCTATATGGTTTCAACACGGTAAAAGAACGAGCACTTTTCCGTGAAGTGATCAAAGCCAATGGCGTTGGTCCTAAACTCGGTCTTGGTATTCTCTCTGGTATGACAGCAACGCAATTTGTTACTTGTGTGGAACATGAAGACGTTTCTACGCTGGTTAAGCTTCCAGGCGTTGGCAAGAAAACCGCAGAGCGATTGGTTGTTGAAATGAAAGACCGCTTGAAAGGGTGGGGCGCAGGCGATCTATTTACACCATTTACGGATGCTGCTCCTGCGGATTCTAGTGCGACATCCAACAACGCGGAAGAAGAGGCAATCAGTGCGCTTCTAGCTCTAGGTTACAAGCCGACTCAAGCGTCGAAAGTGGTATCTCAGATCGCTAAACCGGACATGAGCAGTGAGCAAATGATCCGTGAAGCTCTAAAATCAATGGTGTAACGCTGGTTGCACAGTGAACATTTGTTCAAGATAACTCATTCTCTAAGGTTAATGCCAATCGCTTAACGATGTTTTTTTGTGTCATTTCAGCGAGCCTGGCGAGACTGGGAATCTAATAGCAGCACGCTGAGCGGTTAATGAAACAATTTGACCATAAATCGCTCGGATAGAAGATCCTGTATCACGCTCCTTCGTCGCTGTACAGGATGACGAGATATAGAAATATGCCACTTGCTGTTAAACGAGCGGCATTATTCTCTCAGGTAACCATTTTTCAAGGTAAAAAGATGATTGAAGCCGATCGTTTAATCGCGCCAGAAAACCCTGCCTTTCGTGATGAAGATGTCATTGATCGTGCTATTCGGCCAAAAAAATTAGCGGATTACCAAGGTCAGGACCATGTCCGTGACCAAATGGAGATCTTCATTAAAGCTGCTCAGTTACGTAGCGAAGCACTTGATCACCTTTTGATTTTTGGTCCCCCAGGTTTGGGTAAAACCACACTTGCGAATATCGTTGCCAATGAAATGGAAGTGAACATTCGCACTACTTCAGGCCCTGTACTTGAGAAAGCAGGCGATTTGGCCGCGCTGTTAACCAACCTTGAAGAAAACGATGTGTTGTTCATCGATGAGATTCACCGCTTGAGTCCGATGGTTGAAGAGGTGCTGTATCCGGCGATGGAAGATTATCAACTGGATATTATGATCGGTGAAGGTCCGGCCGCTCGTTCTATTAAGATCGATTTACCACCGTTTACGTTAATTGGTGCGACGACCCGAGCGGGCTCTTTAACGTCACCATTGCGCGACCGCTTTGGTATTACTCAGCGCCTTGAGTTTTATAAGATAAAAGACCTCCAAGATATCGTGCAGCGAAGCGCGGATTGTTTAGGTTTATCAATGGAACCTGAAGGTGCATTGGAAGTGGCAAGACGTGCGCGTGGCACACCACGTATTGCTAACCGTTTGCTACGTCGTGTTCGTGATTATGCGGAAGTAAAAGGCAATGGTCACATTTGTGCCGATGTTGCCGATAAGGCGTTGAATATGCTTGATGTGGACGCCGAAGGCTTCGATTACATGGACCGTAAGCTACTACTCGCGATTATGGAAAAATTTGGTGGTGGTCCGGTCGGGCTCGACAACATGGCAGCGGCGATAGGTGAAGAAAAGGACACTATTGAAGACGTTCTTGAACCTTATCTTATTCAGCAAGGTTATTTACAACGCACTCCGCGTGGAAGAATCGCGACAGATCGTGCGTATTTGCATTTCGGAATTGAAAAATAAGATTCCCTCGCTGGGCCTTTGTTGCCCAGCGCTTCATTAAAGTTGACCAAACTCACATTTTTTGAATTTTTTCTCATACTGGTTTAGTAAGTAAAAAGCATTGATTGTTAACTCGATGTTTGCTTGCAACTGGTTAATTTCTCTCCTGATTACTCTCTCTTAACATCCGTATCCAATACTGGTTGATCTAGATCAATGTGATGGATTTTTGTGCAAATTCCGCGCATAAACATTGATGTATATCAAAGCGCGTTACGGCTATAAACCTTTTGAAACAATCTGTTTTTACAAGTAATATTAGCCCCAGCTATATTAGCTGATGCTTAACAATTAACTAACCAATGAAGCACATTTTTGCAACAATGAGTTGTGATAATTCAACATTTTTCAAGTGTAAATAACACCTGAATATGGATTGCAATATGTAGAGAGTGTCATTCAGCCGACACATAGGAGTTACCATGATTGACGTAGTTGATCTATCGCGGTTGCAGTTTGCACTGACAGCGATGTATCACTTCCTATTCGTACCATTGACCCTTGGTATGGCCTTCCTTCTGGCCATTATGGAATCGATGTACGTAATGACGAACAAGCAAATCTATAAGGACATGACCAAGTTCTGGGGTAAGCTATTCGGTATTAACTTTGCACTTGGTGTGGCGACAGGCCTTACCATGGAGTTCCAGTTTGGTACGAACTGGTCTTACTACTCCCACTATGTAGGTGATATCTTCGGTGCACCGCTAGCGATCGAAGCACTTGTCGCATTCTTCCTGGAGTCAACTTTTGTTGGTCTATTCTTCTTCGGGTGGGATCGTCTATCTAAACGCCAACACTTAGCGGTTACCTGGCTTGTGGCACTAGGCTCTAACTTCTCTGCTCTTTGGATTCTTATCGCAAACGGCTGGATGCAAAACCCAGTAGGCGCAGATTTCAACTTCGAAACCATGCGAATGGAAATGGTGAGCTTCTCTGAGGTTGTACTAAACCCAGTTGCTCAGGTTAAGTTCGTGCATACGGTTGCTTCTGGTTACACTTGTGGCGCAATGTTTATTCTAGGCATCAGTTCATACTACCTATTAAAAGGTCGTGACATTGCGTTTGCTCGTCGTTCGTTTGCTATTGCTGCTTCTTTCGGTATTGCAGCTATCTTATCTACCATCGTTCTTGGTGACGAATCTGGCTACGAGCTTGGTGAAGTTCAAAAAGTGAAACTCGCTGCAATTGAAGCAGAGTGGCACACTGAACCTGCACCTGCCGCATTTACGTTATTTGGTGTTCCTAACCAGGAAACGATGCATACCGATTACGCAATTAAGATCCCTTACGTAATGGGTATTATCGCGACACGCTCTTTTGATGAGCAAGTAACAGGTCTTCGTGATTTACGTGATGAACACGTCGATCGTATTCGTGACGGCATGTACGCTTATGAACTTCTAGAGAAGCTTCGTGCGGGCGACAAGTCAGAAGAAAACATGACTGCGTTTGATGAAGTGAAAGGTGACCTAGGTTACGGTCTACTTCTAAAACGCTACACAGACAATGTTGTTGATGCAACAGAAGAGCAAATCCAAGCTGCTGCGGACGACTCAATCCCAACAGTATGGCCGCTATTCTGGTCATTCCGTATCATGGTTGCTTGTGGCTTCATCATGTTGTTTGTCTTTGGTGCGGCGTTTATCCAAACGTGTCGTCAGAAGATTGAGCAGAAACCATGGATTCTAAAAGCTGCACTATTTAGCATTCCACTACCTTGGATTGCAATTGAAGCGGGTTGGTTCGTCGCTGAGTACGGCCGTCAACCTTGGGCTGTAGGTGAAATTTTACCAGTGCATGTTGCAGCTTCTGCACTAACTGCAGGTGAAATCTGGACTTCACTCTTCGCAATTCTGGCGCTATACACGGTATTCCTGATTGCAGAAGTCTACCTAATGTTGAAATTCGCTCGTAAAGGCCCAAGTAGCCTGAAAACGGGTCGCTACCACTTCGAGCAAAATGCTGACTCTGTTGAAGACAAAGTTAGTCGCCAAGTAGAAGCGTAAGGTAAGGAGATAACAAGATGTTTGATTACGAAATCTTGCGACTCATCTGGTGGGTACTAATCGGTGTTCTACTAGTTGGTTTTGCAGTAACAGACGGCTTCGATATGGGTGTAGGCGCGCTTGTACCTATCATCGGTAAAAACGACACGCAACGCCGTGTCATGATTAACTCAATTGCTCCTCACTGGGATGGTAACCAAGTTTGGCTTATCACTGCTGGTGGTGCACTGTTCGCAGCTTGGCCTTTGGTTTACGCAACGTCATTTTCAGGCTTCTACTTAGCGATGATTTTGACACTAGCAGCGCTATGGCTTCGTCCTCTTGGCCTAGACTACCGCTCTAAAATCGAAGATCCAAAATGGCGCAATAGCTGGGATATCTGTATCTCAATCAGTGGTTTTGTTCCGCCAATCATCTTTGGTGTAGCGTTTGGCAACCTTCTACAAGGTGTACCATTCCAATTGAGTGAGTTCTTGATGCCAACATACCATGGCTCATTCTTTGGTCTACTAAACCCATTTGCACTGTTGTGTGGTCTAGTAAGCTTGTTCATGATTTTGATGCAAGGTTCTACTTGGCTACAAATGAAAACAACAGGCGAAGTGCATGTGCGTGCGCGCAACGTTGCTCAGTTGGCTGGTTTACTGACGGTTGCTGCGTTTGTAGCGGCTGGTTTCTGGATCCAAAATATCGATGGCTACGTCATTGTTGGCGGTATCGACACTAACGCAGCTTCTAACCCTCTAAACAAAGAGGTTATCCGTGAAGCTGGTGCGTGGATGAAGAATTTTGAAAACTACCCATTACTATGGGCTGCTCCTGTACTAGGTGTTGCAATGCCGCTTCTCGCTGTATTGGCATCTCGTCTTGAAAAATGTGCGATTTCGTTCATTACTTCAAGCTTGGGTGTTGCTGGTGTTATCTTTACTGCAGGTTTTGCGATGTTCCCATTCATCATGCCTTCAGACTTAATGCCAAGCCACAGCTTAACAATGTGGGATGCAACGTCATCTGAGCTGACTCTGAACCTAATGACAGGCGTTGCGTTTGTTATGGTGCCAATCATCCTTGGCTACACATCTTGGACTTACTACAAGATGTTTGGTCGCCTTGATGACCAGTACATTGAAGACAACAAAAACTCACTTTACTAAGGAGCATTTACTATGTGGTATTTCGCATGGATTCTAGGTGTACTACTTGCTTGTGCATTCGGTATCATCAACGCTCTTTGGCTAGAGCACTCAGAAATGATGGATAAAGACAGTGAGTAACCTCGCTGATAAGGTAGCGAAACTTCACGCACCAATGGATAAGACTCTGCTACGAGTCTTATCTCTCATCCTTGGCTTTATGCACGTAGGATTGGTGATGTGGGACCCTGAAGCTTACCATCAAGCAATTGGTGGTTTTAACTCAATCATCGCACCAGCACTGATTTGGTCTGTATGTTCAAGCATGGTGTATGGGGTGGGCTTCAAGCCAAGAAACTGGTACTGGCAAGTTTTGTTTAGTCCTTATTTCTCGTTAGCTATCTTAATTTATCTAACGGCACTTTATTTCATTTAGGCTGAAATATGCTGTAATAAAGTCGGTTACTAAATCATCGAATAAAAGCTAGGTATCTCGCCTAGCTTTTATTTTTTCTACAAATTTCAAAAATATTTCCTTAGCTCGGTACCAATTGCTGTCGCTTCAGTTATAGTAATTACTTTAAAGAATTGAATATATTGGTACTCCCTTGCAAGGCACATCAAATCTCTTTCACTGGCCGATCACCGTGTACTATGAAGACACTGATGCGGGCGGTGTTGTATATCATTCTAATTATCTAAAATTCTTTGAGCGCGCACGGACAGAGATGTTACGTGCTAAAGGCATTTCTCAACATGTGTTACTGGAACAAAATATCGGCTTTGTTGTCCGACACATGGATATCGATTTCAACCAAGGGGCTAGGCTGGACGAGCATCTGACAGTCGTAACCCGAGTGTCAGAAATAAAACGTGCTTCTCTGCAATTCTGTCAAGAGTTGGTCAATGATCAAGGCAAGATATTGTGCAAGGCCTCGGTTAAGGTAGCATGTATCGATAATAAGAAAATGAAACCAATAGCTATTCCAACCTTTATAAATTCGGAGCTAACAAATAGTGACTGCTGATATTTCCATTTTAGATCTCTTTCTTCAGGCCAGTCTGTTGGTAAAGCTTGTGATGCTGACGTTGCTTGGCATGTCAATTGTGTCATGGGCAATGATCATCAAGCGCAGCAAAGTGCTTTCTCAAGCATCAAAAAATGCAGAGCAGTTTGAAGACAAATTTTGGTCGGGTACTGATCTTTCTCAGCTTTACCAAAAAGTAAAAGCGCGTAAAGACGAAATTGAAGGCACAGAAGAAATCTTCTACGCAGGTTTTACAGAGTTTGCTCGCCTACGTAAGAGCAACGCAAATTCACCAGCTTACATCATGGAAGGCACTGGCCGCGCAATGCGCGTTGCTGTTTCTCGTGAAGTAGATGAGCTAGAAACAAGCTTACCGTTTTTGGCAACAGTCGGTTCTATAAGCCCTTATATCGGCCTATTTGGTACCGTTTGGGGCATCATGCACGCCTTTATTGCGCTGGGTGAAGTAAAGCAAGCTACGTTGTCTATGGTTGCACCGGGTATCGCCGAGGCACTTATCGCGACAGCGATGGGGCTATTTGCGGCTATTCCGGCAGTAATGGCGTACAACCGCCTAAGCAATAAAGTGAGTAAACTAGAGCACACTTACGCAACATTTTCTGAAGAATTCCACAGCATCCTTCATCGTCAAGCGATGGCTGGCCGAGACAGCGCGGATAAGGAATAAAGCATGGCGGGTTATCAACCTAAAAAGCGAAAAATGACAGCGGAGATCAACGTTGTTCCGTATATCGACGTAATGCTCGTACTGTTGATCATTTTTATGGCGACCGCTCCATTTGTGACTCAAGGCGTCGACGTTGATCTTCCGAAAACATCGACCGCAGAATCTATGCAAGACCTTGCTGGCGAGACTGACAGTAGCTTTATTATCATCGAAATTGATAGCGAGGGTAATTTAGGCCTAAGCGTAAATGATGAAGAAGTTCAGCGAGGTTTGTCGTTGCAAGATGTTATTGTGCGAGTGAAAGCGGAGCGAGAGGTTAAGCCGGACTCACCAGTTGCGGTAGGTGGCGACGCGGCAACACCATATGCCGATGTTGTTCTATTGCTTGATGAACTAAGTCGAGCTGGTATCCCTAAGGTAGGTCTAATGACCGATATCAGGGAATAGACATCAATTATCTATGAAAGATCACAAGAAGAAACCCAACCAATACGCCAAACCGATAGCAATATCGGTTGGTTTGCATGCAATTCTAGTTGCAGCCCTGCTTTGGGGGACGGACTTCAACATGTCTAAACCAGAGCCTACAGGGCAAATGGTTCAAGCTGTTGTCATCGATCCAAAACTTGTGCAGCAACAAGCGAAAGAAATTCGCCAGCAACGCGAAAAGGCAGCGAAAAAAGAACAAGAGCGTCTTGATAAACTGAGACGCGAAGCAGAGCAGCTAGAAAAAAACCGCAAAGCTGAAGAAGAGCAAATTCGCAAGTTGAAAGAGCAGCAAGCGAAAGATGCTCAAGCGGCGCGAGAAGCAGAAGCTGCACGTAAGAAAAAAGAGCAAGAGCGCAAGCAGGAAGAAGAACGTGTTCGCAAAGAAAAAGAGCGAGCTGCTAAGCTAGAAAAAGAGCGCAAGGAAAAAGAAGAAGCCGTGCGTAAAGCTGAGCAGGAGCGTTTAGCAAAAGAAGCGGCTATAGCAAAAGCTGAGCAAGAACGTTTGGCTCGTGAAAAAGCAGCAAAAGAAGCGGAAGAAAAAGCACGTAGTGAGCGTGAAGCTGCTGAAAAAGCTGAACAAGAGCGCATTGCAAAAGAGAAAGCGGCAAAAGAGGCAGCGGAGCGAGAGCGTAAAGCGAGAGAAGCAGCTGAGCGTGCCGAGCGTGAGCGTAAAGCTCAAGAAGCCGCGTTAGATGATATTTTTGCGGGTCTCGAGGATGAGGTCAGTAAAAACAGTGCTGCGCGCAATCAATTTATTGACGACGAACTTTCTCGTATGTCATCCATCTATACTCAAAATATTCAGCAAAAGCTGATTAAGGATGACTACTTGCTGGGAAAGGAGTGTAGGGTAAACATCAAATTGATTCCGACAGGAACTGATATGATGGTCTCTGGTGTTACCGTTTTGAGTGGCGATACTCGAGTATGTGCTGCGGCGAAGCGAGCAATAGCTCAGGTAGGGACGTTCCCTAAATCTTCAGAATCAGCGGTCAATGAAAGACTAAAAGACATCAACATAACTGTTGCTTTGGACTAAAAGGAATAAGACGTGATTAGACGCCTTTTACTAGGAATGTTTGTACTGTTTAGCAGTATGACAAATGTGGCGAATGCCGCATTAGAGTTGGTCATTACCGATGGTATTGATTCAGCACGACCAATTGCTGTTGTTCCGTTTAAGTGGGAGGGCACACAAGCGCTTCCAACGGATGTTTCTGCTGTTATCGCCTCGGATTTACAACGTAGTGGTAAATTCAGCCCAGTTCCAACGAGCAAAATGCCACAAACACCGTTCAGTGAATCAGAAGTTAATTTTGATGCTTGGACCAATTTAGGTGTGGATGCGCTATTGACTGGTTCAATCAAGCAAAACGACCAAGGTGACTACGTTATCAACTATCAACTTGTTGATATTGTGCGTGGTCAGTTAACAGGTGGGAAGAGTAAGGCGCTTGGTAGTGACGGTGAATTAGTCCTGTCAAAAGATCATGTGCTGTTCAATAAAGTAGCCACTGTTCAAGGGCCTCGTATGCGTGAGTACGCTCACCGTATCTCTGATTTGGTGTATGAGCAGTTAACTGGCGACCGTGGCGCTTTCATGACTCGTATCGCATATGTGGTAGTGAACGATAAAGACCGTTTCCCTTACCAACTTCGAGTCGCTGATTACGATGGCTACAATGAGCGTCTGGTTTTACGCTCTAAGCAACCATTAATGTCACCAGCGTGGTCACCCGATGGTAAAAAGCTTGCATATGTTAGCTTCCAAAATGGCCAAGCAGAAATCTTCATCATGAACATCTACACCGGTGAACGTGAGAAAATTACTTCATACCCACGTCACAATGGTGCGCCAAGATTTTCGCCAGATGGCAATAATTTAGCGATTGTTCTTTCTAAAACAGGCTCGCTTCATGTTTATACGTTTGACCTTAACACTCGTAAGCTGACGCAAATTACGCGTGGCAGATCAAATAATACGGAACCGTTCTGGCATCCGGATGGAAAATCGTTGATTTTCACATCGGATAGGGGTGGTAAACCACAGATTTATCAAGTAAATTTGGGCAGCGGTTCTATTGACCGTTTGACTTGGCAAGGCAGCCAAAATTTGGGTGGTCAGATTACTCCTGATGGGCGATTCCTAGTTATGGTGAACCGCAGCAACGCAGGATTTAATTTGGCGAAACAAGATTTGGAAACTGGTGCTCTTCAAGTCTTAACTAAGACCTTGCTTGATGAGTCTCCTAGTATTGCCCCAAACGGTGGCATGGTTGTGTATAGCTCGATTTACAACAAGAAAAACGTACTATCGATGGTGTCAATTGATGGTCGATTCAAAGCTAGATTACCGGCAACAAATGGGCGTGTTCGAGCGCCTGCATGGTCACCGTTTTTGTAGTAATAAGTTTGATTAATAAAGGAAAATAAGATGCAACTGAACAAGGTTCTAAAAGGGCTACTAATCGCGCTTCCTGTAATGGCTGTTACAGCGTGTAGTTCAAGCGACGACGCTGCTTCTAACACTGGTGCAGCAACAAACAACAATGGCGCAGTGGAAACAACAGTAGCTACGCCAATTGATCAAAGCGGTCAGTTGACAGAGCAAGAGCTAAAAGAGCAAGCGCTACGTGAAACTCAAACAATCTACTTTGCTTTTGACAACTCAACAATTGCAGCAGATTACGAAGAGATGCTAGCGGCTCACGCTTCTTACCTAAGCAAGAACCCAGCACTTAACGTAACTATCGAAGGTCACGCTGATGAGCGTGGTACTCCTGAGTACAACATCGCTCTAGGTGAGCGTCGTGCACAAGCAGTAGCGAACTACCTACAAGCACTAGGTGTTCAAGCTGACCAAATCTCAATCGTTAGCTACGGTGAAGAGAAGCCACTTCTTCTAGGTCAATCAGATGAAGTTTACGCTAAGAACCGTCGCGCGGTTCTAGTATACTAATTCGAGGTAATCCTCATGTTCAGTAACACTAAGCGCGCTGTTGCGCTTACGTTACTGGCAAGTGCAGCGAACTTTGCGTTCGCTGCACCAGCTCCAGTATCCGATCTCAACAGCACATCATCCGTCTCTAAGAGCCGTTCATCTGAAACGGAAGTAGAGCGTCTAGAGCGCTTGCTACAAAACCGCAATCGCGTTCAGCTCCAAATGCAACAGCAAATTGACCAAATGTCACAAGAGATCAGTGAATTGCGTGGTCAATTAGAGCGAAATGGCTACGAAATGAAGCAAATGTTGCAACGTCAACGTGAGTTGTTTGTCGAGCTGGATCGTGTTCGTGGAGAGATAAAATCCGCGCCTGCGCAAGAAGCGAAACCGGCTAAAACAGGTGGTCAGTACACACCAAATGTTGATGAGCAAACGGCATACCAAAATGCAGTCGACCTCATCCTTAAGAAACGTGACTACACTGGCGCAATTGCAGCGTTCCAGCAGTTCCAGAAAGATTATCCTGATTCTACATATTCAGCGAATTCTCACTACTGGCTAGGTCAGTTGTACTTCGCTAAAAAGCAGGATGAGGATGCAGTGAAAAGTTTTGCCGCTGTGGTGTCTTACAAAGACTCCAATAAGCGAGCCGATGCGTTGCTTAAATTAGGCGAAATCGCTGAGCGTAATAACAATGCAGCTCAAGCGAAAAAGTACTACCAACAAGTGGTTGATGAATACCCAGGTAGTGCATCTGCAAAACTTGCCAGCTCTAAGCTGTAAGACGTTATGTTTTGAAAAGGAAGCCTCGGCTTCCTTTTTCTTTTCCATTTTCTGTTGGTGCAGAACGGCTAAGTCGATAGCAATGATGCAGAGCCTCTGACCTTGTGTTGCACCGAATTTCGCTACTCGGAAATGCTACCTGTAACAAAGATATACGGCTAGACCGCTAGAAATCCCCGCGACAAGTTGGTTTTTGAAAATTAACGAGGTTACAATACTCGGATTAAAGGAAGTTGCGTAGAGCAAGAGCAATGAGCCATATATTAGATAAAATCGACACTGTTTACCCATTCCCACCGAAACCAGTTCCATTAAGCGAAGAAGAAAAAGCATCTTACATTGAGCGTATTAAAAAGTTACTCAAAGAAAAAGATGCGGTACTTATCGCGCACTACTATACCGACCCTGAGATTCAAGCCCTAGCTGAAGACACTGGCGGGTTTGTTGGTGACTCGTTGGAAATGGCGAAGTTTGGTAATCGTCACCCTGCAAGTACATTGATTATTGGTGGTGTTCGCTTTATGGGCGAGTCGGCCAAAATTCTGACACCAGAAAAGCGCATTCTAATGCCAACGTTGGAAGCGGAATGTTCGCTTGACCTTGGCTGTCCTGCGGATAAGTTCAGCGAGTTTTGTGATGCTCACCCTGATCATACGGTTGTAGTTTACGCAAATACTTCAGCAGCGGTTAAAGCCCGTGCCGACTGGGTCGTTACATCGAGCATTGCGCTTGAAATCGTGGAACACTTAGACGCTGAAGATAAGCCAATTATTTGGGGACCAGACCGTCACCTAGGATCGTACATCGCTAACAAAACTGGCGCAGATATGCTGCTTTGGCAGGGTGAGTGTGTGGTTCATGATGAGTTCTCTGCTGATGCGCTACGAAAAATGAAGAGCGTGTATCCAGATGCGGCTATTTTGGTTCACCCTGAGTCACCAGCAAGCGTCGTAGAACTTGCCGATGCCGTTGGATCAACGAGTCAGCTGATCAAAGCAGCGAAAGAGCTTCCTCACAAACAAATGATCGTTGCGACAGACAAAGGCATTTTCTTTAAAATGCAGCAACTTGTGCCAGAGAAAGAACTTATCGAAGCGCCAACCGCAGGTGCAGGCGCAACATGTCGCAGCTGTGCACACTGTCCTTGGATGGCAATGAACGGTTTGAAAGCAATTGAGAAAGCGCTTAGTGAAGGTGGTGAAGAGCACGAAATTTTTGTTGATGAAGCGCTACGTGTGAAATCACTTATCCCACTGAACCGCATGCTAGATTTTGCTGAGCAGCTAAATATGCAAGTGAAAGGTAATGCTTAAAAAGTAGGCGTAACTGAAAGTAAATCTCAAAAACCAGCCGAATATGGCTGGTTTTTTTGTGTCTTACTATCAATGAGTTACTATTGATGCAATCAATGAATATCGAGGTCATAAATTTATGGCGGTGTGGTTAGTAGTTAAAAAGTGGCTTAGTTCCCACCTTTTTAAATTGAGCAACCGAAGCCTTCTCATCTTTAGTGGCTTATATGTGAGCCTTTCATGGTGGCTGCTGGTTCTCGCTGGTGAAACAGCATTAACAGACAGTTTCGCTAACTTTATCTATTACCTCATGGTTACGGCGAGTACGGTGGGTTATGGCGACCATTCTCCAGTAACAGATATGGGTAAATGGGTTGTCGTACTATTTGTAATCCCCGGCGGTTTGAGCTTATTCGCCGCATTATTGGGGCGTGTCGCTGGAGCAGCGATGGACTATTGGCGAGCGGGTATTTTAGGAAAACGGAGAGTAAGAGTGGAAAACCATATTGTATTGTTGGGCTGGAATGGATCGAGAACGATGCACCTTATTCGCATGTTACAACATGAAGAAGAGGGAAAGCGTCCGATTGTTTTATGCAGCCGTTCAGAAATAGAGAACCCGTTACCTGGCGAAATCAGTTTTATCAAAGTGACCAGTTATACCGATTCGCAAGAAATGAAAAACGCCAATATTGCCGAAGCCGCTTGCATTATTGTGGATAATCTCTCGGACGACATTACCTTGTCAGCCGCTCTATACTGCGCATCTGTAAACCCTTCCGCTCATTTGGTCGCTTACTTTAAAGATGAAGCGCTAGGCCGACTTCTAAGTCAGCATTGCCCGAAAGCGGAATGCATACCTGCTGTTGGCGCAGAAATGTTGGCAAAAGCGGCGGTTGACCCGGGCTCAAGTGCGCTTCATCAGGAGCTTTTGGCTTCAACACGAGGTATGACGCAATACTCAGTTATTTATCCCGAGGGTCAGTCTGCCACCACTATTGAGAATCTCTTCGTTTTTCTCAAAAGACGCCATCATGCCACGCTGATTGCTTTTGATATTGGCGATGGTATTCAACTCAACCCAGATTTAGATGCTGAAGTACCCGCGAGTACCAAGCTGTTTTACATTGCAGATGAACGTATTGAAGATTTTGCCTGGAAAGAAATGAACAAGGAACAATAATGCACATGATTGCTGGCCTGTTAGCAGGCTTCCCAAACTTTTTACTCTATTTCTCTGTTTCTATTATTTTTGTATTGGCGTTTAAGTTCATCTACGTCAAGTTGACGCCATACGATGAGTGGCATCTGATCAAAGAAAAACAAAATACAGCAGCAGCGATTGCGCTAAGTGGGGCCTTCCTTGGTTACTGTCTCGCGATTTCGGGGGCGGCAAAAAACTCAGTCAATATCGTCGATTTTATGGTATGGGGCGTTGTTGCAATGCTTGCTCAAATTATTGCATTTGCAATTGTACGCTTTATTTTACTTCCGAAAGTGGCAGAGCGTATCGAAAAAGATGAACTGCCAGCCGGTATTGTATTAGCAGCAGTTTCTGTTTCCGTTGGCGTATTGAATGCCGCGTGCATGACCTACTAGGAGGAACGATGAAGCGGAGTTCTAACGTTAAACGTTCTTCCATGGACAAAAGCTTAAAGCTTGGGAAAATTCTTCCCTTTGCTGCCTTTGGTGGTATTTTCTTCTTTGCTACGTACGAGTCAAAAACAGAAGGGTACATTTTTTCTGATGCTGATGAGTGTAAATCTAACTCGCCTGAGTTTAGTGAACAGTGTGACATTGCATACCAAGAAGCTTTAGCTCGTGCCGAACAAAATGCCCCTCGCTACCGCAGCGAGTTCGAATGCGAGAATGATTTCTACGAGGATGATTGTTACTACAGTTCCAGTTCCCGAGCTTATGTACCTAACTTTGGCGGTTTTTTTTACAGTCGCTCATTAAGCGGGTTGAAAGGTTATAACAAGAGCTATTACTCAGAGCCGATGTACCGTTATAAATCCAAATTCTATAATGGAGCAGGACAATTCTTTGGCTCCTACCGAAATCAGCCGACCAAAGTTGCGACGAATAGCCTTAATAAACGTGGTGGCGGCACCATTGGCAGGGCGATGTCTCGAGGCGGGTTTGGTAAAGCGGTGTCGGTCAGTCGAGGCGGTTAAAAAGCACTATGTTTCGACGAGAAATACAAGAGCGCGAAAACTGGCGTGAATTAGCACGCCAGTTTGGTTTTGGTTTCCATACCATGTATGACCAACCGTATTGGGATGAGAGTGCTTACTATCAATTCACGCTGGAGCAAATTGAGCGCGATATAGAAGCGCCCACTGAAGAGCTGCATCAGATGTGCCTGGCTATTGTGGATGAAGTCGTTCGGAGTGAGCGGTTGCTGACGCAATGTGCGATCCCTGAATCTATGTGGGAGCAGGTCGCTTCTTCATGGAGACGAAGCGAACCTTCGCTTTATTCGCGGCTGGATTTCGCGTACAACGGGACCTCGCCAGCAAAATTACTGGAAAACAATGCGGATACGCCAACCAGCTTGTTTGAAACTGGCTTTTGGCAGTGGGTGTGGCTAGAAGATGTTGTAAATAAAGGTCGAGTTCACCAGAGCGCGGATCAATTCAATATTCTTCAAGACTTTTTGATCGAGCGCTTTGCCGAAATAGCAAAATACCAACCAGGACAAACACTTCACTTTAGCTGCTGCAAGTACACTGAAGAAGATAAAGGGACTGTCCAGTATTTAGAGGATTGCGCGCGAGAGGCAGGGTTAGCAACGGCATTCGTGCATGTCGAAGATATTGGAGTGACGGAAGATGGTCTGTTTGTGGATGCTGACGACAGAGCGATTCGTTGGATGTTTAAGCTTTACCCTTGGGAGTTTATGTTTGAAGAGGAATATGCGAAGTACTTAGCGACTGCGAACGTAAACTGGTTAGAACCGATGTGGAAGTCGATTCTATCCAATAAAGCACTTTTACCGTTATTGTGGGAGCGCTTTCCTAATCACCCGAACCTTTTGCCCGCTTATTTTGCTAACGATTCAAAAGCGAACACTATGAGAGATTATGTCATCAAGCCACTATTTTCTCGAGAGGGCGCGAACATCGAGATCGTCATCGATGGAAAACGTTTTGTTAAAACGTCAGGGCCTTATGAATCTAAATTCAATATCGTCCAGCAATACCATCCACTACCTAAGTTTGGGCACAACCATACGTTAATTGGCAGTTGGTTGGTCAATGATAGAGCTGCCGGTATTTCGATTAGGGAAGACAGTAGCTTAGTGACTCAAGATATGGCGCGGTATATTCCACATGTAATTTTAACATGATCAAAAAAGCTCTCCATTTGGAGAGCTTTTTGTCTATTCAGCCGTTCAATCTTGATGGTCGACAGCGTTGCGTCTATTGTTCTTCAGCTAATGCAACACCGCGCTGGGTAAGACCACATAACATCACTGGCATTGCATTGAAGATCTCTTCAAACTGCTCTAAGCCTTCCATACCTTGTTCGGCCAATGTTTCAATGGTTGTTTCTGGGTCGTAAAGCATAGTAAGAGAAAGTAAAACACCACCGAGTAGGGCATTATCTTCGCTATCCTCAGGCATCAACGTTTCCCAGTCATCACGCGCAAGTTGCCAGCCTTGTAATACACCTTCACAGAAATCGCGAGCCTGACTTGTTACAATGTCTTGCTCATCTAGCGCGCACCCTGCAGGCCACTGCCAAGTGCCTTCTAGGAGAGCGGGACGAGTTTGGTTCCACATTTGTACAATCTCGTCAATGTACTGCTCTAGTTGTTCACCGTCAGTAAATGGCGCTGTTTCTTCTCCACCCCATAAGAATGGCAACCACTCTTGAGGCATTAATACGTTTGGCGCTGCAGCCATCGCTGTTACAAAGCCTTGAGTTTTTGCTAGGTTTAGTAGTTTACCGTCAAGTTCTGGGAGAGAAAGGATGTCTTGTAGTTTCAAAATAGAATACCATTTGTTAATGGGCTGGTTGATTGCGCTCATCTTACCAATCAATTAGTGATAAATCGATATTAGGGAATGATTCACACATCTATGGAAATTCGCTCATCACTTAGAAAAAAAAGCATTCTCGCCCTAACACTTTACCTGTGCTTCTTTATCGCCACTATCGGTTCTGTCGCCTATTTGGTTGTTGAGCCACCGGTTAGACAAAAGCTAGAGCAAAACCTAGAGTTACGTACCCAACTCCTGGCTCTTGAGATAAAAGAGCCCCTCCTCAGTTCTACAGGTGTATTGAGCAGCTTAGTAGGGCTAGCCCAAGGGACTGAAAATATTCAATCTCTCAACACAATAATTCCACATATTCTTCAATTGAGTGACAAGATGCTTGTTAGTGGTGGCGTATGGCCTAAACCCGAACTCAAAGCAGAACAATGGAGATATAAAAGTCTATTCTTCAATAAAAACAGTGATAGTGGTATTGACCAAATTCACTCCTACAATAACCCCGAATCTGGCGGTTATGATAATGAACCCTGGTATGTCGCTGCCGCCGATGCTCCGGTAGGTTCTGTTAGTTGGTCTACGGTTTACATCGATACCTTTACTCAGGTCCAGATGATTACCGCGTCTTCTCCGTACTACCAAAACGGTCGATTCGCTGGAGTTGTAACGGTAGACCTATCACTTGATGCACTTTTTCAGTTTATTCGAGAGCACACGAACCAGCATTCTTTGGGGGTAGTGGTTCGCGATGCTGACTCAAACGTGATTATTGAACACAACTTTCAACTGACGGACGAAATTTATGTCAGCGAGCTTGATTTCGGAGAGTTCGACTGGCGCATGGAAGTTGTCAATGCAAAAGCTAAAGTCGCCGATCAAGTGTTTGAACAAGTGATGAGCGTTGAGGGGAGGATCATTCCATTTTTGCTCTTGTGTGTCTTGGTCGGTTACTACTTACTGAATCGCTATATTGTTGAACCAATTGTTCGCATTGCCGCTAAGATTGATGACTCGAAAACTGGTGGGATCATAGATATTGACTACGATAGCGATGACGAAATCGGACAGCTTATCGAGAAGTTCAATGAAAAGACGATCTATTTAGAGCAGGAGAGAATAAAAGCTCAGGCTTCGACAAACGCTAAAACGGCATTCTTAGCCACATTGTCCCACGAGATTCGCACACCAATGAACGGTGTACTAGGAACTGCCCAGATACTGTTAAAAACACCACTTACCGATGAGCAGCGTAAGCACCTGAGAACACTTTATGATTCAGGTGATCACATGATGACATTACTCAATGAGATTTTAGATTACTCAAAAATTGAACAAGGGCATGTTGAGTTTGAAAATAAGCCTTTCCCAATTGAGTCGATTATCGGCAGTATCAAGAGTGTTTATCAAACTCTATGTGCAGAAAAAGGTCTTCGCTTTAGAGTCGTCTCGCATTTACCAACGGGTCGTTGGTACAACAATGACAAAGCCCGTTTGCGTCAAGTACTGTTCAATCTACTCAATAACGCTGTTAAGTTCACCGATCGTGGCATCGTAGAGGTAGAGCTAGCCGAGAAATCGAGTAAGGCAGGCACCAAGCTGATACTAAAGGTAAAAGATACAGGAATTGGTATTTCAAAAGAGGCACAAAAACGCATTTTTCGTCCTTTTGAGCAAGCGGAGTCATCAACGACTAGACGGTTTGGTGGTACAGGGCTTGGTTTAGCAATAGTCAAAGAAATCGCGGAACATATGGGTGGGCAAGTGGTTGTAGAGAGTCAGAAGGACGCTGGAACGACTTTTACTGTCGAAATTGCCCTTACACCTTGCAAGCCAGGTAAAGTAGAGTCAATCAATACACATAAATTGAACTGTAAAGGGTTGAAAGCACTCATTGTTGAAGACAACCGAACAAATGCGATCATTATGGAAACTTTCCTCCGAGCCAAGGGCTTTGAGTGCACAAGTGTCGAAAATGGTCAGCTTGCAGTCGATGAGGTTGCGATCAAACCATTTGATTTGATACTGATGGATAATCATATGCCTGTTCTAGATGGCGTTGGGGCCATATCAGCCATTCGAGCAATGAGTTCACCTGCTAAGTCGGTACTGATTTTTGGCTGTACAGCGGATGTGTTCAAAGAAACACAAGAGCGTATGATTAATGTAGGAGCAGATCACATAATAGCGAAACCAATAGTGGAGTCTGAATTAAATGATGCACTGTATCTTCATGCGACACAGTTATATCAGTACCAATCGGACTTTGATGGAAATGCAGCAGATAGCTTTAATGCTGAAAAGTGGTTACTCAACTTCTATGTCGCTCTAGATAATGGACATCTTAATGAAGCACTTGAGGCTATTTCAGCGATCATTGCGGAGGCTCCCCTTGAACTCAGTGGCGACGTTTCTTCAGTCGCCGAACGGATAAGAAGTAACTTAAAGCGTCAGCAATCCCCAGACCAAGATGATATCGATACATTAACGATTTTGCTGGCCTCACCATAATTTAATCAATATGGCGCAACTGTGAATTGTTCTTACTATTCATACGTCATCCAGCTTCGTGACAAACTCTTCTAACCCGCAATGAACACGCTTGCAGTTTTACTTTTACGAGTAAAACTGCAAGACCTTCTACTGTGATTATATCGGTAATACTCTGAATTTTCGCAGCTTGGTAGCATAAGCTATAGGAGTGACTGTTTTCGGTCCGAGTTTTGTTCTAACTTTACGTCGAAATAATTATCGTAACCCCTTTTTATGTAAGTGAAATCCGTGTTTTTGTACCATTTTTACGTGATTTTAGGCGTTTTTACTCGCCATTGGTGAAAAAAACTACTTTTACTTTAAAAGTTGGTTATAAATTTACAACTTAATTTTAAATACAGAACCATAAGCTAGTTTTTGTGTGCTCTAATTGCATCATTAACTGGCTTGGTGTCTTTTTAGTGGTTAATAGTTTTATTATTTTTATTAATTGCAGTGTTTGATTTTAAGGGTTTTGTAAATGAAGTCTCGTGGACCATTTTGTATTCGTCACGCCGCAGCGGATACCTTTGCTATGGTTGTTTTTTGCTTTATCACAGGGATGATTGTCGAGATTTTGATTTCAGGGATGACATTTGAGCAATCTCTAGCATCGCGTACGCTATCGATTCCAGTGAATATCGCCATTGCTTGGCCGTATGGGGTTTTTCGTGATTGGGTGCTGCATCAAGGTAGTAAGGTGTCGCCGTCTTCCTTTATGAAGAACATCTCTGATCTGGTCGCTTATGTACTATTTCAATCTCCAGTTTATGCGGGTATTTTATTCGCAGTTGGCGCGTCTACAGATCAAATTGTGACCGCAGTGGCAAGTAACGCTGTTATTTCTTGTGGCATGGGTGTGTTGTATGGGTACTTCTTGGACATGTGCCGCCGTTGGTTCCGTGTTCCCGGTTATTCTCAAAGCATGTAAATGCCCCGGTTTTGCTCAATTTAGTTACTTAGTGAGCAATCGATTCGAAAAGGGCGCTTTTTTTTATGTTTAGCCTTGACCATCAGGCACATAATCATTAAATTAGCGCCTCGTTAGCCAATGATGCTAACCAAAATTTGATTCGGTGAGTTGTCCGAGTGGCTGAAGGAGCACGCCTGGAAAGTGTGTATACGGCAACGTATCGAGAGTTCGAATCTCTCACTCACCGCCACATTCTAAAAGGTCTGATTTATCAGGCCTTTTTTCATATCTGCACTAAAGTAATGCGTCATTGAAAGTACATAAGAGTACTCAGAGTGCAAACGCAACTCTATCTACAAGCCAACTGTTCATATCTCACCTCGATACAACGCCAAAATTGAAGAAGCTATACAGAGGCAGCCATAATCTGATTGGTGCGGGTTAGCCCATCCGCTTTAATCTAGAATTTAGCACCCATATCACATGAGGTATGAATACGGCCACAAGAATGAACGTATTGCTACTAGATGCTAAGCAAAACAGCCATGAACACGAATACAACAGCAATCATAACAAAGAGATCTGTGTTTGGATTGAGGTCATCTGGGTTAAATTTTTCAATGCTTTGCGTCGTTTTGCATCTTATCTTCATGTTCTTGTCCTTATTTCATGTACTATTTCAACAGCAACATAACATGCAATTGAGTGTTCACAAGTCATAAAAAGCATAAGTATACTTGCACCTCATTGAGCGCAAAAAAAATACTCAAAGCGTTTTAAAGTGGCGGTCTACCTTTTGTAACATCAAATGTTCTTTCTGTTTTTGTGCCTGTATCGCTATAGTTGAGAAACGGTTATCTCGTTCTAGTTAGGAATAAACTACTGGCTGCCGCTACATTCTCTCAGCGTTCCCACTCAGTCGCTTTGGGTAGATACTTTTGTCGTGAGTACTGCAAAAAAAACGCCGCATGAGCAGCGGCGCTTCGTTGAGGAATTCCCTTCCTACTTGTAGCTAAGTTCTGTCGCTTTGCCTTTGAAGATCCGGTATACCACAAAGGTGTAAAGCAATATCACCGGCATAACAATCATTACACCGTAGCCCACGATTATTAATGTCGCAGGTGAGGAGGCCGCTTGTTGTGCGGTCATCAACCCCGGCACAACTTCTGGGAAGAAGCTGTACGCAAGACCTAGAAAGCTCAACGCGAAAATGACGGTGACACCAAAGAAAGGCCAGCGCACACCCAGATCATTCACCATTGGAACCTGACGCAAATAGCGATCAACTAGGAAGATGGTTGCCAATACAATTAACGGAACTGGGGCAAGCAACAAGATTTCTGGGAAGCTGAACCAACGCAAGGCAACTTGTTGATTTACAATTGGGTTTACAACACTCACTACCAAGATACCCAGAGCCGCTAACCAACCAGCACGGCGAGACCAACGCGCCGAGCGTATTTGCAAATCACCTTCCGTTTTCAGTACCAACCATGCGCCACCGATGTAAACGTACGCCGCTGTTACACAAAGTGCGCTTAACCATGCAAAGCCAAATGCTTCGGTTGATTGCTCAAACCCCATGATGTAACGACCCACCATGTAACCCTGAGTTAGTGCGGTGATTAGCGAGCCAATTCGGAAGCACCAATCCCAATGAGGCTTATGATCCGAGTTGGCTTTGGCTCGGAAGTCGAATGCCACGCCACGCATGATCAGTGCGATAAGCATGATGGCGGTCGGCATATAAAGCTCCGTCAAAATCAAGCTATGAGCGGTAGGAAAGGCAATCAGCAGAATACCGACGGCTAACACCAACCACGTTTCATTCGCGTCCCAGAAAGGGCCGATAGATGCTATCATTCGGTCACGTTGCGCTTCATTATCACTTGGCAACAGGATACCGACGCCAAGGTCGTAGCCGTCGAGCACGGCATACATAAAGACCGAGAAGCCAAGCAGCAGAAGATAAATTTCTGGTAGATAGTCGAGCATGATTAGGCCTCTTGTTGTGTCAGTGGGACTTCATGGGCAGCAACGTCTTTGCGCGCCAAATAGAACAGGGTATGGATGTACGCAACCAGTAATGCAGCGTAAATGGCTAAGTACATAATGAGCGAAGTCATCACACTGCTGCTCGCTACCGTGGTGACTGCTTCTGATGTACGCAATACACCGCTGACTAGCCAAGGCTGTCGACCAATCTCAGTAACATACCAACCCGCAAGTGTGGCAATCCAACCAGAGAACGTCATGGCTAATACCGTGTACAGGTAAGGTTTAGGTAGCGTTTTTTTGCGTGCTAGTTTCACCGCGCCATACCAGCTAACCAGCAGCATAAGAACACCCACACCGACCATCACGCGGAAACCAAAGAACAAGGGCTTCACTGGCGGGTGATCAGGTGCAAACTCGTTAAGTCCTTGGATTTCCCCGTCTAAGTCATGCGTCAGAATCAAACTCGCTAACTTCGGGATGCCCACTTCAAAATCATTGCTGCGAGTTTCTTCATTTGGCATCGCAAACAGAAGAAGAGGCGCGCCTTGCTCGGTCTCCCACACGCCTTCCATCGCTGCGATTTTTGCAGGTTGATGTTCAAGCGTGTTTAACCCGTGAAGGTCACCGACAAAGATTTGTACCGGGATGAACCCAGCCGCCACGAACAGCGCGACTTTTAGGCCAAGTTTGGCTGAGCGGTGATCTGACTTTTTCATTATTTGATAAGCCGAGATACCTGCAATCAAGAAGCTGGCAGTCAGCGCCGATGCTAATAGCGTGTGTAGAAGACGGTACGGTAAAGAAGGATTGAAAATAACTTCCTTCCAACTGGTTACATGCACAATACCGTCAATCACTTCATAGCCACTTGGTGTGTGCATCCAGCTGTTAAGCACCAGAATCCAAAATGCGGACATACTTGTCCCAACAGCAACCAGAACGGTGGCGAGAGTATGAACCCATTCCGGTACTCGTCCTCGTCCAAAAAGCATTACACCCAGGAAGGTGGCTTCCATAAAGAAGGCGGTCATCACTTCGTATCCGAGCAATGGTCCAGCTACGTTTCCGACTCGTTCCATAAAGCCTGGCCAGTTGGTACCAAACTGGAAACTCATCGTAATGCCGGATACCACACCCAAGGCGAAAGTGAGAGCGAATATCTTGACCCAGAAGTAATAAACATCGAGCCATACGGGGGCTTGTGTGCGGTTATATCGCCATTTGAAAAACACCAACATCCATGCCAACGCAATGGTGATGGTCGGGAAGAGAATGTGAAAGCTGATATTGGCCGCGAATTGGATCCGCGACAGCATGAGGGTATCTAACATCTTGGTTCCTCAAAAACGTGCCATACTAAAAATCGTGTCTATCTGTAATTTAGTTACGAAAAGTCGGGCAGTTTGGATTCATGTATCGAGAAATACAGGTGATTCTGTTTTCTTCTAACCATGATTTATATCAACTAAGACAAAGAAAGGAGTGTAGGAAATTGTCTCAAAATGCCACTAATAGTCGCGAGAAGTGAGTAAAAGAAAGCAAATGTAACTGAAGGAGCATGGATTAAGATTAGTTCGAATTATCCTTATGATGGTTTCGATAATACTGAAATAAAATTACAGAAACAATATTTTTAGTAAGGAAATTTGCCTTGCCTTCTCTTTGAACCTCCATACTATTTATACACTAGTCATGTCGAGATCATCTCAAACACAGCAAGCTTACTGACAGTTAAGGTGGGAAACTTTAGCTAATTGATAAACTCAAAATTGCGCCGTTAATGACATATGCATCATAAGTTCGTTAGCACTCGACCAGAAGTGCGATAGGCTACATTTTTATACTAGCGAACGATTTAGCACTAGGTAATTCGGCTTTCACTAAATCAACAAGTCGACTGCGGACCATTTTCGATTCCTGATGAGTTTCAATCCAAACTGACACTTACTTTTCAGCAAGTGTGCTAGTGTCTTTCTTGTTATTTATTAAATAATTAATAAATGCCGATATGGTAAAGAGAGTTGTGGACAGCTATCTCGAGCAGTAGACTGACGCTAGCCAGAGAGTCTGACTTTGAGGGGGGCATTCTACATGAATCTTGGATTCTGCCACCGCAAATCTGATATTGAATTTGATGGAGATGGATAATGAACGACAGTTGGGCTAATTTCTTTCCTTACTTTGCTGGAGCTTTTAAGCTTATTGTATTAGGGATAGGAGCCTACTTAGCCATTAAATGGCATTTTGACGAAGAGCGAAGGGTAAGAGAAGCGGAAGGTGTGGTGTTTGATAACCCAAGTCTCATGAAAAAGTTTGCGAAGACGCTAACTCTGCCATTCCTTTTGTGTCTTCTAGTTCTTCTTGTTATATATGCTACCAACTGGTTCCTGTACTGACGGCTTTATTGTTTGTTGTAGTAAAGTTGAATGCTGCCACCTCTGAGAGTCGAGCCGTAGTTGAAGTTAACGCCTATGCCGAAATTGTCCAACCAATCAAAGGGCTTTGGTGCATAAAATAGCCATCCTATAGAAGCTTCGTAGTAATGCGGACTTCCAAGTTCGTCGCTTAAATCATGCGAAAGGTCGACTCTTTTAATCCCAGTAAATAAAGCTTGCTCACCGTGATAAATATTGTAGTAACCGGTGATTTCATTAGATAGGTACCAACCTTTAGGGTTGCCTATATTGCCGTTATTTGCGCTTCCCCAGCTGTGCCCAATGAATGAATTCAATGTCGAACTGGCATGCCATTTCCCCCAACTTGTGGGAGACGTGTATTTGGCTTTAATGGATGGTTGAACTATTGCCGCCCATGCTGAAACGTTAACGGCACGGCCGTCTAGGATTCTTCCAATGATGGATGAAAGTTTATTATCGGTAGAGAATGAGTTTTTATAACGCATAAGGTGAGTCGTCGTTCTGGTGCTAAGGGTGACGTTTTCACTTGCTTTGTATAGATACCCATAACCAATCGATGCACCGTATGTCCTTTCCTTGAGAAGATCCTTACTTGTGCCGAATAGTTTGAGATCATTCTCTGTTTGTATCGTAAATGCCTTAAACGACAGCTCATGTAAGTCCTCGCTGCCCTCTATGTCAAAGTTAGTCGTGTAAGGGAGAACATATACGGATTTGCTTCGACGTTCATTGATTGACTCGTCAGTCCCGAACTCTGGGTTGGCGGTATCAAATAATGCATTCGGATCAAAGTCGCCAATACCAAACGCAATTGCGTCAGTGTCGGACAGCAACACCGCGATAGAAAAACGTTGTTGGAGAAGGTTGCTAATTTCCTTATCTAGTGGATCCGCTTGAGCAGTGTGAGGAAGAGAGAGTAGGAGAGCGAGCGAAACGACTCGCCACTCCACTGAGGCGAAGTTGGGTTGGAACATTTTGGCTCTTTCAAATGGTTCATGCATGGAGTTTTCGGACGTACCGGTACGCTAACATTAGTTTAATCGTTGAATGGTCGGTGTAACTTTGAGAAATCTATGTTTTCTCATATTGATATGAAAAAGTTCCTTAAACGAGTTTAGCTTCAATGTGTATGCTGCACCAGATTTGTTTAGCAACATCATTCTTTTCTGAAGATGTAGCAAGACTTTGTGACTAGGTTGCATTATTTTCTTTAATGTGTCTCTTGAGAGGAAAATAGCAAACTTTTTTATTGCCTTGGCGCTCAAGAAAATCTGAATCGTTCACTGTGCTACTGGTTAACTTCGAAAACTTGTAAGCATCCTGTCTGCCAACATCACGACTAACATCATCAAGGAGTACCCTTAAATACGTCAGATAAACAATGGTTTTTTTGAGCTTTAGAAGAAATGTTCGGACCTTTGCATATTCCGCGGTGGTGCTCAATCCAAGAACTGTGTTTTGTATGTGTCCTCAGTAAATCATTGAGTCGATCTATTCTTCAAAATGTGGTCCCTTTAAATTCACTTTCTGTTACATATTTTTCGTTTTGAAAGAGCATTTTAATTTGCATCTTTTGAAAAGATCTATTTGTTAAATTTTGTATAAAATCAACTAATTGTTGAAATTAGAACCCTTGTCAAAAAGTCATTAGATTTCATGTTGAATAGCCTCTTTTACCTAATGGTATACTCTATTTGTTTGATATAATTTCCGGCAGTTTGTATACCATAAATAAAGAGAGTCTATTCATGTTCCAGAACTTAACGATCAAGCAGAAGATAGTGATTCCGCTGTCATTGATTATTGGATTGTTTATTGTGAGCTCTGTATTAAACGTTATGACAAGTTGGAAGCAATCTGAATTGAGTGAGACACTCAACGAACAGATCGTGCCGAACTTGTTAACGATTGAGGATGCTTATCGCGATCTTTACCAAGCAACATCTGCAATCCAAGGTGTTGCACTTTCTGATACTCAAAACGATATTGATCATCACATCGGTGAATACAAAGACAACGCCTACAAAGCACTGCCACGTATGGAACGAATGATTGAGCTATCACAAGCCGGTGTGATGCCTTCTACACATGGTAATGAAGTTCGAACGCTTGTCTCTTTGGGTGAAAAGTGGTTAGCAAGTTATGAGGCGATGCTACGTTTACCTCAATCTCAATGGCGTGGTTACTACAATGAGCACAAACATACCTTTGAAGACCAATTTATCGAGGTTAGAGCGCAGCTTAACGTTGTAAAAGATGCAATAGAAGAAAAGCAAAGCCAATTGAAGGACGAAATATCAGCGGCTGCAACAAGAGCAGAACTCATTCTTGAGGCTGGCATTGTGATTGTTATTTTTGCCGCTATCGCGATGGCTTTTTTGTTGTTACAAACGGTTGTGAAGCCTATCAATGATATTAAAAATGCGATGACAGAAATTGCGTCCGGTGAAGGTGATCTAAGTCAGCGAATCGATGTAAAAACACAAGACGAAATTGGCAATTTAGCAGACGCATTTAACCAGTTTGTGTCCAAAATTCAAATGACAGTCGCTCAGGTAATTGAAAGCTCAAATACCTTACGTAACGAAATGGCAAATCTTAGCTCGTTGACCACGACCATCGCGAACTCGACCGTTTCTCAGCAAAAAGATAGCGAGGCGGTAGCGGCGGCAGTGCATGAAATGCAAGTCACCAGCAGAAATGTAAGCGATAGCGCTAACGAAGCTGCGGTTGCGAGCCAAACAGCGAATGATGAACTTACCAATACCAATGTTATTTTGGATCAAACGGTTAGCTCAATTCGTAGCCTCGCAAGTGAAATCGAAAGCGCAAGCCACGTCATTAACACATTGGATCATGATGTGAGTAACATTGCGTCCGTACTGGATGTAATTCGTGGTATTGCCGAGCAAACAAACTTATTAGCGCTTAACGCAGCCATTGAAGCGGCTCGCGCTGGAGAGCAAGGGCGAGGCTTTGCTGTGGTAGCGGACGAGGTTCGTTCTTTAGCCAGTCGTACGCAACAGAGTACGGGAGAAATCCAAACCATGATTGAAAAGCTACAATCTGGTGCAGGACAAGCTGTAGAAGTGATGCGCGGTAGCCAAAATAGCAGTGATGAAACGATCAAGTCCGCTGGCCGAGCGAGTGAATCCCTTTCTGAAATCTTGAACGCGATTTCACGTATGAACGAGATGAATACACACATTGCAACGGCTGCGAGCCAGCAAAGTACAGTAAGTGACGAAGTAAATAGCAACGTACAAGGCATTGCAGACAGTAGCACTTCAATTGTGGAAATCGTAAACCAAGCGCAAGCTTCTTTAGCCATGTTGTCAGAGCAAACTCAACGTTTAGATCATCAGGTCAGTCAGTTCAAAGTATAAGCTTGAGAACAGCAATCTCACTGACGAAATAACCCGCTTCTTAGCGGGTTATTTTTTAGATAAGTGGCGAACCTGACTTGTGAAATTTCGACTATATTTACATTCCTTTCTCACTTTAGTTCGTATACCAGAGTGGGCAAATAACCCTAGACAGCGGTAACAAACTCTGTACAGCGTGATGATGTTTTTATCATCACTTTTGCTGCTTTTTAACCATTGCAATTGCACACAGGAAAATGTGATTTCCAACCCAAAATCTTCAAATTTGAGAACTTCATAACACCTTTACCATAAACGTTTTTCGTAAGCGTATAGAACTGTAAATTTTGTTGTATGTACAACACTGGGTATTTATCATCCTAATTAATTTGTTCTGGATATACATCCGTTAGTCATTATTAAGTCATTCTAGAAGCTTTTAATAAGGAATCTTGAAGGCTTGTCGGTAGATAAGAGAGAAAAATTCATGAGACGTAAAACCACGCTATCTCTGCTGATTGCGTCGAGCCTTTTTGTGGTTGGATGTCAACCTAGCGAAGAAGGATCGAGCCAAGGTGGTGGTCCTGCGCCCGCAACCGAAGTAGAAGTGTTAACAGTGCAGCCAACGCGCCAAGCATTGACAGTAGAGTTGCCGGGTCGTAGCCGAGCATTCAAAGAAGCAGAAGTTCGTCCGCAAGTTACTGGCATTATTTCGGAACGAAATTTTGTTGAAGGTGGATTTGTTGAACAAGGACAGTCGCTATATCAAATTGATGATTCGTCATTTCAGGCGGATTTGCTGAGCGCTGAAGCGGAATTAATCCGTGCGCAAGCTGCGGCAGAGTCGACCTATGCCACGGTGAAGCGTTACAGAACCTTGATCACCAAAAAATCCATCAGCCAACAAGACTTGGATGAAGCAGAAGCGGCATACAAAGAAGCGAAAGCGCAGGTCCTAGTCGCAAAAGCCAAGATCAACACAGCAAAAATCAACTTAGATTATACGCAAGTCAAAGCTCCGATTAGCGGGGTGATCGGTAAATCGAGTGTGACAGCGGGTGCGTTGGTTACGGCTAACCAAGCTGCCAAATTAGCGACCATTCAGCAGCTTGACCCTATCAATGTTGATATTGTGCAATCATCCGCGCAACTGCTGCGTTTGAAAGCATCACTCTCCCAAGGCCATATGCAAGAAGATGACTCTGCGCAAGTTACATTGATGCTTGAAGATGGCAGCACTTACGAACACAAAGGCACAATGAAATTTACTGAGGTCAATGTGAACGAAAGTACGGGCAGCGTGACGCTTCGTGCCGAATTCCCAAACCCTGACGGTTTGTTGCTACCTGGAATGTTTGTTCGTGCGACGGTCATTACTGGTGTCGACCCTGATGCGATTCTAATACCACAAAATACGGTATCTCGTGATGCGACAGGTAAAGCGACAGTGATGACGGTTAATGGCGAGAACAAAGTGGAAGCGAAACCAGTGAAGACTGCTGAAGCGATCAATAGCCAATGGCGCATTATTGATGGTTTGAACGCGGGTGATAAAGTCATTACCGCCGGTTTACAAAAGGTAGGGCCAGGCAGTTCGGTAACTATCCAAAACGGTGAACAGGAGTAATCATGGCACGATTTTTTATCGATCGTCCGGTATTTGCTTGGGTTCTCGCGATTCTAACGATGTTGGCGGGGGTAATGTCATTATTCAATTTACCCGTCTCGCAATACCCAACGATTTCACCGACGACGATCACCATCAGTGCTCGCTATCCAGGTGCATCAGCAAAAACCGTTGAAGACTCGGTAACGCAAGTTATCGAGCAAAACATGACGGGATTAGATTACCTTCGCTACCTATCATCGAGCAGTGATGCATTTGGTAATGCGACAATTACCCTGACGTTTGATAGCGAAGCTGATCCTGATATCGCGCAAGTACAGGTGCAGAACAAACTGCAATTGGCATTGACTTCATTGCCGATGGAGGTACAAAACCAAGGTATTGTCGTCAATAAATCCAATACGGCATTTCTCATGGTTGTCGCAGTTTATTCTGAAGATCCTGGCTTTACAGAAAACGATATCGGCGACTTTGTTGTAACGAATATTCAAGACCCGATAAGTCGTGTAACTGGCGTAGGACAAGTGCAGGCGTTTGGTGCGCAGTATGCGATGCGAGTTTGGCTGGATCCATTTAAGCTTACGCAGTTCAACTTGACCGCAATCGATGTAGCGAACGCGATCAGTGAACAGAACGCGCAAGTTTCTTCAGGTCAACTTGGTGCGGCACCTGCGCAGGAAGGTCAGTTGTTGAATGCTACGATTTCTTCTGCAAGTCGTTTGAGCAGTGTAGAAGAGTTCCAAGACATCATTCTTAAGTCCGACGCCAGTGGTTCGAATGTTTATTTGAAAGATGTAGCTCGCGTTGAGCGTGGTGCAGAAAGTTATGATATTCGAGGCCAATATAATGGCTTCCCAGCGTCGGGGTTAGGTATTTCATTAGGTACTGGCGCAAACGCGCTTGAGACAGCCAATGCGGTAAAAGAGCGCTTAGAACAACTGAGTGCAACGTTCCCAGAAGGGTTGCAGATTGCGTACCCATTTGAAACAACGCCATTCGTCAAAGCCTCGATTCAAGAAGTGGTTAAAACGCTATTAGAAGCTATTCTTCTTGTGTTCTTAATCATGTACCTGTTCTTGCAGAACTTCCGTGCGACGATCATTCCAACGATCGCAGTGCCTGTCGTATTGCTCGGAACCTTCGCTATTTTGTACGCGACTGGATTTAGCGTAAACACGTTAACCATGTTCGCGATGGTTCTGGCTATCGGTTTGCTGGTGGATGATGCCATCGTTGTGGTGGAAAACGTCGAGCGTGTGATGCATGAAGATGGGTTGGAGCCCAAAGAAGCGACCAAAAAATCGATGGGGCAGATCACTGGTGCCCTGATTGGTGTGGGGTTGACGCTTTCAGCGGTATTCGTCCCTATGGCGTTTATGTCTGGTTCTACCGGGGTTATTTACCGTCAGTTTTCAATAACTATTGTGGCGGCTATGACGCTTTCCGTTTTGGTTGCGATAATTCTGACTCCAGCATTATGTGCAACATTACTGAAAAAAGGCGATGCTGAGCTTCTAGAAAAGAAAGGCTTCTTTGGCTGGTTTAACCGCAAGTTTGATGCGATGACAGCTGGCTATGAAACCGGTGTTGCTAAACTTTTAAAACGCACAGGTCGCATGTTGGTTGTATTTTTGGCAATGAGTGCAGGTGCTGGCTGGTTATTTATGAACCTTCCAACGTCATTTTTGCCAGATGAAGACCAAGGCACAGTATTCTCAATGGCTATTTTGCCGCCTAACTCAACACAAGAGCAGACGGAAAAAACACTTGAGAAAATGCGTGACTTTTATCTAGTAGACGAAAAAGACAATGTAAAATCTGTCTTCTCCGTTGCTGGATTTAGTTTCGCAGGCCAAGGCCAAAATATGGGTATGGCATTTATCGGCCTGAAAGATTGGTCTGAGCGTGAAGCGCCAGGCGCCGATGCCGCTTCCATTACGGGCCGAGCGATGGGGTACTTCTCTACTATTAAAGAAGCTTTGGTGTTTGCGTTCGCCCCTCCAGCGATTCAAGAGCTAGGTAACTCGACAGGTTTCGATTTCTATCTCCAAGACTCGTTGAATAAAGGGCACGATGCATTAGTTGCGGCTCAAGGGCAACTTCTGGGCATGGCAGCACAAAACCCGAAACTTGTTGGTGTTCGTCCAAACGGTCAGGCAGATGCGCCAATGTACAAAGTGAACATTGACCACGTCAAACTTCGTGCTTTGGATGTCAGTATCAATGACGTAAACCAAATCCTGTCAGCTGCATGGGGCGGGGCTTACATTAACGATTATATTGACCGCGGTCGTGTGAAGAAAGTGATGGTACAAAGTGATGCGGAATACCGCATGCAGCCAAAAGACTTCGATTCATGGTACGTACGCAACGCTAAAGGAGAGATGGTGCCTTTCTCTGCTTTTGCGAGTGGCGAGTGGACCTATGGTTCTCCTCTTTTGCAGCGCTTTGATGGTTTGCCAGCAATGAATATTCAAGGCGATGCAGCTCCTGGTGTAAGTACTGGTGAAGCCATGGAAGAAATTGAAGCAATGGTAGAAAAGCTACCGGAAGGCTTCACGGTGAACTGGAATGGTATTTCGTATGAAGAGCGCCTTTCCGGAAACCAAGCGCCGATGCTATATGCGCTATCTATCCTCGTCGTATTCTTAGTTCTTGCCGCTTTGTATGAAAGTTGGTCAGTACCTTTCGCCGTGGTGTTAGTTGTTCCTCTTGGTGTGCTTGGTGCTGTGCTTGCGGTAATGACGCGCAGTATGGATAACGATGTGTTCTTCCAGGTGAGCTTATTAACGACGGTCGGCTTGGCAACCAAAAACGCCATTCTGATTGTTGAGTTTGCAAAGGACTACTATGAGAAAGGCGCTGGGCTTATCGAAGCAACCTTACATGCTGTTCGCGTTCGTCTGCGCCCAATTATCATGACATCGCTTGCTTTTGGTTTGGGTGTGGTACCACTTGCTATCAGTTCAGGTGTGGGATCGGCAGGTCAAAACGCAGTGGGTACCGGCGTACTTGGTGGCATGATCAGTGCCACGATATTGGGTATATTCTTCGTCCCAATCTTCTTTGTAGTGGTTGAGCGATTGTTTGATCGACGTGCGAGAAAAGAGTCGGAGGCAGAGTTGTCTGAGACCAGCACTAAACCCACTCAGCAAAGCGAGTAGGACTTGGTTGTGTTAACTGAGTTATACTAGTGATAATAAACACAATAAAAGGGCGCTTCGGCGCTCTTTATTTTATGTTTTCACTTGGTGGTTACCGTCTATGACGCGAGCCTGAAAGACGGCGTGTTGTGTGCAGTATCAGCACAGCCTTTTCGACCGAATGAAAGCCTAAAGAAGAAAAACGACGATGAAAGATCAGAAAATTTCTCCAATTTCCGTTTTGGATCAAAGCCCTATGTTTGTCTGCGGTGTGATGCAGCGCATGTACCGCAATCGTGCCCAAGCCGAGCTCTCTCGGCAAAATTTGATGACACTAGAAATGGCAAGTGCACTGGCCGCTTTAGAAGAATTTCAACCTATGAGCCAGCAAGCGTTGGCTGATGCGGTTCGAACTGAGCGAAGTGTAGCAAAGCGGATGGTGGACAATCTGGAAAAGAGAGGGTTTGTTCAAGTTTCTAAAAGTAAATCGAATCAGCGCCTTAAAATGCTAAGCATGACAAAAGAGGGAGCAAATGCTTTAAAGCAAGTTCATCAAATCATGACGAATTTACAGAAAGAGTTTTTTTCTTGTTTGTCGGAATCTGAAGCGAGTGAATTTTTTCGTCTGGTAAGAAAGCTCACTTTTGCGAATCACGACCAGTAACTGACATCAATGCCGTTTAGCGTCTTTATTTTATCGCGGACCAATTATATTAAGTTGTAGAACTTAAGAAATAGGATGCCCAACGTACAGGTCACGGTAGAAAGCACCGTAGTGAGTGCGATGATATTTGCAGCTAACGTGGCATTGCCTCCCATGGAACGCGCCATGACATAGCTGGCAGCAGCGACTGGAGAGGCGTTCATAAAGAAAAGAATACCTAGCTCAATTCCTCGAAATCCTACTAAGTAAGCTCCCATGGTGATGATGACTGGCGCTACGATGAGCTTGTAACTGCTCGCAAACCAAGATGGACCTTTCTCTTTTCTCATCAAGCTAAAGTCAAGTGAGCCACCCGTACACAACAGCGCCAAAGGCAATGTCATTTTGGACAAGTAGTCTCCTGCGTCAATAACCACATTCGGTACTGGAATAGCGAGTAAATAAAAAGCCATTCCTAGAACAATGGAGATTATGAGCGGATTCCTAGTCAGTGTTCGGCCCATCATCTTTGCTGCTTGCGAGGCAGACGTTGCCCCCTTGGGCGATAAGCAAATTACCGCTTGGACGTTATAAATAAATGTGGTGACCGCGACATAGAGCGCTGCTAGCGCCACACCTTGAGAACCATACGCATTGGCAACGTAAGCGATACCAATAATACCTGTATTTGCTCGGAACCCACCTTGGATAAGAACGCCTTGGTCAGGCGATGCTTTGAACAGAAGTTTGACGGAAAGGTAGGTGAAAATGAAAAACGAAATACTAGCGATGACGCCGAAATTGACGAATCCACTTGCCGCGGAAAAGTCGTGTTCTGAAGCCACAATGCTGACAAATAACATTGCAGGCAAGGTAACTTGAAACACCAGTTTAGAGCCTACTTCGATAAAATTATCGTTGATTAGACCAAAGCGCTTAAAAAGAACGCCAAGTACCAACATCAAACAGATAGGTCCGGTTATCGACAAAGAGAATTGCAACTGATGTAAAACAGCTTCCATGTAAGTATCCGCAGCAAAAGAAAAAAGTGTTCCTGTTGCCTATTAAGCCACAAACCCGGAGGGTAGGACAGTAACGTGATGAAATTTTCTTCTGTTGTAGGTTCCGGAGTCATTTACACTCCAAGTTATGGACGAGGTCCCAATTTAACAAAGCGGTACTGGTCCTACGTGAGATATGTTGGTTAACTCGTTGTCGTGATGCATCCACATGCGTATTAGATGTGAGGGCTGGTCATCGTAGTTATGGATAGGAGTTCATCAATGAAAAGGAAACACAACAAAACTGTACTGTGTGCGTTTGTCTCTGGTTCGGTATTTGGTGCGGTTTTGGTCATTGCGATGTCTTTACCAATGTAATCCTCTTAATTGGCTGTTGGAACACTCACTCTAATTCAGTACAAAACAGATTGAGTTCTGCGGTATGTGCTGTTAGTTTAAAAAACATGAAAATACACGTTCGCCCTTCATTAACAACCTTCTCTTGGTGGCGCTCTAAATAGAGCGGCGCGGAATACTTACATTCTTAAGCTGCTGGATGGTAGCTAAGAGTGTTTGATCTTTTTATCTCCAGTAGCGATCTATTAAATACTTGGAGACAAATATGAATACCCATAAAAATACATCTCAGCGTGAAATTATACTTACCGGAGATCGAGCAACAGGTCCATTACACCTCGGGCACTATATTGGTTCATTGCAACAACGAGTCAAATTGCAAACGGAGCACGAGCAAACGATCTTGGTCGCGGACATGCAAGGGTTGACGGATAACGCGCATAATCCATCAAAGGTATCCTCTAATATTCTCAATGTCGTTGCAGATTATTTGGCTGTTGGTATCAACCCCGCTCAAACTACGATCACGTTGCAGTCCCAAATTCCAGCGTTAGCCGAGTTGACAATGTATTACAGTAATCTTGTTTCTATCGCACGATTAGAGCGAAACCCCACGGTTAAAAATGAGATTCAAAGTAAAGGCTTTGAACGCTCTATTCCCGCAGGCTTTTTAACGTATCCAATTTCTCAAGCTGCTGATATTACGGGGTTTCATGCGACGCTAGTACCAGTGGGTGATGACCAGCTGCCGATGTTGGAGCAAACTAATGAAATCGTGAGAAAAATAAACCATCTGGGTGGAAAAGAGGTTCTTAGAGAATGCCGTCCATTACTCAGCGATGCACCTCGTTTGCCGAGTACTGACGGTAAAAATAAGATGTCTAAAAGCATGGGGAACGCAATCAACTTAGGGGCCTCCGAAAAGGAGATTTCTTTGGCAGTGAAATCTATGTATACCGATCCCAATCATCTGAAAATTGAGGACCCTGGCCAAGTCGAAGGGAATATTGTATTCATCTACCTCGATGCTTTTCATCCTGATAAAAATTATGTCGAACAGCTAAAAGACCATTATCGACGAGGTGGATTAGGTGATGGTTTGACCAAGAAAGTGTTAGAAGAATGCTTACAAGAGATGCTTCGCCCTATTCGAGAAAAGCGCGCTATGTATTTGAATGATAAAGCGCAGCTGATTGATATTTTAAAACAAGGTAGTGAGCGTTCTCGCGAGAAAACCGAAAAAGTGCTATTTGATGTGAAAGATGTATTTGGTTTAAATTTGTTCTGAATTAAAAGTAGAGAGTTGAACATAAGGCACGACGGCTGGTTAGCAACGTGCCTTTTTAAGTTCCCAGTCAGTCAAAGCGCATTGTTAAGAAGAAAAAAATTCACGACGAAAATCCGCGACTTCTTGTTGGTAATAGCTTTGCCATTCCGGTTCTGACAAATTTGAATGGCTAGAAGCTCTTTGCGTTCTTAGCTTGGACTCAAGTTGTTGTAATGCTTGTTGGTAATCTTTGACTTGTTTTTTTTGTTCTGTAATTTGCTGCTGACGAGCATGAATGTTTTTAGTTTCTTCTTTCGTTAAGTAAGTTCGTTCTAGCTCTGCGATGAGCGCCAAGCGATCTGGTAGGCTTATACTATTAGGAATCAGGGTGACCGCACGCTCATATTTTTCCTGGTCGCTTGTTAGCCCGATAGCACCTGCATGTTCTTGCCAGTCAATGGTGAGTTGCTCGAAAGCTCGCAAAAAGTTATCTGGGCTTTGAGTGTCCAGCTTTTGGGCTTCTAAGTTGAAATCGTACAGCGCGAACTCATCCGCGAAAACAATATCAGCCAATTCTCCCCAGATGCTTCTTGCTTCGTTCTTCAGCTGTGCAATACGCGATGCCAGTGATTGTTGCTCATCAAATAACAAATTTCCTACACTCTCTTGCCATTGGCTGCTGAGCTGAGGGTAGTTCGCCAAAAGCTGGAATCGAGCTAAAGATAAATGCGCCTCAAACAAGGCGATCTGCTCTTCACAACTACGGTTCAACATACACTCATGCCAAAACGTCTCAAGTTCAGCGACAAGTTTCCTGCCTTTGAGTTGAGTTAATCGCTCAGTCGTTATTTGAACTGTGGAAGGGAGCTTAGCTGTTTGTGGTGAAGTATCTGTATCGGGAACGATGCTGCTTGTTTGTGGTGATGTACTGGAGACACTCTGATTTTTTGTCTTAGGGGAAGGAGAGGAAGCGAGCTCTTCTTTTTGAACATCGTGACTGAAAGTTAAAAATATCATGCCCGCCATAATGGCGGACATTATTATCAAAGCGATTTTCTTCATGGCTTGATTGTTGCGCTTACTGGGAAATGGTCAGAAAGGTTATAGTGTTTCCATAAACTCTCTGCGGTTGTGCGCGGCACGTCTACACGGTTGTCATTGAATGATTTCACCCCGTATTCACTACTCACCATAACATAGTCAAGGTATTCCACGTTTTCGCCACCTGATAACGCTTCACCTGCGAAGTTATTGATACGGGGATCAAAGGTTGACTCCGTGTAACCAGAGTACTGAGGCTCTATGGCACTTAAGTTAGCGATCATTTGTTGGTAGTCACCAGGGAACTTTCTTTTGTTTACGTTAAAGTCGCCGCTGTATACCACAGTTTCGCTTGAAGGAATGTCAAGAGATTGGGCGAGTGCGCGGATTTGTTTGAACTGGCGCTGACGATACTCACGGGCGGTGTCTGTATCGAAAGATGCGGTATGGGTAGCAAACACATGGTAAGCCTGACCACCTTTAATTATTTCCGCATAATTTACGCCTTTATCGGCAAAGCAGTCTGTACCAGAGCAATCGGGAAAGACATATTGCGCTTCATTCACGATAGGGTAGCGACTAACTATGATTACGCCACCATCATGAATATTAACGCCTTCTTTATCTAACATCTTTGTTTGGTAAGGATATTCCTTGGCTAACTCACGTAAGAATGCTTCACGGCCGCTGGCAAACACCTCTTGCAGCGCCAAAACATCGTAACCTTTTACATGTTGAGGAATCAGTTCGTAACGATCTCTAATGTGCGATGCAATAGCCGTCAACGCCCAGATGTTATAAGTCATCAACTTAAGGTTTTGTTCTTCGTTGTCGACAGACTCCGCTACCTTGCTTGGCGTGATGGTGTAGTAAAGATCATCATATCGAGCGGTACTGTCTGACTTAAATGCCAGTTCGGTTTCTCTCGTACCAAAAGCGTTAGTGTTGGCACGATGAATGTTACGATCATCTTTGAGAGATAACTCGACATCGGCTGCGGATAAGCCGTATTCAATGGTCGAATTGTACCAATGGCCTTCCATTATTTGATTGAGTGTTATGCTTTCACCTTCGGGGCTAGAAACCACAGTTTCAAAACGGTAAGTTTGATTTGATTTCACGCCCTCCCAGCGGTTGAAGCTTAATATAGATTTAGTTTCCCACGGACCAAGTACCTGCACATGTTGTTGCCATTCTTCCCCGTATTGAAGCAAATCACTGCCTTCATGTTTTACTTGAATAGTTAACGGTTGATCAGAGTTATTCGTTAGGTAAACGTCGGTATCTGCAATGCTGGGTAACGCTATCAAGCTACTTAATAAAAGGCTCCACTGCGAAAATTTCATCTTATTTTTCCATCATTTGAACTAGAGCAATCATTCTTGTTTATAAATGTTACTTGCACGTTAAATATGGATGACATCTAAGCCAGCGCTGAAAATTGTTATCAGAATGTGATCTTTATTCAATGGTGAGAATGGGGATATTGAGTGTGTGGCCGTTAAAGCGGTGGAAAATAGTACCAACAGTCAACGAATTGCATTCACTGCAATCAAGCTGTCATCTTTGCTCTATAAGTTGTGCGGCGTCATTCATCTAGCTATATGGCTAGAACTCAAATTGATAGATGGAGCACCATGGCTAGAGCAGTAAATCCAACCGATGAAACCATCATTAAATTGTTACAAGAGCAAGGTTTGATTAGAAGTGAAGCAGAAGCGCGTTTAAAGAAAGAGGTGTACCGCTTGCAACCTAATGAGATAGCAAAAGTAAAAAATTATGCCCAGCATTTTGGGATAAATGCGAAAGAAAAGCTCATCGATGAGATCTTGGATCTGCGCCGAGAAGCGCTCATGAAAAGATGTAGACACAATACGGAGCATACGAGCCTATCTCTAAAATAGCATGTGATAAAACTATCAATTACTGGTCAAGATTTGATCTCTCAAGCCGATGTATATAAGAGCGTTCAATGATATCGAGCGCAAAAAACAGTGTGTTTTAGAGGTTAAGCTTTCACTTAAGTGAGAGGTTTGGAAAGGCTGCGGGGAGAAAGTGCATGCGTATTAAAGACTTAAGTGTCGTAAAGAAAATATCGGTTAGTTATTTAACCGTTTTTGCCGTGTTTGGTTTAGTGTCAGTAATGTTGGTGCAAGGTTTGTTAACACTGAATAAAGACATCTCAGTGTTAACAGATAAAAGTTTACCTTCTGTTGCGATTTTGAAAGGTATCCAAGTTGATATTACTAAAGTGCGTAAAGATGAGTTCTCTTTATTGCCAAACGCAAATCACCCCAAAATTGGTGAGTGGTTAAAAGGCCTCGACCAATGGCGTTCTGATGTGCAGGCTGGTATTGCAGAATACGAAAAGCTCGACCTTAATAAGCGTGAAACGCAGTCCTTTAGCGTTTTTAAAGAAACTTGGAATCAATACATCAAAGAAACGAAGACTTACAACGTATTGCTAAGCCAAGGCGATGCTGAAAGTGCAAATGATGTAATTTTATCAAGTTTCGATACCTACTCAAAAGCGTTGAGCAGCTTGGATGATACCCTCGCGTTGAACGATGAGTTGGTGAATTTGATTGGCGAAGAAGTACAAAGTGAAGCGGCATTTACACAATACAGCGCTGCTGTTGGTGCGCTTGTCGTCGCATTGGTCATGGTAATGTCTGCCATGTTGCTTTCTCGAGTCATCTGCGGGCCTGTTGATCGAGCACTGGAATTCGCTTCCAAAATCGCCAAGGGTCAATTGAATAATCAAATCGACGAAAGCGAATTGAGCAAAGACGAGTTAGGAACGCTGCTCAAAGAGCTTGTCGGTATGCAAACAAACTTACATTCGTTGGTTTCTGAGATTAATGACTCAACGATTCAGCTAACGGCAGCAGTAGAGGAAGTGAGTGCTATTTCTTCTCAGACCGCTTCTGGTATGCAAAATCAACAAATTGAACTTAGCTCGGTGGCTTCTGCGATGACAGAAATGCAAGCTGCTGTAAGTGAAGTGGCACAAAATACCGAAGTTGGCGCAACCTCTGCTTATTCGGCTGCGGAAGTGGCAAAGCAAGGAACGGTGACGTTACAACAAACTATCGCAGTAATTGAGCGTGTATCACATACGATCCAAGAATCAGATGAACTGGCACGTGAGCTTGAATCGAGCTCAAACAATATCAATGTGGTCGTAGATGTGATCCGCGGGATTGCCGAGCAAACAAACTTGTTAGCACTGAACGCCGCAATTGAAGCCGCTCGGGCTGGTGAACAAGGACGTGGGTTTGCTGTTGTGGCAGATGAGGTTCGTTCTCTGGCGCAACGCACTCAAGACTCCACTTCACAAATTGTGGAAATTGTTAATCAGCTACAAGAGAGCAGCAGTAAAATAGGGCATTCAAGCCGTGATTGTCAGGAGGGTATTTCTCAGTGTGTTGAGCAAGTTAATGATGCTGATAGCCAGATAAAAGAAATTGAACATTCTGTCGATAACATAGCGCAAATGAGCACACAAATCGCAACGGCGTGCAGTGAGCAGAATTCTGTATCCGAAGAGCTGAATCGCAGTGTGGAGCATATTAATAGTGCTTCAACAGAGATGGCTGAGGGAGCTTCACAAACGGCTGTGGCTTGTCAGCAGATTAGTAGCCTAGCGCACAACTTGAAAACTCGAATGGGTTCATTCCAGCTCTAGTTGTTGTGTTTCAGCTTTATTCCTAACCTCATTGCTACAATAAATAAGCCGGACGAAATGTCCGGCTTATTTATTCTCTGTCTATATAAGTTGAGAGTATGCTCAACCTTGGGAGAATATGCTCGCTAGGCTGGAATACCACTGTGAAACTTAAAATCTGTATCTGGCGTAGAAACTAAATCTGCCTCTATACGTCCAAAGTAGGCGATGCGCTCGCTGATATCTTTGCCTGCGATTTGCTCCGCTAATACAAGATAATCCTGGTAATGGCGTGCTTCAGAACGTAATAAAGAAATGTAGAACTTTGCGATATCGTCATCCATATGTGGTGCTAGTTTGGCAAAACGCTCACAAGATCGGGCTTCGATGTACGCACCAATGATGAGTTTATCGATCAGCGTTTCCGGCTCATGAGTCTTCATATGCGAAATCAGTCCTTTAGCATAGCGACTTGCTGGAATATTTTTATACTCAATTCCACGACTTTCCATGATCTCTAAAACTTGATAAAAGTGGTGTAACTCCTCTTTTATCAAAAGCACCATCTTATCGATCAAATCTTGGCTGTATGGTGAGTCGGACTTAGCCATGATTGACTTAGAAATATTGCTCTTGCCTTTTAAAGTTTCCAATGAGCCTACGTTACGGTAAGCAAAATCTTCGTAGGGCTTAAACCAGTCAAGTAGAGCATGTGAACTGGATTGGTCAACGGCATACTTACGAATTAAAAACATGGCAGATTGGCCAGCTTTTAGTTCGCACAGTAGGTGGTCTAACAAAATGGTTTGAAGGTTCTCTGGTTTCTTTGCTTCCTCTACCCATTCATCAGGTGTACTGCATTGCAGAAATTGGTTAATGGGAGCAAGAAGATCTTGATAGGCGTCTAGATTCATCATTTTAGTTTTAGTACTTCACATTTTTATTGGGCATATCCGTTGTCTTGCGGATAGAAAAAAGGCTGCAATTGCAGCCTTTCTTGACCTGAAGTGAATGTTACCACTTTTTCTTCTCGCCGAAGAGTGCTTCCATGTCATTGTCACGCTCTTTGTCAGCAATCTGCTGCATTTCGGCATCGCTTTTATCTTGGCGCTTTTTATCTAAGTCACCCAACATCTCTTCAAGCTTTTGTTTCGCTTGAATAGAATAAGGATCGCTCTTAGTGCTCAAAGCATCGATACCTTTACGCAGCAGTTGAAGCGCGGTGCCTGGTTGGCCACGAGCGATAGAGTCGTTTGCTCTTTTGATGACATTTTCAATGTTGATGCGAATTTGCATCGTTTCCAAGCGCGCATTTTCAGTGACGTAAGTCTGGGTATCCAATCGGCCTTTGTTGTGCTCGTTACGGATAGTGTCGCGAAGTCGTTTAACCAGCTTAAGCATGACGATAGCTTGTTTATCACTACTCGGCATCTTGAAAGTGGTACTCTCGCCAGTAGGACCATTCTCTTTTAGCTGCGTAATCTGCTGCTTCATATTTTCGATACGTTGAGCAAGTTGCTTGTTCTTCGGGTCCAGCTCATGCATGCTCTCTAGCGCGTCAAGAATACGATTGTTTAGACACAGCAACAGCTCTTTACTAAAAGGGATATGGTGTGCATGACCAATCAACTCTTCAGTACCATCTATCAAGGCTACATATCGCGCTGATTCCTGCCTTTTTGCGGTTTCAACTTTAACCTTATATTGCAACATAATGTTATAGCCTAGGATTAACACCAGTAGGATGGCTACCAAAGCGATTATTAAACCAATATTCATATCTTTGCGTCTGCTTTACTTTTCTGCGGCTAGCGTTAAAGAATACATGAATCTTATCTTACTCGGCACCTTATTTGTTTGATTATTTTGTCTCTCCCACGTTTTAGTTACTGATAGAAGTCACATCATAGAACTTCGGTCATTTATTGGCTCAACTTTGTGCATATTGTTTCTTGCTTGAAGATTATTAGTATGTGATTGAGGTATAAGTTAGAAATTGCTGTTCATTTCGATTTGAACGCGTTATAACTAATTATTATATCGCTCGCTTGAGTGGCCAATAAACTCTCTCATGAATAAGTAAGGGATTACGATGAAACTGCAGCAGCTGAAGTATATTGTTGAGGTTGTAAACCATAATCTGAATGTATCTGCAACGGCGGAAAGCTTATATACCTCTCAGCCAGGTATCAGTAAACAGGTTCGGTTGCTGGAAGACGAGTTAGGCATTCAGATTTTTGAACGTAGCGGTAAGCACTTAACGCAAGTGACGCCAGCTGGAGAAGAAATTGTACGTATCTCTCAAGAAATTCTCGCTCGTGTAGAAAGTATCAAAGCGGTGGCTGGAGAGCACACCCATCCAGAAATGGGGACGCTGAATATCACCACGACACATACGCAGGCTCGTTATGCACTGCCAGATGTCATCAAAGGTTTTACTTCTCGTTATCCAAAAGTGTCGTTACACATGCACCAAGGTACACCGTCACAAATGTCTGAGGCGATAGCTAAAGGCACAGCGAATTTTGCGATTGCGACAGAAGCGCTTCACTTATATCAAGATGCCATCATGTTGCCTTGTTATCACTGGAATCGTTCAATAGTTGTGCCTAAAGACCACCCACTAGCGAAGAAAGACAAAGTAACGATCAGTGATCTTGCCGCTTACCCATTAGTCACTTACGTGTTCGGTTTTACTGGCCGTTCAGAGCTGGATACAGCATTCAACCGCGAAGGTTTAACCCCGCGAGTGGTGTTCACTGCAACTGATGCAGACGTCATTAAAACTTACGTTCGTATGGGTATTGGTGTGGGTGTGATTGCAAGCATGGCTGTGGATGAAGAGCAGGACGGTGACTTGATTGCAATAGATGCGAGCCATTTGTTTGGCGCGAGCACCACGAGCATCGGCTTCCGCCGTGGTACATTCTTACGCTCTTACATGTTCGATTTTATGGAGCGTTTTGCACCGCACTTGACGCGTCCAGTGGTTGAGCAGGCGATTTCGTTGAAGTCTAATGCAGAAATCGAAGAGATGTTTAAAGACATCGATCTTCCGGTCAGATAACACTTCATTGATGTTTCGATTCCCTCTACAATGCGCTCGTTGTAGGGGGAGCTATGAAAACGCAATTTCAATTTATTAATGACTGCTTAATCGAAAACCAATCTTTGTGGCGATTCGAGCCTTTTAAAAGCAGCATTCACACATCATTACCTTGGCAGGAGCAACATCCTCGACTGTGCCAATGGCTAGCGTCTCTTACTCCCTCTCAAATCGAAGAATACAAAGCAGCACCAGAACTCGCGTTAAAAGCACTTAGTCCGTTTTTGGCTGAGCTTGAACAACTCGCAGAACTGACTCACTTAGAGCTTTTGTCGTTGAACGGCTTGGAACTCGCTCGTGGTTTAGATAACGGTATTCCGGGACGTAAGTTGGAGCAAATTAGCTCGATGGGTGAAGCTGCAATTCAACAACACTGTGGCGAAGAATGGCTAGAATGGTGCTCAGGTAAAGGTTACTTGGGGCGAATCCTGACAACGCAAACCGATCAGCCTGTAACCAGCTTTGAATACCAACAAGCACTGTGCGATTCGGGGCAACAAGCAGCCAATGAACATCATTGGAAGATGACGTTTATTCAAGGCGACGCGTTTGATAGCAAAGCGAAAGCCGTGTTTAAGCCAACGCAACACGCAGTAGCACTGCATGCATGCGGTGACCTTCACGTTCGTCTAATGCAGTACGGCAGTGAAAATGGGATTGCTGCGATGACCATATCACCTTGTTGTTACCACTTGATTCAGTCGGAACAATACCAGCCGATGTCGGAATCGGGCAGGGCTTCTTCTCTCTCATTGTCTAAGCAAGAACTGCGTATCCCATTACAACAAACGGTGACGGGAGGAGAGCGCGTGCGTCGTCATCGTCAGCAGGAAATGATGTTTCGTCTTGGGTTTGATTTGATCACGCGACAAGCTTTGGGAATGGCAGAGTATCAGCCTGTGCCGAGTATCCGTAAGTCGCAATTAAGTGATGGTTTTGAAGCCTTATGTCGCTGGGCAGCGGAGCAAAAAGGCATTGTTCTTCCTCAAGAAATCGATTTCTCTCATTTTGAAAAGTTAAGCGAACAACGCTTCTGGCAAATGGAGAGAATGAGCTTAGTGCAACTTGTTTTTCAACGTCCGTTGGAGATCTGGCTCGCATTAGACAAAGTGCTTTATCTTGAAGAACGTGGTTACCGTGTTAGATTGTCAGAGTTTTGCCCTAAATCGGTCACGCCTAGAAATATTTTAATTTGTGCATATAAGATTTAGTTATTCTTTATAGCCAAACGCTCTATATGAAAAAGCCCACTTATGAGTGGGCTTTTGTAAACAAAACGTGACAAGTTATGTTTTATTTTGTCATTAATTAAACATAGCGATAGCTTGAGTTGGTTCAACGTATTCCAAGTCAAAGCTTTCTGCTACTTCTTTACACGTTACTTTTCCGTGAATAACGTTTAGACCTTCAAGGAAGCCTTTATCTTCTAGAAGTGCTTCGCGGTAGCCTTTATTTGCTAACTTCACGATGTATGGAAGTGTAGCGTTGTTGAGTGCAAATGTTGAAGTGCGAGCAACTGCGCCAGGCATATTTGCTACACAGTAGTGAACCACTTCATCAACGATGTAAGTTGGATCTGCGTGAGTTGTCGCGTGTGAAGTTTCGAAACAACCGCCTTGGTCAATTGCCACGTCAACCACTGCTGCACCAGGCTTCATCTTAGCAATGTGCTCTTTAGTGACCAGTTTAGGTGCTGCTGCGCCAGGAATTAGAACGGCACCGATAACCAGGTCCGCTTCTAGAACATGCTTCTCGATAGCGTCTTCAGTAGAATAAACCACTTTTGCGCGACCTTGGAATTCTTCGTCAAGCTTACGAAGTGTGTCTACGTTACGGTCTAGAATAGTGACGTCAGCGCGAAGGCCAACCGCCATACGAGCAGCGTTTGCACCAACAACGCCACCACCAACGATAACGACTTTTGCAGGTTCAACACCAGGTACGCCGCCTAGGAGCAGACCACGACCGCCGTGCGATTTTTCCAACGTTTGCGCACCAGCTTGGATAGACATCCGACCTGCCACTTCTGACATTGGTGCTAACAGTGGCAAACGACCCATATTATCTGTTACAGTCTCATAGGCTATACAGACAGCTTTGCTCTTGATTAGCTCATCAGTTTGTGGAAAATCTGGTGCTAGGTGTAAATAAGTAAATAAAATTTGCCCTTCGCGGAGCATTGCTCTCTCTACTGCTTGGGGTTCTTTTACTTTTACAATCATGTCTGCTTGCGCAAATACGTCAGCAGCATGAGGGAGAATGGATGCGCCGACAGCGATGTAATCATCGTCTGAAAAACCAATGCCGGCACCTGCATTGGTCTCAACTAAAACTTGGTGACCATGTGAGATGAGTTCTCTCACGCTAGCTGGGATCATACCAACACGATATTCGTGATTCTTGATTTCCTTAGGTACGCCAATGATCATCCTGTATCCTCTTTCTATAATGGTTGTATTAACTGTTAGTAGGGTGTTATTGTCGAATTAATAACTAGTATAGTTATAGATTTGTAAAATTTGGCACCAAATATTAAAAAGTTGTAGTATATTTTTTTGCAAGGAAGTAATAAGGTGGAATAAAAAATGGCAGACAACTATAAAAAGCCGTCCAAGGAACTAGACCGTATCGACCGCAACATTCTTAATGAGCTGCAGAAAGACGGTCGTATTTCAAACGTTGAGCTTTCAAAACGTGTGGGACTTTCTCCAACGCCATGTTTGGAGCGTGTACGTCGCTTAGAGCGTCAGGGTTATATCACAGGGTATACTGCATTATTGAATCCGCAGTTCCTGGATGCATCACTATTAGTATTCGTTGAGATTACGCTAAACCGTGGTGCGCCGGATGTGTTTGAGCAGTTTAACTCAGCTGTTCAAAAGCTAGACGACATACAAGAGTGTCATCTTGTTTCAGGTGACTTTGACTATCTTCTTAAAACCCGTGTATCAGATATGGGTGCTTACCGCCGACTATTGGGCGATACGTTACTACGTCTACCTGGCGTAAATGACACTCGCACATACGTTGTTATGGAAGAAGTGAAACAATCTAACCAGCTTGTGATCAAAACTCGTTAATTTCTTGCAAAGAAAGCGGTATATGCTTCCGCTTTCGCCAGAGAGTAATTGGGTTTTTCTCCTTGATATGGTTAAATCAATTTACCGAGCGGCTTGATGCCGCTCGGAATGTTTTGCAATTTCCTATTTCATTTCCATATTCAAGTTGATTTATGTTCAAAGAGAACGCAAAGAAAGTCGAAACCATTATCAAAACCAGTGAAGAGCCCCAGTCTTCACGCTTAAATGGCTTCCAACGCTTAAAAGAGTGCTGCTTTATCGTTGGCGTTCTTAGCTCGGTATTGCTTGCGGTTGCACTATTTACCTTCAGTCCGGCCGATCCTTCTTGGTCCCAAACCGCATGGGGAGGGGATATCGATAATGCTGGTGGCCTTTTCGGCGCTTGGCTAGCCGATACTCTATTCTTCACATTTGGCTCTCTCGCTTACCCAATCCCTTTCTTGCTAGCGGCGGCTGCATGGGTGATTTGCCGTAAACGAGGAGAAGATGAGCCAATTGATTTCATGCTATGGGGTACAAGGCTGCTCGGTCTTGTCGTCCTTATTATGACCAGTTGCGGTCTTGCCGATATTAATTTTGATGACATTTGGTATTTTTCATCCGGAGGTGTGGTCGGGGATGTGTTGTCTAGCCTCGCTTTACCTACATTGAATGTACTCGGTACCACATTGGTACTGCTGTTCTTGTGGGGAGCGGGCTTTACGCTCTTCAGTGGCATCTCATGGCTTAACATCGTGGAATGGCTTGGTGATCGTGCGTTAGCACTAATTGCCGCGCTTGCAAATAAGGCAAGAGGTTCAGAGCAGGAAGTTTTAGAACCTCAGCTTGATGAGTTTGTAGAAGACAAAGTCTCTACGCCTAAACATAATGTAGACCATGAAATTGATGATGAGCCGCTTCCTCATTTAACGGCGTACGATGTCGATGAACCGAAAGAGTCGGCGCCAGCGCATGAGTATCCTATTTATATGCCGCAAGCTAAACCTGATAAGCCTGCGGAACAGGCGATGGTAGAACCGACGCCACCACAACGCAAGGCTACGGTTAATGCTGCGCCAGTTTATTCTGAACCTGAGCCTCAAATACAACCTATCCATACGGTTAACACTGATAACGTTGATCCGCTCTTGGAACGCACCAAGCAACTGAATGTTACGATAGAAGAGCTTGAAGCAGCGGCGCAACAAGCAGATGACTGGGGAACTGAAGAACAGGCAGCTCCATCATTTGCAGATACTTACTCTTCCTATGTAGGGCAACATACAGCAACAGAAGAACCGATCAGCGTTGAACCAGATTATGCGGAGTACGAACAATTTGAAGCAGAGCAAGTACAGCAGCCAAGTATTGAGCATCCTGTACATGAAGAGCCTGCGATTGATTCTGCTGTATTAGATAGCATCACGGCGCAAACGGAATCGAGCCAACATATTGAGCCTACGATCTCTGACTTTGATGTGTTAGATGATGAAGACGAAGAGGAGTCTCAGCCTGCACAGCAAGTACAGCCAACAACGCCTCATCAGCAAGTTGCAACACCTTCAACAACATTTGAACCTGCACCTCAAAAAGTGGAGGTGGAAGAGGTCCAAGACAACGACCAAGATGTTACCGCATTCCAAGATATGGTTTCCAATGCGCAAGCCAAAGTCGCTGCAACACAGAACCCATTTTTGGTACAGAAAGAAGAAAACTTGCCAGTTCCGGAAGAGCCACTCCCAACGCTCGAGTTGCTTTATCATCCAGAAAAACGTGAAAACTTTATCGACCGTGATGCGCTAGAGCAGGTCGCTCGATTGGTAGAGAGCAAACTCGCTGACTACAAAATCAAAGCCGATGTGGTTGGTATTTATCCTGGTCCAGTGATCACTCGTTTTGAGCTTGATTTGGCGCCGGGGGTGAAAGTAAGTCGTATTTCTGGTCTTTCAACTGACTTAGCGCGTGCATTGTCTGCGATGGCGGTACGTGTTGTGGAAGTAATCCCTGGCAAGCCTTACATCGGTTTGGAACTGCCAAACATGAGTCGTCAGACGGTCTATTTATCTGATGTCATCAGTAGCCCTCAGTTTGAGCAAGCAACGTCACCAACAACGGTTGTGTTAGGTCAAGACATTGCGGGCGAAGCTGTGGTGGCAGATCTTGCGAAGATGCCACACGTACTAGTAGCAGGTACAACAGGTTCTGGTAAGTCGGTGGGTGTGAACGTGATGATTTTGAGCATGCTGTATAAAGCAGGCCCAGAAGATGTACGCTTCATCATGATTGACCCGAAAATGCTAGAGCTTTCTATTTATGAAGGTATCCCTCATCTTCTTTCTGAAGTTGTGACTGATATGAAAGACGCATCAAATGCTCTACGTTGGTGTGTGGGCGAGATGGAACGTCGTTACAAATTGATGTCGGCATTAGGTGTACGTAATGTGAAGGGCTTCAACGAAAAATTGAAGATGGCAGCAGAAGCGGGCCACCCAATTCATGACCCGTTCTGGCAAGAAGGCGACAGCATGGATACTGAACCGCCATTGCTAGAAAAGCTGCCTTACATCGTCGTTGTTGTTGACGAATTTGCTGACCTAATGATGGTGGTAGGTAAGAAAGTTGAAGAACTGATTGCTCGCTTGGCGCAAAAAGCGCGTGCGGCAGGTATTCACTTAATTCTTGCGACTCAGCGTCCATCGGTTGATGTTATTACCGGTCTAATTAAAGCGAACATTCCAACTCGTGTTGCGTTTACGGTATCGACTAAAACGGACTCTCGTACAATCCTAGATCAAGGCGGCGCAGAATCACTACTTGGTATGGGTGATATGTTGTATCTACCGCCGGGGTCAAGTCATACAACTCGTGTTCACGGTGCATTTGCATCAGATGATGATGTTCATGCTGTTGTAAACAACTGGAAAGCGCGTGGTAAACCGAACTACATTGAAGAGATCATCAGTGGAGATCAAACTCCAGAAAGTCTATTGCCAGGTGAGCAAATGGAAGCGGATGAAGATGTAGACCCGCTCTTCGATCAAGTTGTTGAGCACGTGGTTCAATCACGTCGAGGTTCGGTTTCCGGTGTTCAGCGCCGATTTAAGATAGGTTACAACCGTGCCGCCCGTATTGTAGAGCAGCTTGAAGCGCAGGGCATCGTAAGTGCTCCGGGTCATAACGGTAACCGTGAAGTACTGGCACCTGCGCCACCAAAAGATTAATGAACTTGTGTTACTCACCTCAGTCCAACTGAGGTGAGTGGTTCTAATAATAGGTATCTGAATGAAAAAACTATTTTCAGCGAAACTTTTCTCCGCGCTTGTTTTAAGCTTTTCCCTCTTCTCTACTGCACACGCAGCGTCTCCTAAAGATGAATTAAACAAACGCCTTTCTATGAATGATGGCTTTAGTGCAGATTTCTCTCAGCAGGTTATCAGCCCTGAAGGCGAAACGGTGATGGAAGGAGAAGGTACGGTTGAAATTGCCCGTCCAAGCCTGTTCCGTTGGAGTACAACATTCCCTGATGAGAACCTATTGGTCTCTGACGGTAAGACATTGTGGTACTACAGCCCATTCATCGAGCAAGTGAGCATCTACTGGCAAGAGCAAGCAACAGAGCAAACGCCATTTGTTTTGCTAACGCGTAACCGAGCAAGTGATTGGAATAACTACAAAATATCTCAAAAAGGTGACCAGTTCACTCTCATTCCTACTGCAGTAGACTCCACACAAGGTCAATTCCAGATTAATATTGATGCCAAAGGTGTGGTGAAAGGCTTCAATGTGGTTGAGCAAGACGGCCAAAAAGGTTTGTTCACCTTTAACAACGTGAAGCTGGGTAAACCAAAAGCAGACAGATTCACATTCACAATTCCAAAAGGTGTGGAAGTGGATGACCAAAGGAATTAATTGGTAGTGAGTAATTACACATTAGATTTCTCGGGGGACGAAGATTTTCGTCCCCTTGCTGCTCGTATGAGACCGGAAACGATCGAGCAATATATTGGACAGCAGCACATTTTAGGCCCTGGTAAGCCACTGCGCCGTGCGCTAGAGGCGGGTCACATTCACTCTATGATCCTTTGGGGACCACCAGGCACAGGCAAAACGACATTAGCGGAAGTGGCTGCAAACTACGCCAATGCTGAAGTAGAGCGTGTGTCTGCCGTAACGTCTGGTGTGAAAGAAATCCGTGCTGCAATCGAGAAAGCACGTGAGAACAAAATGGCGGGCCGCCGCACCATCTTATTTGTGGATGAGGTGCATCGCTTCAACAAATCTCAACAAGACGCTTTTTTGCCGCATATCGAAGATGGCACGGTTACCTTTATTGGTGCGACGACAGAAAACCCATCGTTTGAGTTAAACAACGCATTGCTGTCACGTGCACGTGTCTACAAGCTAACGTCTCTCGATAAAGATGAAATCTCACTGGCGCTGAATCAAGCGATCAGTGACAAAGAGCGTGGCTTGGGCAATACACCCGCACACTTCGCTGATAACGTATTAGACCGCCTAGCAGAACTGGTAAACGGTGATGCTCGCATGTCTCTCAATTATCTTGAGCTGCTCTACGACATGGCAGAAGACAATGCGCAAGGTGAAAAAGAGATCACGCTTAAGTTGCTTGCGGAAGTAGCAGGGGAGAAAGTCTCTCGCTTTGATAACAAAGGTGATATCTGGTACGACTTAATCTCTGCGGTCCACAAATCCATTCGTGGTTCAAACCCGGATGCGGCGCTTTACTGGGCTGCACGTATGATTGCAGCGGGATGTGATCCTCTTTACATTGCCCGTCGATTACTTGCGATAGCATCGGAAGATGTCGGCAATGCGGACCCTAGAGCCATGCAAGTGGCACTCTCCGCGTGGGACTGTTTTACGCGCGTTGGTCCAGCAGAAGGTGAACGTGCGATTGCACAGGCGATCGTGTACTTAGCGTGTGCGCCAAAAAGTAATGCGGTATACGTGGCGTGGAAACAAGCGCTCACGGACGCTCATAACTTACCTGAATATGAAGTGCCGCATCACCTTCGAAATGCACCAACCAGTTTGATGAAAGACATGGGTTACGGTGCAGATTATCGTTATGCTCACGATGAGCCTGGCGCTTACGCTGCGGGTGAGCAATATTTGCCACCTGAAATGGGCGATCGTAGGTACTATCAGCCTACAAATCGTGGTCTAGAGACCAAAATCGGCGAAAAGTTAGATTACTTGGCTACTTTAGACGCAAATAGCCCACAAAAGCGCTATGAAAAGTAGGCGTTTTTGGATACATTTGTGCAGTAAATTTTTTTAACGCGTACGCTTGGAAAGTGCGCGTGATTTCACAACAAAAAGCATAGGATTAACAATGCTGGATTCTAAATTACTTCGTACAGAGCTGGATGAAACAGCTGCTAAACTGGCGCGTCGTGGCTTTAAGCTAGACGTAGATACTATTCGTAAACTTGAAGAACAACGTAAGTCCATTCAAGTAGAAGTAGAAAATTTACAATCCACGCGTAACTCCATCTCCAAGCAAATCGGCCAAAAAATGGCGGCTGGCGACAAAGAAGGCGCAGAAGAGATCAAGAAACAAATCGGTACGCTAGGTAGCGATCTTGATGCGAAGAAAGTTGAACTTGAGCAAGTAATGGCTCAACTAGACGAATTCACGCTTTCTGTACCAAACATCCCAGCAGACGAAGTGCCAGATGGCAAAGATGAAAACGACAACGTTGAAATCTCTCGTTGGGGTGAGCCAAAGTCTTACGACTTCGAACTGAAAGATCACGTTGACCTAGGTGAAATGGGCGACGGTCTAGACTTCGCCAGTGCAGTTAAGATCACTGGCGCACGTTTCATCGTGATGAAAGGCCAATTCGCTCGTCTACACCGTGCAATCGCTCAGTTTATGCTAGATCTTCACACTGAAGAGCACGGCTACACAGAAATGTACGTACCTTACCTAGTAAACTCTGACAGCCTATTCGGTACTGGTCAGCTTCCTAAGTTCGGTAAAGATCTTTTCCACACTGAGCCTTTAGCGGAAAAAGTAAACGACGAAGAGCCTCGTAAACTGTCTCTAATCCCTACTGCAGAAGTACCTGTAACGAACCTAGTTCGTGACACGATTTCTGACGAAGCGGATCTACCAATTAAGATGACAGCGCACACGCCATGTTTCCGCTCAGAAGCAGGTTCTTACGGTCGTGATACTCGTGGTCTGATCCGTATGCACCAGTTCGACAAAGTTGAGCTAGTACAAATCACTAAGCCAGAAGATTCAATGAACGCACTAGAAGAGCTAACAGGTCATGCTGAGAAAGTTCTACAACTTCTTGAGCTTCCTTACCGTAAAGTGGTTCTATGTACAGGTGACATGGGCTTTGGCGCTCGTAAGACTTACGACCTAGAAGTTTGGGTTCCTGCTCAAGAAACTTACCGTGAAATCTCTTCATGTTCTAACATGTGGGACTTCCAAGCTCGTCGTATGCAAGCGCGTTTCCGTCGTAAAGGCGAGAAGAAACCTGAGCTTGTACACACGCTTAACGGTTCTGGTCTTGCTGTAGGTCGTACAATGGTTGCTATCCTAGAAAACAACCAAGAAGCAGACGGCCGCATTGCAATCCCTACAGTACTTCAGAAGTACATGGCGGGCGCAACGCACATCGGTTAATTCATTAACCACTAGAACACCAAAACCCAGCCTTAGTGCTGGGTTTTTTGTTATCTGCGTCGAGTGAAAATACGTTGTTATGTAAATGTAGGATGAGGTATTGCATAGTTAGCCTAAATTATAAAAACCAGTCCCTAATGATATTTTTCTAAGCTTCATTGAGCATGACAAGCTCCTCCAAAATATTAAGAGGAGGTACTTTCATGGCTTCAATAAGAATAAGCGGCTCTGTTGGTTTAGGTGGTAAAAATGTGGATGCTGATATTCGTACGGTACAAAGGTCTATTAACCAATTGCTTGGTTCTTTAAAAGGAGTAAAGGAGCTTAAAGTGGATGGGAAACTAGGCTCTAGACCGGAAAACTCCAAGACTGTCGCCGCAATTAAAGCTTTCAGAAAAACCTTGTTGGGATGGCTCGGCCAGATGGAAGGATAGATGTGAATGGAAGAAGCCATCGTAAGCTAAATGAGTATTTAAAACGAACGCCTGAGACTGCGGTGGCATATACGTTACCCTTGGTTGGCTCAAGAGATGCGTTGACGGACTTGGATTATAGCAAAGTAGCTGAAACTCTTGGATGCGAAGTCGCTGCTATTAAAGCTGTAGCTGAAGTTGAGAGCCGAGGAGAAGCCTACTTTAGCAATGGTAAGCCAAAGATTTTGTTTGAGGCTCATATATTTTCGAGACTCACTTCAAGAGCCTACGATAACAGTCATCCAAGTATTTCAAGTCGGCATTGGAATCGAAGTCTTTATGTTGGTGGTATCTCAGAATACGTACGTTTAAATAAAGCGATTGAACTGAATTCAAATGCAGCAATCCGCTCCGCATCTTGGGGACGTTTCCAAATTATGGGCTTTAATTTCAAGTTAGCTGGTCATGTTACCGCTGAATCATTTGTTAAAGCTGTATTCGAGTCGGAGAAGAAACAACTTGAGGCTTTTGTTACGTTTATCCAAAAGTCTGGCTTAGGTGAGCATATAAGAGATAAAAATTGGGCTGCCTTTGCTCGTGGTTACAATGGTTCTGAGTATCAGAAAAATCAATACGATGTCAAATTAGAAAAGGCTTACAAAAAATATGCTTCGATTAAAAATGCTGCGTAACATTTCTTTGCTTGGACTTATTTTTAGTTCATCTGCTTGTGCTTCCAGCCACACTAATACTGCGCTATTTAAGTGTGATGCTTCACATCCTAACCGTCTAGAAATATCAATAGAAAACATAAACAGTCAGGTTCTACTGTCGGAGCTTAGCTTAGGGGGGAGCAGTATTGAAAGATCCTTAGTTATAAAGGACTTTAAATTAGACCAGTATCATCGAGCGTTGGTAGATGAGAAGTCACTGGAATTTAGTATTGGTGAGCGCGTCATATTAGTCAGTGAGTACTTTAGCGAGGAGTTTGATGAGGTAGAGAAGATACTCAGTGTTACTTTGATAGAGCCTGAGCAAACGCAGTATTTTGAATGCGAGGAAGGGAGTAGGAGTAACCTTGCATTGCTTTTCCGTGAGAGTACCGAATAATCGATTACAGAGTAATTATTACTAAAACGTAATAGTGTTTTCGAATTTATCCTAATTATCTTGCTATTTGTAATCGATATAATCATCCACCTTACCACGGTAAGTAGATTTTCTCATTCAAGTAACGAGGAGGGCTTATGGCCGTAGGGTGGGCAAATGACGATAGCGTCAGCCAACAAATTCAAAACACAATAGACGACGAGATTTCCCGTGTTCGTGGCAGTATCACAAGGGGTGAAAGCGCCCATTATTGCGATGAGTGTGGTGATGAGATCCCAGAAGCACGTCGTTTTGCTATGAAAGGCGTTCGTTTGTGTATCGAATGTCAGTCAACAATCGAATTGGTGTCTCAACGCCAAGTATTATTCAATCGACGGGCGAGTAAAGACAGTCAACTTCGATAGCTTTACTGTTCTAATAAATAAAGAGACGGTTTGAGTTTCATACTCAAACCGTTTTCGTATTGAACTATGAAGCGAAGCAATCTTTACGTTGCAACGCTGCATCAATCGCGTTAACTAGTTTCTCAATATCTTCTGGCTTGCTGATGAACGGCGGCATCATATAAATCAGTTTGCCAAATGGACGAATCCACACTCCGTGTTCAACAAACAAGGCTTGGATGGTTTCCATATTCACAGGGCGAAGCGTCTCCACTACGCCAATAGCACCCAACCAACGGGTGTTTTTCACCAAGTCGTATTCTTCAAGTTTTGGTAGTAACTCAGAAAACAGCGTTTCAATTTGTTGGGTTTGTTGCTTCCAATCACCTTGCTCGATCAATTCCAAACTTGCAGTAGCTACGGCACAAGCGAGTGGATTCCCCATAAAGGTTGGACCGTGCATAAAACAACCAGCATCACCACCACAAACAGTGTCTGCTACGTGTTTGCTCGCGAGGGTCGCAGAGAGGGTCATGTAGCCGCCAGTAAGTGCTTTCCCGACACACAGAATGTCTGGTTGAATATCTGCATGTTCGCAGGCAAACAATTTACCTGTGCGTCCAAAACCGGTAGCGATCTCATCTGCAATCAATAACAGACCGTATTTGTCGCAAAGTCTACGCACGCCTTTGAGAAATTCTGGATGGTAGATACGCATGCCACCTGCGCCTTGAACGATAGGCTCAAGGATCACCGCAGCAAGTTCTTTATGGTGAGTCTCAATCTTGTGCTCGAAGTCGGTAAGGTCTTCTGGCTTCCATTCATCCCAATAACCACAAGTTGGTGACTCCGCAAAGATATGCTCAGGCAAAAAGCCTTTGTAGAGAGAGTGCATTGAGTTATCAGGATCGGTAACCGACATCGCCGCAAACGTATCGCCGTGATAACCGTGTCGTAAAGTAAGAAACTTCGGTCGGCGTTCGCCTTTTGCATGCCAATATTGCAGTGCCATTTTTAAGCTGACTTCTACGGCAACGGAGCCTGAATCGGCAAGGAATACATGTTCAAGATTACTTGGGGCTAGGGATAGCAACTTTTTACACAAACTGATTGCTGGCTGGTGGGTAATCCCGCCAAACATCACGTGAGAGACCTGATCGATTTGCTTGTGCGCGGCTTGATTTAAGTGCGGATGGTTGTAGCCGTGGATCGTCGACCACCAAGAAGACATGCCATCGACAAGCTCAGTATCATCTTCCAGTTTAATGTGAACACCATTTGCCGATGCCACTGGGTAGCAGGTCAGAGGTGTCAATGTCGAAGTGTAAGGATGCCAGATACACTGGCGGTCGAAGGCGAGATCCATGTGCGATTCCAATAATAATTTAGATTAAAAAATAAACAGATGTGAACTTTGTTCTTTTGTGTTGTGTTGACAGTTTATCGAGACTCAGTAGACTGTCAACACAACAACAAAAGTGACTAAAGGAATACACGTGGAAGTTCGTCATAACTGGACGCATGCTGAAGTGCGCGATCTCATGGAAAAACCATTCATGGATCTCCTATTCGAAGCGCAGCTTGTACATCGTCAATATCAACAAACCAACCATGTTCAAGTAAGCACGCTTCTGTCGATTAAGACAGGTGCTTGTCCAGAAGATTGTAAATACTGTCCTCAGAGTGCTCGTTACACCACAGACATCGAAAAAGAGCGTCTGATGGAAGTAGAACGCGTACTCGATGCTGCGCAAAAAGCCAAAAATGCTGGTTCTACTCGATTCTGTATGGGCGCCGCATGGAAAAACCCGAAAGAGCGTGACATGCCGCATTTGACCGACATGATCAAAGGTGTGAAGGGCATGGGTTTAGAAACGTGTATGACATTAGGTATGTTGACACCAGATCAAGCAAAGCAATTGGCAACCGCAGGTCTGGATTACTACAACCACAACCTAGATACCTCACCTGAGTTCTACGGCAACATCATTACCACACGGACTTACCAAGACCGTTTAGATACTTTGTCTCACGTGCGTGATGCTGGCATGAAGATCTGTTCCGGTGGCATCATCGGCATGGGTGAAAGTGCAAACGACCGAGCTGGTTTGTTGGTTGAACTGGCTAACTTGCCGGTACACCCTGAAAGCGTTCCAATCAACATGCTCGTGAAGGTGAAGGGCACACCACTGGAAGAAGTGGATGATGTTGAGCCATTCGATTTCATTCGCCTGATTGCGATTGCACGAATCATGATGCCTCAATCAGCCGTTCGTTTATCCGCTGGTCGTGAAAACATGAACGAACAAATGCAAGCGCTGTGCTTTATGGCGGGTGCAAACTCCGTCTTCTACGGCTGCAAGCTTCTGACAACGCCAAACCCTTCAGAAGACAAAGACATGATGTTGTTCAATAAGCTTGGCATTAACAGCCAAGAGGTGTCTCAAAAACCTGATGAAATCGAAGAAAACGAGTTACTCGATCGCGTCGTAGAGCGTGTTGCTGCTCGTCCAACAAAAGACGACCTTTTCTACGATGCCAGCGTTTAAATCTCGTATCGAGTCGGCCCTTGCTGAGCGTAAAACGCAAGGGTTGAATCGTTCTATGAATGTGGTGTTTGCCGGTAACCAGTCCGTTTTGGAACACGAAGGTAGACGCCACATTAATTTCTCAAGTAATGACTATTTGGGATTGGCCAATGACCAAGCGCTTGTTCGTGCTTGGCAGCAAGGTTTAAGCGTATATGGCAGTGGCAGTGGAGCATCACCGATGGTGACTGGCTTTAGTGCCGCGCACTGCAATTTAGAAGCCGCACTGACCGAATGGCTGGGTTACGACAGAGCAATTCTGTTTGGTTCTGGATTCAGTGCTAATCAAGCCTTGTTGTTCACCTTGTTAGAAAAGTCAGACGTATTGATCCAAGACCGTTTGAATCATGCTTCATTGATGGAAGCGGGGGCGTTGTCACCAGCTAAAATGAAGCGCTTTAAACATAACGACATCGAGCACCTAAAATCGCTGTTGAATAGCGAAGACAACCATCTAGTTGTGACTGAAGGGGTATTCAGCATGGACGGTGATTGTGCGCCGCTCAGCGATATAGCTGAAGCCACCCGCAGTCATGATGCTTGGTTTGCTGTCGATGACGCTCATGGAATTGGTGTTCTCGGTCAATCCGGTGGTGGTTCTTGCGAGTTGGCAACGGTTAAGCCTGAGTTATTGGTCATTACCTTCGGTAAAGCGTTTGGTATGTCTGGCGCGGCTATTTTATGTGACCACGCAACGGGGGACTTTTTAACTCAGTTTGCTCGTCACCATGTGTATTCCACGGCGATACCGCCAGCACAAGCGTATGCGTTGACTCATGCAGTCTCGATGGTTCAAGAGCAGTCTTGGCGACGTGAAAAGCTCTCTGAGCTTAGTGAAGTGTATCGAGATAGCCTTAGCGACCTTGAGGGGTTTGTTGAGACTCAAACTTCGATTAAGCCCTTTTTGATTGGTGAATCTGAATTGGCTTTGCGAGTAGCAGGTGCTTGTCGCCAAAACGGTATTTGGGTGACTGCTATTCGCCCTCCGACGGTGCCTAAAGGAACGTCTCGTCTTCGAATCACACTCACTGCCAATCACACTAATGAACAAGTTAAAACGCTTTCAATCGCATTGAAGCAAGCATTAGGAGCGCTGTAATGGATAATGCAACTACCGCATTAGCGCAAACGCTCGCGTTAGAGAGTTTCCATCAAGATAAAGACGCGATTGCCTCTTCGTTTGGTAAAGCAGCAGAAACATACGATAAACATGCGGCTTTTCAACGTGATGTCGGGTATCAGCTGCTTGATAAACTTCCTGAAAACTTGACGGGAAAACGTGTATTGGATTTAGGTTGTGGCACGGGTTATTTCTCCCAACTACTTCAACAACGCGGTGCGGAAGTAGTCTGCGGCGATATCTCTCAAGCCATGTTAGATAAAGCAGAGCAGCGTTGTGGTGCAGTACGAATGCATTACCAAGTTGCTGATGCTGAAAACTTACCATTTGATGATGATAGCTTCGATTACGTGTTTTCAAGTTTAGCGCTGCAATGGTGTACAGATTTAAGTTACCCACTAAAAGAAGTGCGCCGCGTGCTAAAAAATGGTGGGAAAGCGTGGTTCTCTACACTGGTTGATGGATCACTGTATGAGCTGCGTGCATCATGGGAAAAAATTGATGCATATCAACACGTCAATAACTTTCTAACGCTCAATCAGGTAAAAATTGCGTTAGCGCAATCTCGATGTGACAGCCATCAACTAGACTTGACCACCATCACAGTTTGGTACGACTCTGCATTTTCAGTTATGCGTGACCTCAAAGGTATAGGTGCAAATCACGTAAGCGGGCGCTCACACGGTTTAACTAGTCGCGAGACTTTGTTAAAAGTTGAGCATGCGTACCAAGCGTTTAAAAACGATCAAGGTCTTCTACCTGCAAGTTATCAGGTTTGTTTTGGAGTAATACATCTATGATTGATGCTTTTTTTATTGCTGGTACGGATACTGATGTTGGAAAGACGGTAGCGTCTAAAGCCATTTTGCAAGCGATCGCAGCAAAAGGACTAAACACTATTGGTTATAAGCCAGTGGCAGCAGGGAGTGACAAGACTGAAGCGGGATGGCGTAACTCTGATGCTTTACACTTACAAGACGCCGCAACACTCGATGTGGCCTATGATGATGTGAACCCATACGCTTTAGAGTTGCCTGCTTCTCCCCACATTGCAGCGAAGCATGAACATGTCGAAATAAGTTACGATGTTCTGAGTCAAAAACTGGCTCAACATAAGCAGCAAGCCGATGTTGTTCTCGTTGAAGGTGCTGGAGGTTGGCGTGTGCCAGTATCCGATACGGACTGTTTATCTACATGGGTAAAAGAAGAGCAGTTACCTGTTGTACTGGTGGTTGGCATTAAATTAGGCTGTTTGAGCCACGCTTTACTCACAGCGGAGAGTATTAAAGCGGATGGTTTGAATCTTGTTGGCTGGGTGGCAAACCGCGTCAACCCAGGCACAGAGCACTACGCTGACATTATCGAGATGCTAGAAGCACGTATCGATGCACCTAAGCTTGGGGAAATTCCATATATTCCAAGTGCTAAACGCAAAGAGCTAGGCAAGTACATTAATGTAGAGCCGTTGCTAAACACTGACTAATGGTGTTTAGGATAAAAGACTAAAAAAACCAAAGGGCTGCGCAATGCAGCCCTTTCTTGTTGGTGTAACCTAAAAAGTCAGATTACTTATCTTGGCTGAGCCCCATCAATGCTTGTTGTGTTTCTGCAACACGCTGAGACATATGATGATCGGTTGAAATACCAAGTTGTTGCTTTGCCTCGTCCTCTGAGATGCCTAGGTGACAACGTAGTAAATCAATAGCCATTTGATAGTCGTTAGTTTCTACCATGGTTTTTCCCTCAATACATGGAGTTTTTGAACTCACCCAATGCACTTTTTGCAATGTACTTAGAGTGGCTCTGTTTTGTTCATCTCATTCGAATTTAGCATGTCCATGTGGCCGCACAATAAGACCAAAGTCTATAGCAGAGCTAACGTACTGTTTTTGGTCTATTAAAAAATTTCTAGCTAAGTTGCTAAGAGGTGATAGATTTGACACCAAGATCATCTATCAATAGATGATGAGTAGCTCAGAGCTTATTTCATCATTTTGATAAATGTATATGAACGGAGGTTCCTGCTCCTACCAAAGCATGTTTTGAAATCGCTTGAATCAAATATTTCAGTCCCGAAAACAAATGTTGCAATTTATTGCTTAACCTTGTTTTTATCGAGGATAGACTATATCTATAACGCACGGAACATGAAAATCAACGGAATTGGCTTTTATAGCGATTACCATTTGTTCCTTATAACAATCCGTTTTAAAAAAACGATAAGCTTCCTCGGAGAAAAGTAATGAAGCGAATTATGTTATTCCTAGCAACTAACCTAGCTGTCGTGCTAGTGCTTAGTGTTGTTCTGAATATTGTTTACGCTGTAACTGGAATGCAACCAGGCAGTCTGTCAGGTTTACTTGTAATGGCTGCTGTATTTGGTTTTGGTGGCGCATTTATTTCGTTGATGATGTCAAAGGGTATGGCGCTACGCTCGGTTGGTGGTATGGTCATTGAAAGCCCGCGCAACGAAACGGAGCATTGGTTAGTCGAAACTGTGGGTCGTCAAGCTCAACAAGTGGGTATTGGCATGCCAACGGTGGCTATTTATGATTCACCAGATATCAATGCATTTGCGACAGGTGCAAAACGAGATGACTCTCTTGTCGCAGTTTCTACCGGTCTTTTACACAATATGACTCGTGATGAGGCAGAGGCAGTACTTGCACACGAAGTGAGCCATATTGCAAATGGTGATATGGTCACGATGACGTTGATGCAAGGTGTCGTGAACACGTTTGTTATCTTCCTATCACGCTTTATTGCCAATATCGTGGCATCGAACGATGATGAAGAAGGCCAAGGTACAAACATGATGGTTTACTTTGGCGTATCCATGGTGCTTGAACTGGTATTTGGTTTCCTAGCTAGCTTCTTGACTATGTGGTATAGCCGTCATCGCGAATTCCACGCGGACGCAGGTGCTGCGCGCCTCGTTGGCAAAGAAAAAATGATTGCGGCTCTAGAGCGTTTGAAGGTGAGTCATGAATCTCAACTGGATGGCACCATGATGGCGTTTGGTATCAATGGCAAGCAGTCGCTGACTGAGCTACTAATGAGCCACCCTCCGCTAGATAAACGTATTGCAGCGTTGCGAGGCCAGCAATACTAATTGTTCCTACTTAAATAATTGTTAATCTGCTGAAAAGGCTTGGTTTTGACCAAGCCTTTTTTTTTCGCCGATTGATCGCGTGCGAACTTCATCACGTACTACTTACAGAAATAAAGTTATACAAAATTATTTTTGTACAACTTTGGTGGAATGAACTATCTTATACATATAATAATTTTGTACAACTTAATGGGCGTGTAGGAGTAAAAAATGGACATACAGTCTGTTGGCAATATCTATCAAAAGCTCAACAAAGCGAACTTACATCTGCTTAAGGATATATATCACCAAGATGTAGTATTTGAGGACGCAGCGCATCGTTTAGAAGGATGGCCAGCACTTTCGGATTATTTCACCTCATTATATGCCAACGTCATCAGTTGTGATTTTGTAATCCATGAGCATCAACAAGTCGGAGATACAGGCTTCCTAACTTGGACAATGGACCTTCAGCATCCCAAACTTCAGAAGGGTGCGCCTATTCTCGTCAATGGTGTTTCGCACCTCAAATTTAGCGAAGGTCAGGTCATTTATCACCGAGACTATTTTGATCTCGGAGAGATGCTCTATGAGCATTTACCGTTACTTGGTTCAGTCGTTAAAACCATCAAGCAGAGGTTAGGACAATGAACAACACCATCTTGATCACAGGCGCCACCTCCGGAATAGGAAGACAGCTTGCCCTAGATTACGCGAACTCAGAATGGAATGTGATTGCTTGTGGTCGGAATCAAGATGTTCTTGCAGAACTGGAGGCAGTTTCCTCCAAAATTCATACATTGCAGTTTGATGTGACAAATTATGAGGAAACTCAGCAGGCGCTCTCTAATTTGCCCTTTACGCCAAACACATGGGTTTTTAACGCAGGCGATTGTGAGTACATGGATGAGGGAGTGGTCGACGCGAAACTCATGGCGCGTGTGATGAACGTAAATGTTGTCGGTGTTGCTAACTGCGTCGAAGGCTGCCAAGTGCATTTAGAGAGAGGGCACCGCATTGTTATTGTTGGCTCTATCGCATCAGAAGTGGCACTGCCTCGTGCTGAAGCTTACGGCGCATCCAAAGCGGCAGTCAGTTATTTTGCACGCACGCTCGCCGTCGACTTGAAAAAGAAAGGGATCAAAGTGGTAACGGTGTTTCCTGGTTTTGTTGAAACGCCGTTGACTGACAAAAACGACTTCGAAATGCCAATGATCATTTCTACTCAGCAAGCGTCGAACTCTATCAGGAATCAGTTAGCCGCCAACAAGACCTATATCTATTTCCCAGCGAGATTTACCAGTATTTTACGTTTTATCTCGTTACTTCCATACAGTTGGCAAGCTCGCCTAACTGCTAAACTCGTATCATAAGAAGGAATAAAAATGAAAACAGCAGGAAGAAAGAAGATAGCGATTGTGGGAACGGGAATCTCTGGCCTTACTTGTGGTTATTACTTGCATAAAGAACATGATGTAACGCTGTTTGAAGCGAACGATTACATCGGTGGCCATACTGCAACCGTTGATGTGATCCTTGATGGTAGAGAATACGCGATAGACACCGGGTTCATCGTCTATAACGATCGTACGTACCCTAATTTCATTAAAATGATGAGCGAGATTGGCGTTGAAGGTCTGCCTACTCAAATGAGCTTCAGTGTCAGAAACGATGGGAACGGACTAGAGTACAACGGCCACACAGTGTCGACATTGTTTGCTCAAAAACGCAACTGGGCAAACCCCAAATTTTATCGATTTATCTTCGAGATACTTCGTTTCAATAAACTTGCCAAGCGCTTCGCTAGCGAGCAATCCTCGCACTCTCAGACGTTAGGTGAGTTCCTTGACGAACACAAATTCAGTGCTTTCTTTACCGATAACTACATTTTACCGATGGGTGCTGCGATTTGGTCGTCGACTTTAGCTGACATGCGCGCATTCCCTCTTATGTTCTTCTTACGTTTCTTCCTCAACCACGGTCTGCTAGATGTGACTAACCGACCACAATGGTATGTGATTAAAGGTGGTTCACGTTCATACATTCCACCATTGACCAAAGGCTTTGCCGAGAATATTCGTCTTAATAGTCCTGTCGAAAAAGTGGTTCGCAACGAAAAAGGGGTTGGCGTTCAAGTTCGCGGAGAAACGCATTGGTTTGATGACGTTATCTTCGCTTGTCACAGTGATCAAGCAATGAGAATGCTAGAGGATATCAGCCCAATTGAGCAGGAAATCTTGGGGGATATGACATACCAAGCAAATGAAGTTGTTCTTCATACCGATTCTGCCGTACTACCAAAACGTAAGGCAGCATGGGCATCATGGAACTACCTATTGGAAGGAAGTGAAGAGGAGCAGCAACGCCTCCCTTCGCTCACTTATAACATGAACATTCTTCAGCATATTCAATCAGAACACACGTTTTGTGTAACGTTGAATAGCACTGAGCAAATTAACTCAAATAAAGTCTTGCGTTCGTTCACTTATCATCATCCAGTATTCACCACTGAGTCTATTGCAGCGCAGCAGCGCAAAAACGAGATACAGGGTAAACAAAGTACCTGGTTCTGCGGCGCTTATTGGTACAACGGTTTTCATGAAGATGGCGTGCGTAGCGCGCTTGATGTTGTGAAAGAACTAGAAGAAAAGTACCGCGAACAAAATGTGGTTCCTTTCGAAAAAGGCGCAGCGTGATATGGATAGCCAAATGAACAGCCGATTGTTTATAGGCAACGTTCGTCACCGTCGATTCACGCCGGTGAATCATGAGTTGAACTACTCTTTATTTATGCCCGCCATTGATGTAGACGAGATCGATGCTTTAGAGAAAAAAGTATGGGGTTTTGGTTCGCGTTGGTGGCATTGGGCTCGCTTCAAACGCAGTGATTACATTGGTGAAGGTAGCGTCAAGTCGGCAGTGCACAGCAAAATTGAAGAACTGACAGGTGTTCGCTGTACCGGCAAGGTAATCGCAGTCTGTCACTTGCGTTATCTAGGACTTTATTTCAGTCCCGTTAATTTCTACTACGTTTATAACGCGGAAGGAGAATGGAAGTATCTCCTCGCAGAGGTGAGTAACACTCCTTGGAATGAACGACATTACTACGTGGTGTCAGCAGATAAAGAAGAAGAAAAGTTTGGTTGGGAACAAGTTAAAGCATTCCATGTTTCACCATTCAACCCGATTGACCAACTCTACCGTTGGAGAATTAAACCTTTGACAGACAAGTTGAATATTCATCTTGAATGTCACAAAGGAGAGAAACACTTTGATGCCACCATGGTTATGAAAGCCAAGCCACTTTCAAGCAAAACCTTATTGAGGTGTTTGATCGTTACACCAATACAAACGGTAAAAGTAATGGTTGGTATTTATTGGCACGCATTAAAACTTTGGGTGAAAGGCGCACCTTTTTATTCTCATCCTAAATATTCAACGCATGAAGAAATAGAAGCCGATACTGAAAAAACAGACAAAAAAAATAAAAAGCACAAGGAGAATTCTGCATGTTAAATACTAGTTCTATGACATTGCCGCGTAAATTGACGACAACGCAAAAAGCGGCTCGCGGAGTTATTTTTCAATGTCTGCAAAAAATGGAAATCGGCTGCTTAACAGTTATTGAAAGTTTTAAGACGGAAACGACAGAGCGAAGCGAGCGTTTTAGTGCGCCAAATGGGGAGTACAGTGGTCAACCTGTTGTCGCTACTATAGAGGTAAAACATCCAGGCTTTTATTCACGGATCTTGCAGGGCGGCAGTATTGCTGCTGGTGAGGCTTATATGGATGGGTGGTGGGATAGCCCCGATTTAACCTCATTAATGAAACTGATGGCCCTTAACATGCGTGCTCTAGATAAACTCGAAGAGCAAGGCAGTTGGTTGACTAAAATACTGTACAAGTTCAGTCATTGGTCAAACAGAAACTCTGAAGAGAACTCACGTAAAAATATCCATGCGCATTACGACTTGGGTAACAACCTATACGAAGCGTTCCTTGACACCAATATGCTGTACTCGTCGGCGCTTTACAATCATGCGGACGACTCTCTAGAGCAGGCTCAAATCAACAAAATGGATCGTCTATGTCAGCAACTTGAGCTGAAATCTACCGATCATGTTGTTGAAATTGGCACTGGGTGGGGCGCTATGGCGATTTACATGGCTGAACAATACGGTTGTCAGGTCACCACAACAACGATATCTGAAGAGCAACACGCGTACGCGGAGCAAAAAATCAAAGAGCGTGGCTTAGAAGACAAAATCACTCTACTCAAAGAAGATTACCGAAACCTAACCGGCACTTATGACAAGCTCGTTTCTATTGAAATGATTGAAGCTGTGGGCAAACAATTCCTGCCTTCGTACATTAAGGTCTGTGAGTCTTTATTGAAGTCTGGTGGCTTGATGGCGATTCAAGCGATTACGATTGCCGATCAGCGTTACGATTACTACAGTAACAACGTCGACTTTATCCAAAAGTACATTTTCCCGGGTGGTTTTTTACCGTCGGTAACCTCACTAACCCAAGCAACAACAAAGTACAGTGACTTAGTGACGCGAGACTTGTTCGATATTGGTTTGGACTACGCCAAGACGCTGAACGAATGGCACTTACGTTTTAATCGAGCAGAGGGTGAAGTGCGCTCATTTGGCTACGACGACCGCTTTGTGCGTATGTGGCGCTACTATTTGAGCTACTGTGAAGGTGGCTTTTTGGCTCGCACGATCAGTGCAGTTCACATGACGTTTCAACGCCCGTAGTTCGTTATGAAGGTATTTCTTGCTTCGACATGGTTCCAACTCTGCTGGTTTGCAGCGGTGCTTGGAACCTATCAATGGCAATGGGTGACGTTATTCCTTACTTTGGCAACCCTACTATACTGTCTGAAAAGCGATGCATCTTCGCTCAAAAGTATTGGTGTGATCGTCACGAGCGGGCTCGTGCTTGATACGCTCAATCAACAACTATCGGTCTTTGTCTTTCCAACCCCATGGCTGCCAGTCTGGTTATTATGCTTGTGGGTTTTGTTTTCTTGGTATGCCTATCAACTTAAGTCAATTTTGTACCGTTTCCCAAAAACCTACGTATCAATAATAGGCGGACTCGGAGGAACAGCGAGCTACTTTGCTGGCTATAAGCTCCAAGCCGTTGAATTTGGATTCAGCACTGGCGCTACACTGGCAATGTTGTTTGTCGAATGGTGCGTCATGATGCTCTTGATACTCAAGGTGTACGGAAATGAAAAGCTTGAAGAGAGACTTAACTCAGAGACTGACTAGGCTGCTTGCGTTGGTAATAGTAACTGGCTCTTTTGCTCTGCAAGCTCAACCTGTTGGAAACAGCGAAGCCGCAAGCAACATTGCGAATTGGAAGGGATGGAAAACTGTTGGAGAAGCCCAACTTACTTGGTTCATCTTCGATATTTATCACTCAAGATTAAAAGCGCCTGATGGAAAGTTTATCGTAAGCGATGACGTATCGCCACATCCCCTTGCGTTGGAAATTAATTACAAGAGAGACATCAGTAAGCAACAGCTGCTTGATGTGACGGATGAGCAGTGGGCGAAATTGGGTTTTACGGACTCATATCGAAAAGCTTGGATCAGCGAGCTCGATCGTATGTTTCCTGATATTCAAAAAGGTGACGAGCTTACTTATCTAACAGATGGAAAATCTGGTCAGCTTTTTTATAAGCAGGTTGGGGACGTGCAAGTAAAGAACGTTGGCATCATTGAAGACGAACGAATGAACGATGCATTTTTGGCTATATGGTTATCACCCAACACAGAATTTCCGAAACTCCGAAAACAATTGATAGGGCAGGTTAGATAGTGTTTAAACGAATTTTTAAAGCAGCGACTTTAGTGGCAGCTGTTTTTCTTTCGGCATGTTCCGCAGACATTGATAATTACCGCTCTTCTACACCGACTTTTGACGTATTCGGTTATTTCGAAGGCGACATAAAGGCGTGGGGGATGGTGCAAGATTATACCGGACAGCAAACGCGTCGCTTTGAGGTCGATATAGTGGGTACTGTAGCGGGTGATACGCTGACGCTGGTGGAAGACTTCGTGTTTGATGACGGAGAGGTGGACCAGCGAATTTGGGTTATCACTAGATTAGAAGACGGTCGTTATGAAGGTAAGGCAGACGATATTATAGGTGTAGCAACAGGGGAAGAGCAGGGCAATGCGCTACAGTGGCAATATGACTTTGAGCTACAAATGGAGGATTCATCAGTGACGGTTGCTTTTGATGATTGGCTTTATCGTCAGGATGACAGACACGTTTTCAATCTAACGAAAATAAAAAAGTTTGGTGTGGAAGTAGGAACAATAACCTTGTTCTTCCAAAAGCAGCCATAACAAATGGGGCTGATCTTCAATTAATAATCCATTCCATATAACTAAAATTATTTTCTCCCGACCTAACTCTCCTAACTAAAAAAGGTTGACGCTTTCGCGTCAACCTTTTAAGTATCTGGTCGTTACAGGAGTATTACAGCTTATCTGTCAGCTCGATTGCTTGACCGATATAGTTCGCTGGCGTCATCTCTTTCAGACGTGCTTTCTCGTGCTCAGGAAGCTCAAGACCGTCGATGAAGTTACGCATTGCTTCGCCGTCTACACGCTTACCACGAGTTAGCTCTTTCAGCTTCTCGTATGGCTTCTCGATGCCGTAACGACGCATAACTGTTTGTACTGGCTCAGCTAGTACTTCCCAGTTCTTGTCTAGTTCAGCAAGAAGCGCTTCACGGTTTACTTCTAGCTTGCTGATGCCTTTAAGCGTAGAAGTGTAAGCGATGATAGCGTAGCCAACACCAACACCAAGGTTACGTAGAACCGTTGAGTCAGTTAGGTCACGTTGCCAACGAGAGATAGGCAGTTTCTGTGCTAGGTGGCCGAATACAGCGTTCGCAAGACCTAGGTTGCCTTCTGAGTTTTCAAAGTCGATTGGGTTAACTTTGTGAGGCATTGTTGAAGAACCAATCTCACCAGCAATAGTTTTTTGCTTGAAGTGGCCTAGTGCAATGTAACCCCAAACGTCACGGTCGAAGTCAATCAGGATAGTGTTGAAACGAGCGATAGCGTCGAACAGCTCAGCGATGTAATCGTGCGGTTCGATTTGAGTTGTGTAAGGGTTCCAAGTTACGCCTAGAGACTCTGTGATGAACTCTTCAGAGAACTTGTGCCAATCTAGTTCTGGGTAAGCAGAAAGGTGTGCGTTGTAGTTACCTACTGCACCGTTGATTTTCGCTAGGATCTCAACGTTTTCGATTTGCTTGAATTGACGCTCCATACGGTACGCCACGTTTGCCATTTCTTTACCCATAGTAGATGGAGAAGCAGGCTGACCGTGTGTACGAGATAGAAGAGGAATGTCGCGGTATTCCACTGCTAGTGCTTTGATAGCGTCGATTAGGTTACGGATTTCTGGAAGAATCACGTTCTCACGCGCTTCTTTAAGCATTAGAGCGTGTGATGTGTTGTTGATGTCTTCAGAAGTACATGCGAAGTGGAAGAACTCGTTTACTGCGTGCAGTTCAGGAACGTCTGCTACTTTCTCTTTTAGGAAGTACTCAACCGCTTTTACGTCGTGGTTAGTTGTACGCTCGATCTCTTTGATACGGCGTGCATCTTCTTCAGAGAAGTTTGCAGCAAGGTCGTCTAGGAATTGGTTTGCTTCTGCGCTAAACGCTGGCACTTCTGCAATTTCAGCAGTAGCAGCAAGCTTTTGTAGCCAGCGGATTTCAACGATAGTACGGTACTTTAGTAGACCGTATTCACTGAAAATTTCGCGTAACGCAATTGTCTTGCTTCCGTAACGGCCGTCTACTGGTGAAACAGCAGTCAATGCTGACAGTTCCATGATGTTCTCCTGAATTGGGTTTCTAAATTTCGTGAGCTTTATACCAATAACTGTGGCAATTGTCACGAATATTGCGCAAACGTTTGCGCGAGATTTGTTTTAGTCGAAAAAAATGAGCTCGCGATAAACGCGAGCTGCTTATTTGATATTTTACTACAGACGAGCAAGAAGGATTTGTGCTTGCTCTACCATCTTCTTGCGCCCGAAGATTAGGTGGCGACGCTTACCACCAACTTGACGCCAAAGAACTGCACTACGAATGCCAGATAACAACAGCGCACGAACTTTGTGTTGGCTTGCCGTCTGCTGCAGTACAGATGGCGTGCCCGTTACTTGAATGCGTGGGCCAATAGGGCTAACGACATCCAGATAGATGCTCGCTAAATTGCTGATCATTTGATCGTCTAGTAGCTCAAAGTGCTCTGACTGACGCTTGGCCATTTGAATACGATCACCAAGCTGAGACATAGCATCGTTACGAGAGCTTAACTTACGTTCTAACGCCATTAAACTAATAATGTAACGAGTAATTTCACTGCCTGATGGTGTGCTATCAATCCCTTTAACCAAGCATTCTAGGCCGAGCTTTAGATCGGCTTCGCGACCGAATACGCCAACTGTGTTAGCAGGGTTCGTGCTCAAAATAGCGTTGATTGATGTTTCAAAAGCATCTTGATCACAATGTCCGTTTCTCGCTACCTGTTGAACTAAAGCAACAGCTTGGCAAATCCCAGCGAAAGCGATAGTACGGTCATAAAGTGTATTCGCCACGTAACGACTCCTAAGCTTGAGAATATTTAATGCGTTGCTCGATGATGCCGCCACCTAGGCACACGTCACCTTTGTAGAACACTGCTGATTGACCTGGAGTTACAGCAATTTGTGGCTCGTCAAAGATAACTTTAATGTTTTCATCATCGATAGGGATGATTGTACAAGGAATATCTTCCTGACGGTAACGAGTTTTCACTGTGCACTTCATAACATCGCGAATTGGCTCACGATCTACCCAATGAAGTTGTGATGCAAGTAGACCTTCTGATTTCAACATTGGATGGTCTTTACCTTGAACAGCAATCAAAACGTTACGTTCTAGATCTTTCTCACCAACGAACCATGGGTCCTCGTTACCACCGCCGCCTTTACGGCCACCAATGTGTAGACCTTTACGCTGACCAAGTGTGTGGTACATCAGGCCTTGGTGTTGACCAATCACTTCGCCTTCTGGAGTCTCGATATTACCAGGCTGAGCTGGAAGGTAGCGACCCAGGAATTCCGTAAACTTACGTTCACCGATGAAACAAATACCAGTAGAGTCTTTCTTCTTCGCCGTGATTAGATCTTGCTCTTCCGCAATGCGGCGTACTTCTGGCTTCTCTAGGTCACCAACAGGGAATAGGCTACGTGCGATTTGCTCGTTGCTTAATGTGTACAGGAAGTAGCTTTGATCTTTGTTGCCATCTAGACCACGTAGCATCTGTGGTTTTTCACCGTTTTCTGGGAAAGAGCGACGCACATAGTGGCCCATTGCAATGTAATCAGCATCAAGTACTTCATCAGCGAATTCTAGGAATGCTTTGAACTTGATTTCTTTGTTACAAAGAATGTCAGGGTTCGGAGTACGGCCCGCTTTGTATTCAGCAAGGAAGTACTCAAATACGTTATCCCAGTATTCGGCAGCAAAGTTGATAGTGTGTAGGTGGATGCCTAGCTTGTCACATACTGCCTGAGCGTCAGCAAGATCTTCTGCCGCTGTACAATATTCTTCGTTGTCATCTTCTTCCCAGTTCTTCATGAAAAGGCCTTCTACTTGGTAGCCTTGCTGTTTTAGAAGATACGCGGAAACAGATGAATCAACGCCGCCGGACATACCGACGATGACTTTCTTTTGGCTGTTATCAGACATTACTAAACACCACTTAAATAAACGGGATGCAGATTCTATCAGAATCCACAGACCGGTGACAGATCCGAGATCGAAATCACAATTCGTTTCGCTGAATTTTTCTTCAACAAAGATTCGAACGAGTAATTTCGCAAGTATAGAAGAGGTATATATGGCATAGTTGGCCAAAATCCAAGAGGAAACATCAAATGACAGAAGAAAACCAATTTATGCAAGAAAGTGAGTTGATTGAAATTGTTGAAAATCAGCTCGAAGATGGTAACCCGCTTAAAGTAAAAGAAACCCTTATGCGTTTAATGATGACTGGCACACCACGTGAAGATGCGGTTGCGATGATGGCATGTGCGATGTCAATTGAGATTTTTGATGTAATGAAGAATGAGGGTGAGTTCAACCTAAAGCGTTATAGCGAGCACCTTGAGCAACTACCAGATCTCAGCTTTATGGAAGGTGAATAAGCCACCTAAAAGAAAAAAGTAGTCAGCAAACGTTTGCTATAATCGCTTTTATTGCTGCTTTATTATTAGCGGTATAGAATCCGCTCTCCTTTTCATCCCCTTACTCAGACAGACAATATGAAATTTCCTGGACAACGCAAATCGAAGCACTATTTTCCTGTTCATGCTCGTGACCCGCTGGTGAGCCAAGCACAAGAAAGCAAGAAGATGACGCGCACTCACATCATTGGTATTGACCAAACCTTGGTTGATATTGAAGCAAAAGTTACAACGGATGTGATTGAAAAGTACGGTCTGAGTAAAGGTCACTCTTTGGTTATCGATGACGAAAGAGCAGAAGAGTTATACCAGCAACTGAAAGAAGAGAACTTGATTACCAATGAGTATGCGGGCGGTACAATTGGTAACACGCTACATAACTACTCCGTGCTAGCGGATGACCGCTCCACACTACTTGGAGTGATGAGCCAGGATATTAAGATTGGCAGCTACGGTTACCGTTATCTTTGTAATACATCAAGCCGCATGGATTTGAACTACCTACAAGGTGTAGATGGTGCAATTGGCCGTTGTTTTGCTCTTATCACAGAAGACGGTGAACGTACTTTTGCTATCAGCGAAGGGCAAATGAACCAACTCCATCCTGATAGCATTCCAGAGAAAATCTTTAAAAATGCATCAGCACTTGTACTGACGTCATATCTAGTACGTTGCAAAGACGGCGACCCAATGCCGGAAGCAACAATGAAAGCGATTGAGTACGCGAAAAAGAATGATGTGCCTGTTGTTCTGACTTTAGGCACAAAGTTTGTTATTCAAGATGACCCTAAATATTGGCAAGAATTCATTAGAGATAACGTTTCAGTCGTTGCGATGAATGAAGATGAAGCAGAAGCTCTGACGGGGGAATCTGATCCACTTGCTGCGTCTGATAAAACATTGGAGTGGGCTGATCTAGTATTGTGCACGGCGGGTCCTGTAGGTCTATTTATGGCTGGGTATACAGAAGATAGCGCGAAGCGCGAAACTTCTTTGCCATTGCTGCCAGGGTCAATTGCTGAATTTAATCGTTATGAATTTAGTCGTCCGGCGAAAAAAGACTCATGCGAGACGCCAATAAAAGTGTACTCGCATATCTCGCCATATATGGGTGGCCCAGAAAAAATTAAGAATACAAATGGCGCAGGTGATGCCGCGTTATCTGCTGTTCTTCATGATATGGCAGCAAATAAATACCATAAAGAAAATGTGCCTAATTCAAGCAAGCACAGTAACGAGTATTTAACTTACTCTTCTTTTTCTCAAGTCTGCAAATACGCAAACCGTGCTAGCTACGAAGTTCTCGTGCAACATTCACCACGATTGTCGCGCGGACTTCCTGAGCGAGAAGATAGCCTAGAAGAAGCATACTGGGAACGTTAATACGAAGCGGTTTAATTAACTATTCTGTAACTAAAGTAAAAGGCACATTAAGAAATGTGCCTTTTTTATTTGTAATGGTTTAAATAAAAAAGGCTCCCTATGGGAGCCTTTTAAAAATAGCACGGATCTAGATTAGGAACTCATCCAGAGATTTACCTGCATCAAGTTGCTCTTGAATCGCCGAAGGTGTACGACCTTGGCCAGTCCAAGTTTTCTCATTACCGTTTGAATCTGTGTATTTGTATTTAGCAGGGCGAGGTGCGCGCTTCGCTTTGCCTTTCGTCTTAGTTTCGCCAGATAGCGCAGTAATAAGTGCTTCTACGTCAATACCGTCTTGAGCGATTTTCTCAGCAATCTCTGCAAGCTTAGCTTCTTGCTCTGCTTGTGCTGCGCGTTCTGCTTCTTCTGCTTCACGACGCTCATCTACGACAGTAGTGAGTTTATCTAGAGCTTCTTCCAATTGTTCTAGAGTCAGCTCACGAGAAAATGCACGAAGGCTACGGATATTTAGAAGGGTTTTAGTCAGCTCTGACATAACGATTCCTATTAAAAGGTTAATGTGTTGGGCACTTTTTATCGTTACGATTAAATAATGCCAATCTATAAATAAACAAAGAGTCCTTATATTTAACTTTATCTTTTCCTTATGTGCAAATGCTAAATCAAGATTTTGTTTAAATTTGACTATTTTTTAAAGCAATTAATATTATTACACTCGAAATAAATCATTATTAGATGAGAACTAAAATCAACAATCATTATTGTATAGAGAGAGCGACAGCTTGGTTTTTTTATAAAAAAATTTGAGTTATTACTTAAAAATATGAAGCATCCATCTTTAATGGTGTGTCATATATCCTTAATTTATTGATATAAGATAAACCATGATATTTCTAAGGTAGTAATAATGTTTCATAAATAACATGATTGATGTGATTTCAGTTGCACAAAACTTATGGAAGTAGACAAGGTTTATAAATTATCTCAGTCATTATTTATTTGTTTAATTTAGTTTGATGTGTTGCATTGACTCTCATCATAAGTACAATGGCTGCCACCTGATGCAATATTGCAGACAATTTGTTGTTAATTTGTACAGTTAGTGGTTAATTGTTTGTTGTTGCCGTAGAGGCGCGGTCTCGAAGAGTAGCTATTATTGGGGTGATGCCAATGAATAATAGTGGAAGGCGAAGATTGCCGAAGTAAGTAACTCATCAAAGTTACTTGCTGGGGTTGTATCTGAAAGGAACAACACTGCCATAGTATATATTCACATTAAACTATGGAGCGCTACTGTAGGGTTGGGTGGAGTGTTCGCTTCCCTGTCGCTAAGTTCAACATGAGCACGTATCGTATGCTACGTGACTTGTCTGCAGTAGATCTCTAGCCAAACTTTGGTTTTTGAAGATCATGAATTTAATAGATTTTTCTAGTTCTCCTGTTTCATTATTGCCACCTATTGTCGCTTTGACTTTGGCGATTTTGACTCGACGTGTATTAGTTTCCTTGGGTGTAGGTATCGTGCTAGGTGCGGTGCTACTTAATAGCTGGTCTATCAGCGACACCGCAGGTTACGTCAGTTCTCAAGTTTCTTCTGTCTTTATTGAAGATGGCGGAATTAACACTTGGAACATGAGCATTGTTGGTTTCCTAATCTTATTAGGTATGACAACAGCTTTATTAACGCTATCTGGCGGTACTCGTGCTTTTGCTGAATGGGCACAATCTCGAGTGAAGAGTAAACGCGGCTCCAAACTTCTTGCCGCCTTTTTAGGCGTATTCATTTTTGTCGATGATTACTTTAATAGCCTTGCTGTTGGTGCGATCTCTCGCCCAGTAACCGATCGCTTTTATGTGTCTCGCGCTAAGCTTGCGTACATTCTAGACTCAACCGCTGCTCCAATGTGTGTAATTATGCCTGCTTCTAGCTGGGGTGCTTACATTATTACTATTATTGGCGGAATCTTAGTCTCACATGGGATCACAGAGTATTCGGCTCTTGGCGCATATGTTCGTCTTATCCCAATGAACTTCTACGCCGTTTTTGCGCTGCTAATGGTGTTCGCTGTTGCGTGGTTTGGTCTTGATATTGGTAAAATGCGTGAGCATGAAATCTCTGCATCGCAAGGTCGTGGCTTTGATAAAGACAAAGAAAATGACTCGCAAGAAGCGCATGACCTAAACGAAGAGCTAGATATCCGTGAAAGTGAAAAGGGTAAAGTGTCAGATTTGATACTTCCTATCGTAACGCTGATTATCGCGACTATCGCTTCAATGCTTTACACGGGTGGCCAAGCATTGGCTGCTGATGGTAAGGAGTTTGCGCTTCTTGGTGCTTTTGAAAATACAGATGTAGGTACATCACTAATCTACGGTAGCTTGCTTGGCTTAGCTGTTGCACTGTTTACTGTTGTGAAGCAAGGTCTACCAATGGCTGAGATCGCACGTACACTTTGGATTGGTGCTAAGTCTATGTTTGGTGCGATTCTAATCTTAGTATTTGCCTGGACCATTGGTTCTGTTATCGGTGATATGAAGACTGGTACTTACCTTTCGACAATGGCGCAGGGCAACATTAACCCGCACTGGCTACCAGTTATCCTATTCTTGTTGTCTGGCCTAATGGCGTTCTCAACAGGTACTTCATGGGGTACGTTCGGCATCATGCTTCCAATCGCCGGAGACATGGCTGGTGCAACAGACGTAGCACTAATGCTACCGATGTTGAGTGCGGTTTTAGCTGGTGCGGTATTCGGTGACCATTGTTCACCAATCTCAGATACGACTATCCTGTCATCGACGGGTGCACGTTGTAACCACATTGATCACGTATCAACACAGCTACCTTATGCATTATCAGTCGCGCTTGTTTCATGCGTCGGCTTTATTGCCCTTGGTATGACTGCTTCAATTGCGTTCTCGTTCATTGCAGCGTCGATAACATTCGTTATCGTTTGCGCTATTTTGTCATGGCTTTCAAAGTCTAAAATAGCGTCTTGCCAGAGTGCGTAAGTTGTTTTGGATAGATTCGTTACAGAGGGAAGCTCCGCTAATTTAGCGGAGCTTTTTTTTAACGCGACTTAGGTGAGGGGGGCAATCGCGTTTTTGGGGATAAAAGTCTCGTGTTATGAGCGAATTGTTTGTGTACCGAGCTCTCCTTGATGGGCTGTAATGGAAAAGCAATCCATCTTCTTCTTAGTTCTTAGCAAAGACTATGCCCATTTTAAGCTTTTGATTTTTAATACAGCAAAATACGCATGGTTGCGATGCAGAGTTAACTAAATGATATCTAAAGAGTTACCTGTTACACAGTGTTACGTTACACCTATACAGTATTTAAACATTTAAGTTGTATTTCTTTATTAATCGATAAAGCGTTGTTCTTGAAATGCCGAGATGACGTGCAGCCGCACTCATATTGTGTTTATTTTCTTCGATAGCTTGCAGTAGGTAGTCGAGATCAATTTGGTCCACAGAAGGGAGCAATTGCCTCTCGTTGTTATCAAGGCCCAAGTCAGCGACGAGAAGCGTGTGATCTTCACACATGACAATTGCTCGTTGGATGACATTCCGCAGTTCTCTTACGTTGCCTGGCCAACGATGTTTGAGGAGCTTGGCTTTTACCTTATCAGACATTTTTTGTACCTGACCATGAGACAGATCTGCTAGGAAGTGTTCAGATAAAATAATAATGTCTTTTCCACGCTTTCTCAGTGGAGGGATAGTTAATGGCAATATATTAAGCCGATAGAATAGATCTTCACGAAATCCTCCTTGTACGACCTCATTTTTCAAATCCACGTGGCTTGCTGCAATGACCCTACAGTCCACGTCAATGAATTTATCCGCTCCGACTTTATGGATTTGTTTACTCTCCAAAAAGTGAAGGAGATGGATTTGTAGGTCTGGTGGCATGTCACCAATTTCATCAAGAAATAGGGTGCCTTTATGTGCCTTTTGAATAAAACCTATACGCTCTGAGATTGCGCCTGTAAATGCTCCTTTTTCATGGCCGAAAAGCTCGGATGCAATAAGACCACTTGGAATGGCTCCACAGTTGACTTCCACAAAAGGTGCTGAGTGTCTGTTCGACAATTGATGAATAAGGCGAGCGCAAAGACCTTTCCCAACACCAGTTTCACCCTGAATGAGGACTTCAGCATCACATTGAGCGTACTTTTGTATTGCAGTACGAAGTTCTTGGATACAGGCACTATTGCCGATCAACGGGTATAGTGCCGTATCGTCGAAATCTACAGCTTGTTTATTACTACCGTTACGCAGTTTCATTGTTAATCACTATTTTTTGCCCCGCTCTAATAATAGTTTTGAATGACTTGTCTCAAACGTGAGTTGCTGTCTCTTTATTGAGAAAAATGTCAATTAATGGGTTGGGTACGGTCTAAATAGTTGATTTGGTGGATATTCATACTATTCTTCGCTTTCTTCGTCAGAGTAGAGCTGATTGGAGGTGTTCTTTCCACCAGAGTATTCAATATGGAAAAGAATTTAATTTCATTTAAATCAATGTCTTGTGAAAAATATTTAGAAAATATTCAATTGAGTATTGAAAAATATAGAATCCTTAGTTAGTGTGGTTACTAACAAAGCAACTCAAAAAGAGCCTTAAATAAGTATGCGTAATTTTGTAATGAACATTCATCACCATCATCACCCAATCTAGTCTTTCGGGCGATGTACGCATACCCGGGAGGCAGGAAACTCCCGGAGGTAAAATCAAAGTAAAAGCAGATTTTAAACCCTCGGGAGACTTCAATCTCCCGAGGGTTTTTTAGTTTTATTAGTTTGAAAAATACTTAGATATCAAAATCTTGCATAGGGACAAAGCAATGCAAACACAACGTTTAAGAATCGCAATTCAGAAAAAAGGTCGTCTTAGCAAAGAGAGTCAAGCTCTACTAAAACAGTGCGGCGTAAAGTTCAACGTAATGGGCGAGCGTTTAGTTGTCCATTCTGAAAATATGCCAATTGATTTACTCTTGGTTCGTGACGACGACATCCCAGGTTTAATTATGGATGGCGTGGTTGACCTTGGCTTTATTGGCGAAAATGAGCTAGAAGAAGTTCGCCTTGACCGCAAAGCATTAGGTGAACCCTGCGAGTTTGTTCAGCTTCGTCGACTTGATTTTGGTGGCTGTCGTTTATCTATCGCAATCGACAAGGACGAAGAGTACAACGGTCCACAAGACTTAGCTGGCAAGCGTATTGCTACAACGTATCCTCAACTTCTAAAAGCGTACATGGATGAAGCCGGCGTTCCATTCTCTACATGTATGCTGACAGGCTCTGTAGAAGTTGCGCCTCGCGCGGGTCTCGCTGATGCTATCGCTGATTTGGTTTCTACAGGTGCAACACTGGAAGCGAACGGCCTTAAAGAAGCTGAAATTATCTTCAAATCAAAAGCGACATTGATTCAACGCACAGGTGAGTTCGACGCAGACAAAGTGGCGCTAATCGAAAAGCTGTTAACTCGCATGCAAGGCGTGCAGCAAGCGAAAGAATCTAAGTACATTATGCTTCACGCCCCAGCAGAGAAGTTAGATCAAATTAAAGCACTACTGCCAGGTGCTGAAGACCCAACTGTTCTTCCTCTTTCTGCAGATAAGCAGAAAATGGCTGTTCACTTAGTGAGTTCTGAAAACCTGTTCTGGGAAACAATGGAACAGCTGAAAGAGTTGGGCGCAAGTTCAATTCTCGTTCTACCAATTGAAAAAATGATGGAGTAAGCATCATGAGAACAGTCGTTTGGCAATCATTAAGTGAGAATCAGCAAGACTCTATTTTGGAGCGCCCTGCTATTGCAGAAGGTGCCAATATCACCACTGCTGTGGCCGAAGTTATTGCTAAAGTTCGAGAAGAAGGTGACTCTGCTCTTATTGAGCTGACCGAAAAGTTTGACCGTGTTAAGCCTGAATCCATTCGTGTTTCTTCTCAGGAAATTAAGGCAGCGTCAGAGCGTTTGTCAGAGTCAATGAAGAGCGCATTAGAGCAAGCTTACGCCAATATTTCTAAGTTCCACAAAGCGCAAAAGCCGCAACCGATCAAGGTGGAAACCCAGCCAGGTGTCCTTTGTGAACAAGTAACACGCCCAATTCAAAAAGTGGGTTTGTACATTCCGGGTGGCAGTGCGCCTTTGCCATCGACTGTTTTGATGCTCGGCGTTCCTGCAAAAATTGCAGGTTGTCGTAAAGTCGTTCTTTGTTCTCCACCGCCAATCGCTGATGAGATCCTTTATGTCGCGAAACTGTGTGGCATTGATGAAGTGTACAACGTCGGTGGTGGCCAAGCAGTTGCTGCAATGGCTTATGGCACCGAGACGGTATCGAAAGTAGATAAGATCTTTGGTCCGGGCAACGCTTACGTGACCGAAGCAAAACGACAGGTTAGCAATGATTTCCGCGGTGCTGCGATTGATATGCCAGCAGGGCCATCAGAAGTGTTAGTGATTGCAGATGAAACCGCAGATGCAGACTTTATCGCTGCGGATCTTTTGAGCCAAGCGGAACACGGTCCTGATTCTCAAGTGGTATTGGTGACTCCTTCTCCTGTGATTGCTGATCAAGTGACGGATGCGGTTCAACGTCAGCTTAAGGAGCTATCTCGTGCAGACATCGCAGAAAAGGCTCTGGCATCAAGCTTGATCATTATTTCCGAGTCGATGACGCAGTCAGTTTCTATTTCCAATTACTACGGTCCTGAGCACTTGATTGTTCAGACTAAGAACCCTCGTGAGCTTCTACCTCTACTTGATAATGCAGGCTCTATCTTCCTTGGGGATTGGTCGCCTGAATCTGCGGGAGATTACGCATCGGGGACTAACCACGTCCTTCCTACTTACGGTTACACACGTACTTATTCAAGCTTAGGTTTGGCGGATTTCTCTAAACGAATGACGGTTCAGGAGCTTTCTGCTGATGGTTTAAAGAACCTTGCACCAACGGTAGTCACGATGGCTGAAGCAGAAGGTCTGGACGCTCACAAACGTGCTGTTACTATCCGCGTAGAAAAATTAGCAAGTAAGAAAGAATAAGAGAGTAATGAGATGGAAAAGCTAGCGCGTAAACAAGTCCAACAGCTTACCCCTTATATGTCGGCTCGCCGAATCGGTGGTACGGGTGACGTATGGCTAAATGCCAACGAATCACCATTTAACAATGAATACAAAACAGACTTTGCTCGTCTTAATCGTTACAGCGAATGCCAACCGAAAGAACTGATTTCCGCTTACGCAGCGTATGCGGCTGTGAAACCAGAACAAACACTGACTTCTCGCGGCGCAGACGAAGGTATTGAGTTATTAATTCGTGCATTCTGTGAGCCGGGTGAAGATGCGATTCTTTACTGCCCACCAACTTACGGTATGTACGCCATCAGTGCAGAAACCATCGGTGTAGAGCGCAAAACCGTGCCGCTAACGTCAGATTGGCAACTAGACCTTGCTGGCATCGAAGCTAATCTGGATAACGTGAAGCTGGTTTTTGTATGTTCGCCAAACAACCCAACGGGTAACTTGGTTAAGCGTGAGGACATTGTGTCTCTGCTTGAGATGACAAAAGACCGTGCAATCGTGGTGATGGATGAAGCGTACATCGATTTTTGTCCAGAAGCGTCAACGGTAGACCTACTGGCGCAATACCCGAACCTTGCAATTCTGCGTACTCTGTCGAAAGCTTTTGCGCTTGCAGGTCTACGTTGTGGATTTACGCTTGCGAACGAAGAGCTGATTAATGTACTTCTTAAAGTTATCGCACCTTACCCAGTCCCAGTTCCAGTGGCAGAAATTGCGACTCAGGCACTTTCGGAAGCTGGTTTAGCGCGAGCGAAGTTTCAAGTTCTCGATTTGAATGCAAACCGTGCTTACTTGCAAGTTGGCCTTTCAATGATTCCGGGCTTGGAAGTGTTTGAAGGGTGGGGAAACTACCTATTGGTGAAATTCCCAGATGGCGATGACCTTTTCAAAGCGGCTTGGGATACGGGCATTATTTTGCGTAACTCGCCAATTGAAAACTGTGTGCGTATCAGTGTGGGTAACCGTGACGAGTGCGAAAAAACGCTTGGATTTATCAGAAACTACTACGCATAAATAGAGACAGAATTTATCGCTCTCGCTCAATAGCGGGAGCGCCAAAAGAATAGCAATAAGGAAGTTCGAGTGAGCAAACAACAAAAAATCCTTTTTATCGACCGTGATGGCACCTTAATTGTTGAGCCGCCGATTGATTTTCAAGTAGACCGTTTAGATAAGCTAAAACTAGAACCATTTGTTATCCCAAGCCTGCTGTCGTTGCAGGATGCAGGATACCGCCTAGTGATGGTCACGAACCAAGATGGTTTGGGTACCGACAGCTACCCACAAGCTGATTTTGATGCACCACACAACATGATGATGGAGATCTTTGAATCTCAAGGTGTGAAGTTTGATGATGTGCTGATTTGTCCTCACTTCGATGAAGATAACTGCTCTTGCCGTAAGCCTAAATTGGGCTTGGTAAAAGAGTACCTTCAAGGTGGCAAAGTGGATTTCCAAAACTCTGTTGTGATTGGCGATCGTCAAACCGATCTTCAACTTGCAGAAAACATGGCAATTCGTGGCATTCAATACAACCCAGAAACCATGGGTTGGAAACAGATCCTGAAAGATCTAACGGTGAAGGCTCGCGTTGCTGAAGTGGTTCGCACCACAAAAGAAACAGATATTAAAGTATTCGTTAATCTTGATGAGCAAGGTGGTAACGACATTTCTACAGGTCTTGGCTTCTTTGACCACATGCTGGATCAAATTGCGACGCACGGTGGATTCCAAATGGTGTGCAAAGTGGAAGGTGACCTGCACATTGACGATCACCACACAGTAGAAGATACCGCTCTTGCGTTAGGTCAAGCCTTGAAAGAAGCACTGGGTGACAAACGTGGTATTGGTCGCTTTGGCTTTAGCTTGCCAATGGATGAGTGTTTGGCGCAATGCGCACTAGACCTATCAGGTCGTCCTTACCTTAAGTTCGACGCGCAATTCAGCCGTGAGCAAGTGGGTGATCTTTCAACAGAGATGGTGGTTCACTTCTTCCGCTCTCTGACTGACACATTAGCGTGTACGCTGCACCTGTCTTCAGCGGGCAACAATGATCACCACATCATTGAAAGCTTGTTTAAAGCGTTTGGTCGTACTTTGCGCCAAGCAATCAAAGTAGAAGGCACTGAGCTACCAAGTAGTAAAGGCGTGCTTTAAGGCTAACCTTAGCAAGGAGAAAAACAGTGACAGAACAGAAAGTTGTCATTATCGATACTGGCTGTGCCAACGTCTCTTCGGTGAAGTTTGCTATTGAACGCCTAGGCTATGACGTAACGATTTCAAAAGATCCGCAAGTTGTGTTATCGGCAGATAAGCTATTCCTACCAGGTGTGGGAACTGCCAGCGAAGCGATGAAGAACCTAGAAGAGCGCGATCTTATCAGCTTGGTAAAACAGGTAGAAAAGCCGCTGTTAGGTATCTGTTTAGGCATGCAACTGCTGGGCAAAGTGTCTCAAGAGAAAGGGCAGAAAGCCGACGAGTTGGTCGAGTGTCTTGGACTTTGTGATGGCGAAGTGAAGCTACTACAAACTGGCGATTTGCCGCTGCCGCATATGGGGTGGAACACGGTCTCTGCAAAAGCAGGTAATCCACTTTTCAAAGGTATTGAAGAAGGAGAGTATTTCTACTTCGTGCACAGCTTTGCGATGCCAGTTGGGGATTACACGATTGCGGAATGTGAATACGGCAACCCGTTCACAGCAGCAGTACAAAGCGGTAACTATTACGGCGTGCAATTCCACCCTGAGCGTTCTTCAAAAGCGGGCGCGAAGCTTATTCAAAACTTCTTAGAATTATAAAAGGGATTTAGTGTGATTATTCCAGCTCTTGATTTAATTGAAGGACAGGTGGTTCGCCTTTATCAAGGTGATTACGGCCAAGTAACCGAGTACAAAGTCGACCCAGCAGAGCAGTTCAACTTGTACCACCAAGCGGGTGCTAACTGGCTGCACTTGGTGGATTTAACTGGCGCGAAAGACACGACAGCACGCCAGCTTGATTTGATTGCAAAGCTACTAGCAAGTACACCAGCAAACATCCAAATCGGTGGTGGTGTGCGTACAGAGCAAGACGTTATTGATCTGTTAGAAGCCGGTGCTCAGCGTGTTGTTGTTGGTTCTACAGCAGTAAAACAGCCAGAGCTTGTGAAAGGTTGGATGGAAAAATACGGCGCAGAGAAAATCGTTCTCGCGCTAGATATCAACATCGATCAAGACGGCACACGTAAAGTGGCGATCTCTGGTTGGCAAGAAGATTCAGGCGTGACCATCGAAGCTCTAATCAACGATTACCTAACGATAGGTTTGCAGCACGTGCTTTGTACGGACATTTCTCGTGACGGTACGCTAGAAGGCTCAAACGTAGAGCTTTACGTTGACCTATGCAAACAGTACCCACAAGTGCAGTTTCAATCTTCAGGTGGCATTGGCTCATTAGCAGATATCGAAGTGCTAAAAGGCAGCGGTGTGGCTGGCGTGATTGTTGGTCGTGCGCTGTTAGATGGTAAGTTCACAGCAGAGGAGGCGTTTGCATGTTGGCAAAGCGAATAATTCCATGTCTTGATGTACGTGATGGACAAGTGGTCAAGGGCGTCCAGTTCCGTAACCATGAAATCATTGGCGACATCGTTCCTCTGGCACAGCGTTATGCGGAAGAGGGCGCTGACGAGCTCGTGTTCTACGATATTACCGCTTCAAGTGATGGTCGTGTCGTCGATAAAAGTTGGGTCGCTCGCGTTGCAGAAGTTATTGATATTCCTTTCTGTGTGGCTGGTGGTATTAAATCAGCGGAAGACGCAGCGCGCATTCTTGAGTTTGGTGCAGACAAAGTGTCTATCAACTCACCTGCATTGGCGAACCCTCAGTTGATTACTGACCTTGCTGATAAGTTTGGTGTGCAATGTATCGTCGTTGGTATCGATTCATACTACGACAAAGAGACGGGCAAGTATCAGGTTTACCAGTTTACTGGTGATGAAGAACGCACCAAAGCGACCCAATGGGAAACGCGTGATTGGGTGCAAGAAGTACAAAAACGCGGCGCTGGTGAAATCGTACTGAACATGATGAACCAAGACGGTGTGCGTAACGGCTACGATATCGAACAACTGAATATGGTGCGCGAAGTATGTAATGTACCGCTGATTGCATCGGGTGGCGCGGGTGCTATGGAGCACTTTGCGGAAGCCTACCAAAAAGCAAATGTGGATGGCGCGCTTGCCGCATCGGTATTCCACAAACAAGTCATCAATATTGGTGAACTAAAGCAGTATTTGAAACAACAAGGCATTGAGGTACGACTATGAGTGTGAAAGCCGCCGAAGTAAGTTCGCTAGCTGAGCGAATCAACTGGGAAAAGGTGGATGGTCTGGTACCTGCTATCGTACAAGATTTCCAATCAAGCCAAGTGCTGATGATGGGTTATATGAACCAAGATGCGTTGGCAAAAACGGGCGAAACAGGTCAAGTGACGTTTTTCTCTCGTACCAAGCAGCGTCTTTGGACGAAAGGTGAGACTTCTGGCAACGTATTGCAATTGGTGAACATGCAGCTCGATTGCGATAACGATACGCTGCTGGTGAAAGTGAATCCCATTGGTCCTACGTGTCACTTGGGTAACACAACTTGCTGGGATGTGGACCCTCAAGAGGAGTCACAAATGGTGTGGCTTCATCAACTTGAGCAGCTATTGGCTGCCCGCAAGAGTGCCGACCCAGATTCCTCTTATACTGCCAGTCTTTATGCCCGTGGCACCAAGCGTATTTCGCAAAAAGTGGGCGAAGAAGGCGTTGAAGTCGCGCTTGCGGCGACGTCGGGCGATAAGGCGGAGTTAGTGTGTGAATCTGCAGATTTGATTTATCACTTAATGGTATTGCTTCAAGACCAAGGCTTATCGATGAATGACGTAGTGAACAAACTGAAAGAGCGTCATAAGTAAGCTTGCGATAAGTGAAAGCCCCTATGCTCTCGAGCCTAGGGGCTTTTTACTTTAGTGTTCTTGATTCGGGGCAAAAACCGGCAACAGTGCTGGTGGCGATTAGATTCTGAATCACGCTCGTCCCTCGCTGTTCAGAATGACGGTATATTTTCTAATGGTACTTGCAGTAGAGTTATTTACTTCAAATAGGTACATATATTAACGTCACTCCAACGAACCTAGGCGAAGTCAAGAATCCAATTAAATCGAGCTCAATAAGCTAGGAGTGGATGATCTTACCCACAACACTTCTTAAATTTCTTACCGCTTCCACAGATACACGGGTCGTTACGACCTACTTTTAGGCTACTCACTGGTTGGTTTAGGCGAGGATCTTGTTCTGGTTCTTCTTCTAGCTCTTCTTCTGGAAACGTGCCGTCAATGTAGTACCAAAGCCCATTTTCTTTTACAAAGCGAGAACGCTCTGTCATGCAGTAGCGTTTGCCGTCTTCATCAAAATAAGCGCTAAACTCTACAAAGCCTTCATTGTCATTACTGCCAGCTTCTGTTTTTACAACTTCAAGTTTGCACCAATCGCTGTCGATAGATTGGGCAATGTCTTCACGTTGCTCTTCTGCATTACAGCTTGGGTGGTACGTGTTCACCACGTAATCGACTAGACCTAACACATGCGCACTGTAACGAGAGCGCATTAACTGCTCTGGAGTGGTGACGTCAGCGTGGTTATTGTGGGCAATTTCACAACACTGTTGGTAGGTGCGGTTAGATCCGCAAGGGCAAGAAGAAGCCATAAAATGAAATCTCGATTAATTAAGCGGTAAAAACAAACAACCTCACAATTGCGAGGCTGGAGGTGAGGCATTATAGCGATTTAGGGCGTTTGAGACAGCAGTTCTTGAGCCCATTCCGTCGATTGATTAAAAGCGTCTGCTAATTGAGGTTCGGTTAATTTAAGAACGGTGCAATATCGCTCGGCTAACTCCCAGTCCGCTTGTTCGTAGGCGATCGTCATCGAAAGTAAGTGACCAAGTACGCCTTTTCGACTGGTTAATGCGAGTTTTATATCTTCGTCAACGGGGATATCTTCAATGACATCCGAGAGCGGTTGATCGAGCAAAGATCCGAGTAAAGAAAACATGCCTGTCAAAAAAGCCTGCCCAGGGTCATACCTAGTGTTCATTTGACTAAGTAACAGTTCACACATTCGTGCACGCTGAATCGCTAAAGAGTAAAGAGAGTCAGGTTTATCTTCTTGAACGGACGCAATTGCAACTAAGGAAATAAAGCGTCGTAGTCGCTCTTCACCCAGATAAATAAGCGCCTGTCTGAACGATTTGATCTTAGTCGTTAATGTATATCCTGAATTTACGTAAGTAAGCAGCTTGTATGACAGCGTCACATCAATCGAAAACAGACGTTCAACCTCATTGAAGTCGATGGGCTTATCAGCAATCTCTTTACAAAGTTGGATGACGGTAAGAAACGCGGGGTTCAACCGTTTTTTCTGGATCATCTCAGGTTTGCTAAAAAAATACCCTTGAAAATAGTTAAAACCGGCTTCTAGAGCTTGCTCAAACTCTTCATAGGTCTCTACCTTTTCCGCAAGAAAGTCGATTTTAAATGGGCTCAACGCCTGAATAAAAATGGCAGCTTTCTTGATCGGCACAAGTCTAATATCAAACTTGATCATGGAAACGTATGGAAGAAAACGCTTCCAAGCTTTCGTCGGAACAAAATCATCCAGAGCAATTTTGTATCCGCACTCATGAAGGTGCTTGATGGCTTCTAACAGTTCTTCTGTCGGTTCGCAGTCTTCAAGGACTTCAATGACGAGAGATTCTTTAGGGAACAAAGTTGGGACCAAGTTCACCAAGCTTTGATGCGGAAAGTTAACAAAGCCAAGTTTGTTTCCTAATGTGTTGTAATGCGTCGATAAAAAATGATCGGATAGCAGTCGACTAGTAGCCAGCTCTGGTTCTACTTCAGGGAAGGTATTTTTAGGGCCGTCTCGAAAGAGGAGTTCGTAACCTATGGTTCGTTTTTCTCTATCCAGAATCGGTTGGCGAGCTACGTAAGAATACTTCAATTAGGTACTTCGTTCTGTTTAACTTAGTATTATGATAATAGCGATTTTTTACAAAATATCTACGACTTGAGCGTGAATCTTCTACACGCTCTACATGCTTAACGCAAATTCTGTATGAACGGTCTCGTTTGTAGGTCAAAACTATCAGAATTTACTTTTAAAACTGAGCCTTGCGTATACCAATCCCCTAAAACAATTCGGGTCTTTTTAACGCCATCGACGTCAAAAAAATGTGTGTTCGGGCGATGTGTGTGACCATGAATCATTAAGTTGACGCAGTTCTGAGACATCACTTTCTCGACCTCATTTTGGTTGACGTCCATGATATCTAATGACTTGCTCATTTTATCATCACGAATATCGGATTGAACTTTTGAGACAATTTTCTTCTTAATGAACCAAGGAATACGGTTAAACAACCATTGTAGCCATGGCTTGTGAACGGTTTTTCTAAACTCTTGGTATTTCACATCGTCAATGCAGAGCGTATCGCCATGTAGGATTACGGCTTTTTGACCATAAAGATCAATCGTGCAGACATCGTCGAGTAATGTCATACCGGTTTCTTTGCAAAAGCGTTTGCCGAGTAAAAAATCTCGATTGCCTTGGATGAAAAAAGTTGGCACACCCGCATCCGTCAGTGCTTTAAATTCTGCACGGATTTGGTCTGCAAAAGGGGTGTTGTCATCGTCACCAATCCAGAACTCAAACAGATCGCCGAGTACATAAAGTGCATCAGCTTTTGTTGCTTCTGTTCGCATGAACGTCACAAAACATTCCGTGATATCAGGACGTGATGGGGTAAGGTGAAGATCGGAAATAAATAATGTCGTCATAGAAATAAGGGGAAGCTATGCCTCCCCATTAACTTATCTTTTAAAAATAATTCCTAAGAATTACTCTTCAATTGTTGTACCAGTGATTACTACGTCTTCTAGAGGTACGTCTTGGTGCATGCCGTAAGAACCAGTGCTAACGCCTTTGATCTTATTTACGATGTCCATGCCTTCGATTACTTCACCGAACACACAGTAACCCCAACCATCTAGGCTTTCGCTACGGAAGTCTAGGAATGTGTTGTTGTTTACGTTGATGAAGAACTGAGAGCTTGCTGAATGCGGCTCCATAGTACGTGCCATAGCAAGTGTACCCACTTTGTTGCTAAGGCCATTGTTTGCTTCGTTCTTGATAGGTGCACGAGTCGCTTTTTCACGTAGACCAGACTCCATACCACCACCTTGGATCATGAAGCCGTCAATAACACGGTGGAAAAGCGTGTTGTCGTAGAAACCGTCGCGGCAGTACTGAAGGAAGTTTGCGCTTGTCTCTGGCGCTTTCTCTTCGTTTAGTTGAATCTTGATGTCACCAAAATTAGTGTGAAGGGTGATCATGCTACTTTCCTTTACTGTGTTGTGTTGAGCCCGAGATTCTAGCCTAAGTTCTAGTGCTTTAAAAACTCAGGAAGAGGAAATTCTTCGTTTTGTGCTTGAAGTTTAGCCGATTATCGTTTTATCGGTTAATTGCTATTACCTAACTAGGTTGGAGTTGATATACTCATCTTCTTTTATTCATTCACAATCATAGATAGAGATCATGTTAAAGATATATAACACACTCACAAGACAGAAAGAGGAATTCAAACCAATTACAGCTGGCAAAGTCGGTATGTATGTCTGTGGAGTTACCATCTACGATCTCTGTCACATTGGTCACGGTCGTACTTTCGTCTCTTTTGACGTTGTATCACGTTACCTTCGCTACTTGGGCTATGATCTGACGTTTGTACGTAACATCACAGATATCGACGATAAGATCATCAAACGTGCCGCAGAAAATGGTGAGTCTTGCGATTCATTGACTGAGCGTTTGATTGGTGAAATGCACGCTGATTTTGATGCGCTGAACATGAAACGTCCGGACGTTGAACCTCGTGCGACACAGTTTATTGCTGAAATCATCGAATTGGTTGAGAAGCTAATCGAGCGCGGTTTTGCATACGTTGCAGATAACGGTGACGTAATGTTTGAAGTGGGTAAATTCAACGAATACGGCAAGCTTTCTAAGCAAGACCTTGATCAGCTTCAAGCTGGCGCGCGCGTTGATATCGAAACAGCAAAACGCAGCCCTCTAGACTTTGTACTTTGGAAGATGTCTAAGCCGGGTGAACCAACGTGGGAGTCACCATGGGGTCCAGGTCGTCCAGGTTGGCACATAGAGTGTTCAGCAATGAACTCTTCAATCCTAGGTAACCACTTCGACATTCACGGCGGCGGTTCTGACCTTCAGTTCCCACACCATGAAAATGAAATCGCGCAATCATGCTGTGCACACGATACACAATACGTGAACACATGGATGCACAGCGGCATGGTAATGGTAGACCGTGAGAAGATGTCTAAATCTCTAGGTAACTTCTTTACTATCCGTGACGTTCTTGGTCACTACGATGCTGAAACAGTGCGTTACTTCCTAATGTCTGGTCACTACCGTAGCCAGTTAAACTACAGCGAAGATAACCTAAACCAAGCACGTGCTTCGCTTGAGCGCCTGTACACATCTCTACGTGGTTTAGACCTAAACGCGGCGCCTGCTGGTGGTGAAGAATACGTATCTCGCTTCACTGCAGCGATGAATGATGACTTCAACACACCAGAAGCTTACTCAGTACTGTTCGACATGGCGCGAGAAGTTAACCGCCTGAAGACAGAAAACCTAGAGAAAGCGAGCGAACTCGGTGCGCTAATGCGTGAACTAGCTGACGTGATCGGTATTCTTCACCAAGATCCTGAAGCCTTCCTAAAAGGTGATGCGGGTAACGATGATGAAGTGGCTGAAATCGAAGCTCTGATCAAGCTGCGTAACGACTCTCGTGCTGCGAAAGATTGGGCGAATGCAGATATGGCTCGTGACAAGCTGACCGAAATGGGCATTGTTCTGGAAGATGGTCCAGAAGGCACAACGTGGCGTCGTAAGTAATTGAATTTTCATTTTTAAAGGGCTGATAATTCAGCCCTTTTATTTTCCATTTCCATAAATTAAAACTTTAACTTTAGGTAATGCTCTGTGGCTCAGATGTATTTCTATTACTCAGCAATGAATGCGGGTAAATCAACAACGCTTCTTCAATCCTCTTTCAACTACCAAGAACGCGGCATGACGCCAGTTATTTTTACGGCTGCGCTAGATGATCGTTTTGGTGTCGGTAAAGTGAGCTCTCGTATTGGTCTTCAATCTGACGCACATTTATTTCGTCAGGATACCAATTTGTATCAAGAGATCGCAGCTCTGAATGAGGTTGAAAAACGTCACTGTATTCTTGTTGATGAGTGTCAGTTCTTGTCGAAAGAACAAGTTTATCAACTTACTGAAGTTGTTGATAAGTTGCATATTCCAGTATTGTGTTACGGCCTTCGCACCGATTTTCTAGGCGAACTTTTTGAAGGCAGTAAGTATCTATTATCTTGGGCAGACAAGCTGGTTGAGCTCAAAACAATCTGCCATTGTGGCCGCAAAGCGAATATGGTTATTCGTACCGATGAACACGGCGTGGCAATTAAAGAAGGCGATCAAGTTGCGATCGGCGGTAACGATAAGTATGTCTCCGTATGCCGCCAACATTACAAAGAAGCACTCGGTAAATAAGCCGTATTGATACAGAAAAGCCACCGAACTTGGTGGCTTTTTGTTGTCGGTTAGAAAAAATTAGACTAAGTCAAAACCAAACCGCTCGAGTAAAACCTGGTAAGAAGATTCGACTTGCTGAGGGATGTTCTGCTCGGTTTGAAATCCTTTCTCTGGATAGCTTTTTACGCGAGAGAAATCTTCCATTAGTGCTTCTAGCACCATCATTAATGGCATGTCTTCATTAATGTATTCAAAAAATGGAAGAGCCGCAGAGCTTACTTGGAGCTGAGTGTAGGGTGACTGCCACTGTTTTTCAAATGTCGCGATTGCTCTACGCTCCATAAACGGTTTTTGTACCAGAATAAACGAGGAACATTGTTTTCCTTCCTCTTTTAATCGTTGCTCAGTAAAGCGGACGTTTTCTCCGCTGTTTGTGGATTTAGTCTCGAGCAAAATTGCTTTGCTTGGAACGCCCGACAACTTTGCAATCTCGGCAAAGGTTTCTGCTTCGCTTTTTTCAAACAGTCCATCTGTGAAGCGACCTTCACCCCCTGAAAATACAATCAAAGGTGCCAACTTTTGGTGGTAGAGCTTGGCAGCGTGCTCCGCTACACGCACATCATTGCTGCACATCACAAACAAACAGTCCGCAGGCTTCAGTTCATGTTTAAGTTGCATGTAATCCCAAAGCGTTTCTATATGTCTATAGAGTCTCATAGCGCATCCAAAGTTGAATTGAAGTGAAATCGATAACCAAGTGAGAGTAGTTTGTCAGCAAGAATACGCTTGTCAGCTTGCTCTGTGACGGGTGGAAGAGGTATCTCACTTCCGATTTTGTTTATGGCAGCTTGGTAGAACTCAGCCTTGCTGACAGTATGAGGTGTCGTAACATTAATGACTTGGTTGCTTAAATTGCCTAAGGCAAATTTCGCAGCCGAGACAGCATCATCTTGATGAAGCATATTAGCTGGTGCTTTACGACTAACTTGTTGAAGCCTTGCTGCAAAGCGAGATGGGTGTCTATCTGGCCCGATTAATCCGCTACAACGTAGAATAACAAAGCTAATATTCGAGTCGATAACATGCTGCTCTGCTTGAAGCATAATACGTGCATTGTCAGAGAAATAAGGGCTTTCGGCTGCTAAAGAGATTGACGCGTCAGCTTCTTCCATATCGGAAGCAAGGTTAGGGTAAACCGTTGTAGAGCTGATCATGAGAAGTTTTTCAACGTTGTTTTGCTTAGCTGCGTTGGCAAGTATTTGCCATTGCTGTGCATATTCTTGACCGCGTCCTTTACGAAATCCTGGAGGAAAAGCACCGATAACGTGCGTAATTTGATGCTGTTTGAGCAGCTCATCTAGCCGTGCTGTGGCGTTCAATTGATTGAAATCGAACAATGCGGAGTGAGTTAATGAGGTGGGTAACTCTTTTAATCGAGTTTGGCTACGACGAGTGACGACAACATAGTGTCCATCTTTCATCAATTTTTCTGCTAGCGGAGTTCCGAGCCAGCCTGCACCTACGATCAATGTATTTGCCATTTGGGTCTTCCTACTTACTTATGTCTGCCCGAATAGGTTGAGCAGTTCTGCTTTGGCTTGTTGATGGAGGGGATCTGAATGCCATTTCTGGTGCTGAATAAGGTCAACATTGACTTGCCAAGCCAGTTTTGTGAAATCATCCCCAACTTTTTTTAATGTATTAGGTGAATACACGACTAAATGCTGTGGTAGAAAGCACCAACCAAACCCTTTATTCGCCAATTCCAACAAAATATAGTAGTTATCAGCGTACCAGATATCTGGGCTAAATGCTTGATTGAGGCCACATGGCTCTGCACTTTTGGATCGTATGACCAATTGACGATGTTGTTTTAGTTGATCAATGTGAGTGATTTGCTGCTTTGCTAAAGGATGTGTTGAAGAGACATAGACATCAAATGCAATATTGCCAAGATTGGTGAAATCGATGTGCCTTGGCATTTGTAAATCACTCAAAATAATCCCAGTCGTGGCGCGTTCCGACTTAACCAATTCAATGATATCAGGGCTTGATGCCGTTAAGCATTCAACTTGTAAGTGTGGAAAGCGTTGCTCTAACTTCTTTAGCACATCCGGCAAGCGAGTCAGAGGAATCCCTTCATCAATAGCTAAGACTAATTTGTTCGTTGGCGTGGAAAAGAGCTGTGATGCCCTATTGTTTAGGCGGTCGAGTTGGCTGATTGTTGCTTGTGCATAAGGTATGAGCGCGAGGCCATTCTCAGTTAATTTAGGGTACCTGCCTGATCGATCGAAAAGCTCAACGCCACAGTCGATCTCCATATTCATGATGTGCTGGCTCACTACAGATTGAGCTCGCCCCAGTTTTCTAGCTGCTCCTGAAAATGATCCTGCTTCTGATGTAGCAATGAAAGCTTGCAGTTGTTCGATGGTAAACATATCGCTTAAACCGATGGTATCTAACTTTTGGTTATCTAAATAGTAGATAAAATTCTAAGCATTGAGTAGAACTATTTGGACAGAGAAATATGACTCGTAACGAACGAATTTTTCATGCAGTACTTTTTGAGTTAATCGCACTCGCGATTATTGTACCAGCGGCTTCATTGATCACTGGAAAGGGTTCTAGTGATCTCGCGTTGGTTGGGGTCGGGTTGAGCATGTATACCGTGATATGGAACTACATCTACAACTTGTATTTTGATAAGTGGTTTGGTGACAATCGAGCTGAGCGAAGTTTAGCGATGCGGCTTGGACACACTGTTGGTTTCGAGGGAGGATTGATCTTTATCTCTCTACCTGTGATTGCCTGGTTCTTAGAAATTACACTTCTTCAAGCTCTGATGCTGGAAGCCGGCTTCCTCGTTTTCTTCCTATTTTATGCCACTGGTTTTAACTGGTTGTATGACAAGGTTCAACCATTTAGCAAAATGAAAAAGCGATTATTGCCACAGGCATCGACAGGAAAAATATAGGACTAAAAAACGCCACCGAGTTCGGTGGCGTTTTTTGTTCAAATTACACAGACAAAACTCTTAAAATCTTATCTGCATGTTCTGCAACTTCAATGCCTTCGTCTGTGAGATAACCACCGTCAGGCTGTGTACAAAGTTGCTTCTTATATAGACGAGCAACGGCTGCCTGCATTTCTTCTGACGCGTCTGTATGAACTTTAATACCAGTTGCAGCACTACTTAGGTCGAACTGAAGAAGTAGATTCAATTCGGCGATATGTTCAGCTGAATATTTCATAAATGATTCCTTTGCGCTTTTTTTTACCAAGCTAGTCTGAAAAGTAGCGTTGGGCAACATTCAACGACAAGAAGTGTTAAGTATGGCGCTATCAGGCTGATATAACGCAGGATCTTTGTTCGAAAGGCCGAATACTTGTTAAGTATCATTGATACTTACGGTAGCGAATGATAGGCGCCATTTATTGCTTGTTCTCCCAATAACAACGATTTTAGTAAACACGCCAAATAGCACTTGAAAAAATAGGGAAATAGAGCGATTATCCGCGCCTCTTTAAATGTTTCTAAATGTTACGCCAGAATGAACTTTAATCAGTTTGACTCACTATTACCGCCACAAGCTGCGGAACGCGCGGCTGAAGTGGGGGTAGGCAAAGCAACGAAAGCTCCAATCAAATCTTTTCTGCTCGCCATTTCTGCGGGGCTTCATATTGGTATTGCTTTCATCTTCTATACCACGGTAACGACAGGCGCAGGCGAGCTGCCTTGGGGCATTACACGACTCATTGGTGGTCTGGCATTTAGCCTTGGTTTGATTTTGGTGGTGGTTACTGGCGGCGAGCTTTTCACTAGCTCTGTGCTGACACTAGTTGCGCGTGCGAGTGGAAAAATCTCTTGGCAAGCACTTATCAAAAACTGGTTGGTGGTTTACTTTGGCAATATGGTTGGGGCCATTTTGCTCGTGGCCTGTATGCTAGTTACCAAGCAATATATGTTTGATCATGGCCAAGTTGGTCTTAACGCGATGGCGATCTCCCAACACAAATTACATCATGGTTTCTTTGCTGCTGTTGCGCTTGGCATTATGTGTAACGTATTAGTTTGTATTGCAGTTTGGATGACGTTTAGTGGGCGAACATTGACAGATAAAATAGCGGTCATGATTTTGCCTGTGGCTATGTTCGTGTCGGCAGGTTTTGAGCACTGTATTGCGAACATGTTCCAAGTACCTATGGCGATTGGTATTAAGTACTTTGCGCCAGAAGCGTTTTGGCAAATGACAGGGGCAGATATTGCAAACTACGCGGACTTAAACATGATGGGGTTCATCGTAAACAACCTAATTCCTGTTACGATAGGAAACATTATTGGTGGTGGCGTATTTGTTGGCATGTGGTATTGGATGATTTATCTACGCGATGAAGATAACCATTTGCGATAAGTTTAGAAGATCACAAGAAAGGCGAACCAGATGGTTCGCCTTTCTTTTTATTTGTCTCTGCAAATGTCAAATAAGTCGAGTCATGCTAAATCAACTCTTCGTTGATGCCAAAATCAGTTGGGAGCCAATGAGAAGTTACTTCCTTTGGTTCTTGAACGAGCCAATCCAGAGGTGCATCGGACAGGAGTTCATCGTAATTTTCTTTGATCATTAAGACATCCATGTACGTCTCTCCAAGTTTGTGGTCACTGCCTTTACTATAAAATTAGAACATGTCAGTCACGTGATCAATGCATGACGATTCGATTGATCACTTATGTTGCTATGTTTCTGGTTGCGTATGGGTTTTGGGGGCTTATCCACATTTTCTGTGGATAACCTGTATCAAAGGTCGTGCGTATCTAAACTTGCAAAGAAAATTTCATAAAATTAGAGGCTTATATCAAAAAGAATTCTGCCTGACTTTTCATCTGAAAGCGTCTTGATGAGTGCTCGAAGAGTACGTTCGACTTGGCACCATAAGTTGTTTAACGGGCTTTACCCACAAGCGCCAACTAACCGTGAGTTTTGGTCGATTCGGGTTGCTCGATTTTTATCTTGATTCGGCCTTCTTTGGTTTGTACCCAGCGCAATGTCATTTCTAACGTTATGGTTACGGAGGCACTCAACATGACGAAAATAGCCAGCATAATTACTAACTGGTATTTAATCGCAACCATCGGGCTCGCGCCACCTAGAATTTGACCGGTCATCATACCCGGTAAGGTAACCAGTCCTGTAGTGGCCATAGAAGCTAAAGTCGGGGCAAGGGACTTTCTAAGAGCCTCTTGAATGAAGGGGAAGGATGCGTAGCGAGGAGAGGCTCCAAGTGAGATTGCAGCCTCATATTCTGCTTGTCTCTGCTCAAAAGCCGTAAACAAATTCTGAAGAGCGATGATATTACTACTCAAGCTGTTACCCAATAACATACCAGCAAGTGGGATCATGTACTGCGCATTGTAAATAGGGGATGGTTGCACTAAGCCTGCTGTAATTGCTATCAGAAGTGGTATTAGACCACAGGTAAGGCCCGTTAGTAGCGGAAGCATAAGTGGCTTTTTAGGTAAGCGAGCTTTTCCCGCAATTGAGCTGGCACCAATCAGTAGCATGATGGCAAGCCAAAGTATATTGACAAGTAAGCTGTTTAATTGAAAAAGATATTCTAAATACACGCCAATCAATATGAGCTGAAGTGTCATTCGGATAACACTGATTATGGTGTCTTTTGCTATCCCTAATTTGTAGCGGGCATTGATAAAGAAGGGGACCAATAAAATCAAACCAAACAGTGCCAGTTTGACCCAGCTTATATCCACCACGTTATCCATAATCGCTCCTTGAAAGTACGCGAATAATTGTATCTAAGCCTCTCCTTTATATGAACCACTACGTGCACTTTTTGCTGTTCTTAAAGTAAATCTTGAGTGCTATTTTAGACATTAATACGCAGCATTTTGTTTACAAACGGTTATCTTTTTCGGAGTTTTTAAGTCGATTTATGGCATGGTAATTACGATTTAAATGTGATAGATGTTTCTTAAATGTTGATTATTTAACAACTCCTTAAAAGACTTATTTTGTCACATCTGTTCATGTTTTTTAATAAATAACATCAATCCATCATATCTCTGGATGAGCTCAAAAAAGTGTTGAATTACAAGGTCTGAGGTCGCTTATTTGATTGAACCCTACTATTAGTATGGTCTAACATTTTCCATTAGAGATTGTAAAAAACTTAAGCTTGGTTACGCGGGCTTTTCAATAACACTAGATACAAAATAGGCAAATGTATGAGTGATGTTAATAAAATTGAGAGTGGTGAAAAACGCTCCCTGGAGTGGAAGTCGTTCCTCTTCATTGCAGTTGTTCTCTTCCCAATTCTGAGTGTGGCCTTTGTTGGCGGCTACGGGTTCATCGTTTGGATGTTGCAAGTCTTCTTCTTTGGGCCTCCAGGCGCGCACGGCATGTAAGCCAGTGAGCTCATAACCACACTTTTGAAAAGATTTTAAGAGAGCAAATAATGAAATCATTAATCATTAAACTGTGGCGTACTATGACGCGCCCAGCTGTACATATCAGCCTAGGTGTGCTGACTATGGGCGGCTTTATTGCTGGTGTTATCTTTTGGGGTGGCTTTAACACCGCTCTAGAAGCAACCAACACAGAAGAATTCTGTATTAGTTGTCACACAATGCGTGACAACGTGTACGTTGAGCTACAAGAAACGGTGCACTGGAAAAACCACTCTGGTGTTCGTGCTACCTGTCCTGATTGTCACGTTCCACATAACTGGACAGATAAGATCGCTCGTAAGATGCAAGCTTCTAAAGAAGTATTTGCACAAGTATTTGGCAACTACGACGAACCGGGTGTGTTCGAAGAGCGTCGTATCGAACTTGCTAAACACGAATGGGATCGTTTCTCGGCAAACAAATCTCTGGAGTGTAAAAACTGTCACAACTACGAATCGATGGATTTCGAGCAAATGTCTCCTACGGCTCGTATCCAAATGAAGCAAGCCGCTGAGAAAGATCAAAGCTGTGTTGACTGTCACAAGGGTATTGCGCACAACCTACCAGCAGGCATGGACAGCATTGGCGGTATCGTGGGTGATCTAGAGGGTATGACTTCTAACACGGATTACGGCGTTGGTCAGCAACTCGTGAGCGTTCGTCACCTACCAATTTACTTTGATGCGCAAGGCAGTAAAGAAGCTGGTCTTCTTAATCCTGCATCGACCGTTAAAGTTCTTGAAGACAAAGGCGAGTTTGTTGAGATCGAAATTGACGGTTGGCGCAAAGCAAAAGGTTTTGGTCGTGTAATTCAAGAAGACTTCGGTAAGAACATTGCGACTGCGTCTCTGATGAAAGAAGCAGCAACAGACAGCAACATTGTGACGACTGGTGAGAAAAAAGTGGATGAGCTAACAGGCCTTCCTTGGGAAAAAGTAGCGGCGAAAGTATGGATTAAGAAAGAGTCTATGCTGAACGACATCAATCCTGTTTGGGAAAAATCTCGTGAAGCCTACAAGACCAATTGTTCTGTATGTCACACTCAACCTGCGGAAGCGCACTTCGACGCGAACACCTGGCCAGGTATGTTCGACGGTATGTTGGCGTTCGTTAACCTAGATACAGACAGTGAAGCACTGATCTTGAAGTATCTACAGAAACACTCTTCAGATTATGCTGAAGGTCACCACTAATAAGCGTCGGATTGGAGTAATTTTAAATGGCTATTACACGAAGAAGTTTTCTTAAAGGTGTAGCAACCACAAGTGCAGCGTCAGTAATTGGTCCTAGCTTATTGGCGTCCGCCTCTGCAAATGCCGTTGAGACGACAGGTACTTGGAAAGTAACCGGTTCTCACTGGGGCGCGTTCCGCGCCCACATCTACGCGGGTAAAGTTCAAGAGATCAAGCCGCTAGAGCTAGACAAAAACCCAACAGAAATGTTGAACGGCATTAAGGGTATTATCTACAGCCCTTCACGTGTTCGTTACCCAATGGTTCGTCTAGATTGGTTGAAGAAACACAAATACAGCGCAGATACTCGCGGTAACAACCGTTTCATCCGAGTAACTTGGGATGAAGCGCTAGATTTGTTTTATCGCGAACTAGAACGTATTCAAAAAGACTACGGCCCATGGGCGCTGCATGCAGGTCAAACAGGTTGGAACCAAACGGGTTCATTTAACAACTGTACAGCGCACATGCAACGTGCAGTAGGTATGCACGGCAACTTCATCACGAAAGTAGGTGACTACTCGACGGGTGCAGGTCAAACCATTATGCCGTACGTGCTAGGTTCAACCGAAGTGTACGCACAAGGTACGTCTTGGTCTGAGATCCTAGAAAACTCTGACAACATCGTTCTTTGGGCTAACGACCCAGTGAAAAACCTTCAAGTAGGTTGGAACTGTGAAACGCATGAGTCGTTTAAGTACCTTGCACAACTAAAAGAAAAAGTGGCGAAAGGTGAGATCAACGTTCTATCTGTAGACCCAGTGAAGAACAAAACTCAGCGCTACTTAGAGAACGATCACTTGTACATCAACCCGCTGACAGACGTAGCGTTCATGCTCGCTGTGGCACACGTGTTGTACAACGAAAACCTGTACGATAAGAAATTCATTGATACTTACTGTCTAGGCTTTGAAGAGTTCATTCAATACGTTCAAGGTAAGACAAAAGACAAAGTAGAGAAGACGCCTGAATGGGCAGCAGCGATTTGTGGCGTGAAAGCGGACAAGATCCGTGAATTCGCACGCATGCTAGTCAGCGGTCGTACACAGATCCTGATGGGTTGGTGTATCCAGCGTCAAGAGCACGGTGAGCAGCCATACTGGGCAGCGGCTGTGGTTGCTGCAATGGTTGGTCAAATCGGTCTACCTGGCGGTGGTATCTCTTACGGTCACCATTACTCAAGTATCGGTGTGCCTTCTACTGGTTTCGCGGGCCCTGGTGGTTTCCCTCGTAACCTTGACCAAGGTATGAAACCGAAGTGGGACAACAACGACTTTAACGGTTACAGTCGTACTATCCCAGTTGCACGTTGGATCGACTGTCTGCTAGAACCTGGCAAAGAGATCAACTACAACGGCGGTAAAGTGAAACTGCCAGACTTCAAGATGATGGTTATCTCGGGTTGTAACCCATGGCACCACCATCAAGATCGTAACCGCATGAAGAAAGCGTTCCGCAAACTTCAAACGGTTGTAACGATCGAGTTTGCTTGGACTGCAACATGTCGTTTCTCTGACATCGTTCTACCTGCGTGTACGCAATGGGAACGTAACGACATCGACGTGTACGGTTCATACTCGAACAAAGGTCTGATCGCGATGCATCGTCTCGTCGATCCATTGTTCCAATCTAAGCCTGACTTCCAAATCATGAGTGAACTAACTCAGCGTTTTGGTCGCCGCGAAGAATACACTCGTGGTATGAGCGAGATGGAGTGGATCGAAAGCCTATACAACGATTGTAAGAAAGCGAACGAAGGTAAGTTCGAAATGCCAGAATTCAATGAGTTCTGGGAGAAGAGCGTACTAGACTTCGGTGAAGGTAAACCTTGGGTTCGTCACGCGGACTTCCGTAAAGACCCTGAGCTTAACCCTCTAGGTACACCGTCTGGCTTCATCGAGATTACATCACGTAAGATCGGCCGTTACGGTTACGAACACTGTCAAGAGCACCCAATGTGGTTCGAAAAATCAGAGCGTTCACACGGTGGCCCTGGTTCAGACAAATACCCATTCTGGTTGCAGTCTTGTCACCCAGACAAGCGTCTGCACTCTCAAATGTGTGAGTCTGAAGAGTTCCGCGCGACATACGCGGTGCAAGGTCGTGAGCCTGTTTACATCAACCCAGCGGATGCCAAAGCAAAAGGTATCAAAGATGGTGATTTGGTACGTGTATTCAACGGTCGTGGTCAGCTGTTAGCCGGTGCTGTTTTGACTGACAGCTACCCACGTGGCGTTATTCGTATCGAAGAAGGTGCATGGTACGGTCCTCTAAACGAGAAAGAAGGCGCAATCTGTACTTACGGTGATCCTAACACGCTAACGCAAGACATCGGTTCTTCTGAGCTTGCACAGGCGACTTCTGCGAACACATGTATCGTAGACTTCGAGAAGTTCACAGGTAAAGTGCCGCCAGTCACTTCATTTGGTGGTCCGATCGAAGTTGCTTAATTAGTGCAGTTTGCATAAATCGAAATACCAGCCTCAGGGCTGGTATTTTTTTATCAAAATTTCAGTGAGCGTTGTCTCAATAGTAACTTCATAACGTTAAACGAGACTGGTATTCGTGATGATGGTAACGAATTGGGTGAGACAAGCAGGAGATAATGCGCCAAGCTAAACAATAATAATTAAGTGAGTAGACCCTTTATGGCTCAGAGCATTCAATTAGCAAATCACACTGAGATCACTGTGAATAACAATGACTTCCAAGTTGAAGTCGAGGGTAATCAATTACATTTTTCTTTTGCTGGTCTCCACAATAAAACCTTTACCGACCGTGAAGTGTTGCTCGAAATGCCGTTTTTGTACGAGCACGAGGCCAACGTAATTGGGGATGGTTTTCAAATGTTGGCGCAAACGGCGGGAACGATCAATCACCCCGTTGATATTGGTCGCTGCCCAGACAATAATCCTTCTTATCGAATCTACCCTAAAGATGCCCCTAAGCGTTATTACAACTATTTAGTGGTGGAAGGTTCAGCGGGCTACACATTATTTGGCTTCACATCATGTCATCGCTTTGCAGGCTATTTTGATGTTGTGCTGCGTGATGGGCATTGGGTTTTATCAGCCGCAATTGATGGTGAGTTGACTCAAGTGGCGGATTGGGAAAGTAATCAACTTGAGTCCGTGGCGGTACTCTGCGGTCAATCACTGTCCGAGCTTTATCAAACCTATGGCGAGATGATTGCAGAGCATCATCCTGTTCGCCAAGGTGTGACACAAGATGCGCCTGTTGGTTGGTGTTCGTGGTACGCGTACTACGCAGACGTGACAGAGCAAAACATCATGCAGAACGTAGATTGCATGCAAGATAAGCTCGAAGACCTAGAGTGGGTACTTCTGGATGATGGCTATCAAGCCTTTATGGGCGATTGGTTAACCCCATCAGATAAGTTTTCTGGTGGCGTAAAAGAGCTCATTCATAACATCCGTGCAAAAGGCAAAAAGCCGGCGATTTGGATGGCGCCCTTTATTGCTCAACCTGAGTCGGAGATCTTCAAACAGCATCCAGATTGGTTTGTTCGCCACAAGGGTGGTGGCTTACTTAAAGCAGAAGATGTCACATATGGTGGTTGGCGATGCACGCCTTGGTACATACTCGATACCTCAAATCCAGAAGTGCAAGACCATCTGACGCATGTAGTCTCTGTCATGAGACAAGAGTGGGGCGTTGAGTTGTTCAAGCTAGACGCGAACTATTGGGGCACCTTAAAAGGTGTTCGTAAACAATCAGGTATTACAGGCGTTGAGGCGTATCGCTTAGGAATGGAAGCGATTGCCAAAGGCGCTGGTGATGCGTGGCTTTTAGGTTGCAACGCGCCAATGTGGCCATCTCTGGGGCTTGTGGATGCAATGCGTGTTTCTGACGATGTAGAGCGTCATAGTCATCGATTCGAGCAGATAGCCAGAGAAACCTTTTACCGTAGTTGGCAGCACCGAAAACTGTGGCAAATTGACCCGGATTGCGCGACATTCACTTCACTAGCTAACCAAGCCGCATCCAGAGAAGAGTATGAATTTCATCGCACGGTGTTATTAGCGAGTGGTGGTTTGCTGCTGTCTGGTGACCCGCTCCCTGAGATTACGCCGTTTGCTAAGAAGACACTGTCTAAGCTCATGTTACGTCAACAACGTAACCAACAATCTGCAAAGTTTACCGCTTTGAGTTTAAATCACGCGTTTTTAAAACTAACGACGAAGAATGACCTCCATTGTTTGTTTAATTATGCGAGTTACGGAGCGATGGAATTTACGCTGACGTCTGATCAACCGGTGGACTGGTATGATTACTGGACAGGGGAAAAGCTAAACCAAGAACCTTGCCAGTTGTTAATGGTGAGCGTGGATAAAGGGCTCAATGCGAAAGCGATCGTTACAGCATAACGTGAAGTAAATCGCCCAATACTAAGAACAAGAAAGGAGCCTATTGCGGCTCCTTTCTCGTTTGATGCCCTGAGCGTTAGAACTCGAATAAAAAGTAATACCCGTATCCAACAATAAACGCAGGAATGGACGAGTAAATAGTCGCGACCAAAGCAGCTTTCGGTGCCATTGCAATAGCGGGGAATAGGGCGTCACCATCGTTAGAAATCGCATTGGCCAGTTGCGCAGAAAGTGGCGCTGCACCAGAAATGTATAGGCTAGTGACTAAAATTTGCGGTCCACAACCAGGCAACATACCAATGGCTAGGCCAGCTAATGGCATCCAAATTCCCCAATGAGAAAAGGTTTCTACAAGGTCGAGTCCAGAAAAATAGGTCGTCAGTTCAAACGCCAGAAACGCCACGATCACCCAAGCACTGACGAAGTTTGTGTCTTGAGCCGCTTTTTGAATTGGGTGCGAGTCCACAATTTTTTCATCTTCAGAGACTGTTGACTGATAATCGCCGAGCTCTTTTGTCATCGCCCACAACGACATTGTGATCACCGCGAAGATAGCGCCTAGCCATTCAATGGTATTGGTCTGCAAAGACAACAGCTGATTAATATCGATTTGGAAAGACATTAACACAGCAACGACACTAGCAGGCACAATAAGCCATTTCCAAAATGCGCCTTGTAGATTGATTGCACGTTGTTCAAGAGGTGTGTGTCGGTCTGTCTGGTGTTGGCAACAAGCATGTGTCTGAGGTGCTTCTTTTGGTTCTGGTCGCAGAAAGTTATCAGCATGAAAAGCATTAACGACCAGTCCTGAAAGAGTACCCACGATAATGCCTAATCCAACCACGCCTAATCCTACACTTGGCTTGGCGGCAAGAAGTAAAAAGGCAGCGTCACCCATTGTTGAAGTAAGTACCGCGACAATCGCACCAAATCCCACTCGGCCACTAATAAATTGCGTTGTCACAACAATAGCGCCACCACAGCCAGGCAATGCGCCCAATAAAGAAGCAAAGAAAACCTGATGATTACGCGAGCGATGGTATAGCTCGGTAATTCGATTGGTTTTCGACATAAAGTTTGAAAGATAATGATAAATAGCCAATGTGGCAGCAACATAGCATGACACCGCCCAGAATGAGTCGGATAGCGTCTGTACGGCAACGTCACGTGTATTTTCATTGCCTAGCAAAATGAGCATGACGATAGGGATCAGCAATCGCTTATAAGCTAAACGAAACTGAGTAGGCTGAAACAACTGTTGTGCAGAGTGTAATAATTGGGTCGCGTTCATCGTTTACTCAAATGCAAATAGGAATAATTATCATTATATGTAAATGAGATTTATTCGCAATAGCATTGTGAACTTTTCTTCGTGTCAAACTCTCTGAAATCAGGTAAAGTATCGGCCTTTGTGAGCAAACACGCCCTAATTAACTGTATTAGGCGGCGTATAAAATTGACTTGAATAGGAAGAAACATGATTCTAGTTGTAGGTCATAAGAACCCAGACAGTGACAGTATTTGTAGTGCACTCGTTGCAACTGAACTTCTAAAAGCGCGTGGTGTTGAAGCTATGCCAATTCGCCAAGGCGAAATCAACCGTGAAACTCAGCACATCCTAGAAGTTGCTGGCGCTGAAGTTCCTGAGCTTCGCACATCAGTTGCGGGTGAGACCGTTTGGCTAGTAGATTACTCAGATCTAGCACAAGCACCAGACGATATCGCAGAAGCTGAAATTGCGGGTATTGTTGACCACCACCGCCTAGGTGACGTGATGACAGTAAACCCAATGGAAGCATGGATCTGGCCTGTTGGTTGTACCAACACTGTTCTATTCAACATGTTCAAGATTGAAGGTCACGCGATTACTCCACAAATCGCTAAGCTAATGATGTCAGCAATTCTATCTGACACAGTAGGCTTCGCTTCTCCAACTTGTACACAAAAAGACAAAGATGCCGTTGCTGAGCTAGCGGTAATCGCAGACGTACAAGATGTTGACGCATTCACTAAAGATCTTCTAATTGCTAAGACAAACATCGAAGGTCTATCTGCGGCTGAGCTTGTTGAGAAAGACCTTAAAGGTTACCCATTCAACGGTCGTGACGTAGTGGTTGGTCAGGTTGAACTTGCAACTCTTGAGCAAGTTGACGGTATGATCGAAGCACTAGAAGCAGACCTAGAATCTCGTTGTGAGAAAGATAACCTAGCGTTCGCTGCTGTAATGCTAACAGACATCACGACTGCTCAAACTCGTCTTCTATACAAAGGTGAGTGGGCTGAGAAGCTTGTTAAGCACGAAAAAGACGGCATGCTAATGATGGAAAACACGCTAAGCCGTAAGAAGCAAGGTTGGCCTTGGCTTCAAACTGAGCTAGCTTAATTTTCTAGCATATACTTTAAATGCCCGCCTAGCTGCGGGCATTTTTCTATGGGAAATAGGAGACGAATATGTCTGAGCAACTGACCCAAGAGCAGATGGATACCATTAATCGCTACAATGAAGAGCAACGTTTAAAGTACTGCGTAAAAGAGATTGTGGCGAATCGTAAGGTTTGGATTCTGAAAGACGAACATGGCTGTGTCATGTTAAATACAGAAGATGATGATTGTGTACCAGTATGGCCAAACGAAGAGTTTGCTTTGCAATGGGCGAATGGTGATTGGGAAGATTGCGAGCCAGAAGCGATCTCTTTAAACAAGTGGCACAGCCGTTGGACCTCTGGTCTAGAGGATGACGAGCTATCGATTGTTGTATTCCCAAATCAAAATGAAGAAGGGGTCGTATTGTTTCCTGACGAGTTTGATTTTGAACTACGCAAACAAGCGAGCCGCCGTTAGTTTTTTGATTAGTCCCCATGCAATAAAGAAGCCTGCGTTAAAGCAGGCTTCTTTACATTTGCACGATTACATTTTTGATAAGCTATTTTGTTTGATGGCTTGGCGCTTTATAAAAGTGGCTTTCGACTAGTCTTTGAGTAATAGGATGCTCGGGATGAGTCAGTACTTGGTTGGTCTCGCCAAACTCGACCACTTCACCTTCATGCATCACCATCACTTTATCAGTAATATGCTTAACAATGCCAATGTGCTGAGACACGTACACAAATGACAATCCCATCTCTTCTTGCAACTCGAGGAATAAGTTAATGATCTGCGAGCGCATTGCCATATCCAAACCGTTTAACGCCTCATCAGCGACAATGATGGAAGGTTGAAGAATAAGTGCACGAGCCAAACATACGCGCTGTTTTTGACCGGCAGCTAGCATTTGTGGATAAAAATAGGCGTGCTCAGGCAGCAATCCTACGCGGAGCAGGGTGTTCTTTACACGCTGCATGCGCGCATCTGGCGGCATGTTGGTATTTCGCTTTAGCGGACCTTCTAAAATACGACCAATCTGGATACGTGGGTTTAACGATGTGTTTGGATCTTGGAAAATCATGCGGATGAGCTTGCAGCGTGTCGCGTAATCTTTGTGCTCCAATCGTTCGCCATTCACACGGATCTCTCCGGAGCTTGGTTCAACAACGCCAGCAAGCATACGAGCTAGTGTGGATTTTCCTGACCCGTTTTGACCAATAAAACCAATAGTTTGTCCTGGCTCTAAAGTAAAGCTTACCGGTTTAACTGCCTCATTAACCTGACGTTTGAACAGACGGGAGCGCGTAACAAATTGCTTCGATAAATTATCGACTTCAAGTAACGCACTCATGACTTTTTCTCCGTGTTCAATGGAAAGTGGCAGTTAAATTTATGATTCTTAATTCGTCTGGTGTGTGGAATTTCTACACATTGTTTCTGCGCATATGGGCAACGTGGTCCGAGGCGACAACCGATAGGCAGATGCTGCAATGGCGGAATCGAGCCCGGTAGGGATTGGAGTTTTTGCTTGTGTGGTACCCAATCATTAAAGTCAGGCATCGCTTTAAGCAAGGCATCGGTGTACGGGTGCTTGGGTGCCGCAATGATTTTACTGGTATCGGCAGACTCCACCGACTGACCACAATACATTACCGTAATACGCCCTGCCCACTGTGTTATGGTCGCTAAGTCGTGGCCGATAAGCAGAATGGTTGTGTTATTAAGTTGGTTCATGCGGCTCAACAGACGCAAAATTTGCGATTGGGTAATCGGGTCTAAGTCGTTGGTTGGTTCATCTGCGATCAGCAATTTAGGTTTGGTCGCAATCGCCATGGCAATCATGACCTTTTGACACTCACCATCAGTCAGTTCATAAGGGTAGCTACCCATTAAACGCTTGTGATCTTTAATACCCACTTTATGCAAAAGCGCGATGGCTTGTTTTTTACGCCATTTAAATCGCTCCCACCATTTCCCTTCAAATGCGCGAGATGGAATGGATTCAATCAATTGACGCCCGACTTCCTCTGAAGGGTCAAGACAAGTTGAAGGCTCTTGGAAAATCATCGCAATATCACGGGCAATGACGCGCCGACGCTCTTTTGGCGTAAGCTGAAGCAAGTCAATATTGCCAAGGCGCATACGGTCCGCGGTAATGCGCCAGTTATCTTTACTTACCCCAACAATCGCTTTTGCAACCAAGCTTTTCCCTGAACCAGACTCACCTACAAGACCACGAATTTCGCCTTCGTTCAAAGTTAGGCTCATTCGGTCAACGGCTTTGACCAACCCTTGAGGTGTTTCGATCTCAATGGTCAAATGTCGAATATCTAACAACGGCATTATTCGATCCCCGCATTAAGCGCTTGACGTACACCTTCACCTACTAAGTTTAGGGTAATAACAGTAAACATGATGGTCAGGCCGGGTAGGGTTACTGTCCAAGGTGCAATATAAATAAGCTCGACAGAGTCACCTAATATTGCTCCCCACTCGGTGCTTGGGGCCTGTGCACCTAGGCCAAGAAAACCCAGTGCCGTAATATCTAAAATCGCAGCAGAGAGCGCGAGTGTGATTTCAGCGGCAATGACCGTCAGAATGTTAGGAAGAATTGAACTCCATAGTAAGTAGAAATCATTAGCGCCATCAAGGCGTGCTGCCATTATGTAGTCTTTTTCAACTTCGGTGTGGACTGCGATATAAACGGAGCGAATAAAACGCGGAATCAAAGCCAAGCAGATTGCGAGTAAAATATTGAACCCACCAAAGCCTAGAAATGCCACAAAAATGATTGCTAATAAGAGCGACGGGATCGACATGACGGTATCGAGCAAGTGGTTGAGAGTACTCGACAGTAAGCCTTTCGTCATACCTGCCAATACGCCAATTAAACAGCCTACAACGGCAGCAATTGCGGTGATGGCGACAGCAGCGCCAAATGTCAGCTGAGAGCCCATAATCAGGCGCGAAAGAATATCTCTACCTAAGTCATCGGTCCCCAAAAAGTAATCAACCGTTCCTGCTGGAGCCCATGATGGCGGCACAAGCAACTCACCTGACTGTGCTTGGGCGTCAAATGGTGCAAGTAGGGGGGCAAAAATGGTAATAAGGACGATAAACACCAAGCACCACAAGCCAAACATGGCTAGTCCGTTGGCGCGGTAGCTTCGCCAAAAACGCTCAAACTGTGTTGGAATGCGCTCTTCCTGATAAACGTTATTTGTTAGCATACCATTCCTTTCGAACTAAAGGGTTAATCATCGCGCCAATCAAATCCGAGAGTATGTTAGCGGTAAGAACCAAAGTCGCAAGTACCATCACGCCAGCTTGGATAGATGCATAGTCTTGGCTTGCTAGCGCATCTAAAAGCCAACGACCAATACCTGGCCAGTTAAAAATAGACTCCGTGATGATAGCTAAGGTAATCATACTCGAGAGTTGAACACCAACTTTGGGAATGATAGGCGGTATCGCATTCCGCAATACATGTTGAGTTACGATTTCGCGGTTAGAAAGACCTTTGATTCTCGCTGCACGGATGTAGTTTTGGCTCATCACTTCCGCTACCGAGGAGCGCATTAGTCCGACAACCTGGGTGGTTGGAGCCAAAGCGAGCACCAAACATGGCAGCACCATATGCTCAATAACGCTTTGCAGTGCGTGAGCGCGGTATTCGCCTTTCGCCATGAATGCGTCGATAATGGCAAACCCGGTTACATGATCAATTTCGTAAAGTAAATCATACCGTCCCGCAACGGGAAATAGTTGGTATTCCAATGAAAAGACCATGATAAGTAGCAGAGCTACCCAAAAGATTGGGGCGGAATAACCAGACATTGACATGAATGAAATGCTGGTATCGAGCCATTTACCTTGCTTCATCCCAGCCACGGTTCCAAGAGGAATGCCGATCAAAAGGGACACCAAAAAGGCAAAAAAGCACAGTTCCAAAGTGGCTGGGAATACAACGGCGAGCTCGTCGTAAATCGCATTGCCGTTTTTACTTATGCCAAAATCGAGTTGAGAAAGGTTGATTAAGTAAGTTTGCCAGCCAGACCAAAAATCAACGTTTGCCCAGTGCGAGAGAGGGTCAAGGCGAAGCAGAGAAAAACCTACTAATGTAAGGATCATCAAAGTGATGATAAATAGGTTAAAGCGTCGAACGGTATACCAAAACATCAGTGAATTCTCTCAACTCTATCAAACGGTTGGGCATTGAAAGGGCTTGATTTGAAGCCTGTCAGCGATTTGTCGTGCACACGGAACTGCACGCCATGCGCCAGAGGAATAACCGGGAACTCTTGATTCAAAATGTTCTGTGCTTGGCGATATAGGTTCAAACGGTAACGCGGTTCTTGAGTTTCTAACGCCAAATCGAGCAAGAAATCGAAGTCATCGTTACACCACATGGACACGTTAAGGCCAACGCGGTCAGACTCGCAAGATAATAAAGGGCGGAAAAAGTTGTCAGGATCCCCGGTATCACCAATCCAACCTGTTAAAAGTAAATCGATATCGTTGATGTTCTCCAAATCCACACGTTCAAACCTATCATCGGTCAGTAGCGTTAATTTAACCCCAATATCGGCAAAATTCGCTTGGATTAACTCCGCAGTCTTGCGAGGGCTTGGGTTAAAAGCACGTGGTTCAAGTGGTACCCACATGGTCAATTCTAGGCCGTCTTCGTAGCCTGCATCTCGAAGTAGTGCCAATGCATAATTCCGGTCATAACGAATTTTTACGCTGTCTTTTTGATAAGCCCATGAATTTGGTGGTAGCAAGGTATAAGCTTGGGAGCCAGTTCCGTAGTAAACCGAATCTAAAATATTTTGACGGTTGATCGCTAAGTTAAGAGCTTGGCGAACTCGAGCATCACTCAGCGCGGTGGTTTCTGTGTTTATCGCAATAAAGGAAACGTTGTTAGCTGGTGTAGCCGTCAGCTCAAGGTTGTCATTTTCTTGAATGACAGGTATTTGGCTCGAAATAGGTGAAGAGAGTACGTCACACTCGTTTCTTAAAAGTTTAGCTAATGTACCCGTGCCTCTGTGAGAGATATCGAACACCACTTGTTCCATTTTTGCTGGTGACTTCCAGTAATTAGAATGACGCTCTAATCGAATCAAATCGTTCACTTGGTACTCTTTTAATTGATAAGGGCCGGTACCGATAGGAAGTTGGTCGATTTCTTCTTTATGATCTTTTGCTGCCAATTGCTGTCCATACTCCGCAGACAAGATAACCGCATGGCTGGTGGCAATATTGGCCAAGAAAGAAAAGTTTGGCTGAGATAACGTAAACCTTACCGTATGCTCATCTATTGCAACCACGTCTTGGAGTAGGTTTTGAAAATCTAACCCTGCAAACCATGGATAAAAACCACCACCTACTTGGTGAAAAGGATGGTCTACATCGATGATTCGCTTGAAGCTAAATACCACATCTTTTGCATTCAATGGGCGAGTGGGTGTGAACCAAGGCGTGGTTTGGAATTTAACACCACGTTTAAGCTTAAACGTGTATTCCGTCCCTGATTCATTTACTGACCAACTCTCGGCGATGCTTGCCACGGGCTGATGTGATTTAGGATCGAGCGTGAGCAGCGTATCGTACAGCTGCGGGCTAAGAGCCTCTGCGGTAATACCGCTATCAATAAGCTGAGGGTTAAACGTGGTCGGCTTACCTTGTCCGCAAAACACAAAGCCAGCTTTGCGAATATCATTGTGGTCAATTTCATCGCCACAAGCGGTCAGTAGGCTAATCCCAATAAGGCTCAGCGATAATCTTATAAAAGCATTCATAATATGAAATGTTCATTGGATCTTGCTCGTTTCGTTTGATCTTACTCTTTCAAAGCTAACAAGCGAAAATGATCTCGCTAATTTATCACCTTTGTGAACTCGCTCCAAACATAAAATCCATACACTGTAAGGTGTTATGCCATAAATGCATGCGAATTAGAGCGCAGTCACGAGCTCGTGTATTGATTGAGTACTCTCGGTCAAGTTAGCTTTGTCCGACCAAACCATATTTTCTAACCATCCCTCGTAATTGGTGATAGCTCAAGCCAAGTAGCTCGGCTGCTTGTCGTTGATTAAACTTGGCTTCTTCCAATGCACGATTGAGTAAATGGATATCTTGTTCCTCTTGCCATTGTTTATAGTCTAGAGGGAATTGGATGGTGTTGCTTGATGCTTCCTCTTCTTGTTGTTCTGCTTGTTTTGCACTATGGCCAAGCGCGCTGTGCCAAACCGTTTCAAAAGGATTGAAAACCAGTTCATCAATTGGGTGAGCATTCAGACCATGTTGGTAAATCGCACGTTCAATCACGTTTTTTAGTTCGCGGACGTTACCGGGCCATTCATATTCAATAAGCGACTGCTGCGCTTTTGGGGTAAAACCGACAAAGTATTCCAGTTGCAGTTCACGACACATTTTCATCGCGTAGTGCTCTGCTAAAGAGAGAATGTCTTCTTTGCGCTCGCGAAGAGGCGGTAACATAATGACATCGAAGGCTAGCCTGTCGAGCAGATCCGCACGAAAATCACCTTGCTCTGCCAATTTTGGTAGGTCGGCATTGGTTGCACAAACAAGTCGAACATCCGCATTGAGAGCGGTATGACCGCCAACTCGCTCATATTCACCATATTCAATGACACGTAATAGCTTTTCTTGAACCAAAAGTGGTGCGGTTGCCAGTTCGTCAAGAAACAAAGTACCGCCCTCGGCACGCTCGAAACGCCCTTTATGCTTACCTTTAGAGCCCGTGAAGGAGCCGGATTCATGTCCAAACAATTCGGAATCTATTAGCCCTTCGCTTAATGTCGCACAGTTGAGTGATAGTAGTGGTTTATCCCAACGTCTTGATAAATAATGCAAACGCTGAGCGATGAGTTCTTTACCCGTACCTCGTTCACCAATGATGAGGACAGGGCGCTCAATGGGTGCAAGTTGTGATACTTTATCTAGTACAGCGAGAAAAGCAGGTGATTCACCAATCAGGTTTTGCTTCATAAAGTCCTTCTTATTTAACAGCCGAGCCATGATTTAGGGATAGAGTTGGTAAATTTCACCAACAGTTGGTGAAAAACATCATAGCACAATAGTGTATAACGACAACAAAATGCATAACACTCTGATTTTAAAGAAAATTATAAGTTGGCACGTTACTTGTTATATATTCAGGGAAACACAAGGTTAATCACCACCTTGTCGAGTTTTAATAGGAAAAAAGAGGAGTTCCGTTATGGGTATTTTTTCTCGATTTGCAGATATCGTTAACTCAAACATCAGTGCATTACTGGACAAGGCGGAAGATCCTGAAAAAATGATCCGTCTTATCATTCAAGAAATGGAAGACACACTTGTTGAAGTGCGTACTAACTCGGCTAAAGCGATTGCAGACAAGAAAGAGTTGGCTCGTAAGGTTGAAACGTTAGAAGAGCAAATTGGCGAATGGGGCCAAAAAGCGAGCTTAGCATTAGTTAAAGAGCGTGAAGATCTAGCTCGTGCAGCGTTAATTGAAAAGCAAAAGCTAGAGCAAGTGATTAAAGGCCTCCACACTGAGCAAACCTTAGTGGAAGAAACGATCGATAAGCTTACTGGCGAGATTGGTAAGTTGGAAAGCAAAATTGCCGAAACGCGCGCAAAACAGCAAGCACTAGCAATTCGTAACCAAACTGCATCTAACCGTCGTGATGTGCAAAAACACCTGCACACTAGCCGCACTAATGAAGCGATGGCGAAATTTGAGCAGTACTCACGTAAAGTGGATGAAATGGAAGCGGAAGCAGACCTGTATGCTCAAACTGGTAATGCTAAATCGCTAGAACAAGAGTTTGCAGAGTTGCAGGCACAAGACGAAATTGAAAAAGAGTTGGCAAAACTGAAAGAACAGATGTCATCGAAAGATAAATAAGAAAGGAGCCATTTATGTCGGCATTTTTTATAGCAGGACCAGTGATTGTCTTTTTAATCTTTGTCGCTCCACTATGGCTCTTCTTACACTATCGCAGCAAACGCAAAACAGATAGTGCACTGTCGAGCCAAGATTTAGAGCGCCTTCAGGTACTATCTGAAAAAGCGGAAGCGATGCAGTCCCGAGTTGATACATTGGAGCGCATCTTGGATGCTGAGTCACCAACATGGAGACGAAAGTATGAATAATCGAGAACTGTATCGTGATCCAGTAAATGGCAAAATCTCCGGTGTTTGCGCCGGAATTGCCAACTACTTTGGTGCAGAAGTTTGGTTGATTCGTATTGTAGTGATTTCTGCAGCGCTGTTAGGTGGTACGTTTTTGGTATTGTTAGCGTACATCGCGATGGCGTTTATGTTAGAAAAGCAACCAGTAACGTATTCTGAAAATATCAGAGCGCAGCAAGAGCATACGCTCAAAAGTAAGCCTTGGCAGAAAGGGCAAAGCCCTGATCAACTGCTCAGTGTGTTGGAAAGGGATTTTGACCGTCTTGATGGCAAAATTCGTAACATGGAAGCGTATGTTACGTCTGATACATATAGGGTGAACAGAGAATTCAGTAAGCTCTAGGCATTTTGTATCCAAAGAAGATTTAACTGAAGCAGGCATAAAGCCTGCTTTTTTATCACAAATTACTAATTTTAAAGCACTATTAATCTTTTCTGCTCTGGAAGTTCGTTCAAAATTCATCTACTTTAAAAATAATCCCCCAATTTTTATGGATGAATGTAATGAGAAAATTGCTCATTCCTATTGCCATCTCGGCTGTCTTGTCGGGGTGCGGTAAAGAACTTCCTCCTGTTCCTGAACCTGAATCGCGTCCTGCGAAGCTATTTACAGTATCTGTTGGCAATGCCCAGTTTGAGCGACATTTTCCTGCCACGACGGAAGCTGGCGATAGAGCAGTACTGACTTTTCGAGTTCCTGGGCTTCTTCAAACGATAGAAGTGAATGAAGGTCAAGTCGTCAGTAAAGGTGATGTTTTGGCGTCATTAAACCCAGATGAATATTCTCTGCTCGAACAGCAAGCTCGGGCAAATTTTTTGCTCGCAGATGTGCAATACAAGCGATACCAAAAGCTACGTAAAGACCAAGTAGTATCTGAGCAAGATTTTGATGAGGCAAAAGCGAATCACAACTCGGCAAAAGCTCAATGGAATCAAGCAAAGGCAAACTTAAGGTATACCAAACTTGTCGCGCCATATGATGGCACCATTTCGTACATTCCAGCAGAAAACCATGAATATGTTGCCGCGAAAGAAGGGGTGATGAATATTCAGTCCAACCAACTCCTCAAAGTGATATTCCAAATCCCAGACTATCTTCTAAATCGTTACACGCAGGGGAGCGATGTCTCTGCCAGAATGATATTTGATGCGTTCCCCGAGCAAGCCTTTGACTTAACCTTTCAGGAAATCGATACAGAAGCCGACCCTAAAACGGGCAGTTACAAAGTCACGATGGTCATGGAGCGACCAGCAGAAATAGGCCTTTTGCCGGGAATGTCTGGCAATGCTTACCTCCTGTCCAAAAGTGCAGGAGCGACAAAGATTCCTAACTCCGCGTTGCTAGAAGAGAACGGCAAAACATACGTTTGGCGTGTCGATGAGCAAGGCATTGTGTCTAAAGCCGCAATTGAGATGAATGACAAAAATCAAGTGTTAGCTGGGCTTAACGATGGCGACCAAATCATTATCTCGGGTGTCAGTGTAATTGAACCCGGAATTAAGGTAAGAGCGTGGATTAAGGAAAGAGGGCTGTAATATGAAAGGAATCATCTCTCTAGCGACTATACTTTCAACGCTTTTTCTCGTCGGCTGTGGGGATAAGGCGCCAGAAAAAGAGCTCGAAACGCCACGAGTTAGGGTTACGTCATTAGCGGGAAACAAGGTGGACGACAACTTGTACTTCCCTGCGGTTGCGAATGCAGCGGATCGCTCTCATTTGAGCTTCAGAGTCGCAGGAGAAGTCAGCCGCATCATGGTAAAAGAGGGCGACAAAGTCACGAAGGGTGATGTTATTGCAACGCTAGATCCCACTGACTATGAGTTGGATGTAGATAATGCGAGTGCGCGTTTTTCTGTTGTCGACAGTCAGTATCGCCGCTCACGCCCTTTGGTTGATAAAGGCCTATTAGCTAAGTCTCAGTTTGATGAAATTGCAGCACAACGACAAATCGCCTTAGCTGAGCTTCAGTTAGCCAAACTTCGTCTATCATTTACTGCCTTAAAAGCGCCCGTGGATGGGATTATTTCGCGAGTTAATATCGACCAATTCGAAAATGTTCAAGTCGGACAGCATATCGTTAATATTCACAGCTTGGAGCGAGTCGAAGTGTTGATTCAGCTTCCAGACCGCCTCTATGTGAACCAACCGCCAACGGAAGAAAGGCTCACCGCGATCAAAGCATTGGTGCGCGTGCCCAGTGGTAACGAATATAACGCGACGGTAAAAGAATTTACGACTGAGCCCGATCCAACAACAGGTACGTTTACTGTCACACTGTCGCTTCCTATGCCGGAAGAAGAGTACATCCTAGATGGTATGGCTGTTGAGGTAACTTCTAAAGACGAGAATGTTGGGCTTGATCTCAACCTAGGAATTAATGTCCCTATCGAAGCCATTTTCAATGCGGACGGTGACGAGCTGGGGCGCGAAAACAAATTTGTTTGGGTACTGAATGACGACAATACGGTATCGCGCAAACAGGTGCGAGCAGGTAAGGCATCTAAAACGTCCATTCAAATCCTTGATGGTCTCATGCTCAAAGACAAAGTTGTGATTGCCGGTGTTTCTCGATTAAGGGATGGCATGAAAGTGGAAGTGATACAGGAAATGGCTACGCAGGAGACCGGTCTATGAGCGATCTTAATAAATCAGTGCCTCAAAGTGATGATGATGTGACCGGTATTGCTGCGTACTTCATCCGAAATCGCGTCATCAGTTGGATGGTTGCACTGATATTTTTGATTGGTGGTATCGCCGCATTCTTTGGTTTAGGGCGTCTTGAGGACCCTGCTTTTACCATTAAAGATGCGATGGTAGTGACCTCTTACCCTGGTGCGACACCACAACAAGTCGAAGAAGAAGTGACGTATCCAATCGAAAAAGCGATTCAGCAGCTTACTTATGTTGATGAAGTGAATTCGATTTCTAGCCGAGGATTATCGCAAATCACGGTCACGATGAAGAACAATTATGGCCCTGATGATCTGCCACAAATCTGGGATGAGTTACGCCGTAAAGTGAACGACCTTAAAGGGACGTTGCCTCCAGGTGTGAATGAACCTCAAGTGATCGATGATTTTGGTGATGTTTACGGGATTTTGTTAGCGGTGACTGGCGACGGTTATAGCTATAAAGAGTTACTGGATTACGTCGATTACTTACGCCGAGAGCTCGAACTGGTTGATGGCGTGAGTAAAGTTTCGGTATCCGGGCAACAGCAAGAACAAGTTTTCATCGAAGTATCGATGAAAAAGCTGAGCAGTATAGGTCTTGCTCCGGATACCGTGTTTAATCTTCTTTCGACGCAAAACGTGGTTTCTGACGCGGGAGCGATCAGAATTGGTGACGAGTACATAAGAATTCAGCCGACTGGCGAGTTCCAGAGTGTGGAGGAGCTGGGTGATTTGTTGATTACTGAGTCGGGCGCTCAAGGGCTCATTTTCTTGAAAGATGTGGCGGAAATAAAACGCGGGTATGTAGAAGTCCCGAATAATATTATTAATTTTAACGGAAGCCTTGCACTAAACGTCGGCGTTTCTTTTGCTGAAGGCGTCAACGTCGTTGAAGTCGGAAAAGCATTTGATCATCGCCTTGCCGAGCTAAAGTACCAACAACCTGTTGGTATCGAAATCTCTGAAATTTACAGTCAGCCTAAAGAGGTGGATAAATCGGTTAGCGGTTTTGTTGTCAGCTTGGCTCAAGCTGTCGGTATCGTCATTATCGTACTTCTGTTCTTTATGGGGCTACGTTCAGGTCTGCTTATCGGTTTAATCTTGCTGCTGACGGTGTTGGGTACGTTCATTTTCATGAAGTATCTCGCGATAGATTTACAGCGGATTTCATTGGGTGCCTTGGTTATCGCGTTAGGTATGCTGGTGGACAATGCCATCGTTGTGGTTGAGGGGATTTTGATTGGTACTCAAAAAGGGCGAACTCGACTCCAAGCAGCGACCGACATTGTTACCCAAACAAAGTGGCCATTACTTGGGGCAACTGTGATTGCGGTAACTGCATTTGCGCCAATTGGACTGTCTGAAGACTCGACGGGTGAATACTGTGGCACTTTGTTTACGGTTCTGCTGATCTCTTTAATGTTGAGCTGGTTTACCGCTATCTCGTTGACACCATTCTTTGCTGACATCTTCTTTAAAGGCCAGAAGATTAAACAAGGTGAAGGGGAAGAAAATGATCCATATAAAGGGGTTATTTTCGTTATTTATAAAAAGTTTCTACAGTTTTGTATGCGTCGTGCTTGGTTTACCGTTGTGGTGCTGATTGCGGGATTAGCGGCAAGTGTTTACGGGTTCACCTTTGTGAAGCAAGCGTTTTTTCCATCTTCGACAACGCCGATTTTTCAGTTAGATGTATGGATGCCAGAAGGAACTGATATTCGAGCAACTAACACAACGCTTAAAGAGTTAGAAAGTTGGTTAGCTAAGCAAGAGCATGTTGACCATATCACGACGACCGCGGGTAAAGGTTTACAGCGCTTCATGTTAACGTACGCGCCAGAGAAAAGTTATGCGGCTTATGGTGAGATAACCACTCGTATGGAAAATTACGAAGCGTTGAAACCATTAATGGCGAAGTTTCGAGAGTATTTAAAAGCCAACTACCCAGAAATCAATTACAAGCTCAAACAGATTGAGTTAGGCCCTGGTGGTGGTGCAAAAATTGAAGCGCGCATTATTGGTTCAGATCCAACCGTCCTTCGTACGATAGCCGCTCAGGTCAAGGACATCATGTACGCCGATCCTCAGGCAACAAATATCAGGCATGATTGGCGTGAACGAACCCAAGTTCTTGAACCTCAGTTTAACGAGAGTCAGGCACGTCGCTATGGCATTACCAAATCGGACGTCGATGATTTCTTGTCCATGTCATTCTCTGGAATGACGATAGGCTTATACCGAGACGGCACGACGCTCATGCCTATCGTGGCTCGTTTACCAGAAGATGAGCGCATTGATATTCGTAACATCGAAGGCATGAAAATATGGAGTCCAGCACAGAGCGAGTTTATTCCACTTCAACAAGTCACAATGGGTTACGACATGCGTTGGGAGGATCCTATTATTGTGCGTAAGAACCGTAAGCGTATGCTCACTGTGATGGCAGACCCTGATATTCTAGGTGAAGAAACCGCATCGACGTTGCAAAAACGTTTACAGCCCCAAATCGAAGCGATTCAAATGCCTCCTGGCTATTCACTAGAGTGGGGTGGTGAATACGAATCTTCTGGTGATGCTCAAGAGTCGCTGTTTACTACCATGCCAATGGGGTACTTGTTCATGTTCTTGATCACTGTATTCCTATTTAACTCTATCAAAGAGCCACTCATTGTTTGGCTTACCGTGCCGCTGGCGTTAATTGGTGTCACTACCGGTTTGTTGGCACTCAACACGCCGTTTGGTTTTATGGCATTGCTCGGCTTCTTAAGCTTATCGGGAATGGTGCTCAAAAATGGCATCGTATTACTGGACCAAATTGAAATTGAAATGAAGTCCGGTAAAGAGGCTTATGACGCGGTCGTTGATGCTGCGGTAAGTCGCGTCCGTCCCGTTTGTATGGCTGCTATCACGACGATCCTTGGTATGATCCCACTGTTGCCAGATATTTTCTTCAAACCAATGGCGGTTACGATTATGTTTGGTTTGGGTTTTGCGACAGTCCTGACACTGATTGTCGTGCCAGTGTTGTATCGTTTGTTCCATAAAGTGGCAGTACCGAAACAGGTTTAGTGCTACTGATATAACGATGAAAAATATCGCGCCTCTAGCTCATCAGTTAGAGGCGCTTTTTAAGGAAGAATAATGACAGAACAAAAAACGTGTGCGTGGGCGATGAATCACCCATTAGAGCGCGAATATCATGATTCCGAATGGGGCGTGCCAGTATATGACGACCAAGTCCTGTTTGAGTTTATTACTTTGGAAGGTGCGCAAGCTGGTCTTAGTTGGATCACCATCCTTAAAAAGCGCGAAGGTTACAGAGAAGCGTTCGAGAATTACGATCTAGATGCGTTGGAACAAAGAAATGAAGAACGCGCTGAATACATCGTGGAAAACTTCGATGTTGTGAGACATCGCGGAAAGATTAACTCGGTATTCAGTAATGCCAAAGCGGCCAAAGCGTTAATTGCTGAATACGGGAGTTTATCAGACGCGTTGTGGCAGTTCGTGGACGGTGAACCAATCGTCAATCAATGGCAACATATGAGTGACGTACCAGCTTCGACAGAGCAATCCAAAGCCATGAGTAAATTCCTAAAAAAGAAAGGCTTCAAGTTTGTCGGTGAAACCATCTGTTATGCTTTCATGCAAGCCGTCGGCATGGTGGATGACCATATCGTTGGATGTCCTAAAAAGCAGAATAAGTAACGTTTGGCTATTAAGCTAATGTTGTTAGTTCTGGCTATCATGAATACGTTCCAAAGCTTCGATTCGACGCCATTGAGTGGCATCGAAGCTTTGTTTTCTTAAAGCAATGATTTCTGCCTGTTTTTCGTCTTGCCCTAGAAAATCCCTATTCAGAATATTTTGACGCTGCTTTAAGTAAGTGGCGAGTTGAGTCTCAAATGATGCTCTTTGCTCATCAAGCTTTTGCAGCCTCTGCGCTCCGGCATCTCCTACCAGAGCAACACGGGCGATGTACTTATCTTGTGAATCAAGCTGAGAAGCTTGCTCGAGCTGCTCTGCTAATGCGTTATTGCGTTCACTTTCTCGTATGTAATCCGGTTGTTCTGATAACGCTTGATTGAGAAGGTGTGTTTGACTCTCGATATCCGATGCCTGTTTTTTGATCGTCAGCTTTTCTAATGCAAGCTGGCGAAGTCGGTTTTCTTCGTCAAACAATCGGGTTATCTGCACCTCGTTAAAGTATTGAAGCTGTAAGTTCAGTATTGCCTCATTCAGCATGGTTAACTGTTCAAGCGTTAGGTGGTTGTGCTCAAAAGGCTCTAGTGCAGAGAGTGCTCGCTTGTAGGAAAGGTAGGTTTGAAAAAGTTTGGCATCAATATTCAGAGTTTGTTTTGCTAAAGTGTCATCATTGACTTCCGCTTTGATCGTATCGAGATCTTCTTCGCCCAGTCGGCTAAGAGAATATTCGAAGAAATCTTTTGGGGAAGAGACATCGGCGGCTATATCTTGCTGAGATGGCGAATGGTTAGAGGTTATCTCTTGTTGTTTGTCGCTTTGCAACAGAGAAAGCGCTCCCACGCCAAATATCGAGAGCAGGATAAAAGTGGTGAGAGCGACTTTCTTCATTGTGATGACCTCTTATAAACCTTGAAGTTTGAGACGATTTGCATGTTGGCGATAAAGCGTGACTGGATCGGTTTCAAAAAGATGATGAATACCGAGCAGGCCGTTAATTTCATCCAAATGGTTCATTTGATAATCATCACGTATGACTTTGCCCAAATGTGTGCTGCACGCACCAACTAAGCCATCATTTGGCCCATCAAAGGCTAAGCCAAGTACCATCATGGCAGCGTCGGTCGGATCGAAAACGTTTGTAAAAGTGGATGATCCGGTCCATGAGTAGTAATAAACGCCATTTGAAGCTAGCAAGTCGCCATTACCACATTCACTGGTAGGGACTCCCTCTGGGTAGTGCTGGTTAAACGCCAATGATCCTTCCGTGGTCAAGGCTGCTAATGAGGCTAAAGGGTCTTGGTCGAGATCAGAACCACCTGATAGAAGATTAATAAGAGTGGTTAAACCTTGCGCCAGTTTTACCGCGAGCTGCTCACTACCCGAACCCTCAGATACGGTGCCACGAACTAAATCGGCTACTTTAGACCCTTTATTAACGCCTCCTATACTCGTAACTGATGCGACTAGGTCAGGACGGACAGAGGCAACATAGCGCGTTGTTGGACCACCATGACTGTGACCAATGAGATTGACTTTCTCTGCGCCTGTTGCTGCAAGTAAGGTTTCTACTTGAGCAAGCAGTTGCTCCCCTCGAACCTCGCTGCTATTGGTCGCGGATACCTGTGCAACATAAACTTTAGCGCCATCTTTTGTTAAGGAATGTGGTATTCCGAAAAAGTAATCAACGCCTGCCAGGGTATCAAAACCAAACAAACCGTGAACCAGAACAATCGGATACTTGGTTTGGGTATAACCTGTTGCAGCGTATACGGAGGTTATTGGGACGGTAACTAAGGTAAAAAGCATTAGCGCTATAAATTTGAGTTTCAAAACTATCTCCTTGTGGTATGACCTCTTATGAATGATAAAAAGTAGGAGAGAAACTCTAAATTTGGAAAGCCTATTTGTGGCACATTATTTCATTCTGTGACTGCTCAATTGAAAAACAACACAAATGATTAACATTAATTAATGGTTCGGGTGAATGTTAGTTAATTCTAATTAAGTCAGGGGTTTATAAAAACGCCCCGCAATGCAGGGCGATTCAATCATTGTTATAGGGAGACTTCTTTTTCAAGCATTAAGGCGTTATAACGCGCAAAACCAGCCTCTAAATCAGCGATCAAGTCATTTACGTCTTCTAAGCCAATATGAATACGAACCAAAGTACCTTCAAAGTGTGGGTGAGCTATGGTTCTCAGGCTGTTAAAGCTCTTAGGTTCGTTAGCTAGAATGAGGCTTTCATAACCGCCCCAAGAGTAACCCATACTGAAGTGTTTCATGCCATCAAGCAGAGCCGTCGTCGCTTTTGGATAAGACGTTTTGAGAACAAATGAAAACAAGCCGTTTCCACCTGTGAAGTCTCGTTTGAAAAACTCATGGCCAGGGCTTGTTTCTAAAGCTGGATGGCGGACATGATCAACTTCTGGGCGAGAAGCGAGCCACTGAGCGACTTTTAAACTGCTTTCTGCGTGCTGTCTTAGGCGAACATCCAACGTGCGAATACCTCGAAGACCTAGGTATGCGTCGTCAGGAGAAACGCACTGACCCATCAGGTAGCTTTGTTCACGAAGCTGATCCCAATACTTTTCAGAAGCCACAGCAGTACCTAGCATGACATCTGAATGTCCAACAATATACTTAGTTGCCGCTTGAATGGAAATGTCTACGCCATGCTCGAAAGGAGAGAAGTTCACGCCAGCTCCCCATGTGTTGTCTAGCATCACGATGATATCTTGCTCGTGGGCAATGCGCGCTAATGTAGGCACATCTTGGACTTCCATGGTTATTGAACCAGGAGACTCCAAGAAAAGGACTTTGGTATTCGGCTGAATCAAGTCTTGGATACCTTCACCGATCATTGGGTCATAATAGGTGGTTTCGATGCCCATCTTATTCATGATGGTGTTACAAAAGTCACGAGTTGGTTCGTAACAAGTGTCCACCATTAGAATGTGATCGCCAGTTTCAACGAAAGAGAGGATGGCGTTTGAAATTGCTGCCGTTCCACAAGGGTAAAGCGCGCAACCAGCTCCACCTTCAATCTCAACCATTGCGTCTTGGAAAGCAAAGTGCGTGTTGGTGCCTCGGCGACCATAAAACAATGTTTTGTTTGCACGATTAATGGTGGCTTGGTTCTTTTCTGCAACGGTATTGAATACCACGGTTGAAGCGCGTTGAACGGGTGGGTTTACAACACCATTTGTCCACTTTTTATCGCGGCCAGCGGTAATGAGTTTGGTTTTTTTTCCCTCTGACATAAAAGTTCCCTGTCTTAAATATTGCGGTTTTGAATATTTAAAACATGGACGACGTAGGTTATGCAAGGGAAAAGTCGACTATCAGCCAATAACAGCCAAGATGAACAGGTAATGATGTCGAGAGGTATCGTGTAGATGGGAGCTAAAAGAACAAACCTCCAGCAGGATGCATGTAGCGCTGGAGGTTTTTTAGTCGGTGTATTTGAGGTATTAGAGGAGTGGATTGAAGAGATAGAACACTCGCTCTAAGAACCGAGAAAATAGGCTCCTTTTCTCCCATTCTTCCAATACAACAGTGTGAGATTGCTTAATATAGCTATCTTGTAACCAAGACATTTGCTTGGTGAACTCTTCGTCATCAACGGCGAGGGTCACTTCGAAGTTCAGCCACAAGCTGCGCATATCCATGTTTACGGTGCCAACTAAACAGAATTGGTCGTCAATTACGACAGATTTTGTATGCAGCAAACCACCATAAAACTCATAAATCTTGACCCCTGCACTCAAGAGCTCACTATAAAAAGCGCGTGACGCCCATTGTACCATCATAGAGTCATTTTTATGGGGAATAATGAGTTCAACGTCAATGCCTCGTTGTGCTGTCATCTTTAACGTTTCGAGTAAATCAGCATTGGGCACGAAATATGGTGTTGTGATTCGTACCGAGCGATTGGCTTGGTTTATTGCCAATGTTAATACTTGATAGATCAGATATTCCGGCATACCTGGGCCAGAAGGCACAACCTGAATAGGGTGTTGGAATTCACTCTCATCGATCTTGCATTCAGGTAGTCTCGGTAAATGACGTTCGCCAGTTTCGACTTCCCAATCCCAACAGTGGATGGCACTCAATACGTTTACCGTTGGTCCCGTAATGCGAACCATGATGTCCACCCAATGCCCGACGCCACTGTTTTGCTTGAAGTAAGCCGGGTCAACCAAGTTCATTGAACCTGTATAAGCAATTTCATCATCAATTACGATGATCTTGCGATGTTGGCGAAGATCAAGACGACGTAAGAAAATACGCCACATCTTCACTTCTAGCGCTTGAATAACTTCAATTCCAGCATCCTGCATCATTCGATACCAAGGACTTCTGAAAAAACGCGGGCTACCTGCTGAATCGAGCAATAGTTTGACATCTACGCCGCGTTTAGCCGCTTGGATAAGTGCAGAAGCGACAGAGTCAGCCAAACCACCCGGATGCCAAATGTAGAATACCATTCGAATACTGCTCTGCGCGTTTTCGATGTCTTCAATAATGGAATGCAAAATCTCATTAGGTGACTGTTGCAGCGACAATGTATTGCCGCTCAATGCGGGAAGACCAAGGCGGTTGTTACAAAGTTCATCGATTCGGTAGATGTGCCTTCCCATCGTTTCTGGGTTGTGCGCGTTACAGTCGTTAAGTTGACTGAACCACTTCTCGAATGGTGTAAACATCTCTTTCGCACGTTCGGCTCGTTTTCTGCCTAAGTTCAGTTCACCGAAGAGGAAATAACATGCGACACCCAGAACGGGAAGGATATAAATGATCATTAGCCAAGCTAAAGACACGCTCACTGCACGGCGCTTTAAAACGACACGAATGGTCACACCTGCGACCAGTAACCAATATAGCCCAATGCCAGCTAAAGTAAGAAAGTGATAAAACTTGTCCATATACGCTCAGAGTAATATGCCCTTCTAGGATATTAAGCATAAAAGTGGGTTGGGGGAATAGATTTCCCATTTAGACGTGGGATTGACCTTATATGAGGAACGAATTTCATAACAGCTGATTCTGTTATTTTAATGTGAAAAATAAGGTCATTCTTTAACTTTTGAACAAAAAAACAGCATTTAACCTGCGTAACTCGACACTTGTGCGATAAATGTACTTTTTTGGGGTTCCAATTTTAAAGGGGAGCTGCTTTACTTTCTAGACATAGTGCGTCGAACGCTTATTTTATAAGTGTACAATAATTTTTACATAAACTTTTTAGACGCCTATCTCTATGCATACACAACAAACTAATTTTGGAGAAAAAGCGTGGCTACAACTAATACAGCAGCACCACGTGATACGTGGGGGTCTAAACTAGGCTTCGTAATGGCAGCAGCGGGTTCCGCTGTCGGTTTAGGCAATATATGGAAATTCCCTTACACAGCAGGTGAGAGTGGCGGCGGTGCATTCGTTGCTATCTATCTTATCTTTGTAATTTTTATCGGCTTTAGCGTGATGCTGACAGAGTTCGCTATTGGTCGTAAGACAGGTCTTTCTGCCGTAGGTGCATTCAAAACAACTGACCGACGCTGGACGTTTACTGGCGTTATGGGAGTCTTCAGTGGTCTTTTGATCATGGGCTTCTACCCTGTGGTTGGTGGTTGGGCATTGGCCTACATCTTTAAAGTGGGTGGTGGTCTACTCAGCGCGCCAGAAGCAATTGGCGACAGTTTTGGCGGTTTCATCTCAGATCCGATTCAACCTTTAATGTGGATGGGTGTTTACCTGTTCCTTAACGTCATGATTGTGATGAAAGGGATTTCGGGTGGTATTGAGAAAGCCGGTAAGGTTCTGATGCCGCTTCTGTTCTTAATCCTAATCGTTGTTTCTGTTAAAGGCTTGATGCTGCCAGGTGCAATGGCTGGCCTTGAGTTCTTATTCATGCCGGACTTTTCTAAAGTCGACAGCAACGTGGTTCTTGCTGCACTAGGACAGGCGTTCTTCTCACTTAGCTTAGGTATGGGTTGTATGATGACGTACGGTTCTTACCTGAAGAAGAAAGAGAACCTAGTTCAAACAACCGGTATGGTTACAGCTATGGATACAGGTGTCGCGATTCTTGCTGGTGTTGCTATGTTCCCAGCTATGTTTGCCTTTGGCATGGAGCCTGCGGCAGGCCCTGGTCTTGTATTTGTTGTCGTTCCTCAGCTGTTTGCTGAAATGGGCGGAGTGATTGGGTTGCTATTCGCGTTGCTATTTTTCATCGGTTTGACGGTGGCGGCATTAACTTCTTCAGTATCATTATTGGAAGTTGTCGTGTCTTACCTAATCGACGAGAAAGGCATGAAGCGCTCTAACGCTGTTCTGTCTGCAAGTGCAGTTATGGCGGCATTATGTATTTTTGCGTCACTATCTTTAGGTGGAATGGGGCCAACGCTGTTCGGTACCGGTGCCTTTGATATCTTCGACTTGCTAACGGACAAAATCTTCTTAGCGGTTGGTGGTATGTTGGTTTGTATCTTTGCAGGATGGCGCCTAAGCCGTGCTGAGCTAGAAAAAGAGATCACTAATGACGGCGAAGTATCCTTCCCGCTATTTGGATTGTGGTACAACCTAGTTAAATACCTGATTCCTGTTGCGATTGCTATTGTTGCCTTCATGGGGATTAAGTCTGGCTTTGATAGTGGCAAAGGTGAAATCATGCTGCTGGGTATCGCAATCATTGGTCTTGCTGGCATTTTCTCGAAGAAGCTTTAGCAAATACCTTGGGGGCAAGCCTCGATAGCTTTGTCCGATAACTTATGTATACTGCTGGCTCCAAACGTGGAGCCAGTTTTTTATGTTCGATATTCTACATACCCATCCCGATTTTCTGATCATCAATAAGCATCCCAACGTCTCTGTTCATAAAGACGATGGCGACACAATGCTGCTGCAAGAAGTGGCTAAGCAGAGTGGTGATCAGCAGCTCTATCTTATCCATCGCTTGGATAAAATGACATCGGGTATTCTGCTCCTCGGACGTAGCGCCAAAGCGGCCAGTGCGTTATCGCAAGCCTTCGCTGACCGCCAAGTGGAAAAGTTCTATCTGGCGATTGGCTCTAAAAAGCCGAAAAAGAAACAAGGTTTGGTCGTTGGTGATATGGAGCGTTCGCGCCGTTCATCATGGAAGCTGGTCAACAGCAAAAACAACCCAGCCGTTACCCAGTTTTTCTCTCTTGCGGCAGAGCCCGGAGAGCGTTTATTTTTATGCAAGCCACACACTGGTAAAACGCATCAAATCCGCGTGGCATTAAAATCGGTTGGCTCAGGTATTGTTGGCGACCCGATTTACAATGCAGGCAATGAGGCTGATCGCGGTTATCTGCATGCATTTTCACTTTGCTTCCAATACCGAGATGAGCAATATCGCTTTGTTTGCGATCCACGAGAATACAAAGTGCTTGGTAACAAATGGCACAGTGAAATCGTCTCTCAGGGTTTGGATACTTGGCTTTCCCCCTGGGAACTGAACTGGCCTACGATCAAATAACCGTCACAAAGAAAACTAATAAGAGAACTCGATGCAAGCATCACAACTTTCGCTGTTTTTTCAGCATCTAGAAACCGAGCTCGCGCAAGCTCCGAATGAAATTCGTCGACTGTTTCACGGTCGTGGCCGTCGTTTTGAAGGTCTAGAGCAAATCACCTGTGACTGGTTACAAGGTCAGTTGATCATCAACTTGTTTAAAGAAGTCGACGACGCGTTTCTCGCTGAGCTGAAAAGCGGCCTCAATGCGTTGGCACAATCGCAGTTGTGGGCAGACAAGCAAGGTCGTACTATGGTTCTTCAGCACCGTTATGCTGATGGTACGCCTTCAGAAGTGCTTGTCGGTGAATTAGACGCTCGCCCTGTCGTTGAAGAAAGCGGTTTGAAATACCAATTGGATATTGGCCGCAACCAAAACTTCGGTCTGTTTTTGGACATGCGCTACGGTCGTGATTGGATACGCGAAAATGCGAAGCATAAGAACGTGCTTAACTTGTTTGCTTACACGTGTGGCTTTTCTGTCGCTGCCATTGCCGGTGGCGCAGATAAAGTGGTTAACGTCGACATGGCGAAAGCGTCGCTGTCTAAAGGTCGTGAGAACCACAAGCTAAATGGTCATAACATCAACCAGGTAAGCTTTATGGGGCACGATATCTTTAAATCTTGGGGTAAGATTAAGAAATCTGGTCAGTATGATTTGATCATTATCGATCCGCCTTCATTCCAGAAAGGCAGCTTTGCGCTGACTAAAGACTACAAAAAGATTCTACGTCGATTGCCGGATTTGTTGGCAGAAGGCGGTCAAGTGATGGCATGTGTGAACTCACCATCTGTGACAAGCGACTTCTTGATTGAAAGCATGAAAGACGAAGCGCCAGAGTTGACATTCCGTGAGCGTCTGGATAACCCACCAGAGTTTATGGACGTAGACAGCGAAGCAGCATTGAAAGTGTTGCTGTTTAGCGAGAAGCAATGACGACGAAACGAAAGTTGTACCTATCTATAATACCAACCGTTTGAGTAAGGCTGGCATCTCCGCGATACCCCGTCAATCTGAATAGCGAGACGCGAGTGTGATTCAGAGTCTATTATCAGAGTGAGTTATTCCTAACACGCTGATATTAGATTCCTGACCTCGCCTAGGCTCGTCGGAATGACGGGAAACAATAAAAGATCGATACTAGCAGCATTAACCAATCTGCACTTCAAGATCCGCTTCGATGGTTGATGAGCAGGCGAGCACATAGCCTTGTTCAATTTCTTCTGGCGTTAGTGTTTCTAGGCTGGTAGAAGAGACGTTGCCTTGACGAACCTTGCATTTGCACGAGCCACAAATGCCGCTACGACAAGCGACGATTAATGGTAAACCTGCGCCTTCAAGCACATCGGCCAGTACCTGACCTTTTTGCGCATCGATGTTTTGAGCAAAGTCAGGAACGGAAACACGAACAGCTTCATCGGAGACCGATGTTTCTGCGCCAGTCGCTGGCGTAAAACTCTCTTGGTAGAAGTTTGTCATGTCAAAACCAAGGTCATTCAAATAGCCGTGAACATCTTGCATAAACTGGCTTGGACCACACAGGTAAACGGTACGTTGCTTGAAATCAGGAACAAGCTCTTTAAGCCAGTCGGCATTCAAACGACCTTGTGGGTGTGACGTTCCTTCGCGGTTTTTCAGCAACAGCTTTAAATGGAAGTTGGGATACACAGCGTCGAACGTTTCTAGCTGATCGTAGTAAATCGTCTCTTCTGGGCTGCGTGCGATATGAAGAAATGCGATGTCCACATCGTTGTCGTTTTCATCTTGATTACTCAGCCAGTGTTTTGCCATCGAAAATACGGGCGTGACGCCGCAACCTGCACTGATAAGCAAGGCTTTTGTTTCGCCATCATGTAAAACGGGTGGATGGTCAATGCAGTTAAATTCGCCCGTTGGTGGTAATGCTTGAACGGTATCACCGAGCAGCAGCGAGTCAACGATGTAGTTCGATACTTTACCGCCAGATACTCGTTTGATGGTGAGTTGAAGGTGATCGTCTTCATTGATCGAGCTGATTGAATAGGCACGAAACTCCATTTTTCCATCAATTTCGACGCCCAAGTTAATAAACTGGCCAGGCTTAAACTGAAACAGAAGTGATTCGGTTAGTTCGGCCAATTTGATGCTGACGGTGTCGTGTGTTTCGAAGTATTTGTCGATGCAACGGAGCGTGACGGGTTGGTTACCTTGCCATTCAAAAAACATAACAATCTCTTTGGTTGTGGCTATTTTTAGTTTGAAATAGATAGCGCCTCCACGTAAGGAGGCGCGTAACAAGTAGGTTTATTAGGCTGCTAGGATGGCTTTTAGATCATCCTGAACATTGCCAATACTGCGCATATCGAACTTCTCTTGGATGATGGCGATTAGGTTTGGCGTTAGGAATGCCGGTGCAGTAGGGCCTGTGTAAATGCCTTTCACGCCCAATGCAAATAGTGTTAGCAAGATAACGATCGCTTTTTGCTCGAACCAAGAAAGCACAAGCGTGAGTGGTAGTTCATTGATGTCACAGTCAAACTCTTTCGCCAGTGCAAGTGCAAGCTGGATTGCAGAGTAAGCATCGTTACATTGGCCCACATCCAATAGGCGAGGGATGCCGTTGATATCTCCGAACGTATTCTTGTTGAAGCGGAACTTACCACACGCCAAGGTCAGGATTAGCGTGTCTTCTGGCGCTTCAGCCGTAAAATCGGTGTAGTAGCTGCGTTCCGCTTTATCACCATCACAACCGCCGACTAGGAAGAAGTGTTTGATGTTGCCTTGCTTCACTTGGTCGATAACCGCAGGGGCGGCGTTCATCAGTGCATTGCGACCAAAACCAACCGTGATGTGGTGTTCGATTTCATCGTGTTGGAAACCGTCTTGCGCTAGAGCACATTCAATCACTTGGCTAAAATCATCGCCTTCGATGTGAGCCACACCAGGCCAGCCAACAATACTACGAGTGAATAAACGGTCTGCGTATTGACCCACATTTGGATTCAACAAGCAGTTTGACGTCATTACGATTGCACCAGGGAAGTTGGCGAATTCTTTCTGCTGGTTTTGCCATGCGCTGCCGTAGTTACCGACAAGGTGAGAGTATTTCTTCAGCTCAGGGTAGCCGTGTGCAGGCAGCATTTCACCATTGGTGTAAACGTTAATGCCTTTGCCTTCGGTCTGTTGCAGGATTTTTTCTAGGTCATGCAAATCATGGCCAGAAACAAGAATACATTTACCTTTTACTGGCTTGACGTTCACCGTGGTTGGTTCTGGATGGCCGAAGGTCATTGTTTCACCTTGGTCGAGCATTTCCATCACTTTGTAGTTCATCAGGCCGATGCGCATTGAGCAATCAAGTAGTTCGCCGAGATCTTCAGGGTCTGTGCCCAACCACGCCATGATTTCATGGTATTCGGCATAGATATCGTTGTTGGTTTGCTCAAGAACACGTGCGTGCTCCATGTACGCGGCTGCACCTTTAAGTCCGTATAGGCAAAGTAGGCGTAGGCCAATAACATCTTCATGTACTTGGTCCTTACCACGGTTCACCGCGACTTGAGGAGCAAAAGCTAAGATTGCTTCTGCGCTATTTGGTAGCTCAAAGTGAGCAACAACAGGGATGTCAGCAACTTCGGTATCGGCGAGTGTTGCAGCAGACATTACTTGCTCTTTTAACAATGCTTTGTACGTTGCGGCTTGAGAAGTTAACTCTAGGATGCGTTCAGGGTCGAAGTTAACGTTCGTCAATGTAGAGAAAAATGCCTTGGGTGCCCATTGGTTGATTTCATCGTTAATGATGTTGAATTCAAGTGCTTTTGATGCCCAAAAAGAAACCCCTTGCAGTGTGTAAACCAATACATCTTGCAGGTCAGATACTTCAGAAGTTTTACCACACATGCCTTGTGCAAAAGAACAACCTTTAACAGCAGGGGTTTGAATTGTCTGTTCACATTGAATACAGAACATATTGGGTTCTCCAGTGATTGTTTTAATAGTCGTGATGTTGACCGCTAGAGAGCAGAATGTGTGCCAATTATTATCTTGTTGATTTGTATTGAATTTTATCAGATTTAGGAGAGTGGTTGATGTAATTAAGACAACGCAGTTGATGTCTTAATCACATCGACTTCTTGTGGTCGGTTATTTATTGATCCCGAGCTTTTTACCCATCCGATATAAGTTCCCGCGATCCATTTGTAAAAACTCCGCTGCTTTTGCCCAAACGCCACCAGTTTGGCTCAAAGCATGTTCAATTAAATCACGTTGATAGCTTTCTATTAGCTCTCGCATTGGCTGGCTTTCTTTAGGCAGATAATGCGATGTGTTTTTTACATCATCGAGAGCTAATGAGGTGTCAAAATGGTTAAGCATGATCGTGCTTGCACCTTGTTGAATAGCGTGTAAAGCCGCGCGAGTTAAAGTGTGTTCGAGCTCGCGTACGTTTCCGTACCAAGGTAAAGACTCCAGTTGAGTCAACACTTTAGGGTGAACGTGCAGATTGGGTGCATTGAATTGTTGGCGTACTTTTTCCAACAAATATCCTGCTAAAACGGGAATATCCCCGTCACGGGCACGCAGTGGGGGGACTTGGATTGGGAACACGTTCAAACGGTGGAAAAGGTCTGCTCGAAACGTGCCAGATTCGACCTCTTTTTCTAATTGTCGATTGGTCGCGGCGATGATGCGCACATTGACCATCAAATGCTGATCGCTACCCACACGTTGCAGCTCGCCTTGCTGAATTACGCGCAGCAATTTTGCTTGCAAAATCAAAGGCAGTTCGCCCACTTCATCAAGGAAAATCGTTCCACCGTCTGCCAGTTCAAACTTACCGGCACGGTGGCTATTAGCACCTGTAAATGCGCCTTTGACATGGCCAAACAGTTCACTCTCAGCCAGACCTTCTGGTAAAGCCGCACAGTTGACGTAAATCATCGGCTTATCGCTACGATGAGATTGCGCGTGTACCGAGTGCGCGACCAGTTCTTTACCAGTTCCGGTTTCTCCTAAGATAAGTACCGCGTAATCTGATTGAGAAACGGTCGCAATGTTGTTTCGTAACTGGTTGATCTGCTGACTCAAACCCACCATTTCGCCATGTTGAGAACGGGCTTGCTGGATAAGGGTTTGAGTGACACTTTTTTGCTTCTGGTTTTGTGTTTTGAGTGCTTTTAATTGCGCAATGTTACGCAATGTCGCAGCGGTCAAAGCTGCAAAGGTTTCGATAGCGACAGGATCGATGTCATCAAACGCGCCCACCGTTAGGGCATCCATCGTTAGTGCACCAACAAGTTGGCCTTGGACATACAAGCTAAAGCCCATGCAATCATGAACATCAATGCACTGGTCTTCGGTTAATAGTGTGCCGTCAAAAGGATCCGGCAGTGAACAATCGGCATCGAAACGCACCGGTTCTCGGCTATGAATAATGGCATCTAAGCGAGGGTGCGCTTTGGGGAAATAGCGACGACCTAAGACCGAGCTGGATAAGCCTTTTACCGCGACAGGAGTTAGAAACCCATCCTCATCGAAGATAAACAGGCAGCTCGCATCACATGGGAATACTTGCGCGACCCCATCAATGAGATTTTGATATTGCTGCTCGTGAGAGCGATTTGAGCTGAGGTTTAGCGCGATATTAAGGAGTACGTGGTCAACAGTCGGAGTCATAACAAGCCCAAAGTTATCTGGAATGGGCTCATGCTAGCAACTTGATGTCATTTGAACATCGAAAGGTGTGGGAGATTGATGTTCCATTGACGACGATCAAGTTTGATACGAAAAGAAACGCGCAAGTTAACAAGCCAGTGATGTAAGCTTGCGCGGGTTAGGTGTTTGAATTAAAGCAGGCCAAAGGTTTAGTTCGTCCGAATTAACGAGGAACGACTCTAGCGTCATTACCAGAAACATTGATTTGGACCGCTTGGCCTGGTTGGAAAATCATGTTTGGATTTGCTTCTTGAACAATAGAGATAATCTTTCCGTCCTCTAAACGAATGGTCAGATTCACGCCATTTCTTTTCGCGGTTGCTTCAGCCGCTTTGCTGCCTGCATAGCCACCCAATAGACCACCACCAATGGCAGCGATATCCGAGCCAGAACCGCCCCCAACTTTTGAGCCTAAGATCCCGCCCACGGCAGCACCAGCGATGGTGCCAATGGCATTGGATTGGGTAGAGGCATCAATGGTTACGGGTTCTACTTTTTCTACTGTGCCGTAGTAAACCTGCTGAACTTTGCGAGTGTCGGATGAGCCGTATGCATCTCCGTACGGGTTAGGTGAGCTACAGCCGCCAAGCACGAGCGCACAAGTAATGGTGAGCAACATGCCTAAATTGATCTGTTTTTTCATATAGCCTCCGAATGGTTTCTTCATTCAAAGAGTATATACCCCAATTTAACCTGCGTTTTGGTGCTTTATAAAACAGTGGCTTAGCGGCCTGTCCCTTAAGGAAACGCGATTGTCTAAGCAGTATTAATGATCGTTAAGCGTATGAAACCCTGAATAAATACGTGTAAAAGTAGTAAACCAGCATGCCGCGCCAAAGATATACGCGATGACGGCAAAGTGTTGCGGTAGCAAACAAAATAAAACCAAGCAGCCAATGGTTTCTGTACCTTCGGTTAAGCCGCTCATGTAGTAAAGCGATTTGTTTTTATATACCGGATTATCGATGCCTTGTTTTCCTGCCATGATGGCAAAAGCCAAAAAGCTACTACCAGTGCCGATGAAGGAAAAAATCAAAAATGCGCCTGCAACGGCATTGTGCTCTGGGTTGGCAAGCACAAAGCCAAAAGGAATCAACGAATAGAACAAAAAATCTAAGCTGATATCAAGAAAACCACCCGCATCGGTAATGCCCTGAATCCTTGCCAGTGCCCCGTCTAACCCATCACAGATTCTGTTCAGCAAAATAAACAGCAACGCCAACAAGTACTGTTCGGCGATCAAAGCAGGCAGGGCAAAACAGCCAAGCACAAAACCAAATACTGTCGTCTGATTTGCAGTGATACCACATTTATCGATATATGTCGCACTGAGTGCCAGCGGTTTGCGGATGAGCTTTATACTCAGGCTATCAAGCATGATTTGTCTCCCACGGCCAGTTTATGCAGCGGCTGCCATCAGGAATATCATCTTCATCGTGCGTTACCATCAAAGTAGGGATGTTCGCTTGCTGCAATTGTTCGACCACCCAATTGCGAAATTGCACGCGCAGGTCTTTATCCAGCTTGCTATAGGGCTCATCAAGTAGCGCAACTTTCGGCTTTGCTAGCAGCATACGAGTCAATGAGATACGGGCACGTTGCCCTCCCGAAATTTGGTCAGGAAAGGACTCTGCTAGTTTGGTCAATGAAATGTTCTTCAGTGCTTGCATAGCGTGAGCTTTACGCTCTTCACCTTTGATTGAGTTTGGTAGCGCGAAGGCAAGGTTCTCCCACACCGTTAAATGAGGGAAGAGCAAATCGTCTTGGAATAGAATACCGACCTGACGCTTATGGGCAGGGAGGGCATCCAACTTTTCGTTATCAAGCGTAATGGATCCAGAGTAGTTGAACTCGGCGGATAGGTGCCCGGCAATGGCATCCAACAAAGTGGATTTACCACAACCGCTAGGCCCCATCAGGGTAACGATTTCACCTTTTTCTACGGTCATATTGAACGCCGAGAAAAGCGCGTCGCCATTGGTTTTACGGATGGCGAGGTTTTCGAGACAAAGACTCATTCAGTAGTAAACCTTTTATAGACAAGCGGCGATACTTCACGTGTAAGCGGCTAAGCAGTATCGCAAAAGAGAAGAACAAGAATGGCAGCAGAGCTTGCCAAATGGCGTAAATAGCGGTGACACGTCGGTCAAAACCACTGGATAGTGCAACGGCTTCGGTTGTGATGGTGCTAATGCGCCCAGCCCCTAGCACTAATGTAGGTAGGTATTGCGCTAGGCTGACACTAATACCGACAGCCCACGCGAATGCAATCGCAGGCAGGAGGATTGGCAGTTTCACTTTTAACCACGCTTGCATCGGTGTTTTACCCAAGCTGAGTGCGACGCGAGTTAAGCTGTTATCGAAGCTGCGCCACGGCCCGTCTAGCGAGAGGTAAATAAATGGGAATGCGAAGAACACATGCGCCCAGCATACCCAAAAGAAATACGCGTTACTGTTTAAGTACAGCGTCACTACTTGCATACCGAATAGCACGGATAGCTGAGGAATCAGCATTGGGATGGCGATGATGTAACCGGGCACCTGCCAGCGATAACGAAGGCGATACTCATGTGCGATCAAGGCAAGGGCTAGAGCGACAGTCGCGCTGATAACGGCAATCAGCATGCTCTGTTCCAGCGTGCCAAGAATACTGTGCCATTCGTATTCCCAAAAACGCAGGCTGTAACGGCTTGGGAGCAAATCTGGAAAGCGCCAACGTTGAGCAAAGCTCCACACCACCATGAGTGGAATCATTAGAAGTGCGAGTAGGGTAATCAGTGAAAATAGGGTTTTACCGGGTAAACGAAAACCGTTTCGACCAGAGTACTGCCAGCGTTTGAAGCCTTTGGTAATACACCATTCCATTAAGCGTGCAAATCCAATCAAAAGGCTAGCGATCGCAAACAGTATTACTGCGCCAGCGGCCGCTCTTGGTAGGAGCGATAAATCTGGATCGTTAAACCATTGCCATACCAAAACCGCAAACGTGGGTGGGTTGGTAGGGCCAATAATCAGGGCGACATCGACAACGGACAAACTGTAAGCCAATACCGCCAGCATTGGGAAACGAAGTTTTGCTAACCATTGCGGAAATACGCATTTCCACCACGCTTGCGCGGAACTGTAGCCCATCGAGTGACTGACTTTTTCAACCTTATCGACTTTCAATTGCTGAAGGATCGGAATACTCATCAACAATAAAAACGGCACTTCTTTAATCGCAAGCATGATGATCAAACCGAGTGCATGTGGGTCCTTAATCAGCAATGCTAAGTCATTCACCGTTTGTGCATTCGGGTCGTAACCAAACAGTTGGTTGAGAACACGAACGCCCATACCAGTTGGGGCAAACAAGAACGCAAAGCCAATTGCAAACGCGACGTGCGGCATCGCGAGAAGTGGGGAAAGGCTAACTTCAATTTTTCGCCAAAACTTACTGCCCCAAGAGGCTTGTAGAATTGCAAATGCGATGAAGCAAGCCAAGTAGCTACTGAAAATGGCGGAGTAGAAAGTAAGCCCGATGGATGTCCAAACACCTTCCCAATCAAAGACGGCATTGAAGCCATCAAAAGAAAAGTGGTGTAGACCGATAGGAGGTACATAACCGAGCGCAGAGACCACCACTCCAAATAGTCCCGGAATGGTAGGCAAAATACAAAATGCGATAATGACTAAATACAGCGCTCTTAACATGGATTCTTACTAATTTCCGTAGCGTTTCAACCATTCTTTTTCTAACGCCGCTTGCCAACTTGGATGTGGCTCAGCGATAGATTTGAATTGTTGAGTGTTTTTGGCCGAACCAGTTAGGTATTGGTTGCTTAGTACCGAAGGGTCGCCCCAGATGTTTAGGTTACCTTTGCGAGACTGTGCTTCAGGGCTCAATAAAAAGTTTATCGCAACTTGTGCACCAGCACTGGCATTTGCGTTCCAAGGAATCGCTAAAAAGTGGATATTTGAGAGTGCTCCTGCGTCCATTGCGTACGCTTTGGTGCTCTCTGCAAGATTACCGCTCGACTGCGCAGAGAAAACCGCGTTCGGGTTAAAGGTAATCGCCAGGTCAGTCTGACCATCATCTAGTAGCTGAAGGGTTTCTGCTGTACCGCCTGGAAACTGCTTACCACCGCGCCAAGCGACTTTATGGAACTCATCTAGATAAGACCACAGCGGTTGAGTGACTTGTTCAAACGTGTCATCGGTAACTGGTTGTTGCAGCTCAGGGGCGTTGTTAGACAGTTCAATGAGTAATGCTTTGATAAAGCTTGTGCCGTGAAACTCTGGTGGTCGAGGGTAAGTCAGGCGATTCGGGAACGCTTTTGCATAGCTCAGCATTTCTGCGAATGATTTTGGAGGGTTATTAAGGGTTTGCTCGTCATGGATAAACACTAATTGTCCTACTCCCCAAGGTGCTTCTAGACCTTCTGTTGGCTCGGAGAAGTCCACATCAATTGGTAGAGATTTATCCACATATTGCCAGCTTGGCAAACCTTCGACAAAAGGACCAAATAGCAATTGGTTATCCTTCATTGATTTGAAGTTTTCGCCATTGATCCAAACCATATCAACACTGCCACCGCTGTTTTTGCCTGCCGCTTTTTCTGCGATAAGTCGAGTAGTGGTCTCAGAAATATCAGTTACTTTAACGTGGTTTAGCGTCACGTTATAACGTGATTTTAGCTCTCTACTCGCCCACTGTATGTAGCGATTAATTTCTTGGCTTCCGCCCCAAGCATGAAAGTAGACGGATTGCCCGTCGGCTTGTTGTTCGATTTTTTGCCATTCGCTATTCACTGATGAATCGGCAAAAGAAGGTGTCGCAAAAGTCGTGGCTAAAATGCCAATGCTGCTGAGTAGCTTTTTCATATCTATTCCGTGTTATGTCTTTTGGTGCTTGCTTTCGTTTCTATTGACGTTTTCGCAAGTCGTTCCGCTCTGTTACAAGGATAGTAATTCATCTCTCTCTATTATCAATGCCAATCCCAAACGGAATCACTCATTGATTCAAAGAATTACTCTCAATGTGAAGCAAAACGAATAAAGGACAAATTTGGTGTCATTTTAGGAGCGGACCGTTTGTTTGAGGATATTCTTTCAAGTAATTGAAAATTATTGTCCCCAGAGATATGAATAGGTTGTTTTACAGAGCAAAATTGATGTCTAAAGCATGGAATTGAGGGCGAAAAGAGAAAGAAAGTTGGCCATTTAAATGACTTTAGCATGCATGACTAACGATTCATCGATATAAAAAAAGCAGCCGTTTGGCTGCTTTAAGATACTATCTGGTTTACTTCGTTGGGATTAGTTTACCCAGTCACGTAGTGTAAACGTCAATTCGTGATCGGCACTTTTCAGAACAAGACCATCTTTAGTTAGCGTGATATCGCTCCAGTTAGATAGTGTTTGTGTCATTGCGTTTTCGATCTTCATTTGATCTTCCATACACATCTTCATGGTCATGCCCATTTTTTCGATGCGTAGTTGGTTGTTTTTCAGCTCGGCTTGACCGAAGAAGTTGTTACAACCTGCGTTGCCGTTTGCGGTTAGATTTTCACCGATTTCTAGGCGAGCCGCTTTTTGGTGTTCGTCTAGAACGATATTTTTGCCATCAACTTGAACAAGTTCCCAGTTGTGGTGCTGCAAATCTTGAGCCGTTATTTCTTTCACATCATCACCGTTGCTAGCACAAGCAGTCATAAGAACAGGGAGAGAGATTGCTGTAACTAACGTTTTTAGGCTAAGCTTCATTTTATAGACTCCGTTTTTATAAACGCGGTAAGTATAAGTAATAAAACACTGTTTTTGTCAGCATAAGGTTATGGTTTCGTATGTTTTTGACATAACGAAGTATATAGCAAGTTTTGTTGCTGACTAATCTTCTCATTATTTAAACTAGGCCAATACGCCCTAATATGGAAAGAGCGGTTTTAGTATGGAGCAACTGGAGTTTTTTACTGTCCCAAGCCCTTGTGTTGGAGTATGTACCTCCGATGAAAAAGGGTATTGCAAGGGGTGTATGAGAAAGAGAGAGGAAAGGTTTAATTGGCTTAACTTAACCCCCGCTCAGCAGTTGCACGTTATTAAGTTGTGTCGTCAAAGGTACAGAAGAAAGATGTTGGCAGGGAAGACGAAGCCAGAACAGCTTCAAGATGAGTCATCGCCTCAACAAGACTTATTCTAGAACTCTTGTTCAGTCTGTGGGGTTACGCCTTCGCTTTCGGTTCTGATTAGGCTTTTACATATTCCCGGTCCGGCAAGGTGTCCTTTAAGAACCGGGAATCTCCTATCCATTTTCCCTATAAAGCGGTAATTGGCGTTATTTCATCGACCAACGGTCGCTAACCCAGCCTCCCGCTTGTTCGTCGAAGTGATTTCCTGAAAATCGATGATTGAATTCAACATCTAATTTACTTGTTGGGCGTTCATCCATGAGTTGATGAATGTATCTCGCCATAGGATCCGTACAAGCTTCACGCTCTCTACGGGTAACTACTTCTTTGATCATTTGGAGTCTGTAGCTATTGCTGGCTCGTTTCATTTTTGACCTCCAGAACTCGATGGCAGCAGTTTGAACACATTGACGTCCAGATCGCTGCTCATTAGTGTGCGCGTGGAGGCACATCACCATCGTTTGAAGTCCAAAGACAAATTGTTTGAGAGCAGTGTTTGTAACGCCATTCACATCTTTCTCAGAATCATTGACTATGCGATTAAAAATGTTTCGCGAAATTTAGCCGATGAACCTGCATATTTAAAAGACCTTATCAAACATAGAAGCCCAACACAGGGGCGTCAATAACACAAATGAACAATTTTTGAACATATTGTGAAGGTGGAGAGTTTTCAGTAATTTATCGAAAATAAAAAACCGAAGCACAAAGCTTCGGTTTTGAGGAAAGCCCTGACGAAATTGCTTGTAAAAGCTCTTAGTGCCAGGGGTAAGGTGTTGAGTATTAGCTACCAGATGCAGGACAGCCTTTTACTGGTTGGCCATTACTGAAGTACTTGATGTTCTCTAAGTTCTTGTTGTAGTTATCCGCAGAGATTTGTGGGTTGTTTACGAAGAACTCGCGCAAAACGTATGCATCGGTTAGCTGTGTAGATTGAACATCGATGATTGGATAGTTATCGCCACCAGCAGCACTGAAGCTGATTACAGAGAATGTGTACGTTGCGTCTAGATCGAAGCCTTTATTGTTAATATCGGTAATGGTTACTGAGCCAGCATCACAATTTACATCTAAAGTGATGTTATCTAGTTGAGCGTAAGCACCAGAGCCTGCAGATTTCGTCGCAACCACATCTAAGTATTCTTTAACTTCTTTACCTGTCATAGTTGCTTTAGTCACGAAGTTACCAAATGGCTGAACCGTTAGTACGTCACGGTAAGTGATATCACCATCTTGGATTGAATCACGCACGCCGCCAGAGTTCATCACACCAAAGTCAGCATTTACCGTTTTGTAAGTACGGTATGCCTCGCCGAGTAGGTGACCTAGGTTAGTTTGTTGAGAGCGAACTACGTTACGATCACCTTCTAACTTACCCGTCGTATTAGAAATCTTCTCATCTAATAACTCTTGACCTTGTTGTTGGTATGGCAGTAGTAACGCTTTTACCGTTGCATCTTGTTGAATTCGTTCACCGATAACTTCATCGTTTTCGTCTAGAAGGTTTACAGGAATCAGTGCGTAATTCGCTAAGTGAAGCTTGCCGTCGTAGTATTCGAAGTCTGCACGACCCACATATTTACCCCACTCATGCGCTTGCATAATCCAAGTGCCTTTTTGTTGGTCTGGGGCACAATCATCCCCAGGTTTGAAATCAGCATACTCATTGGTACCTGGTTCCATACATACAGGGTTTTGTGAGTGACCACCGATGATAGCGTTTAGCTGTCCTTCTTCAAGAGAGCGAGCGAGTTTAACGTCACCTGGTGCTTCACTACCGTTTTTGCCATCTTCGTAGTGACCCATGTGCGTCGTTGCAAATACTAGGTCTACCTTTTCGTTCTCTTCGATTTCTTTCAGTACCTTTTTGATTTCTACTTGAGGGTCTTCGAAGTGGATGTTTGATACGTTGTCTGGATTGACTAGCTTCGCAGTGTCTTGCGTTGTTAGACCAATAACAGCGATCTTAAGGCCGTTGATAGTAAATACTTTGTAAGGGTCGAAGTAACGCTCGTTTGTATCTTTTTTATAGATATTCGCAGCCAGCATAGGGAAGTCAGCTAGCTCGGCTTGCATATCGAGAATATCTAGTGAGTTATCAAATTCGTGGTTACCGACAGCCATTGCATCGTAACCAAGTAGGTTCATCCCTACGAAGTCTGGAACCGCATCTTGCATGTCTGATTCTGGTACGCCGGTATTAATATCACCGCCAGATAGCAGAATGGTTTCACCGCCTTTTGCTTCGACTTCTGCGCGGATAGATTCGATTAAAGTGTGACGCGCAGCCATGCCGTATTCGCCGTCGCTGTTATGCCAAAAGCGACCATGGTTATCGTTAGTGTGGAGAACGGTGAACTTAGTACAAGAATCTGCAGTCTCGCAGGTTACTGGAGAATTGTCGCTGTCTGAGCCGCATCCTGCTAGCGCAGCGCCTACTGCCACTACCAAAAGAGATTTGGAAAACTTCATAAGGGATCCTTTCTTTGTGATTTTGTTATTGTTACGGCGTGAAATATACGGAATTAATGTGAAACTTTAGTGATCTATCTCTTATTTATACTTCTATCGGAGAAATGAATTAATAAGCCTGCAAACTACGTCTATAAATAAACAGAATTGGTATTTAGTATTTATTTTGTATCGCTAGCTCTATTTTTTGTGAGGTAGTTAATTGAATGTGTGTTGTTTGTGTGAATCAATGCGCATTTTTGCGAAGTATTACGCTGATTTTGGTGATTATTTTGCCAAGTTTATGTTTTTCCTAATAGGTATGACACAAATCGTTATAAATTTTCGCTCTAATGATGAGGGGTTCGGTTTGTATGCATAATGAACAGCACAGAGCTTAAACTCATTTGATCATGGCTTTATTCTGCCAAACTCTATCAAAAATTGTATTTATCTCTTTACTATAATTGCGATCGTTTAGAAACCTTATGCTTTAGGCATCGTTTATTTATCCTCATCCGATACCTTATCGTGCTTATTCCGCATTTGACACTCGAGTGTTTAAACAAATAGATTCAACCTAATGAGTCAAAATGAAAAGTAAATAATGGATCGTTCTTCTTCGAATATTATGATGTGAACTATCATTTAATTAATGAAAATGAAATAGATTAATGTAAAGCGTTGCGACTGTAGCCGTTATCTTTGAGCTTTGGTTTAAAGGGTAGGGTTAAAAGAATTTGTAAGTGGTGAACGCTAATAAAGGATGCTTATGAGATACACAGTAAGGGACGCACTCAAAAAGGAAGCAGCCCAAATCGCCAAGATACACGTTGATTCTTGGCTGGTGGCGTATAAAGGATTAATGCCAAAGAGCTACATAGAGCAGTTTACGATTGAGCGTCGAGAAAGGATGTGGGCACGAGTGATGACGGAGCAACTGGCCCAATTGATCGTAGTTGAGAGGCAAGGAGAAATTGTTGGCTTTTTAAGTTACGAGTTACCTAACCACACCAGCGAAGATAAAACGGCATTAGTGACATGTTGCTACGTTACGCCGCTACATTATGGGCAAGGAGCAGGAAGTGCACTGTTAGATGAGTTAGAGACACGTTTGCTCTCTACGTCAGTTATGCAGATCAGTTTGAAAGCACTGGATACTAATCAACAGGGGCTTAACTTTTACAAGAAGTGTGGTTTTGTGCGTACTGGAGAGGAAGAGTCGGAAGTGATTGAGAGTATGACGCTGACCGATCTCACTTTAGTGAAGTATATTGCCCGCTCATAAATCAAATGCTATATGCTAAATATAGTAAAACCCCGGAGGTGGTAAGACTCCGGGGTTTTGAAATTTTTTAGATGTCTCGGTTGGTAAGTCCGATTATCTTTTATGCAAAAGGTTTGGATTTAATCCGATTAATTCCTTGGTAGGGAATTAGATGCGGATGAAGTCCATGTGTTCAACTTTTGGCTTGAACGCGTGACGTTGAACGTCTTGTGGCTTAACTTTAACTTCTTTGCCATCGATAACTAGAACGATGCCTTCGTAGAATTCAGGCTTGTCCATTTGGTTTACGATGTCGTCGTGGTTAAGAACGATAGCTACTGCTGCTTCTTCACCGCCGTATACAACTGCAGGGAATTTGCCAGCGTGACGTAGGCGGCGGCTCGCACCTTTACCTAGTTCAGTACGTACTACTGCTTCGAATTTCATAGTATTTACTCTCAAATTAGTAAAAATCAAATGTTCACAATCAACAATGCGACCTTGTTGTTCGTGGTAAAGCTTGAAACAGGAACTGTTCAAGCGAGCGCGGATACTATCATTCCAATTATAAATGGGCAACCCAAATCGTATCCAAATCAACAAAAAGGTATGATTTAGCGGGGTGGAAGGCTATCCCTTTTAACGCTTTGCTTGGATTTTGTTCACATCGACTTCATTTTCATCGGTTTACTGATCATGGTCCGAAAAACAAAGTTTATGTGTTATATGCTTTATGTTCGGCTGAGATGTAAGACTAAAGATGCTTTTAATCCACCTAAAGCGCTTGTATCCAATGTTAATTGACCTCGGTAACTGTGTGCCATTTCACTGACTATGTTTAGACCAAGACCTGAGCCAGGGGTTGTTTCATCCAATCTAACTCCTCTCTTGATTACTTGACTCAGTTTCTCTTTAGGGATGCCTGGCCCATCATCTTCAATAATGATGTGTATATTTTCCTTATCCTGAGAGGAGTGCACACGAATCATGCTGTTGGCCCACTTATAGCCATTTTCTAGCAAGTTACCTAGCATTTCATCGAGATCGGTCTGCTCTACTGCTACATTCAGCTCTGAATCAAGTTCATTAATTAAGGTAATGCTTCGGCTCGCATACACTTTATCAAACGCCATTGAGATAGCATCCACACGATCTGCTGGGTTCGACTTCACTGATAATATGTTCATCGATCCGGCCATACGGGCACGACCCAAATGGTAATCGATATGGTCTTGTATTTGATTGATTGGAGCTCTGAGACGGGATTGTGCCTCAGGTTCTAACGTCTGAACTTCATTTTTTAGAACAGAAAGTGGTGTTTTAAGTGCATGAGATAGGTTACCTGCATGATTGCGAGCTCTCTCTAGTAATTCTTGGTAATGGAACAGCAGAGCGTTGAGGTCGAAGATTAGAGGAGAAATCTCTTTTGGGTAGGTTTCTTCTAGACTCTTTTTATTACCAGACTTCAGCTCGGCTAATTCTTTTTGTAGCTTTGTAAGCGGACTCAATGACCAAGCAATTTGCAGTAAAATGACGGTAAGTACGCCCGCGAATAATAAACCCAAAATAAGCCAAAGTTGGCCGATTAACGTTTGAAGGGTATTTTTAATGGGCTCTTCGTCAATACCAATAATAATGTGAATAGGACCATCGTAATCAGGAAGATACAGTGCTTTTTCTAGCGTAATTAGTTTTTCGCCTCTTGCTCCATACGCATCTTTATCCAAACCTTTGTATTCGATTTTTTTGTCCCACAACGAACGAGAACGTTCGAGGCTTGCCTCTGTAGAGGCACTCCAATACAAACCACTGTAAGGTCGGTTAAATCGAGGGTCTGATAGCTGAGCTGCGAGTGAAAGATGCCCGGTGTTATCGACTTCTAACTGTGCTGCGACTTCATCCATAAAAATGCTGAGCTGTGAGCGAGTGTCATCAACCATATAGTTGTAGACCTGCGTCGGTATCGTCACACCAGCGGCGAGGATCATTGCCGTTAACCAAACGATCGCCGCTAAAACGAGGCGACTTTTGATACTCAGTCGTTTTATTGCGTTCAACGGTAGCCTGTTTCTATTCGGCATTTAATTGGTATCCCAACCCTCGGACAGTTTTGATGATCTTTGGTGCGATTTTTTTGCGAATTCGGCCGATAAAAACTTCGATTGTGTTGGAGTCACGATCAAAGTCTTGTTTGTAAATGTGCTCGACGAGTTCGGTTCGAGAAATCACTTTTTCCGGGTTATGCATAAAGTAAGCGACCACTTTATACTCTAGCGCCGTCAAGCTTACCGCTTGACCTTGCCACATGACTTTAGAAGTGCGTGTATCCAAGCTCAAGTCGCCAATTTGCATCACAGGAGAGGCATTACCAGAGGCTCTTCGAAGCTGTGCACGAATACGAGCGATAAGCTCAACCATTTCAAATGGTTTAGTTAGGTAATCGTCTGCACCTGCGTTTAAGCCTTCAACTCGCTGCGTTAGGGTGTCGCGAGCGCTTAAAATCACGACAGGAGTATTAATGTTTTCATCTCGGATGCCTTTTAGGACGGTAAGACCATCCAGTTTTGGCAAGCCGAGGTCAAGAACAATGGCGTCCCATTCTTCCGAAGTCGCGCGATACAGAGCGTCTATGCCATCTTGGGACAATTCTGGTACCCAGCCGGTACTTTCTAATGTTTCGATGATTTGCTCGCCTAAACGAGGATCATCTTCAACAACAAGTATTTTCATATTGATGATTCTTATTATGTTTGGATTTTTATCGAAGTAAGCTACGCATCGCGTCTGGATTACGCATTAGACAAGTTTAGTTGTTTTGCGGCTTTAACGCTTTGTTAAAGCTGCGACCTTTGATCTCAAGCATTTCCAGCGTGGCGGCGTCGTACTCAACTTTCAGGACGCTGTTGTTGTACAGAATTTTCAATTCATACACCCAAGCATCATCATCTTCTTCAAGCTCGACCTTGATGATGCGGCCGTATAAGTCGTTTTCTACTGCGGCGTAAAGTTCCGAAAATGGTCGTATATATCCTTGTTGAACCGCGCGATAGACCTCATCTTGATCTTCATCGAATTCGATGCGTGTTCCTGGCTTTTCGACATCTTGCACGATGGCGTGGCCATTTTGTGATGTGTACTCGTTGTCATGCTTGGCAAAACTTGGTGCACACATAAATGTTGCAATAAGGCCGAAAAGTAACGCAGAATGTAGAGAAGTCGTTGCTTTATACATAGTCAAACCTTTTCTGGAGCGTTAGCCGCAGTATATCGGATATAGATGAACAGAGAGTGAATCAGCTAATTAAGTTTTGCCATGTGTTGTGGATGTTATTTCAACTCATCTTCAAAAATTTTATCTCGCAGCTTCCAAAAGCGACCAGATTTTCTAGCAATAACAAACTGAGGCAAACGGAAACGATGTTGATTAGCGACAACGCGTGTCGGTGAAGCCTCTTCAAAAGGGCGATGCTTGTCTGCTAAGTGGGGGCGTACGAACTGATCTTTAAACGTTTGTTTTTGTTTTTTGGTACTCAATGACCAAAACTCATGAACTAACGCATTGCCTTCGCCTTGGTATGGTTCACCAGAATACGTCACTTTTAGCTGAGATTTACCATCACTGGACTTAAATACAGATAGGTCCATTTCTGTGCATTCAAAGATTAATGCATCTTTGAGATTAAGGGCTTCTTTTAGCTTTTTATCTGGGTCAACGAGCGTCGCGTCACACTCATGACAAATTCGTGCAGCGATATCGTTGTCCGCACCACATTCACCACAGTATTTGGCACGAAAACGGTAGCCACAGTGTTCACGTTCGCCTGTGTCTTCATCTTCAAAGTAACCTTGGCAACGTCTGCCAAAGTGTTCAACCAAGAAACCGTTACTATCCAACTTACCCCAGAAGTTGTTATTGAATCCGCAAGCCGGGCAAGGAATCGTGATAATTTCACTGTCAGAGTCTGGTTTGGGATCACCGACTTCAGGTTGGTATAAATCGTAGCTGTTGCCTGCGTAATCAAGCACTAAACATTCTGATTTTCCGTCTGATAAGCGTAATCCTCGTCCTACTATCTGCTGGTACAGACTGACTGACTCTGTTGGTCGCAAAATCGCGATTAAATCGACATGCGGCGCATCAAAACCGGTTGTCAGTACCGAAACATTGACCAAGTATTTTATTTGACGATTCTTGAACGCTTGGATGATCGCATCGCGCTCCGGCGTAGGTGTATCACCAATGACGATTTCAGTTTCGCCTTCTGGCAATAGACTGTGGATCTCCTGTGCGTGTCGAACAGTTGCAGCGAAGATCATGACCCCTTGGCGCTCTTTCGCATATTGCATGATTTGCTCAACAATTTGTGGAGTCGCACGTTTGGCTTTATCGATCACCATGTCCATTTCTGCTTCTTTGTAGCGTCCGGTGTTAGCGGGCTTCAGTTGAGAGAAGTCGTAAGACAAAACGGGCGCATCCATCATGCGGGCTGGAGTGAGGAAGTTTTCGTCGAGCAAGTAACGGATCGGCAGTTCGAAAATACAATCGCGGAAGAATCGAGGCTCTTCGGTTCGCACTTGACCTCGGGTGTGATACTGATAAATCCAGCCCATTCCTAAACGATAGGGCGTTGCAGTTAGTCCCAGCACCTTAATGCCAGGGTTCAGTTCTCGTAAGTGAGTAATAACTTTTTGGTAGCTGCTGTTTTTGTCATCTGGCACACGATGGCACTCATCAATAACGAGCAGAGAAAACTGGTTTTTGAACGAATCTAAGTTACGTACGACCGATTGAACCGAAGCAAACACGACTTGCTGGTCAGTTTCTTTTCGTCCCAATCCTGCTGAGAAGATGGAACCTTTTAAACCATAACCTTCATACTTTTCGTGGTTTTGCTCGACCAGTTCTTTTACGTGGGCGAGGACTAACACTCGTCCTTTCGCAAGGCGAGCAAGTTCTGCGATCACCAAGCTTTTTCCTGCACCGGTTGGCAGCACGATCACTGCTGGTGTCGAGTGTTTACGAAAGTAATGAATAACGGCTTTAACCGAGTCGGCTTGATAAGGACGAAGTGTGTACATGAAAATATGTGAAATTGCTCAACTATTCGAACGAGGAACGCTATAATACCTGACTTTTATACCCAAGTGACCTTTAAACCAAGATTTAGAGATCACTTGGGTATAATTCAATGAGGTATTCATGCGTTTAGATAAATATTTGTGTGACGCTCTGGGTGCAACACGCAAACAGGCAACAAAGATCATCAAAAGTGGAGACATCACCGTTGACGGTGAGGTTCAAAAAAGTGGTGCATTTAAAGTACCTAAAGGTGCGGAAGTGATGTGGGAAGACCGTGTTATTGGTGCTCCTGGTCCTCGTTACATTATGTTGTATAAGCCTGCTGACTTTGTTTGTTCACATGAAGATGGCTACAACCAAACTGCATTCGCATTGCTTGATGAGCCTAAAATTGAAAACCTTCACTTTGCGGGCCGATTAGATGTCGACACAACTGGTTTAGTGTTGATTACGGATGATGGTAAGTGGTCTCACCGTATTACCTCACCTAAGCATAAGTGTGAGAAAACGTACCGTGTTTGGCTCGTCGATGCTATTCAGCCAGATTACGCGGAAAAGCTCGAACAAGGCATCATTTTGCGCAATGAATCAGAAGCAACATTGCCCGCTCGTTTGGAAATCGTGAACGAGGCCGAGAATGAAGTATTGTTAACTATCGTGGAAGGTAAGTATCACCAAGTGAAACGTATGTTCGCGGCGTTAGGAAATAAAGTTGAGTACTTACATCGTGAGCGTATTGGTTCTATCGAACTTGATGAGGCACTAGAACCAGGTGATTATCGCTACCTCACGCAAGAAGAAATTGATTCTATTTGGAATTAATTGTCGGCATGGGAAATTCTTTAGTTCCTAATAGGAACTAGTCTTTTGGTAGGAATTGGCTCAAAATAAATTTTCCTACCAAAATTAGTGCCTAGACAATTCCGGTGTGCTTACTCATCTCAGTGATATGCCTTTGCATTTAGCTGATGCATGCATACTCTTATTGCAAAGCCTTCGGCTACGGTGAATGGAATGATGGTGTCAACGCCATCATTTTTACTGCATTGTGTTTGTTTCCCATAAACACATTTCGCTTTCACATGCTTTTCTATGTCGAGTTCGTCAAGGTCACACCTTGGTACATATTTGCCCTTATGATTCTCGAACGTTGGATAGAACAGGTTTTTGGCTTCTACATTCAGCGTTATGAGAACTTCCGTTATTTTCACTTTGTTCTGCAAGTATTGACGGTAGGGCTCCAACAAGAGGTAAAAGAATGACAGAAAAAGCTCAAAGTGCTCCGCAATCCCAAATCAGTTTTCTATTGTTTCTGGTACTAGGAGCGATTGGTGCTTTGACGCCTTTGGCGATCGATATGTATTTGCCTGCGATGCCGACAATTGCGAAAGATTTGGGGGTCGCGCCTGGCGCGGTTCAGATTACGTTGACGGCTTATACGGCGGGTTTTGCGATCGGCCAGTTAATTCACGGGCCGCTTGCCGATAGCTTTGGTCGCAGACCTGTGTTGATTTTAGGCGTACTTTTCTTCGGCTTGGCTGCTGTTGTGAGTGCGACAACAAATGGCATTGATGCGCTGACCTATGTACGTACGGCACAAGGTTTTGCTGGCGCGGCAGCGGCGGTCATTATCCAAGCTGCCGTGCGTGACATGTTTGACCGTGAAGACTTTGCACGCGCAATGTCCTTCGTTACTCTGGTCATTACTATTGCGCCGTTGGTGGCACCGATGATCGGTGGCCATCTCGCGATTTGGTTTGGTTGGCGTTCCATTTTTTGGGTACTAGCTATTTTCGCTGTAGTTGTGATTTTTCTCGTACTTTGGAAAATCCCTGAAACGTTACAGCCTGAAAATCGTCAGCCTCTTCGTTTCCGCACGACGCTGAGAAACTACGCCAGATTATGCTCCAATCCTGAAGCGATCGGTTTGATGCTCTCAGGTGCGTTTTCATTTTCCGGAATGTTTGCATTTTTGACGGCGGGTTCTTTTGTTTATATTGATTTATATGGTGTTCGACCAGACCACTTTGGTTACCTATTTGGTTTGAACATTGTGGCGATGATCATCATGACCAGTATTAATGGTCGCTTGGTGAAGAAAGTTGGTTCCCATGCCATGCTTCGTTTTGGGTTGTTCGTGCAACTTTTGGCGGGGATTGGTTTATTCGTAAGTTGGTTAATGGACTTCGGATTATGGGGCATTGTACCTTTTGTTGTGCTGTTTATCGGTACATTGTCGACGATAGGTAGTAACGCGATGGCGCTGCTTTTAAGTGGTTACCCATCAATGGCGGGTACGGCGTCGTCTCTAGCGGGGACATTAAGATTCGGTATCGGTTCATTGGTTGGTGCGCTGGTGGCATCACTGCCCGGGAATGTTGCTTGGCCGATGATCATCGTAATGTTTGCTTGTTCTGTGCTTTCAGCACTGTTTTATTGGACTTTAGGAAGAAAGGCGTAATGTCGAATTACACCAAAGAAATTCAAAACTTGGTTAACTCAGCACTTGAAGAGTTAGATCAAGAGCATCGCTCAGGTAAGTTAGCCAATGCCCCTGTTGCGAATAACCATTATTTAGTGCGTTGGGTAACAAAGGCGCTAAAATCACAACGTTTCGGACGTACGGTAGGCGATGACTTAACGCGTTGGCAAAAAGCAGGTCGCTCAAAGGGGAACGATGCTGGTTTGTTGTTTATCTTCAAGCGTATTTCTGCTTTTTATGCGCAATTCTTCCCTGAAGGTGAAGACTCCAAAGTGTTCAAAGATTCAGATATTGAGTCTTTTCTTGATTTGATGGAGCAAGCAGGCTGGGAAGTCTCGACGTCTGAGCAACTGATTGGGTGCGGCAAAGTACAAATCTTCACTGAAGGTCAAAACTCTTTAGCGTTATGTGCAGACCAATGCGAAAGCTGTTTTGATGGCGAGTTGCTCGTAAAGCCAATGAGTTGGTTTGTACGTGGCAATCATGCTGAGTTTGTTGAGAAAGCAGCGCAAGCGGGCTTTATGGTACATAAGGTAACAGACTACAAATCGATGGTGAAATACCATGGCGAGTACCTTATTTTTCCCGCAAACGAAGGCAACCAGTTAGCCGAAATTCCACTCTCGTTCAAAGCTGACTAAAGTGACATTTTGAGTGTTTAGAAGCCCCTGTTATTGGGGCTTTTTGTTTTCTAAACGGTTTGCTTCTTTCGCGATGGCTTTGACCATGCCTTTAAATATGAAAAGATGGGCTGGCATCATTGCAAACCAATAAAGCAGCCCAAGAAACCCTTGCGGGTGCCACCAGGCGGTAATATCCAGCTCTCGTTCGTCACCGAGATCTTTGATGGTAATTTCTAAACGCCCAAGGCCTGGGCCTTTCATACCAAAAAACAGTGAAAGAAACTGATTATTATCGCAGCGAATCACTTTCCAAGAGTCAATAAAATCACCGACTTTAAGCTCTGGTCCAGGAGGAGAAACGCGAATCGGTTTTCCGCCACCAAAAAAGATATCGAGCCATTCACGTGTACGCCACAAGATGTTGGCAAAGTAATAGCCTTTTTCGCGACTCCCGATCTTTTGCGCCACTTTCCATAATGCTGCCGCTGAGGCTTGGGTTTTAATGCTCGCTCCAGCTTGTTTTGGGTAATAGCCATATCCTGGTTGCCATCGACGAAGCGCTGCGGGTTCAAACCCCCAGACATTACTGCGTACAAATGTGCCTTCATCTTGAATGGTATCAGTTACCGCTTGCTCGTAGCTGATCAGCGTTTGAGGAAATCGTTCTTCAATCGCTTTAGAGTCTGCAATGTAGTCGTGCTCTAAGCCCGCAAGTAATGCTTTACCGATACTAGTTGGCACTGAGGTAACTAAACCTAGCCAGTACGATGCCATTTTCGGAGTAAGTAGCGGGGTCGACCACAGCCGATACGGCTTGTTCGTGATTCGGCAAATGACTTTGAACTGTTCGCGGTAGCTAAGTGTATTTGGCCCACCAACTTCATAAATGTGACTTTCTTCTGGAGAGGGGGCTTCTGCTAACTTCAATAAATAGTGGTTGAGATTGGGCAAGGCAATAGGGTTCGCTTTTGAGTCGACCCATTTAGGCGCAATCAAAATAGGTAAGTTGTAGACAAAATCTCGCATGATTTCGAAAGCAGCAGAGCCGGGGCCGATGATAACGCCTGCACGCAATTCAGTTACTGGAATACCAGACTGTCGAATTATTTTTCCCGTGGCTTTACGAGCGGCTAAATGGCGAGAGTTTCCGGTTTGAGGTTGAATGGCACTCAAATAGATAACATGCTCGACGGAGCTTTGTTCCAACGCATATTTGAAGTTCAAAGCAAGGTTTAGTTCGTACTCAACAAAGTCATCACCTTGAGCCATCCCGTGCACGAGAAAAAAGACTAAATCAAAATCGTTCACTACAGTCTTCGTGGTCTCTGTGTCAGCCAAGTCGAGATACCTTAACGTTAAATTAGGGTGAGGCTGAGTTCTTGACTCTAAATAATCAATATGTCGCGCCGCTGCTGTGACGGCGTAACCTTTATCTAAAAGTAACGGAAGAAGTTGAGAGCCAATGTAACCCGAGGCGCCTAGCACCAACACCTTTTTCATTATCTGTCCTTTTATCGTTGGTGGAATAAACACCACAGAGTATAATCATGAGACACTTTCCCCATTCTATCAATAAGTTGTCGTTGGAGCGCTTGTGACTTTTCTTTCTCAACTCTCAATACACGCAGATAAAGCATTCTTACGTCGTTTATTTGCAATCGCGTTACCAATTACACTGCAAAGCATGATGTTTTCAAGCCGAAGCCTCGTCGATGTTCTTATGCTTGGTCAACTTGGCGAAGCAGAAATTGCCGCAGTTGGAGTTGCTGCGCGCGCGACTTTCGTCACCACCATCATGTTAGTTGGGGTGACAACGGGCGGTGCATTGTTAACCGCTCAATATTGGGGGGCTGGCGATAAAGTTGGGGTGCGTCGCAGTACCGCTTTAACATGGATGATCGCAATGATGTTTGCTGCGATTGCTGTTGCTTTGTTTGTTGTTTTTCCACAGCCCATCATGAGTTTGACTACCGATTCACAAGAAGTGATTGAGCTAGGGGCCAGCTATCTCATTATTTCGTCGGTTAGCATGTTTGCTGTTGCATGTGTGGCCAGTATGTCGGTGGGCCTAAGGGCGATGCACCAACCAGGCCTAAGCACTTTTTTTAGTGGTATAGGCATTTTATCTAATGTTTTTCTTAACTGGGTTTTAATTTTTGGTCAATTAGGCTTTCCTGCTCTGGGTATTACGGGAGCAGCGATCGCAACGGTAATCAGTGGCGCGATCGAAGTAGGTTGCTTGTTTGGTTATCTATGGTTGAAAAAACACATAATCGCATTTGGTTGGGATGATATACGCGCAGGATTGGTCTTAGATAAAATTACGCGTTTCTTGAGCCTCTCTTTGCCAACCACATTTAACTTCTTGGCGTGGGCTGGTGGGCTGTTTGCTTATCACGCCATCATGGGGCAAGCAGGTGTACAAGGTTTGGCGGCACTTTCCGTAATGACACCTGTTGAGTCGATCGCATTGGCGATGATGATTGGTTTATCGAATGCGGCTGCAGTTCTAGTCGGGAACCAGCTCGGCGCTCGTAATTTTGAACCTGTTTATTATCAAGCATGGGCGACGGTCATTTTGAATGTGCTTATCGCATTTGTGGTCGCCGTCTTGTTGATAGTGTCAAATCAATGGATCCTTAATGCGTTTAGTGCACTGACAACAGACACTCGCGAGCTAGCTGAACAGTTTATGGTGATTCTTGCGTTGGGTGTCGTGTTACGCTCGGTACCGATGATGGCGATTGTTGGTGTATTACGTGCGGGCGGTGATGTTAAGTTTTGTTTGTATCAAGACATCTTGGCGCAGTGGGTGATCGGGATTCCACTCGCAGCATTTGCAGCGATTTATCTCAATTGGGACCCACAATGGGTTTACTTACTCTTTTTGACGGAAGAAGTTGTGAAGTGGGCGATTTGCTTGCCAAGAATGGTTAGCCGAAAATGGATGAAAAACCTGATTGGCCAGTAAGGAGGAACAGAGTTTATTTTGGCTGCAAAAATCTGCTCAAAACGTCAACAAAATTAGCAACAGAAAGTGAATCGAGTTGCATTTGTACTTCCATAGTGTGATCAAGCATTCAAAATACTTTCTACTAACAGGATTTTAGTGTAGATTCTGATCCCAATTTTTAAACACCATCCGAGCGGCATAATCAATGTTAAAACTGTCAGACCTATGTAAAGGCTATGTAGACGGGGGAGAGTTTCACCCTGTATTACAAGGGGCAGAATTAACATTGCAGCAAGGCGACCAAGTTGCTCTGATGGGAGAAAGTGGTTCGGGTAAAAGTACTCTGCTGAATTTAATCGCCGGATTAGATACTGCTGACTCTGGTGAAGTGCAGTTTCCAAATTTTGCTATGCATGAAGCACCGGAGCATTTAAGAACCCTTTATCGCCGCAACAATATTGGTAATATCTTCCAACAATTCAACCTGCTTCCTACACTTAATATTGCCGACAATATTCGTTTTTGTCGTCAGTTAAAAGGTCTGCCGGAAGATAAAGAGTTGTGGCGTCAAATTCTTTCTGCTTTGGACTTAATGCCATTGCTAGGACGTTATCCGGAAGAGGCGTCTGGTGGGCAGCAACAACGTGCGGCGATTGCTCGCGCCCTTTATATGGAACCCAAAATCCTGCTTGCTGATGAGCCAACTGGTAGCCTAGACGAGCGAAACGCAGAAGCAGTAATGCGCTTATTAACGAGTCTCGCTCGCCAATTGGAGTGTACTTTGCTGTTAGTGACGCACAGTGAAAAAGTGGCCGCCCATATGGAAGGAAAGATTCGACTTCAAGGAGGGCAGCTACATGTTATGGCCCGTAGTTAAGGCACTACTCGGTCATTACCGTCGTTACCCTCTACAAATTATTCTTGTCTGGCTGGGATTAACTTTAGGCGTGTCCCTCCTTGTTGGTGTTACTTCTATCAACCAGCATGCAAAACAAAGTTATGCCACTGGGGAAAAACTTTTCTCTAATCCTTTGCCATACCGAATCCGAACGAAGCACTCTGCCAATAAAATTCCTCAAGGTTTCTATATTCAGTTACGTCGAGCTGGGTTTAATCAATGTGCACCGTTTGACGTGCTTCATCTAGATGCCAAGACCGATATGAGCCTGATGTTGGTGGGGATAGATCCTGTCGCGATGATCCCACTACAACAAGGAAAATCGCTAGGTGAGATGCCTGTTTTATCACTAATGAAGCCTCCTTATCCTATTCTTGTTAGTCAAGATTTGGCCGCTTACATGAGTTGGCAGGATGGGGACTTCATTGAGATGAATGACGGAAGCCGTCTTGGGCCTATTCAAGTAGATAAGGACAAGATGCTTTCGGGTACTCGGCTGGTTACTGATATATCGTTGTTGCGTATGCTCAAGCGGAGCTCAGGTTTGTCTGCGATTTCTTGTGGTGAAATGCCAGAGGAAAAGCTAATAGCACTGAAAAACATGCTGCCAAACGGAATGACGCTTGTTAGGAATACGCGTACTGAGCTTGAGTCGCTAACTAACGCATTCCATATGAATCTCACCGCGATGGGAATGCTGTCGTTTTTGGTCGGGTTGTTTATTTTTTATCAAGCGATGTCTCTGTCTTTCATTCAGCGACAACGTTTGGTCGGTATTTTGAGACAGACTGGTGTTAACGGAACACAGTTAGCGCAAGCCTTATTGCTAGAGTTGTCTTTGCTCGTCTTTATTGCGTGGGCGTGTGGTAACTTTTTTGGCTTGATCTTAGCGAATGAACTTATCCCAGCAGTGTCTTCGAGCCTGAGTGATTTGTATGATGCCAACGTAGGTTTAACCATAGGATGGTCATGGCAATCTAGCTTATATAGCCTAATCATGGCAGCGATGGGTGCGTTGATATCGTGTTTGTGGCCATTAATCCGTTTGTTGAAGTCACAACCAATCCGCCTTTCTTCTCGACTGTCGCTAATGCGATTTGCTGGAAGAGAGTTCTCATGGCAGGCGCTTGCGGCATGTGCGTTTTGTGTCGCTGCAATAGCGGTATATCAGGCGCCGAAAACACAAGAAACCGGCTTTGCTATTATTGCTCTGATGTTGGTTAGTGTGGCGTTGTTTATGCCATTTATTATGTGGCATATGTTCCAAAGTTTTTCTTATACCATGCGATGGGTTCGTGTCCGTTGGTTTTTTGCTGATGCAGCAGCCAGCATGAGCTATCGCGGTGTGGCTACGATGGCGTTTATGTTAGCGCTGGCGGCAAACATTGGTGTAGAAACAATGGTCGGAAGCTTTCGAGATACAACCGATAAGTGGCTAAATCAGCGATTAGCCGCTGATGTGTACATCTATCCGACCAACAATTCAGCCGCTCGGATGAGCGCATGGCTCCAGAATCAGCCAGAGGTGAACTCGGTTTGGTGGCGCTGGGAAAAAGATATGCCGACCGAGCATGGTGCTCTGCAAGTTGTGAGTACGGGCTCTTCTGAAGGTGAGTTAGACTCACTTACCGTCAAGTTAGGTGTCCCAAATTACTGGTATCAACTGCACGCTACCAAGAGCTTAATGGTCAGTGAGTCGATGGCCTTGAAGCTGGATATCCGCCCTGGCGATTTCATTAACTTGCAAGAACCGCTTGGTGGTGATTGGCAAGTCGTAGGCGTTTACTACGATTATGGAAACCCATATAACCAGGTGATGATGTCGCACCGGAATTGGCTGTATGCATTTGCAGGTACGGGTAATGTTGGTCTTGGCGTAGTATTAAAAGATAACGTCAATGGAGAAGGGCTGAAAAATCGCTTAGAGAATGTATTCCGTCTCCCGCAAGATCGTGTGTTTGATAACGGTAATATTTATAGCCAAGCAATGAGAGTGTTTGATCATACCTTTGCGATAGCAGGAACCTTGGGCAATATCACGCTGATTATTGCCGTGTTTGGTTTATTCTTTGCGACGTTGGCAGGAGAACTTTCACGGCAGCGGCATTTTTCCTTATTAAGGTGCATGGGTGTGTCCGGAAAAGAACTTGTCGTATTAGGTGGTTTGCAGCTATTCGTCTTCGGAGCCATTTCTGCGATTATTGCAGTGCCGCTCGGCTTGGCGCTCGCACATTTGATCGTTGATATTATCATTAAGCAATCATTTGGCTGGTCTCTAGAGCTTCAAACGATTCCATGGGAGTATGCTCAAACCATTGCTTGGGCGATGCTTGCCATCATGGTTGCTGGCGCATTGCCAGTTATTAGAATGATCAAAAGTACACCGATGAAGTCATTAAGGGACGCGTTGTAATGAAAAAAGTGGGCTCTAAAAAACGCTTGTTGGTTTCAACGCTCATTGTTGTTACGTTCGCTTTTCTGACTGGGGCTGCTTTTTACTCAACTTTTTGGTTAGAGGCGACAGCAACACGAGAAGGCGAACTTGATTCTATCTTAACGCGTGAAAATCAAACGATTTTCGAGCCTGTACTACCTAATGAGCATGTCTCTTTACCCTCAGACTTTCGCTTTCATCCCGAGTATCAGCATGAATGGTGGCACTACTTTGCGAAACTAAAAGATGAGCAAGGCAAGATCTACAATGTTCAATGGAGCTATTTCAGGGTTGCGACGGACGAGCGAGAAACCAGCGGTTGGCAGAACCCTCAATTGTACATTTCACATGTTGTCGTCAGTCATGGCTCGCATGTATGGAAAGAGCAACGGGTAGCTAGAGGTGGGATAGGCCAAGCTGGTATGATCAATCGTCCTTTCAGGTTATGGATTGATAATTGGACTTGGCGATCACTCGGTGCGACGCCTTTCCCGGGCAACTTGAATGTGAATACTGATACGTTTGGACTTGAGCTCAATACCATGACAAGCGGCCCCTTTGTGGTGAATGGAGACAAAGGCTTCCAAGTTAAACATGCGTTGCAATCTGTTGCTTCTTTCAGCTTCAGTGCTCCATTTTTAAAAGTAAAAGGCAGCTTAAGCTTAAATGGTAAGCGATTCTCAGTGACGGGTTCTGCTTGGGCGCAAAAAGAGTGGGGCAGCGGCTTAATTGGTGAGGGGCAACAAGGCTGGGATTGGTTTGTTTTCAATTTAGATGATGGTCGAGCATTAACTGTTAGCCGTTATCGTCACCATGGGCAAACACCGCACGTGTTTGGCACGTTGTCGACACGCTCAGGTAAAGTCATCAACCTCTCAGACGATGATATCAATATTAAACCAATGCAAGTGACCAGTTTATCCAATGGAAGAAGGTTACCTTTGCAGTGGATTATCAATATTCCGAAGCATCAAATTAATTTGACTACCCGCATTATCAAGTCAGATATGTGGCTACCCTTTGTAATACCTTACTGGGAAGGGCCTACTTTAGCTTCCGGCTCCAATGAGGCTTGGGGCTTTATGCAGCTGACAGGCTATTGAGTTGTGAAGAAAACCACCCCCTACGGGTGGTTTTTTAGTGCGCGAAGCTTCCTAGCTTTTTCTCAAAAGTACGGGGTTATCATGATGGTACAAGCCGTGTTATGCTGATTTTCTCATCATCTTGATAAATATTTGGTGCGACAAAAACAAATACGATCTCCGATCAAAATTGAGTGTCATGTTGGAAAATACGATGTATAGTAAACTTAACATCGAAAAAACCGAAGTTTATACTCTGAAGAAGCGATTATTCTAAAGTTTTCGACAGCTATACACTCTTATCACTCTTTGTTAATCGTTTATTAAGATAATAAATATAAGGACGAAACCATGAACGATGTCATTCGTGACTTTTTCAAAATGGAATCAGCAGGTGGTATTCTTCTCGTAATTGCAGCGGCAATTGCGATGACCATTGCTAACTCACCGCTGGGCGAAACTTATCAATCTGTACTGCATACTTATGTATTCGGTATGTCAGTTTCTCACTGGATTAATGACGGCCTAATGGCTGTTTTCTTCTTACTTATTGGCCTTGAAGTGAAGCGAGAGCTACTTGAAGGAGCGCTAAAATCAAAAGAAACCGCAATTTTCCCTGCGATTGCAGCGGTTGGTGGTATGTTAGCCCCTGCTCTTATTTACGTTGCGTTTAATGCTAACGACCCAGAGGCGGTTTCTGGCTGGGCCATTCCAGCTGCGACGGATATTGCATTTGCTCTAGGTATCATGGCGCTACTAGGTAAGCGCGTACCAGTAAGCCTTAAAGTATTTTTGTTAGCTCTCGCTATCATCGACGATTTAGGCGTGGTTGTTATTATTGCACTGTTTTACACAGGTGATCTTTCTAGCATGGCGCTGCTTGTTGGCTTCATCATGACTGGTGTCCTGTTCATGTTGAATGCGAAGGAAGTAACGAAACTGACGCCATACATGATAGTCGGCGCGATCTTATGGTTTGCGGTACTTAAATCTGGTGTTCACGCAACACTTGCAGGCGTAGTGATCGGCTTTGCTATTCCTCTTAAGGGTAAACAGGGCGAACATTCCCCACTTAAGCACATGGAGCATGCACTTCATCCATACGTGGCATTTGGTATCTTACCTCTATTCGCATTTGCAAATGCGGGGATTTCGCTAGAAGGCGTATCGATGTCAGGCCTAACTTCAATGCTGCCATTAGGTATTGCTTTGGGGCTACTGGTTGGTAAGCCTCTAGGTATCTTCACCTTTAGTTGGGCTGCTGTGAAAATGGGTGTAGCTAAGCTACCGGAAGGCATTAACTTCAAGCATATCTTTGCGGTATCTGTGTTGTGTGGTATCGGTTTTACAATGTCTATATTCATTTCCTCTTTAGCGTTCGGAAATGTAAGCCCTGAGTTTGATACCTATGCTCGACTAGGCATCTTAATGGGCTCGACGACAGCCGCGTTACTTGGCTACGCGTTACTGCACTTTTCTTTGCCTAAGAAAGCGCAAGCGTAAGATACACACTGTTTAGTAAAGCCTCCCATTCGGGAGGCTTTTTTATGTCTGCAGATCGGCACATCAACCACTTCAGGGTGGTTACTTTTGTGACCAACTAAGGTCTAGCTTATGGAGTTGGGGCAAATCATCGAAAGAGGCGCTTGGTAAATCTATAGGCGAAAAAAAGCCCAGCCGAAAATTTGACTGGGCGGATACAAACATAGGAGTTAATAAGAAAAAAGCAGCAACGTAACAATTAGATGGAAACAAGTTTGACGGCCAGTGAAACTTCAAATGCCCTAACTGTTACGTATATTCAGACCGAGCCTTTTCCAAACAGTTCCATTTTTTTTCAAAAAATTTCTACTTAATGCTTTCTAGCTTCTTACACATCCGAAAGTAATAGAAAAATCGAGATGGATTACCAACTTGGCGAAGTTACTAACTTCTGTGTTTCTCATTTTATCTCCCCTAGAACCGAAGATGTATTTCATACTCTCGTCGCTCACTCCGAGCCGCCAAGGCTATTGTTAGCGTTTCAATTGCGCTGGACTGAGAAATTTGATCGTTTTCTTCTGGCAAGCTTCACTGGAGTATTCGATTGAATTTCAAAAGATTAGATCACACCTTTTACTGTCTGGTCAGACCAATTGGTTAAAGTGTGATGTTAATCATTTGTTAATCTTAAGTTTCGGGAGTATATTTTCAAACAGTTGTTTAATACGAGTGATTAAAATGGCCCCGAGAACATCAACAAAAGAAAAAATACTCGATGTCGCAGAAGGACTCTTTGCTGAACATGGCTTTAATGATACTTCGCTAAGAACGATAACAGGTAAAGCTAACGTTAACTTAGCATCGGTAAACTATCACTTTGGCGATAAAAAAACGCTGGTTAGAGCGGTTTTAGATAGGTATTTAGAAGCACTAATGCCGAGCATTAAGACTTCATTAATTGAGTTAAACACGCGCGATAGCTACAACATGGACGATGTCTTTGAGTCATTGCGATTACCTTTACGTACATTAAATGATGTACGCCCAAATGGTACTGCGCTATTTATGTTGTTAATTGGCCGCGGTTATACAGACGTTCAAGGTCATCTACGCTGGTTCATTACCACCAGATACGAAGAGGTACTGAACCTTTTCACTTTCTCGATAATGAAGGCGAACCCGGAACTATGTGAAGAACAGTTGTTTTGGCGACTGCACTTCACGTTAGGAACCTGTGTATTTACGATGGCTTCAAGCCAAGCTCTTTCGGAGCTGGCAGAAAGTAAGTTTGAAAAGGAAGTCGATGTGAAATCTGTCGTCGATTTACTGATTCCATATTTGTCAGCAGGAATGTCAGCAAAGCAGTTGGCATAAGACAAATAAGAAAGTTAAACCAATAATAAGATTATACCCCGAGCGGTTACGTGAACAAAAGGATCTGAACTATGAGCTCTCTACGAAGAAAATGGATTAGTGACCCGGCTTTTAAAGTGTTCAAAAAAGTATTGCCACCTCTGTCTAGCACCGAGAAAGAGGCGATGGAAGCGGGTAGTGTATGGTGGGATGCCGAACTATTCTCAGGCAAGCCAAACTTCACAACATTGCATCATTATCCAACGCCTACACTGACGGCAGAAGAGCAGTCATTTATGGATAATGAGCTTGAGACCCTGCTAGAAATGCTTGATGACCAGAAGATTGTCAAAGAAGACAGGGATTTACCGCCTGAAGTATGGGAGTACCTACGTAAAGAGCGATTTTTCTCTTTGATCATCTCGAAAGCATATGGTGGTCGTGAATTTTCCGCTTTGGCGAACTCAACCATTGTTTCTCGTATTGCGACTCGAAGTATCAGTACCGCGGTATCGGTAATGGTACCAAACTCTCTTGGCCCTGGTGAGCTGCTATCGCACTATGGTACGCAAGAGCAAAAAGATTACTGGTTGCCTCGTTTAGCTGATGGTACAGACATCCCTTGTTTCGCCCTAACTGGCCCTGAAGCGGGTTCTGATGCTGGTGGCATACCTGATCAAGGCGTGGTTTGTTACGGCACCCATGAAGGCAAAGAAGTGCTTGGCGTGCGAGTTAGTTGGAATAAACGCTACATCACGCTTGCGCCAGTTGCGACAGTGCTCGGGTTAGCATTTAAACTGCAGGATCCTGAAGGGCTACTTGGTGACAAGAAAGAGGTTGGCATTACATGTGCGTTGATTCCCGCTGACCATGAAGGTGTCGAGATAGGCGAGCGCCATGATCCTCTGGGGTCTGCGTTCATGAATGGCCCAACTCGTGGTGAAGATGTCTTCATCCCTATGGACTGGTTGATCGGTGGCGCTGATTACGCAGGTAAAGGTTGGCGTATGCTGGTTGAGTGTCTTTCTGCTGGTCGTGGTATCTCTCTTCCAGCGCTTGGCACAGCAATTGGTCACCTTACTACACGTACAACAGGTGCTTATGCTTACGTGCGTAAACAGTTTGGAATGTCGATCGGTAAGTTTGAAGGTGTTGCAGAAGCAATGGGGCGCATTGGTGGTCTTACTTACCTACTAGAAGCGACGCGTACGCTAACGACGACTTCTCTCGATATGAAAGAAAAACCTGGGATTGTAACCGCGATTGCCAAGTACCACATGACGGAAATCGCGCGTACCATTCTAAATGATTCGTTTGATATCCATGCGGGTCGTGCGATTCAAGATGGCCCAATGAACTATCTTGCTAAACATTACCTTGGTATCCCGGTTGCTATCACCGTTGAAGGCGCGAATATTCTGACTCGTAACCTGATGATTTTTGGTCAAGGTGCGACTCGATGCCACCCATATGTTCTAAAAGAAATGGAAGCCGCGGCGAATCCAGATTCTGAACAAGGTGCGAAAGAATTTGACAACCTACTCTTTAAACACATCAAGCACGCTCTCGGTAATACATTCGGTGCATTTGGTGCAGCACTAACTGGTTCTCGATTTGTTAACGCGCACATGAGTGGCCCAACGCAGCAATACTACAAAGACATTACTCGTCTTAGTCGTGCACTTGCAGTAAGTGCAGACTTTGCGATGTTAACCTTAGGTGGAGACTTGAAGCGTAAAGAAATGATCTCAGCACGTTTGGGTGATGGATTAAGCTATCTATACATGGCATCTGCTGCCTTGAAAAAGTATGAAGATGAAGGCCGTCAACAAGGCGATCTAGACTTCGTTCATTACGCTGTTCAACACTGTTTGTATAACGCTTCTAAGTCATTAAATGAGGCTTACACCAACTTCCCTGTGAAATACGTTGGCGGTGTGCTTAAGGGGCTATTGTTCCCGCTTGGTAATCATTTCAATAAGCCAAGTGATGAGCTGTGTGTGAATTTGGCTGAAGCGATGATGACACCAGGCGCGCAACGTGATCGCCTCACGCATCTGTGCTACATCGGAAAATCAGAGGATGACAGCGTAGGCTTAATGGAGAATGCATTCCTTGCAATGTACGACATTAAACCTTTGGAGCGTAAACTTATGAAGGCTGCGAAGGATGGTAAAGTGGCTCGTAAAGGTCTGCTGCATGACCGTTTGCAGCAAGCATTTGAAGCAGGCGTGTTAACTGAGCAAGAAATTGATCAAATCATGGCTGCAGATAAATTGCGCTACAAGGCGATTCAAGTTGACCACTTTAGTCATGACTTTTCTGAAGTGCGAACTCATAGCCCAAAAAAGTCGCAGTTGAATCCGGCGGCATAATAGACAACTAATGTTAAGAAAAGCACTTCAATGAGGTGCTTTTTTGTATTCTTGGGGAGTGGATGGTGGGATAGTGCTCCAACCACTTGCCTTTTAAGAGCATTTTTACAGAAATTAGATGCGAAATCCCAACGAAACTTTTATCCTAACAAGGTTTTTTAAAGGAAGTTGAATATGATCATCAAACCTAGAATTCGTGGATTTATCTGTACTACAACGCACCCTGTTGGTTGTGAAGCTAACGTAAAAGAACAAATTGCGTACACCAAAGCGCAAGGTCCAATCAAAAACGCACCTAAGCGTGTTCTTGTTGTTGGTGCATCAAGTGGCTACGGTCTATCTTCTCGTATCGCTGCGGCATTTGGTGGCGGTGCATCAACTATCGGTGTTTTCTTCGAAAAAGAAGGTACTGAGAAGAAACCAGGTACAGCAGGTTTTTACAATGCCGCTGCTTTTGAAAAGCTAGCGCGTGAAGAAGGTCTGTACGCAAAAAGCTTAAACGGCGACGCTTTCTCAAATGAAGCGAAACAGAAAACTATCGAGCTCATCAAAGAAGACTTAGGTCAAATCGATATGGTGGTTTACTCACTGGCATCTCCAGTACGTAAAATGCCAGAAACTGGTGAATTAGTTCGTTCATCTCTTAAACCTATCGGTGAAACTTACACATCAACGGCTGTTGATACCAACAAAGATGTGATCATCGAAGCTAGCGTTGAGCCTGCAACAGAAGAAGAAATCAAAGACACTGTCACTGTAATGGGCGGTGAAGATTGGGAACTTTGGATCAATGCGTTGTCTGATGCTGGTGTTCTTGCTGAAGGTTGTAAGACCGTCGCGTATAGCTACATTGGTACTGAGCTAACTTGGCCAATTTATTGGGATGGTGCACTAGGTAAAGCAAAAATGGACCTAGACCGTGCAGCGAAAGCGCTAAACGACAAGTTAGCAGCAACAGGTGGTAGTGCCAATGTTGCGGTACTTAAATCTGTTGTAACTCAGGCGAGTTCTGCAATTCCTGTTATGCCACTGTACATCGCAATGGTATTCAAGAAAATGCGCGAAGAAGGTGTACACGAAGGTTGTATGGAACAAATCTACCGTATGTTCAGCCAACGTCTATACAAAGAAGACGGTAGCGCGGCAGAAGTTGATGAGATGAACCGCCTACGTCTGGATGACTGGGAACTTCGTGACGACATTCAGCAGCACTGTCGTGAGCTATGGCCTCAAATTACGACTGAGAACCTAAAAGAGCTGACTGACTACGTTGAGTACAAAGAAGAGTTCTTGAAACTATTTGGTTTCGGCGTTGAAGGCGTAGATTACGAAGCGGATGTGAATCCAGCAGTTGAAGCAGACTTCATTCAAATCTAATCGAATCACAGACTAGATAACCAATAAACAAAAGGCGCTCATTGAGCGCCTTTTTGTATTTCATAGTCAAAGTGAGTATTAACTTAGTATTATCAGAATCGTACCAGCTAGCGTCATTAAAATATTCGCAATCGCATAGGTACCCGCATAACCAAGGGCTGGGATGGTGGACTTAGCGTAGTCGTTAACGACATCCATAGCCGGAGCGCAAGTACGGGCGCCAATAATGGCACCGAAGAGCAGGGCACGGTTCATCTTGAGTACGTGTGCGCCAACTAAGTAAGCCAGAACTACAGGCACAACACTGACAATAAATGCCAAACCAATGACTTTTGGTCCTACTTGCGTTAGGTGCTCGAACATCTTTCCACCTGCACTTAGACCAATTCCGACCATAAAGAACATTAACCCTAGATCTTTGACCATATTCAGCGCCCCTTGTGGGACATAACCGAAAGTAGGGTGATTTGCTCGTAAGAAACCAAGCGTAATACCGGACAACAGAAGACCCACCGCATTACCCAAACTGAAAGACACCTGACCGAACGTCATTGTGATGAGGCCAAACAGAATACCCAAAATAAAGAAGCTACAAAAAGCGAGCAAATCGGCCATTTGACTGTGGATCGAGATGAAACCGATTTTTTCCGCCAGTCCATGTACTCGGCTTTTCTCGCCGCTCACTTGAAGGACGTCCCCTTTAGCGAGCACAATGTCTAAGTCCATAGGCATTTCAATCTGAGCGCGAACTACGCGGTTTAAGAAACAGCCAAACTCAGACAAATTCAAATCCGATAAACGCTTACCAGCGATTGCGTCACTTTTTACGACGATTTCTTCTTCAACGATGCGTAAATCAAGCAAGTTACGGTCGAATACTTCTTTACCATTACGGAAGCTAGGGTCTAAGCGAGCATGGCTGTCAGGGAAGCCAACCAGTGCAATTTCATCTCCCTCTTGCAAGATAGCATCACCATCTGGGTGGGCGAGAATACCATTTCGGCGGATTCGTTCAATGTAACAGCCAGTTTGACGATAAATACCCAGTTCTCGTAAGTTTTTACCATCAGTCCAGTCAATTAGCTCTGGGCCCACTCGGTAAGCTCGAATAATGGGTAAATACACTTTTCTCTGGCTTGAATTTCCAAGGCCACGCTCTTGTGCGATTTGCTGCGCGGAATCAGAAAGGTTTTGTTTTTGCAGTTTTGGCAACAATTTAGCAAACATGATCATGCTAATTAAGCCGACCAGATAAGCCATCGCGTAGCCTACGGATAGATTTTCTAATACCAGAGAAAATTCCATATTCCGCGGTATAGTCGCAAGGCCAGAGTTAAGAGCATCTTGTGCACCAACCAGTACTGGCGTTGCGGTCAATGCGCCTGCCATCATACCGGCGGATAAGCCAAAATCGAGGCCGAAATAGTGACTCAAGCCATACGTTAAGCTGACCGCAGACACGAGAACAGTCATGCTTAAAATAAAATAATGCTTACCATCTCTGAAGAATATACCAAAAAAGTTTGGTCCAGCTTCAATGCCAACGCAGTAGATAAACAGCATAAAGCCAATGGTTAAAGCTTCTGCATTAAATGAGAAACCAAGGTGGCCCATTACCAAAGAGGTAATAAGAACGCCAATAGAGTTGCCTAATTGTAATTTGCCAAATCGAATTTTTCCGATGGCAAGGCCAATGGCTAATACGACGAAGATTAGAAGGATAGGGTTTTGCTCGAGAAGGTATACGACGTCTATGTTCACTGTGTGGCTCGGTAGAGTGTGTGCCAAAAAAGATTAAGAACTGTGAATTGTAACTAAATATAGCAAAAAGATAAGTGAATTTTTTTAGGTTTTACCATTAGTTGACTTAACGTAATAACCAGCTGAAAAATAATAAAAAAGCCGCATGAAGCGGCTTTTTTGAAAACAGTCTTTATTACTCGTCAAATAGACCTAGGTGCTCTTTCGCGTATGCTTCGAACTCGTCGCAGCCACCGATGTGCTCTTGGTCGATAAAGATCTGAGGAACGGTTTCAACTGGTTTACCAACTGTTTTCTCAAGATCTGCTTTAGAAATACCTTCAGCGTGAATATCAACGTAACGGTAGTTGAAGTCATCACGTTTTGCTTTTAGCGTTTCTGCGTGCTCTTTTGCACGAACACAGAAAGGACATGCAGGGCGACCAAAGATAACAACGAACATAATCTTATTTCTCCTAAATCTATTCTTTTTTGAAAGCGTACAAAACATAGCGGCTGAGTGCGCTTTCTTTTGTTGGAGTAACTATGCCCGATCCAGATACGGAAATAAAGCGGCAATTACCTCTTGGTTCTATAGGTGAAATCTATCGAATAAAAACTAAACGCGTGTTCTTATTTTACGGCTCTGAAGTATGTGAAGTGACGCATAAAAAACATACATTCTAAAGGGTTAATGATGGCAAGGTGGAATTGGTCAATTTTTTTTGTTTAAAAAAATAGCAATCTATTTTGGCTATACGCAAATAACTTCAACTCTAACATAAGTGTTAAATCAGAGGGCGAGAGGTTATTTGGGTATATTCTTTTGGGAGGGTGTGTATGTTTCAGTTTATGACTGCAACAAGGATTATATTTGGTGAAGGTGCACTTCAATCTTCATTATCCGTTATTAACCAATTTGGCTACAGTGTTTTGCTGGTTACTGGGCAGGACACCCAACGAGCTGCCCCCATTGTCCAATATCTTAAAGCTCAAAATATGCGTTACCAGCACGTAGCTATCGTTGGTGAACCATACATCACGATGGTAGAAGAGACCGCAGTGCTCGGTAGAAAATTCCAACCTGATATGGTGGTTGCGATAGGTGGTGGCAGCGTCATCGATATGGGCAAAGCCTTAGCTGCCATTATTCCCAATCAAGGCAATGTTTACGATTACGTAGAAGTGGTAGGAAGAAGCGTCCCTTTAAAAGCAAAGCCTCTTCATTTTATTGCAATTCCTACGACAGCAAGCACCGGTTCAGAAGTGACCAGAAATGCTGTGCTGAAATCTGGACAAGATAAAGTGAAAGTGAGTCTTCGAAGCCCTGATATGCTCGCAGACGTTGCCATTGTAGACCCGACACTTACTTACGGGACCGACCAATACACATCTGGACGTGGCGCAATGGATGCGTTCACTCATTTAATGGAAGCATATGTGTGTGGTGAGCCAAACCCTCTTACTGATATGGTCTGCGAAGAGGGGCTACGCCGTTTAAGCCGTTCAGTGATTGCCGCTTGTAAGCAAGATAATCATAAGGCGCGCTCTGATTTATCGTTCGCTGCATTGCTTGGTGGTATGGCGATTACTAATGCCAAATTAGGTGCCGCTCATGGGTTAGCATCGGCGTTAGGAGGCAAGTTAGACGCCCCCCATAGCGTTATTACGGCTCGCCTAGCTCCGCACGTGATGCAGGAGAACATTAACGCCGCTAAACTCGCGGGTAGGAATGATGTGATAAGTCGTTATCGCAAGCTGGCCCAATTAGTCACTGAGCGAGTAAATGCTAACGAACACGATGGAATTCTTTGGGTAAATATGGTGCTAGATAAGTTAGCGTTACCGCTACTGGCTCAATTTGGAGTATGCCAAACCTCTTTTGAGCAAGTGGCGAATGATGCGCTTAAATCAATGGCAATCAAAGGGAATCCTTTACCCCTGAATCAGGAACGTTTGATACACATATTGCAGCAAGTCTGTGATTGTAGCGGAGAGTGCGCAGCTGAGAGTGCACAACATGTCAGTTCTGTTGAAGTACTGGAATCAAGAACGGACTTATCGAGTGTCAACGACTTAGGGTGATTGCTCCCTTAGCAGCATTAAAACAAAAGGGGAGCCTTGAGCTCCCCTAGATAAAGTATTGACTAAGCTTTAGTGCTTAGTACTGGCTTAGTTTGTCATAGCGACTGTCTTTCAACGCATCTTTTACGCGTTTTAGGTTCTCACGGAAACCTGTACCACGGCGAAGAGTGAAGCCAGTTGCTAGCACATCAATCACTGTCATTTGTACAACTCGGCTTGCCATTGGCATGTAAACGTCGGTATCTTCTGGAATATCGAGCGTGATGGCCAGCGAGCTTGCCTTTTCTAGAGGAGAATCCTTCGCTGTAATCGCAATAACCGTTGCGCCATTTTCACGAGCAAGGTTCGCTATTTCTACCTGACTCTTTGTTCGACCGGTATGAGAAATAAGAACCACAACATCATTATCACTGCAGTTGATACAACTCATGCGCTGCATAACAATATCTTCAAAACAAGTAATTGGAATATTAAAGCGAATAAACTTGTTTTGTGCGTCTCGGGCAACAGAAGATGATGCACCAAGGCCAAAGAATGAAATGCGCTTCGCTTGCGTTAGCAAATCGACCGCACGGTTCACTTGCATTGGATCTAGGCTATTTTTCGCGACATCTAAACACGCCATCGTCGATTCGAAAATCTTATGGGTGTACGCGTCTGGGCCATCGTCTTCTTCCACATTACGGTTAACGTAAGGGGTGCCGTTGGCTAGGCTCTGTGCCAAGTGAAGCTTAAAATCTGGAAAGCCCTTGGTGTCCAGACGACGACAGAAGCGGTTTACAGTGGGCTCACTAACGTCGGCCATTTTAGCCAGCGTTGCAATGCTTGAATGAATTGCAGTTTGTGGAGACGCCATAATTACTTCCGCAACTTTGCGCTCTGACTTACTGAAATTCTCCAGGTTTTTTTGAATTTTTTCTAATGTATTCATAGTGTTCACGAGGGTATAGAGAACAACTCGCTGGCTCTGCTAACGAAAGGAAACACGAAGATTCCGGAGTAGAGTGGGGCGTTAACGAAAACAACCAGCGCCATAGAATCAGTATAAACCTGATCTTCAATCAGTCTAAACCAATAACGGGTACTATTTAGTGAGAATTTGACAGGCCTCAAACAAAATGTTGTAAAAACTACAGAATTGGATGTGTAAACGAAGTTTTGTTGCGCTAGTCGCACGATAATGATGTTTGAGTTACATCAAAACGAAAAAAAATTTCAAATTGATGTAACTCGATCTTGCTGTTAAGACGATTGAATATCAACAACCAGCTGTTGAATTCTTTTCATCAAATTTGGTGCTTGCTTGGCGATTTCGCGTTGTTCATCAAGCACTGAGCTCAAAATTTCTTTTGTGGTCAGTGGATTTGCCAAAACCACTCGAAACACTATCGTATTCATGCGTTGCCATTGGTCTGGGTTCAGTCTTGTACGTGAAACGAACGATTTGCCCGTTTCGCGCTGACGCTTTTGAATAAACTGTGTTAACTCATTGATCAGCTCATTCAGTTGTTCTTTTTGTGAGCCTTCTGCTTGTGCTAATGCTTCACGGATGACTGGCGGCAAATAACGGTATGTGAGTAGACAAAGCTCTGGCTCAGAAACTAACTCGAAATCATCTTGCTGTTTGATTAAATCCGCAAAGTAGCGAGCTTTTTCAATGCTTTGGTCAATCAGAAGCTCATAACCTGGGCGACTTATGATGTGCATTGCGGCGTAGACCAACATCGCCATGCCCGAACGTGAGCCTTCTAGTGTATGGCTGCCTAGGTCTTTTGAACCTTTGCGCAATATATATTGAGCGTGATGCTCTATGGATTTCATTGCGTCAGGGTCTTTGAACAGAACCATACCAGCGCCCATCGGGATATAGAGCTGCTTGTGTGCATCAATAGTTACTGAGTCTGCCATTTCCACACCTTTAAGAAGATGACGGTGATGGTTAGACATAAGTGTTGCGCCACCCCATGCGGCATCCACATGGAAGTGACAGCCGTGAGATTGGCAGACTTCAGCGATTTCAGGCAATGGATCAACATTACCTGTCTCTGTTGTGCCAGCCACACCAATAACAGCAATAGGCTTGATGTTTTGTTTTTCGAGCTCAACAATTTTCGCTTTAAGATCGTCGATAATAATACGGTTGTTGGCATCGGTTTTAACCGCAACCAAGCCCTCTTGGCCTAGCCCTAATACATCGGCTGCTTTCTTAAGGGAGTAGTGACCACGCTCAGACACTAGCACCGCTAAGCCATCATAGCCATAGTGCTTCATGGCTTTAAAAAGGCCTTCCTTTTCCACGCCTTTAAATGAGCCATTGGCTCTTAACGCTTTGTTACGTGCTACCCAAAGCGCAGTGATATTGGCAATGGTGCCGCCGGAACAAAATGCGCCTAATGAGTGATTTGCACTGTGCATCCACTGATTGTAAAACGTATCATTCTGACCATATATCAAGCGATGCAGCATACCCAAAACTTGACGCTCAAGTGGCGTAAAGGCTTTGGAAGTCTCTATTTTTACCAGGTTTTGGTTTAAGGCGATCATGATCTTTGACAGTGGCATCAAGAAATAAGGCAGTGCCGATGTCATATGACCAATGAAGCTTGGTGAAGATGTGTGAACTGAGTGCGACACCAAAGTGTCGAGTAAGTGCTCTGTATGATCTGACACGAACTCTGGCTGCTCAGGAATCTGAGCAGAAGAAAAGTCTTTTTCGATTTCGCGTAAAGGCTTTTCTTCTGCCACGATGTGTTCACGAAGAAATTGATTTAGATTTCGCGAGAGGCTCTCGTCAATTTTAGTTAACGTTGAGTCCGGACCTTCTGGGACAGTGAAGATCTTTAGCAAGCTCTCAAAGCTAACATCAGCGGTTTTTTGTTCCTTAACCATAGCAAAGAATCTTTGTAGTTATTTTGGTAATGCGAGCGGCACAATCTAAACTAAAACGGGCGCAAAGTCCCGTTTTAATTGTTGAAACCCAAGTTGTAGAAATGAAAATTTTAGGTGAAGGTTACGATATTCACATTAAAAAATTCTAGATTGAGAACGTTAAAACACTCTGATGTTATCGAATGCTAATCAACGACTAATGCGAGCAATCTTAGTCACATTTCTGCTTTTCAATCTTTTCTATTGACTGATTGTACTTATTAAGTGCGGTATCAATTTGTTGGGGATGACTAAGCAGATCAGCGAATGCTGAACGAAGCTCGTAGTTTTTTGGGTGGTTAGTTGATTGACGGTCGCTAAATGTCTGTTTTGCAACTTCACCTAACTTATCGCTTCGGGTCGCTAACTGCTTAACGTCATGTTGCTCTAGTTTTAACCATGCTTCGATTGGCTGTTCCGTCGCAACGCGGCTAGGGTCGTTCTCTAGAAAGTAGTGAACCGCTTCGCGGTTTAATTCAAAGTGATGTTTACGTCCATCCAAGAACCATTGACTAACTTCTTTCAGATCTGGATATTGGGTAACCGTCAAATCAACAAGATCTTGATACCACTGTAGTGAGGCATCGACGTAGCCATCGTATTTGCTAGCAAGACATTGTTGATCTGCGGCAAGCGTAAAAGTTGAGCTTGTAGCGAGGAGCGCTGCAACGACAAAGCGTTTCATTCTTCTTCCTTCTGGTTGTTATCCCTTTATTAACGCAATGCACATCAGTTGATGTTTCTCCCTTCTTTCTATTTGGTCGTGACAAATCGTTGGGCTGAATGACGAAAAGAAAGAGGGGTCTTGCCAAAAAATATTGACCACTTTGACGTTAACTGGGTATTTAAATTTTTGCCGTATTGTAATGGATGTTAAAGCGAAAACCTGAGATCTAGCTAGCAAGTGATACAAAGAAAAGCATCATAACTGGTACCAATAAACTCAAAATAAAGCCGCTTACGATAGCAACAGGAACACAACGCACACCACCGGTGGTTTGAATAACGGGTAGGGTGAAGTCCATTGCTGTTGCACCGGCGTAACCAATTGCGGTGCACGGATAGCTACGAATAAAGAGAGGAATGGCAACCAGTGCGACTAGCTCTCTCATTAATTCAATCAAGAACGACGCGCCACCAAATACCGGACCAAAAGCGTCACCCATTAAAATACCTGCGAGTGAATACCAGCCAAAACCTGAAGCCATTGCGAGTGCTTGATAAAGAGGAAGATCCAAAAGCACCGCTGCAAGAACGCCACCAAGCATACACGTTGCGATGACCACGGCTGCAATGGCCATTCCTTGTTTATTTAATAGGATTTGACGCAGAGTAAGCCCACTATTGCGCAGCTGAATACCAATAAAAAATAGAAGTAGAAAGAGTATCCATTCGCTTGCTGTATCTACCCAACTCAAATCAATGGGTAACAGCAGGCCAACCACTAACCCTCCGCCAACGACCACGATAAGCTTAACTGACTCTAAAGCCATCGAAGATAACGGTAGCTTCTTTTGATTCTGATTGGTCTGGAGTGGAATAATTTTATCAATAATAGGCAGAGCCAACAGGTTGCAGGCACTTAGACACAAAAAAAACGTACTCGCATAGAGGAGAATACTTTGTAAGTTGCTGCTTAAATTATCGAGCGCCGCCAAACTAAGACCCATCAACGACAAAATGACGTAAATAAGGTAGGACGTTGACTGATTGATCTTCTCCAATAACGAAGATCGAGATATAGGAATTAGATACCCCACCACAAGCGGAGCGAAAATAAATAGCATCCCTGAAAACATAAAGCTCAATGATTCCTTTTTGAGATAACATCAACACGCATAAATCAAATTATCTATCGGTTGAAATTAAAGACATTTCACCACACACAGCTCAGCCTTGAGCGAATCGTTTTATCACGGATAAGGTATTATCAGAAAGCGATAAATTACAAACCGCTAGCATTGAGTACAGCTCGGATTTGATCATTGAAGTCAGTATCACTCATGTTACTAAGTTCATACAAGACTTCTGCACCAGTTAAGTTGAATTCAACTTCATGTTCGTCAATGCGTTCATCGTGATTGCGGAACATCAATAAATGATGCGCAATTCTAGCGATGTCGAGATAACTCACTTCTGGTCGCGTTAATTCGTATTTTTCGTTTGAGGATACTTCTCTGAAGTCGTTGTCAAACCCCCAACGCTCAAGTACCAGTTTACTTGTGGCAGAACAACGTGTTTGGAAGATCTGCAATGCAATATCTGGGTCTAAGTAATTGCCCCTATCTAAGTACAAGTGGTACTCATTAATTAGGCAAAATAACCCAATATCGGCTAATAGACCGACCAATAACGCCTTTTCTTGCTCTAGATGGCCATAAGTGCCTGGCTCGTGGCTACGAAACGATTGAACCAACATCACCATGACGGCACCGAGCTCACGCGATATCGCGGCACTCTTCACCAAGATAGCATTGCATTCTTTAGTGAGATTAACTGAGTGTTTAAGTTGCTCAATCGCTTGTGCGGTAACAATATCACGTACACGAAGTATTCCGAGACGAGATACCGCGGTAGTTAAGTCGTTGCAGGTGATATTTCTGCGATTGAAAATCACAGAGTTAGCGACTCGTAAAACGACCGCTGCTAATCCGGGATCTTCCAATAAACAGTTAGCAACATCGGCAATCGTGGTGTGTTCTTCGACACATAACTGCTGAATTTTAAGCACGACATCAGGAATAGGAGGTAACGAAATCTTACCCGTGGAGATGGACTGTTCTACCAGCTGAGCAAACTCGGATTCCAGTGCGTTTATAAGCTTATCTTTATTATTTGGCAGCCAAAAAAATGATAAATGTTCCATTGTGACGCTGTACTTGAGATCTTTCGTACAGTGTACCCTTACAGCGTATTCTTTATCAATTAAATGCGTATTATGTGCCCGTAATTGCCAGCGAGATCATAATGATGGCGCGTTTTAGGCATGCTATGCGTCAAAAAAATATCACCACACGAACAATAAGTGTGAAACTAATCACGTATGCAGAATTTATACTTTTTTATATGTGACCTATGTCCTAACTTATTTTTCAACGTTAAGTATGATTAAGCAAGTTGGTGAGCACAACTCACAAAAATATCGCCAACAAATCGACATTTATAATTCGCTATAAGCTGCTGTTTATCTGGTGACATCGCTAATCGGGGTAATTTATTCAGATTAAAGAGGTCAATGGACATGACAGACCAAGCTTTTTTTAAATATGTACGCACCTTCAGTGAGTACCAAAAACGTTCTATGTTCGGTGGTATTGGTTTATTCACCGATGATGCTATGTTTGCGCTTGTCAGCAATGATTGCTGCTACTTACGTGGTGGTAATGGGCTAGATGAAGTGTTTACTCAACTGAGCTGTGAGAAGTATAAGCACGTCAAAAAACAGACGACGGCAACCGTAAATTATTATGATGTAACCGATTTATTCGAATCCGGATATGTAGGGCTTGATGAACTGGTACAGAAATCAATTGAATACTCAATTAAGGAACGGAAATATCAAAAGTCCTCTGCCAGTAGACGCTTAAGAGACTTACCCAACATGCAACTAACCCTTGAACGTATGGTCAAGAAAGCCGGTGTTGATGACGTAGAAACCTTTTTAGAACTTGGACCTGTAAAAGTCTTCAACAAAGTTAAAACGGCTTACGGTAATGATGTTGATGTAAAGCTACTGTGGAAATTTGCTGGTGCAACTGATGGCGTACATTGGAAACTGATCCAAGAGCCGCGTAAAAAACAGTTATTGGCACTGTGTGACTAAGCGAAGCTGATCGCACAATGATTGACTCGTTTCGATGGAGTTAGCGGGTCGTAAAGGCAAGTGTGAAAAGCGGAAAAAGGACGTTGAAGTTTTTTACCACTTCATTGAGTTAGTCATTAAATTAGACAAAAAACCGAGGCAGAGACCTCGGTTTTTGTTTTTTTAATTTGCTCTTTTCTTACAGCACAAATCTTAAAACTTAAAACGCGTAGTGAACATTACCTGATCACCGTAAAAATCGTTGATACGTGCTTCAGCACCCAAAGAGAAAAGCTCTGTTGAGTGGAATCGAGCGTAGGCAGAGCCAGTCCAATCGTCATCGTTATCGATAGAAACGTAGCCGACTTTGCCGCCTACTTCTAATTGAGGGCCCAACCATTGGCGAACACCTAAGTTAAGCTCCATACCAACATCTGTGCTGCTCTCATTCGAAGGTTGCACAACGCGCATTAGCATTTCACCAGTAAGATCTGCCCAGTTGTTTAGCGGAGAATGGAAGCCAAAGCCTGCAGCTGAGTCAAAATCACTTTCAAACTCAGAGTCAATACGAGCAATAACATGCGCGTTCGGGTGAATTGATTTGCTGAATCCAGCACCAAATGTCACAGGACTTGCGCCAATACGTGCTTCGAAATAGTCGTAGCTAAAGTTGCTCATAGTTGCTGGCGCATTGCGATCGTTTGCAGCTAGGGCATGGCTTGATGCCACTAGTAAGGCAGCGGCTAATAGTGTTTTACGCATAACTAACGATAAACCTTGTTCATTATTTCCATGGATTCAAGCAACCACTTGAACCGTAATCTGATTTGTCCGACATCATAATAAAAAGGAAGGTCCACGACCAACAAAAATGTGTCGATGTTTTGTCAATTAACTTAATAGTTCCTTGGTTTAAGCAAAAACTACGCCATATACGTAGTGTCCGAGAATTTCACTCGGACAAGTAACGATGTTTTTCTAACCTCGTTCTACTATGCGAGGTAAGGTGGTTCAATGACCATCGTTGAGTTCAAGTTAGAATTAAACACCTTATTACTCGCCAAAGCTTGCTCTTCTATCTGCCATGGCGTTGAGGATTGCCTCAGAATCAAGGATTTGAGTCCAGGATAGCAGGTTATCATCATTCTCAATAACAAACGCGGTAAGCTGAGACACGATTGCTTTTCTCAATGCTTCACCTTTCCAAGGTTTGGCAATGTAATAATCGAGACTCGCGTTATTTACGGCTTCTACGGTGTCTTCCAAACCAGCTTGTCCTGTGAGTAAAACTTTGCGCGCTGCTTTTGTGTCACCATTTTGACTGAGTTCGATTAAGAAGCTGATCCCAGTTTGTTCCGGCATAATGTGGTCACATAAAATGAGCGCAAGCTGAACTTCTTCTTCCGCCATCTCCTCAATCACTTGCCGAGCTTCAGTCACCGATTCCGCTCCTTCGACGACAAAGTTCTCCTCGAAGGGAGCAAGATCTTGGAGCACGCTATCCAAGACTTCTCGTTCGTCATCGACACATAAAATTAGATACTTGGTCATGTTTCATCTCCTTCTTCGATGACTGGTAACCAGACGGTCATTCGTGTGAACTGGCCGATCTCTGATTCGACGTCAATCCACCCTCTGTGTGCTGTTACGATTTGCTGGCAGATGGACAGCCCGATGCCTAAGCCAAAGTTACCTTCTTTTTTTGTGGTGAAGTTTAGCTCGAAAATGGCGTCTCTTTGCGACTCAGGAATGCCACATCCATTATCTTCAAATGAGATAACGGCATAATGTGTGTGCTCTTTTTCTACAAGGCGTGTTTGTATGTTTAACACCCCTTTTTCTGGAAATGCGTCAATGGCGTTAGAGACCAAATTCGTCCACACCTGTTGGAGTGCGATCGGTTGACAAAGGATGGAAGGCAAGTTTGCATAGTCGGTTGAAACTTGGTGCATTTTTAATTTGTTCTCGAAAATCACCAAGGTGTCTTCAATACCTTCATGAATATCAGCATAGTACAGGGTTTCATCATCTGACCGAGCATATCCTTTCAGGCTTTTTACCATATCAGCAATTCGTGCTGCACAGACATTAATTGAGCGAAGTGTGGAACCTGCTTTGTGGTATTGCTCTAGTGTATTGAGGGCATGATAAGACGCTTGCTGCTTTCTCGTTAGTTGGGTAAGTAGCTCGTGATCGGATTCTAAACCAAGGCTCACCACTTTCTTTGCCAACGCTCGGTCTGGAAGAGTATGGCTAAGCGCTTTTACGCGTGATCTGAGCTCGGCGGTTGAAGCGGGTTTTGAGGTTTGCGCTTTGTTCAGTAATTCAATGCCTTTGGTTTGTATATCGGAACTGGGCGCATCGTTAAGTAATCGTTCTAGTGTATGCGTTAAATTCTCTACGCCCCTTAATATCGCGGCTACTGGATTGTTTAGTTCGTGGGCTACTCCCGCAACCAATTGACCAAGCATCGCCATTTTTTCTCTTTCAATGAGCTGCTGGTGGGCTGATTCTAAAGATTCGAGCGTTTTTTGAAGTTGCAGTTTGGTGTTGATGCTTCTTTGCAATCGGCGGTTGAAGTGGCGTAAGAGCAAGTTTGTAAAAAGAGGCAGTAAGTTTGAGTCGCTTTGCATCACTTTATTGAATACGTTGCGATCGAGTTTGATAACTTCTGTTTTGGTTAGTGTTAGAGCTGTCGAGAAAGAACATTCCCCAGTAACAAACGACATGCCTCCGACAATATTCCCTTTGTTATGGCGTACAACCTCTCGCTGCATGCCTTGTTCATCGCGCTTGTACAGAGCCACTTCACCTTCGGTGATAAACCACAAAAAGCTATTTGGCTCGCCTTCCACGGTTAATAAGTGTTCAGGTGAGTATGTACGGCACGCTCTTGTTTCGTCATTATCTTTGAAAAATTGCTGGAGAGCGGAGATCACTTGCTCGGCTAACTCGGTATCAGACATCGAGTGGTAGTCGTGTAAGAATCCGGCTTGATAATGGCTCATCTGGTTATTGATGTGCGCTCGCAACAAGCTGTGATGATCCAATATCTGACTGTAACTTAGCAGGTCTTCTTTGCCATTTCGCAAGATAAATTGGGTCAGCTCTTTTTGCACTGTGTTAAATAAGACGTGATCTGGCAAAGGTTTAGTGAGGCAGTGGTCGAGCCTGCCCTCATTAACGGCAGTGAGAATTGCCTCTATATCAGACGAGCAGCTAATAAGAATTTTTCTTGCTTGCTCGGTATGTGGCATCCGGTCTAAACCAATAAGAAAATCCACGCCGTTAAAATGAGCGTGATGGCTCGCTATAACTAAAGCAACAGTCTGTTCTCTTTCTTCTAGATACTCTAAAGCGCTTTGAGCCTCTTCTATCGATTCGACAGAAAAAATATCAAACTTACTTGAGAAGGCAGACAGCTCCAATCGAAACTGTTCAGCACTGATTGGGTTGTTGTCGAGACACAACACAGCATAACGATTCACAGATGTTTTAGCTCCGGTTAAAACTTCGCCACGCAAACTTTAACAATAAAAGGACATGATGAGTGGGAGCCAAGTATGATTCCTGATTAATGGACTAGAATAAGCATCAATAGTCTGATTTGTCTCAATGTTTTCTCCGCAGGTGGTTTGGGGTAGACTGACCGAAAATATCTAATAAGTGACGTTATGCAAAATCTTAAAAAAATCGGCGCCATTGGTGGTGCTATCTCATTAGCACTGTGTTGGCCATTGGCTGTCGGACAAATTGGTCAGTCCATCATTGAAGATGGTATTACCAATATGAATGATGAAATGATTAAAGGCGAAGTGGTCGAGTATCAGCGTGGCTATTTGTCTTCAGTCGTGCTGACTCGTTATTCAGTTGTTGATCCTGAGCTTAAAACGCAGTTAGAGCGTGATGGTATGCCAACGACGTTTGACGTAACCAGTGATGTTAGCCACGGTCTAACAAGCCTAACAGCAGATTCAAAATTGGTGGACAATGACTTTTTGCCTCTCACGATGCATAGCCAGACTCAACTAAATGGCAATACAGCATTTATCCTCGACCTAGACAGTTGGCATTATCGTAACGAAGTGCAAGGTGTTTCTGTTTCTACAAGCCCTGCAAAAGTAACAGGTGATGTGACGGTATTGGGTGATCTCAATTACCAAGTTTCCGTTCCTTCTGTTCAAGTGGATTTTGAAAACGGTGAAGAGCTTCATCTGAATGCATTGACAGGGCAAGGTAAAGGAAAGCAAGCAAAAGGCTACTGGTTAGGCGAGCAGTCTTTCTCTCTAGAGAAGCTGGATGTGGTTGATGCGAACTTGACGCCTGTCTTTTTGATTGAAAATGCGAGCTACCGTGGTAACACTACGATGAATGAGTCTAGTGATAAGCTGAACAGTCAGCTGAACCTAGATGCTAAGAAACTGCGTTTAACTGATGGTACGGATGTCGATAACTTTAAGTTGGATTTCTCAATTGCAGATGTGGATAGTCAGTCATTTGACCAAATTATGTCTATCTATCAAAGCTCTCCAATGTTAGACGAGCAGGAAATTGCGAGCTTATTGCCGCATGTTGACACGCTGTTTAGCAAAGGTTTTGATTTATCCGTGAACGAGCTTTCACTCGCGTTCGGTGACGGCAAGTTCCACAACGAGTGGCAACTATCCATCCCTGAAGGTACTGAGCATATTACTCAAGATCCAATGAAGTTGGTGACGGCCACTACTGGTGAACTTAGCACTTACTTCTCTGATGAATTAGTAACGCATTACCCATTTATTCAAGAAGGGATTGATGAGCTCCTTATAATGGAGTTGATCGAAAAAGTAGAGGGCGGTTATCAATTAAAAGCAGAAATTGGTGAAGGCAAATTGAAGTTCGAAAATGGGCATGAGTTCCCATTGGTGGCTCTACTTATGCCTGCTTTGATGCAACAACAGTAATTCGTGTTGTTGCGAATTTGTTCCAATTCAACGCTTAGTCTTTAAAAAGAGGTCGTAAGACCTCTTTTCTTGTTTTTATCACTGCGAAAACGTGATATTAATTTCGTAATATTTACATAGCAGGAGCAATGAGCATCATGGAACAAAATACGGACAACGTATTTAACTTCAGTGCAGGGCCAGCAGGTCTGCCTAAAGCAGTTATGCAGCAAGCACAACAGGAACTAATCGATTGGCAAGGTCTTGGCACTTCGGTCATGGAAATCAGCCACCGAAGCAAAGAGTTCATCAAAGTTGCAGAAGAAGCCGAGCAGGATTTACGTGACCTTCTGAATATTCCGGACAACTATAAAGTGCTGTTCTGCCAAGGTGGTGCTCGTGCTCAGTTTGCTGCTGTTCCTCTAAACTTACTTGGTGATGCCGATACGGCAACTTACATCGATGGTGGTTATTGGGCTGAAAGCGCGGTAGCTGAAGCGAAAAAATACTGCGAACCAGACGTGTTTGATGCAAAAACAGAAATCAACGGGAAAGTCGCGGTTCTACCTGCAAGTGAATGGAAAATTGCTCCAGAAGCGGCTTACGTTCACTTCTGTCCAAATGAGACCATTGATGGTATTGAGATTAACGATCTTCCTATCACCGACAAACCGATTGTTGCTGACATGTCTTCGACAATTCTTTCTCGTGAAATCGATGTGTCTAAATACGGTGTGATTTACGCGGGCGCTCAGAAAAATATTGGTCCTTCCGGCATTGCTATTGCTATCGTGCGCGATGATTTATTAGGTATGGCGAAGCAGGTTCTACCAAGTATCTTGGATTACACTGTTTTGGCAGAAAAAGAATCAATGTTCAACACGCCACCAACCTTTGCATGGTACCTGTCTGGTCTTGTTTTCAAATGGCTGAAGGCACAGGGCGGAGTAAAAGCGATTGAGCAAGTTAACCGCGCTAAAGCCGCGCTACTGTATGATTACATCGATCAGTCTGATTTCTACCGTAATGGCGTGCACTCAGCAAACCGTTCTTTGATGAACGTGCCATTTCAACTTGCTAAGCCTGAACTGGATGCAACCTTCCTTGAGCTAGCAGACTCTAAAGGGCTGAAAGCGCTAAAAGGTCACCGAGCAGTTGGTGGTATGCGAGCATCCATTTATAACGCAATGCCGCTAGAAGGTGTTCAAGCGTTAGTAGACTTCATGCAAGAGTTTGAGAAAAACTACGCGTAAGCTCAAACTGATAGTTATTCTCCAAAGCGTCGCTATTGCGGCGCTTTTGTTTATCTCAACTCACATCATTCCAGGAAGGTAAAATGACCAAGGCAAATATTGAAGCGCTGACTAAGCAGTTCCCACTCTTGGCAGCACTTATTGATCTTGAAGAGGTTTGTTGGTTTAACCCCCATATCACTTCCTTGGAGGAAGGCTTACCTCATGTCGGGTTAGATGAAAAAGATATTCAAGCGGCGAGTGAACGGCTAACACGATTTGCGCCTTATTTGATGAAAGCGTTTCCCGAAACGGAAACGTCGCGTGGCGTTATTGAGTCCGCAGTGGTGGATATTCCCAATATGAAAGTGCGTTTGGAGCAGCAATACGGCACGCCAATATTGGGCCATTTAATGCTCAAAAAAGACAGTCATTTGCCAATTTCTGGTTCGATCAAAGCGAGAGGTGGTATTTATGAAGTGCTCACTCATGCAGAAAAGTTGGCGTTTGATGCCGGCTTGCTCTGTGAAAGCGATGATTACAGCAAATTGTTCAGCAATGAGTTTCGGCAGTTTTTTAAGCAGTACAGTATTGCGGTTGGCTCAACCGGCAATCTTGGTATGTCCATCGGCATCATGAGTGCGAAGCTGGGTTTTTCAGTTTCAGTCCACATGTCTGCGGATGCGCGGGAATGGAAGAAAAATAAGCTCCGGTCACATGGTGTTAATGTCGTAGAGCACCAAGAAGATTATGGTATTGCTGTCGAGCAAGGTCGTAAAGAGGCAGAAAAAGATCCCAACTGTTTCTTTATCGATGATGAAAACTCACGGACGCTGTTTCTAGGTTACTCTGTTGCGGGTGAGCGTCTTAAGCAGCAGTTTGATGACTTGGGAATCGTTGTTGATGAGCATCATCCATTGTTTGTTTATCTTCCTTGTGGTGTTGGCGGTGGACCTGGTGGGGTGGCATTTGGCTTGAAGGTAGCATTTGGCGAGCATGTCCACTGTATTTTCGCAGAGCCAACGCACTCACCGTGCATGCTGTTGGGCGTACATACAGGCTTGCATGACGATATTTCGGTACAAGATTTGGGTATCGATAACATCACCGCCGCTGATGGTTTGGCAGTAGGTCGTGCCTCGGGATTTGTCGGAAGAGCGATGGAAAGGCTACTTGATGGTTTTTACACCATTGATGACGCTCGTATGTATCACCACTTGGGTGAGTTAAGTGAACTGGAAGGTATTAATCTAGAGCCTTCTGCATTAGCCGGTATGATTGGGGCAGTGCACGTCTCGAATAACCATGCTTATCAGTCTCGAATGAAATTTGACGAAGAAAAACTCAAAAACGCAACACATCTTGTTTGGGCAACAGGTGGGGGCATGGTTCCGGAAGATGAAATGGCGGCTTATCTCAAAAAATCTGGTCGGTAAATCAGCACTGTATACGTGCTTAATTAGGTAACTAATAATACAGGAATAACAAAAGGGCTCATCGTTTGATGAGCCCTTCTCGTCACTGAAAATCGAATTATAGAGATTGTAATAGCTGGTAGTAACGACCTTTTTGAGCGAGTAGCGTTGGATGGTCGCCTTGTTCGATGATCTCACCTTGTTCCATCAAACAGATGCTATCCATACTTTCTAACTCTATCAGTCGGTGTGTAATGAATACTACTGTCTTATTAGCAAAGTGTTCATTGAAAAGCGCCATCACTTTTTGTTCCGTACGCTTATCGAGGCCTTCAGTCGGTTCATCTAAGAGTAGGATTGGGGCATCACGTAGCAATGCTCGAGCAATACCGATTCGACGTTTCTCACCACCAGATAACTGACGACCGCCGTCGCCTAACCAAGCGTCTAAACCCGGCTCTTCAAGAAGTCCGCCAAGCTCGACTTTTTGTAAAATAGTAGACAGTTGCTCATCACTTGCATCCGGCGCGGCCATGAGTAAGTTGTCACGTAGTGTCCCGTTTAGTACATCTACGCGTTGACTGACCACAGTCATTGCTGCTCGCAGGTCCGACTCGCTCCAATCTTGCAGTTTTGTACCACCGATTCGAACTTCACCTTGGTTAACATCCCAGTAGCGGCAAAGAAGCTGAATCAGTGTTGATTTACCTGAACCTGTTTGACCTACAATTGCAGTTTTAGTGCCCAACGGTAGTGAGAGTGACAAGTCTTTCAGTACCTTTTGCTGACCGTCAGGGTAAGTAAAATCTATGTTGTCGAATTCAATGTCTAACGTTGTGTCTTTATGTTTCGACTGCTCAGGGAAGACAACGTCAGGTTCAGCCAAAATTACTTCATTTAAACGACGAGCAGAGGTCAACGTTTGACCAAGATACTGGAATGCGCCCGCGATAGGCATCAGAATCTCAAAGCTCGCCATGGTTGCAAACGCAAACAGCGCAATCCAAGGATCAGGAGCACGACCACCTACGCCGTCTGCAGAAAACCAAAGCATCACAACCAGTGTAAGGCCGTTCACCAGCATAAGCAGGCCTGAAGCCATGCCCGTTAAATTCGCGTTCACAAATTGGTTAGACAGCAACTGCTTCTGCTTCTCTAGAATGAGATTACGATAACGTTCTTCTGCTCCAAAGATACTCAGTTCACTGTAGCCTTGAAGCCAGTCCAGTGTCGCTACTCGCAATTGCGCTTTATGATGAGTGAGCTTCTCGCCATTGTTTTTACCCAGTTTATAGAACAGTACTGGCCATACAAACAACATGACGGTAAGAATCGAGCCAAGCAGTAGGGCGAGATGCCAATCAAAGAAAGCCAGGACAGCCGTTAAACTCAATATGCCAAAAACACCAATCACGACAGGGCTGATAAGTCGAAGGTAAACGTGATCCATCGCGTCTACGTCCGCTACTAGGCGGTTGAGCAGATCGGCATCACGCATCGTAGAAACACGACCCGGAATCAGTGGTGCAAGTTTCTTAAAGAAGAAGATACGTAGATCGGTAAGCAGCTTGAACGTTGCATTGTGGCTAACGACACGTTCTCCCCATCGACCTGCGGTTCGAGCCATTGCAGTGCCGCGTACCCCGGCACCTGGTAACATGTAGTTGAAGGTCTCACGAGCAACCGTCAAGCCTGCCACCGCTGCGGCTGAAATAAACCAACCTGATAGCGTTAATAAGCCAATAGACGCCGCTAAGGTCAGAAATGCCAGTAGCATACCTAGCGAAAGACCAAACCAGTGTTTCTTATAGAGTTTTAGATAAGGGAGTAAATCACGCATCTAAGTTCCCCTTGTCTGTTTCACGTTGTGCGAGGTTCGCTTCCAACATGTCTTTAAATAAGCCATATTCTGTCGACAGTGTGGCGTAATCACCACGTTGAACAATCTGGCCGTCCTGCATAACAAGAATTTGCGATACGTTTTGTAAAGGCGCAAGTTGGTGAGTAATCATCAAATTCGTTGTGGCATGCGCATACTTGTTAATGCCTTCCATAACGAGTTTTTCACTGCGAGCATCTAAGCTTGCGGTTGGTTCATCTAATAACCAAAAACGACCATTTTGTAGCATGGCGCGAGCCAGTGCTAAACGCTGCGCTTGGCCGACAGATAAACCACCAGAACGATCAGATATCGGATAATCCAACCCATGCATTTCAACAAATTCAGCAGCGTGAGAGTCATTCAACACACAATGTACGTCTGCATCCTGAATATTGTGCTTACCTAGTGTGATGTTATCTCGAATGCTACCGTGTAATAGCATCGGGTTTTGACCAATCCAGCTTACTGCCTCTCGCCATGTGGCTAGATCCAGTTGCGACAATTCACAACCATTAATCTTCAAGCTACCTTGATAAGGCATGAAACCGAGGATGGTGTTTACCAAGCTTGTTTTACCTGCGCCACTTGGTCCAACTAAAGCCGTACTTTTGTTGGCTTCAAGAGAGAAGGATAGGGGACCTGCGAGCTGCTTACCTTCCGGACTAAAAATGGTTAACTGGTCCGCTTCAATATGGATAGGGCTGTTTTTATCTAACGCTTGGGTACCATCTTTGATTTGATCGACTTCCAAATCCAGAAATTCGACAATGCTTTCTGCTGCGCCAACCGCTTGCTGTTTCGCATGATAGAACGTGCCCAAATCACGTAATGGCTGATAAAACTCTGGCGCAAGAATCAGAATGAACAAACCAGCAAAGAGCGTAACACCCGTGCCGTAGTAGCCGAAGTCCAGCTCCCCGATATAACTAAAGCCAAAGTAGACAGCGGTAATTGCGATAGAAATAGAAGTGAAAAACTCTAACACCGCAGAAGACAGAAACGCGATTTTCAGAACGTCCATGGTACGAGTACGAAAGACTTCTGAAGCACCCTTAAGAGTTTCAGTTTCAGATTTTGTTCTATCGAATAAGCGAATGGTCGTCATTGCTTGCAAGCGGTCATAAAAGTGACCCGACAAACGCTGCATCGCTTTAAAGTTTTTACGGTTTGCTTCTGCGGCTTTCATCCCAACCAGTGCCATGAAAATAGGCACTAGTGGTGCAGTGACCAGGAAGATCAAGCCTGCTGCCCAGTTTACTGGGAATACGACAACCAAAATGATGAAAGGCACTAGTACCGATAATGACATTTGAGGCAAGTAGCGTGAGAAGAAATCTTGCATATCTTCTACCTGCTCTAAGATGAGCGTTGCCCAACTGCCAGCAGGTTTGCCTTTGATGTAAGCTGGCCCAAGTTTATGAACTTTATCTAAAATGAGTTGGCGAATATAAACTCGAATTTGCTCCCCGCAACGGTAACCGGCAAGCTCTCGACCCCAGGTACAAGCAGCTCGACCGATAACCGTGCCACCGAGCCCAACAAAATGCCAAATGAGGTCGGCTTTGTCGACTTGGTCAATGATTAACTGGTGCAGAATGGAGGCGAGCAGGGCTGCTTGAGCCAATAAAAACACGCTTGAAAGTACGCCTAGGCCTATCGCAATCATAAGCCAGCGCTTGGCTAACTTACTTTGTTGCTTCAGCCACTTATTCAAGCTGCTTTGCTTTTTCTTATCCATCGTGAAGGCTTAATGATAATTGTTTTAATGAGGCGGTAGTATACAAAAGAAAACCCAGCGGGAATACCGCTGGGCTTTAAGGATATGACACAAATGTGAAAAGTTATTTGTCACCAAGTGAGTCTAAGAAACGTTCAGCATCTAATGCAGCCATACAACCTGTACCTGCAGAGGTGATCGCTTGACGGTAGTTGTGGTCCATTACGTCGCCAGCTGCAAATACACCTTCGATACTAGTTTGTGTTGCGTTGCCTTCAAGACCTGATTGAACGATGATGTAGCCATCTTTCATGTCTACTTGGCCTTCAAAGATTTGTGTGTTTGGCTGGTGGCCAATTGCGATGAATGCACCCATTACATCGATATCTTCTGTCGCACCGCTGTTCACGTCTTTAATGCGGACGCCCGTTACGCCCATATCGTCACCCAGTACTTCATCGAGAGTGCGATCGGTATGAAGAACGATATTACCGCTTTCAACTTTATCCATCAGACGTTTCACAAGGATCTTCTCTGCGCGGAATGAATCGCGGCGGTGGATCAGGTGAACTTCTGACGCAATGTTAGATAGGTATAGCGCTTCTTCAACAGCCGTGTTACCACCGCCCACAACTGCAACTTTCTGATTACGGTAGAAGAAACCGTCACAGGTTGCACAAGCAGAAACGCCGCGACCTTTAAATGCTTCTTCAGACTCAAGGCCAAGGTATTTTGCTGATGCGCCGGTAGATATGATTAAGGCATTACAAGTGTACTCACCTGAGTCGCCTTTTAAACGAAATGGGCGTTGTGATAGATCTACTTCATTGATGTGATCAAATACGATTTCAGTTTCAAAACGCTCGGCGTGTTCTTTCATGCGATCCATCAATGCTGGTCCTGTCAGTCCCTCAGCATCGCCTGGCCAGTTTTCAACTTCAGTTGTGGTGGTTAGCTGACCACCTTGTTGCATTCCCGTCACAAGCACAGGGTTTAAGTTTGCACGCGCTGCGTAGACGGCAGCTGTGTATCCTGCAGGACCAGAACCAAGAATTAATAATTTACAGTGTTTTACGTCGCTCATTATGGCTCCAAAAAGGGCGTAACATTTCCCTCGATTGTATGGAAATTCTTAGTGCTTTAAAAGCATAAACAACGATTGTGATCGAATAATTGGTTATAGATTAGAACCCACTAAATATTGATTGAGAACGTTGACTTCTAGCATAAAATTCTATTCGTAGTAGAGAAGTCTAGTTTCAAATATTGTCAAAGCGTAAAACTGAAACATGGCTCTGTTTTTGTGGTTTGGTTTGGTTTGTTATGTTGTTTTCGTCGTTTTGTTGAAGCTATCAACGTTAAAAGCTGGTAATTGCAGAATATTTGCGTAACCTAGTGTGTAAATTAAATGTTAATTAATGTGCCTCATTAAAGGAGCAAATGATGTTACATTCACGTGAGAATACTCTACATTTAACACAGCTCAGCATGGCAGCAATTGAGCAGCTTTCCCCATCGTTTGAAGAACTGCCTCGTACCGAACATGCAGATGGTCAGTATCGACTACGACGTTATTCTGTGGTTGGTTTTGATAACGGCAAAGTCATCGACTTAAATAAAAATAGCTTTGTTCAATCCTCTGATATCAACCGATTTCAAGGTGATGTTGTAAGACAATTCGAGCCAATTGAGAAGGATATTCTTACCAGCGATGGATTTCGAGAAATGTGTGAATTGTTTGTCAATGCGAATCATCTGCCAAACGGTCAAGAAATAGAAATTCACCAAATCCGTATCAGGGCACTGGAAGAAGAAACCCAAGTAGCACCTGAAGGTGTGCACCAAGACGGTTTTGATCACATTGCAATGGTTGGTGTGGGACGCCATAACATCATCGGTGGCGACATCATGCTGTACAGCAGCCATAACCAAGCCCCATTTTTCCGTAAAGTGCTAGAAACCGGAGAGGTCGCAATCTTGGCTGATAGCAAGCTGTGGCATAACGCGTGCCCAATCCGCTCTGTTATTGATGACGAAGCGGGCCATATGGATGTATTTGTACTCACGGCTACGGATAAGCGTAATGAACTTCAATCTTAATCAGATCAGAGAGCAATTTCCGGCGTTGGCTCAATACCACAACGACAAGCCCGTGACGTTTTTTGATGGTCCAGGTGGCTCACAAGTGCCTCAATCAGTACTAGACAGCATGGTAGGGTATTTAGGTCGTTTCAACGCTAACTTAGGCGGGCATTATTTTTCTAGCCAAGTGACCGTTGACGTAATGCAAAATGCGCGTGAGTCGGCTCAGGCTCTACTTAATGCCCCTTCATCTGGCAATATTGTCTTCGGTGCCAATATGACCTCGCTAACCTTTCAGCTTAGTCGCGCGATTAGTCGAGATTGGCAAGCAGGAGATGAGATCATTGTTTCCGCTTTGGATCACTATTCAAATGTATCCAGCTGGCAGCAAGCGGCAGAAGATAAAGGCGTTACGGTTCATCAAGTTCGTATCAACGAAGAAGATTGTACGCTGGATATGGAGCATTTAAGCCGCCTTCTTTCTGATAAAACGCGCCTTGTCGCTGTGACTTATGCATCGAACACGACGGGCTCTATTGTGGATGTACAGCAAGTAGTCAGCATGGCGCACAATGTTGGGGCACAAGTTTATGTGGATGCCGTCCATTATGCGCCTCATCATTTGGTTGATGTTCAAGCGTTAGGTTGTGACTTTTTAGCTTGCTCAGCTTACAAGTTTTTCGGACCGCACGTTGGTATTGCTTACATAGCCGATCAGTGGCTCCACAGTATTCGCCCTTACAAAGTCGAGCCTGCCACTAATATAGGTCCAGGTCGATTTGAAACAGGAACGCAAAGTTTTGAAGGTCTTGCTGGTGTCGTTTCTGCGGTTGAGTATCTGGCTCAATTTGGTGAAGTCGGTTTACCTCTTCGCCAACGGTTGGAGCAAAGCTACCAACTGTATGAACAACATGAGCAGCGCTTGAGTGAGCGTTTCTTACAGCGTTTGAATGCATTAGATGGTGTCAATCTATTCGGTATCGCAAAGGAAGATAGCCAACTCCGCACGCCAACTTTTGCGCTAACGTTTGACCGATATTCTCCAGAGTTCATCGCGAAAACACTGGGTGAACATAACATTTGTGTATGGAATGGTCACTTTTATGCGTTGGGCTTAGTTCGTCAACTTGGTTTAGAAGAATCGGGTGGTGTAGTGCGAATTGGTTGTATGCATTACAACACAATAGAAGAAGTCGATATGTTATTCGATGTGCTAGAAAGCATCCTTGACGCATAATTAACGATTTCTTCCTGATAGAAAAACAAAAGCTCGAGTCAAACTCGAGCTTTTTTCGTTTTTATTTGAATCAACGCGTTTTACAAGCGATTACTCACTAACTTCAACTTCATAGGAAGTGAATTTTCTTACATTAATAACGCCAGTATCAAAGATGAGGTATTGACCTTTAATGCCTTGCAAAGTGCCAGTAACAACCGGGTTTTTATCGAAGTTATGCGAAATGATCTTCGTTGGGTGCTGTTGTACCGGGTAGCTAAGGTCGGTAATGCTTTCGTTTAATACTTCAATGGCATCTTCGCCGAATTGCTGTTTTATCTCGGCAATTTTCTCTTCGACTAAAGGCAATAGCTCAGCAAAACGGTCCTGCAATGCCATAGGTTCACCGTCACCTTTAAGCAGTGTGCGCCAATTGGTCTTGTCTGCGATATGTTTCGCCAGTTCAACTTCAATTAAACCGGAGATATGGCGAGTTTTTACTTTAAAAATTGGCAAGCCCTGAGTCGCGCCTTGGTCAATCCAACGAGTCGGGATTTGAGTATGACGAGTGATACCAACTTTTAAGCTGGATGTGTTGGACAGGTAGACAAAGTGATCCACCATGCAATTCTCTTCACCCCATTGTGGTTCGCGACAAGTCCCTTGATCGTAGTGACAGGTCTCTGGCTTCATGATACACATGTCGCAGCTTGCTAGCTTTTTCATGCATACAAAACAGTGGCCTTGCGAATAACTCTTTTTCGTTTTCTTTCCACATGAGCAACAAAAAATATTGCCAGTGTGAGTCAGTGTGAGCGTTTTACCCAGAAACGGAGTTAAGTCGATCTCTTCCTCACCGACAGGAAGACGGTAGTTGACGGCACCGTCCAGAGAAGCACGCATCTTGTTTAGCGTGCCAGTTGCAATTAATGACATGACATTACTCATTATTGTGTTTTTGCACAGTATATACTGAAGTGGAGAAGAGATGCAGGGTTGACAGGAGCTTTAAAGTAAATGTCTTGCACTAAATTATTATGCATCGTGTTTTATTTTCTAAAAATTATGGCTGTGAAATGCTTCGCAAATAGAAGTTGGGCTGCACTTTTTAGAAATTTTAAAACGTGATAACGGTTCAAAATCCGTTACTATGTGTCGAAAATAAGAATTGAATGAAAAAGCGATTTTATTTCTTGATAAATCACCTTGATTTCATTTTTTGAAATTATTGAACCCCACGTATTGTATAATCTCAGCAGGTCACTTGCCCATGAAGTGGATCCATAACTTTATCTTTGCTCTTTCTATTTGCACTATCAGTTTGGTTGCCCTTTATAGTGTGCTTGGCGATACGCGAAAGCTGACCATTACACCTGAGCATTTCAATATCTATGCAACTAAAGATGCCAGTGAAGGAGGTGTGAGTGAGGCAGATATCACATACGATCGGCAAAGCCTAGTTCTTAGCTGTGAACTAAAGCAGAGCTCGTATGCTTGGCCTTATTGCGGAATCTCGGTTTATACCGATTCAGCAACGCCAACACAGGGTATTGACCTTTCCAACTACCATACGATTCGATTGAAGGTGCGATATGAAGAGGCAGGAATAGGGGCTAACCCTAGCCACGACCTACGTTTGTATCTTCGCAATTATAATTCTGAGTATTCCAAGCCGGACGACGAGTACACCATTAAATATAATGGCATGCAGTTTTCTCCATCGGGTTCGAGCGATATTGTCGAAATTCCGATTAAAAATCTTCAGGTGATGACCTGGTGGTTAGTAGATAACGGAGTCGCGATTGAACACTCTGCACCTGAATTTTCAAACATCACACGTATTGATATTGCAACTGGGTCTGGTGCGGCACTTGGTAAACATAGAATTGTGATTGATAAAATTGAGTTTGAAGGCGCTTACCTTGCGCAAGAAACATTGTTGTATGCATTATTAATCTCTTGGATGGCGCTTGGACTGGCTTTTTCTCTGCATGAGTTACGAAAAAATAGAGTGGCTTATGAAAAAGCGCAAAAGCGTCACCGTCATTTGGAAAAGGTGAATAATACTTTGCGAGCTCAAAACTATGAGTTTGCAGAGTTAGCGCATCGAGATGCTTTGACGGGCGCGATGAACCGATATGCTGTGCAACACTGGCTGGAACAACAATCTCGTCAGGTTCGCTGGGGGCATAACACCTTCAGTATTCTCTATTTGGACTTGGATAAGTTTAAAAAGGTGAACGACAAATTTGGGCACCAAATGGGGGATGACATATTGCGCGAATTTGTCATGGTGGTAGCGACTTCTATTTACTCAGACGATCGACTCGTTCGTTGGGGCGGCGAAGAGTTTGTCGTATTTTGCCCTGATACCAATATTGAACAAGCGTTAGAGAAGGCAGAAATGATTCGCAAAAATGTGGAGGATCATTTGTGGGTGCACGGTGAGTCATTAACTTGCAGTATTGGCGTTGCCCAAATGCAGAATGAACGCGTCTCAGAAACCATGGCGAGAGCTGACGAAGTGTTGTATCAGGCGAAGCGCAATGGTCGCAACCGAGTGGAAGCTCATTATGGTTTACTTGCTTGCGAAAAGAAGCAAGCCTGATAGCCGTTCACTGAAAGGAAAGAAAAAAGGTGGCCAACTGGCCACCAAGAGGGAAACTGCTGAACACCACTTAGGGGGGAAGTTTGGGTTATCGATACGATTACCGTGAGCAGCAGTGTAGTGCTAATCGAACTTGCTATTTTTACCAGAACAACCAAGCGAAAAGCGTTAGTGCAGCAATACAGGCAATGTTTAATACGAAACCAATTCGCATCATTTCTTTTTGCTTGATATGACCCGTACCGAACACAATCGCGTTTGGAGGTGTTGCAACTGGTAACATAAATGCACAAGATGCAGCGACGGCAATCAGTGCAGAAAGAATAACCGGAGACATGCCTAAGGCTTCTGCAATGGTCGCAAATACAGGGACAAGTAGTGCAGCACTGGCGGTGTTACTCGCAAACTCAGTTAAGAAGACAACAAAAGCAACCACTGCAAGAATCGTTAAGAGAATACCAGCTTGCTCAAGGAAGCCTGACAAGCTATGAGCCAAAAATACGCTTGTTCCGGTTGCTTTTAGGACGTTACTCAGACAGATACCACCACCAAATAGGATTAACACACCCCAGTCGGTTGTTTTCTCAATATCTTTCCACTCGACGGCGCGAGAAGCACCAAGTAGAAGGATGGCGCCAATGGCTACAAGAGTATCGAACTTCGCGAAGCCACCCAGCATAGCGTTAATAGGCTTACTGAATATCCACAAAGTTACGGTCAGTAAGAAAATCGCCAACGTAATCATTTTGCCGTTTGTCCATTCGACTGGTTGATGGTCAAGGTCAAACTTGTGGCTAAGGTCAGGCTTAGTCATCGTGTACAATACGAGGATAGCGATTGGCATTAATACTAGGGAAATAGGTACACCAAACTTCATCCATTCAGTGAAGCTTAGACCAACTTCAGCGGCTGCAATTGCGTTTGGTGGGCTACCAACCAGTGTTGCAATACCACCAATTGAAGCACTGTAAGCGATACCGAGTAGAACAAACAAAAAGGTGTTGTGGTTTTTCTTGGCGTCTAGCTTTGTCATCACACCCAGCACAAGCGGTAACATCATCGCGGCGGTGGCGGTGTTTGAAATCCACATTGACAGGCCAGCACTCACACCAAATAGCATGAATACAGCGACAGACATTTTTCCTCTTGCCAGCAATAGTACTTTATCTGCAATCGCTTGATCTAACTTTTGTTTATGTAGAGCCGCAGCTAGTGCAAAACCACCCAAAAATAGAAAAATGATGGAGTTGGAAAAGTTATTCAGTGCGGCTTGAGTGTTGAACACACCCAAAAATACCGCAAGTAGTGGTATGAGCAGCGCAGTAATGCTGACGTGAATCGCTTCGGTTAGCCACAGAATAGCAACAAAAACTAAGATGCTCAGGCCGGTTACTACTTGTGGTTCAAAGGGTAAGGTATTAAACAAGATAATGAACAATAGGATATTCGCGTTCAAAATCATGCTGTTGCGAGTGAAGAACCAATTCTTCAATGTCACAGCGAGTGCGGTCATGGGTAGTGCTCCTTTTGCATTGCCTTTTGTCGGTTTTTTTATGGCAAAGTAACTGACTTGTAGTTATTTATTGATGAAATGTTACTTTGAATGCGAAAAAGAGTTTTGCCTGAATCGTAGAGCAAATTAGAAAGTGTGATGTTGAGAATTGGAAATGGGTAGAAAACTACCCATTTGTTTTATAGAAATGTTACTAGGCTTGTGAGCCACGTTATTCCTCTATTCGACGGGGACTTGAAGAGGCTCGTTATCTGCTTTATTTGGCTCTTTTACTGCAACGATAGGTTCTTGAGGGCCAAGGAACTTAGGCTGCGTATTGATAATATACAGGTCTAAAAACGCTTTCACACGGGCTAGCAGTTCTCGAACACGCATCGATGTTTTTTGCTTGTTGGCCGTCGGCCCTGCTACCGCGAGACACTGGGCATCAATGCTGTAAGCATCAGCGATGAACAGTGCGCGTTCACAGTGAAAGCGCTGAGTCACAATCAGAAATCGCTCCGAAGCAAAAATTTTTTTCGCTCGTACAATCGAATCTAAGGTACGAAAGCCAGCATAATCAAGGTGAATCACTTCTTCAGGCACGCCTGCTTTAAGTAAGTCGCGTTTCATTGTCCACGGTTCGTTGTATGAACGGTGGGCGTTATCACCACTCAATAAAAACTGTTTTACTTTGCCTTGGTTGTAAAGCTCAATCGCCGCATTAATGCGATGAGTGTAATAAGTGTTGAGGATCTTTCCGATGTATTTACTGGTACCAAGAACTACGGCAACCTCATGTTGAGGGATTTGCTCGTATTCAGTGAAAATGCTCTCTTTGGCTTGTAAAACCACCCACCGGTCGATGGCAATAACAGAAACAAGCAGACTAAGTGCAGAGATCGACAAAATCAAAGCAAATCGCTTCCAGGAAAATTTCAGCTTCCACTTTGATCTTATGCGAGAAAACAACAAAACGTTTTATATCCTTAACTAAAAATGTAGTTCTCATCATATCTGATAGAAACAAAAAGAGAGAAGCCCATTTATGCCAAAATCTGGTTAGGATGATAAAAAAATAAAAGCCCCTACATGGTAGGGGCTAATTATTAAACGAATTGTCTCAAGCTTAGAACGCAGTGCGTTTGTAACGGCGGTAAACAGGTTGCCAGAACGACTGTTCAATCGCCACGTTCAATGCTTCATCAGTAATTTCTAATGCGACACCTTGTTCAATTGCCTTTTTACCAACGGCAAATGCGATTTTTTTCGATACTAAGTGGATCTCTTCTAGTGGTGGAAGTAGAGCCCCACGACCGTTGATTGCTAGAGGAGAACATGTTGCGAGCGCGCGGCTTGATTCCATTAGCATCTCGTCAGTGACACGTTTTGCATTGACAGCAAGTACACCAAGGCCAATGCCTGGGAAGATGTAGCTGTTGTTACATTGTGCAATAGGGTAAGTGCGACCTTCATGAACCACTGGCTCAAATGGGCTACCTGTTGCAACCAGTGCTTCACCATTTGTCCAACGAATGATGTCGTTCGGTGTCGCTTCCACGCGGCTTGTTGGGTTCGACAGTGGGAAGACAATCGGACGCTTACAGTGTTTATGCATTTCTTCGATGACTTCTTGGCTAAATAGGCCAGGAGCACCAGAAACACCAATTAGTACCGTTGGCTTGGCGTTACGCATAACATCGAGTAGTGAGAAGCCATTTCCTTCATTTTCCCACTCTTTCGTATTGGTATGCTTTTGCACCAAGCGTTGTTGGAAATCAAGAAGGTTAGGCATGCCTTCTTGTAACAGACCCCAACGGTCAACCATGTAAACTTGTGAGCGAGCTTGCTCGTCAGAAATTCCTTCCGATACCATTTGCGCGATGATCGCTTCTGCGATACCACAACCAGCAGACCCTGCGCCTAGGAAGGTAATACGTTGTTTAGAAAGCTGAGTTCCTGCTGCTTTACAAGCTGCAAGTAGAGAGCCAACAGTAACAGCAGCAGTACCCTGAATATCATCATTGAAGCAACACACGCGGTCTTTGTAACGCTCAAGAAGAGGCATCGCATTTTTCTGAGCAAAGTCTTCGAACTGGATCAAAGCATCAGGCCAACGGCGCTGTACCGCTTGGATAAACTCTTCTACAAATGCATCGTATTCTGCACCCGTAATACGAGGATGACGCCAACCCATGTACATCGGATCAGCTAAGCGTTGCGGGTTATTGGTACCCACATCAAGCACGATTGGTAGCGTGTAAGCAGGGCTGATACCACCACACGCGGTATATAGTGACAGTTTACCGATAGGAATACCCATGCCGCCGATACCTTGGTCACCCAAGCCAAGGATACGTTCGCCATCTGTCACAACAATCACTTTAACGTTGTGGTTTGCTGCGTTGTTCAGCAAGTCGTCAATACGGTCACGGTTCGGGTATGAAATGAACAGACCGCGACCACGACGGTAAATGTTAGAGAAGTTTTCACATGCTGCGCCAACAGTCGGCGTGTAGATGATAGGCATCATCTCAGAAATGTGATTTTGCACTAGGCGGTAATACAATGTTTCGTTGGTGTCTTGGATATTACGCAGATAAATGTGTTTATCCATATCGCTTTCGAAACTTTTGTATTGCTGGTAGGCACGTTCCACCTGCTCTTGGATAGTTTCGGTCGACTCTGGAAGCAGACCTTCTAAGTTGAATGAACTACGTTCTTCAGCAGAGAATGCACTGCCTTTGTTCAAAAGAGGGGTTGCTAAAAGAGCCGGACCCGCATATGGAATATATAGTGGGCGTTTATCGTTGTTCATTGGGTGCCTTATGTAGGGTTGAAGGATGCGCACCAAATTTTAACGGGTTCACTATTTAGTTGTAAACATGCGTTGATGCACATCAATGTAATGTCGCAAAAAAATTCAGATACCGACGAAAATATCGGCAATATTGGTTGTTTAGAGATACCTAAAGCAGGATTTTTTTACTTGGGTATAATGTTTTGCATCATCAAATCAAATCCAATTTCTATGTTTCAACTACCTATCGACAGCCTGCAAGCCGAGTTTGACCATCATGTAAGCCTTAACCATCTTGTGGTGGAAGCCGAAACCGGGTCGGGTAAATCTACCCGCTTGCCCATGTGGGCGGCAAAACACGGACGCGTTCTGGTTATTGAACCACGTCGAATTGCTTGTACCTCGCTGGCTGAATTTCTTGCGGAGCAATCTGGAGAGCCAATAGGTCGCAAAGTCGGTTACGCGATCAAGCTTCATGCCTATTTTGATGAAAAAACCGAAGTTGTATTTGTCACTCCGGGGGTTGCACTGCGTTGGTTTTCGGAAAACAAGCTAGCAGACTTTGATGTCGTGATAGTGGACGAATTTCACGAGCGACGCTGGGATATTGATCTATTAACCGCCATTTTGAAGCAAGAAAATCAACATCGATTGATCGTCACTTCCGCTACCTTAGAAGGCGAAAAGCTTGCTCGTTACCTGAATGCTAAGCGCCTGAGTTCGGAGGGACGTTGCTTTCCAGTCACGGTGACACATCGTTCTACAGACAGCCGCTATTTACCGAACAAAAAGGGATGTGAACAGGAGGTTGTCGGAGCGGTAAAAGAAGCACTGGAAGATGAAGATGGCGATATTCTTGTTTTTCTCCCAGGACGTAAAGAGATCGCCCAATGCGCGCAGATGCTACAAAGCAGCAGTGATGTCATGGTGGTTAAACTTCATGCCTCGGTCAGTGATGCAGAACGACATCGTGCGCTGACGGTACAAAAGCAACGGAAAGTCGTATTGGCAACCAACGTCGCGGAAACCTCTCTGACCATTCCTAATATCCGGGTGGTAATCGATAGCGGCTTAGAGCGCAGAACTGTACAACGAAATGGACGTACAGCACTGACGTTAACCAACATTTCTAAGGCCAGTGCCGCGCAGCGAATGGGGCGAGCAGGTCGCGTTACCGAAGGGGCTTGTATTCGTCTATATGGTGAGCACGCGCCTTTAGAGTTGGTGACACCTCCAGAATTACACAGAGAAGAGCTCGTCGAGCCCATGCTGGCAGCGGCTTGTTGTGGGTACCGTCTCTCAACACTCGATTTTCTCGACTCAATTCCCCCAAAGTCGCTAGAGGCATCTCATTCGACGTTGTTATCTATGGAAGCGATTGATGAGGATGGCAATGTCACGCAGCATGGGAGAAAAGTATACCCACTACCCATTGATGCACTGTTTGCCGATCTCGTTACCAGAATTCAAGCGAAGCCAGAGAAGGAAGCAATGATTGATTTGGCTGCCGCCTTATCTGTGCCTGCGCAGCTCTATCAGCGACAAAGTGGTGAAGTCGCTGAGCTTCTATCTCAAGAGGAGCCATACGGATGTGATGCCTCTTTGCTGATCCGTTTGGTTCGGGGGGAGCGACTTCCGGGCATTGTCATTGATGCCAGCGCACTTGAAGAGGCACAAGGTTTAGCGAAACAAATGCGAGAAGTATTTGAATTGCCGGAACTTGACGTTGCCTCTCGATATAAACGTGAAGCGCTCTTTTTCTCCATCGCCTCATTGCACCCTGAGCTTGTGTTTGTCCGACGAGCTCGTCGAAGGGATGCTCTAGGAAATGGAGTAGTCGAGATGCTGGTTGGGCGTAACAGCCGCTTTCCTGATAAAGAAGAAGCGGCCATTGTGCTAGATAGCCATAGCGTGCCAGGACGAGGTGTTAAGCAAACACTAAACCTCGCATCGGTCATGATGCCTATCCCGCTGACATTATTACGCGAACTTGAATTTGGGGAGTGGCAACAAGGTGAGACGAATTATGAAGAAGAGACGCCAAGAGCAACAATGCATTTGGTCTACGCCGGGCGAACAATCTGTTCTGAACATCAAGCGTTACAAGGTGATGTTGCTGTTCAGTCTATTGTCGAAATGATAGAAGACGAGACACTGTTACCAGGATTTGCTTCTCAAAGAAAACAACAAATCCAACACTGGAAACTCTACAACGCATTGGGCCTTAATGTCGAAGGAGAAGAGGTTAACGACTTGGCCTCCTTGACATTTTCTAGCTGGTTAAAGGATCAGTTGGAAACATTAGGCGTTGAAAATGTCGATGATATGGCGTTGTTTGAACCGGAAGACTTAACATTTAACGGTGTTCCAGAATGGGAATACGACGATTTCACGGAGCAGTACCCTTTAGAACTTTCGCTGCCAGAACTCCAACTGGATGTTGAGTATTACGCGTCTCGCAAGCTAGTACAGGTCGTTTATCGAGAGGGAAACCGTAAGGGAGACCCGAAGCGTTGGGAGCTGCCACGCTGGGCTGGTTGGAAGATACAGTATAAAAAGGCCAGTCGAGTGATTGATGTGAAGTAGGTCGGCGGATGACGTTGTGACAAGAATTGATATTTTCTTGGTGAATCTATAGTTATTTCATATTGATAGCGTTACTTGTGTGTTGTTTTTAGTTTCTTAATTGAAATATTAATCAATTGAATGCTTATATATGGCGAAGCTGTACATCAGTTGTTACAAAGCTGGTTTTAATATTTCCTTTTGTATGTAAATTAGGGCATAAAAGACGAATGTTTTATATCCCATTGCTATATCAAAACAGTTGAACGATATTTGGTATATCTCATTTTCGAGTGTCGGGGGCATAGAATGGATCAACAAGGAAAGACGTGCATTGAATTCGACTACACTAGCTTTTTAGGAGCGACAGGTAGTAAGAAATGGACCTTTTTAGAGGCATTTGCCACCATCGCGCCTATTTTCGGTTTGATGTGGAAACAGAACATTACGGAATTGAGCAAGCCTGAAGATCGGTTGTGGGATGCCGCATTAAAATCGATGTCTTCTCGTAAAAGTGATGAATCCAATTTGGTCCGCTTAACCCAGTTAGCTAAACATGAAGGGATCAATGAATTGCGAGTCGTTATGCCATATTCGCTCGATGTTCAGCAAATCGAGTACATAGAATCTCGCAGTCAGTTGAAGGTGGATACGTCAGAACAAGATGTCCTTAACATCAAGTTTTAGGCTGAGCATTTCCACTTCATCGATGTACCACTTAACAATAGTGCAATGAAAAGCGACCTCAAAGTAGGTCGCTTTTTTATTTTGAGGTTTTTGTCACAGGTCTTGGAAGTGTGATGAATATAGAGTATTTGCACTTAAATTAACAAAAATGTAACGTTTGGAAATGCAATTGTCATAACTAGCTTCTAACTTTGTGTTTTTAGGACAAATTACCGACTAAGTGGTTGGTACTGTAAGTTCGAATTAACGTCCCTTATTGGCACACAAGGATGATTGAGTCACCACGTCATTTGGGCATAAAAACAAACACAATAAGAAAGGAAGTCAATATGTCTTTGTCTCGTCGAGACTTTATGAAAGCTGCCTCTTCAACGGCGATTGTTACCGGGCTGGTGGGCTGTGGTAGCGATGCTAGTGAATCTGTTGCGGTTACCTTTGAGCACGGAGTGGCGAGTGGAGATCCTACTCAAACACAAGTAATCATTTGGACTCGTGTTACAACCTCAGCGAGCTACGCAGATGTAAGCTGGCAAGTTTCATCTAACGAAAATTTTACTGATATCGTGCAAAGTGGCACTTTTGCCACAGACACGAGCCGAGATTTCACGGTAAAAGTTGATGTTCAAAACCTCAACGCAAATTCTCGCTACTACTATCGATTCATGGTTGGAGATGTCACTAGCGAAGTCGGGCAAACTCAAACATTACCAGAGGGTGGTGTAGAAAAGGCATCCATGGCCGTTGTTTCTTGCGCAAACTATCCTGCTGGTTATTTCCATGTGTATCGAGAGATCTTAAATCAACATGAGCAAGAACCGTTTGATGTGGTACTTCATCTCGGTGATTACATTTATGAGTATGGGGCTGGTGGCTACGCTAGTGAAGATGCTGAGGCACTAGGGCGAGAGCCAAGCAAAGGCACTGAATGCATTACCTTAGATGATTACCGAAAACGGTATGCGCAATATCGCCAAGATGCTGATTTGCAAGCGTTACATGCGAACCTACCAATGATTGCTGTCTGGGATGACCATGAGCTTGCAAATGATAGTTGGAAAAATGGTGCGGAAAACCATCAAGAAGAGGAAGGCAGTTTTAATGATCGTCGTGCAGCTGCGGCTGCCGCGTGGACAGAATGGTTGCCCGTTCGTGAAAACACTTTCTCAAACATGCTGATTTACCGTCAGTTTTCGTTTGGAAGTTTAGTCAATTTGATGATGCTCGACACGCGACTTGTGGGGCGTGATAAACCGTTGGATTATTTCTCGCTCAGCTCACCAACGATGGAAGCTATTGGCGGTTTAGTTGCCCAGTCGCGCAGTCAAGACCGAGAGCTGTTAGGCGGTGACCAACTCGCTTGGCTGATGGATGCGTTCAGTACGCACGACGCAACTTGGAATGTGCTAGGGCAACAAGTGTTAATGTCTCGTATGGAGTTGCCAAGTTCGGTTATGACCGCGATGTTTCAATTGTTTACTGCCACTGAAGAACAAAAAACAGAGGCGTTATTAGCGGTAAACTCTGCGATTACGGGTTATCTCTCTGACTCAAGTTTAGATACCATTGCTTTGCCATATAACCTAGATGCATGGGATGGTTACTACGTTGAGCGAGAGAACGTTTATCAACTGGCCAAAGCCAGCAGTGGTAACTTTGTCTGTTTGGCAGGAGATACGCACAATGCATGGGCAAGTGAGCTTAAAGACGTATCTAAGCATCCTATCGGGGTAGAGTTTGCGACTAGCTCTGTGAGTTCCCCTGGGTTAGAAGCCTACCTCGCGTTAGACCCTGTTGCGATCACTCAAATGGAATACACGCTGCCGCACTTAGTGTCAGAATTACAGTGGGCAGACATCAAACAGCGTGGCTTTATGCGCGTTACTTTTACGCCCGACAAGGCAGAGGCGACCTGGTATTTCGTATCAACGATTAAAGACAAAACATATCAGGTGACGACCAAGTCAGCCTCTACAACAGATGGCACTACGTTAAATATCGGCTAAACTGAGCCTAATACGAAAAAAGTCCGCAAGCTAGTGCGGACTTTTTATTGGAAAGCATTTAGCAATCTAGCGACAGTGCTAGTCAATCAATCCGTATTCTTTGCTCAGAACTTCGATGATTTCCGCTTTCGGATTCTCACTCAAATGAATCGGCTTGCCTGTAATCTTCTCGGCAATACCAATGTAGGTGCTCGAAATCGCCATCAAAGATTCGACGGGTAAAGCATTATCACGAGCGAGTGCTTCACGCTCTGGCATACGTTCTTTATTTAGCAAGATATCTGGGTCAGGGAAGTGGTTAAGTAGGAACTGGCGGAAACCTTCTTTTGAGTTCTCTACGATGTGACCTGCTTGGTACTCTTTAGCATCCCATATACGAGACGAGTCTGGTGTACCCACTTCATCCATGTAAATCAGCTTTTCATTGCCAGCAGCATCATGAACATAACCAAATTCGAATTTGGTATCGACAAAGATTTGGTCAATTGCTTCTAATGCTTGGCTGATAACGTTAAAGCCTTCTTTCAGCAGTTTTTCGTAGAGTGCGATATCGTCCGCACTTGAGAAGTTAAATGCTTCGTAGTTGTCTACGATATTTTGACGAGTAATATTAACGTCATCCGCTTCTGGCACACCGGGAATGCCTTTTAGAATGCCTTTTGTGGATGGGGTCATTAGCAACTCTGGCAGTGCTTTGTCTTTTTCTAACCCTTCAGGAAGTTGGATTCCACAAAACTCGCGCTCGCCATTTGCGTAAGCGCGCCACATCGAACCCGTGATGTATTTGCGGCAGATGGCTTCGATTTTTACCGGTTTGGCTTTTTGTACAATCCAAACAAAAGGGTGAGGAATGTCTAGAATATGGCTATCTGCTAAGCCATTTTCTTTGAACAGTTTGAACCAGTGATTAGAAATCGCATTAAGCGCAGCCCCTTTACCCGGGACACCATTAAGACCACCTTCAGCATGCCAAATACAATCGAACGCAGAGATTCGGTCGCTAATCACCATGATAGCCAAAGGCGCATCTGGCGCGACATTGTATCCTTTTTCTTTGATCAGTCGGGCGCTGTCTTCATCAGTTAACCAGTAAACTGAACGAACTTTTCCACTATGAACGGGTTTATGGGTGCGAATTGGCAGGTCGTCATTGACGGCAAGTACTTGATTAGCAAGGCTCATTGCGACATTCCTATCATCTTAATCAAACGTCAGAAAGAGAAGATATTCAGCAAAATGTGGGCGCTGAATAAATCGAATGTGGGCATCATACCAGAACTATTTTAACTCGCCAGAGAAAAAGCAAACGTTTGCTTGTTTTCTTTAATACAAAAAATGCCCCCTTAAAAAGGAGGCGAGATGCAGGATGGATAACGTCGAACTTATTAGTGGTACTTATTAACTCTGCCTTCGACGAAAAAGACTTCACACTGATAGCGCTGCGCCATGTCGCGCAACATAGATTGATTCATAAGTGCAATTTTATTTGATGCAACAACAGCACTGGCATTGCCTGATCGGATGGCTTTGATCACGATCTCGACTTCTGAAAGCTGTTGAGAGGGCTTCATTTGAATAACGTTTTTACAGCAAATATTAGAAGCAGTGAGTTGTTCAAAGTCTGGACGAGGGCAGTCTGCTGTAAACAAAATCCATTGTTTCTGCTGCGATAAAACAGCCAGCTTAGATAGAAGCTGATCCGAAACGGCCATGGGCTTAGTTGCTTGTGCCAATACGTTGTAACGAGAGTATGTATGAGATTGACTTTGTAACTGCATCTTACTGTTCCTTTATACATGCTGTATGTGTATACAGTAGTTTGTTTTGGTGACCTGATCAACCAGTTTCTCAAAAGTTATTTGCGGTTTTTTGAGAAGGAAATAAAAGGATTTGATTCTAAGTAATTGAATTTATGTGGTTGTTTTTCATTTTTGATATGTCTAACATCAATTTAAAAATGTGAGGTGAGTAGAAAACTGGACGAGAGACATACAGGGGTTTACTACTGTATATACAGGTGTTTTTCACGGAAAGTGGTTTGTATACAGTAAGAGAGGGCTGATAACCGATGCGACGTGCTATGTAAGATAGGAGGGAATACGAGATAGAGATTGGAAATAGGGCTTGGCCGATCAAAAAAGCGCCTTAAAAGGCGCCTTTGAAAATCAGTTCCGTTGATTCCGTCTTGCTTAGCTCGCTCGTTGCAAGCGTTCGCGCATTTGTAATTCGCCTAGGTTAAATAGGCGCACGTCGATTTTCGCCATATCGTAGCAAGCTTTACATGAGTAGTGGTGCTTGCCATCTAAATAATCGTGACGAGTTACAAGGCTAGGTTTTTTACACCAATCACAGGTGCCTTCTTCAGTGAACATTGATTTTCTCCCCACCTAGATTAATTTGAGTCGTTAGGTGTTATTTTGCGCCGGGCATTATGGCATAAAAGCGCGACTTAAGTTAAATGTCTGTTAATTTGTTTGAGAGGGAGATCGATTGCGGTGTTTGATTATATGGGAATAGAAGCATGGCAGCCAAAGTATCCTGACCTATTTTTACTGTTTTGTAACATTTTGTGAAACGAGCTTAAAGGCATGATTGAGTCGCTTCATTTCTTCTTCACTGCCCCTTGTGTCAGGATGATAAAGCTTTGATAACTGTCTATAGCGTAGCTTGATTGCCTGTAAATCAGGGATGGTTTGTGGTGTGTAGCCAAACATAGCACACGCGACGCTTAGCTTATGGTTTTCTGCCTGAGTTTTGGATTTCTTAAATTCTCTGAATAGTTTCTCTAACTGACGCTTCAGTTGCTTGTTCGTAAACTCTAGCTCTTTTATTTTTTCCGCCATTCGTTGATTTTGGCTTTCCTCTTTGGCTTCACGCGCTTTTCTATTCTGCTTGAGGTTTTTGATCACGAGGAAACTTAAGCCGCTGATGATGAGTATCGCCGCTAGCCAGATCAGCCATAAAAACTGCGAGTGTTCTACTTTGGGGTTTGCAACTGTGCTTTTCTCTTCCTGTGCTTGCTCAGCCTTTTTATCGAGCGACTTTATTTGCGAGACTTGTTTAGCTCGCAGTTGGTTGAAGCGCTGCTCTAATAGTTGATTATAAGCTTGTTCTGCTGCTGGATTATGCTGAGAAGCCATTTGATACAAGGCTTCAGTCAATTGAGAAGTTGTGACCTTATCTGGATTGCGCTGAATAAAATCGGCGAGAAGAAAGCCACGATCGGTTGGGTCATTGAGTGCGATAGAGGTTAGCCAATATAACGCTTGTGTTTCATTTTTTTCACCATTGATCCCTTTAGCAAAGTCGTTCGCGAGCTGTTTTTGTGCAGGGAGGTAACCTTGGTTGGCGGATTGCTCTAGCCAGTAGCGCGTTTCTGGTGAGGCTTCAGCTTCGTTTGATGCCAATAATTGTTGTGCGTACTCGTATTGTTCGATGGGGTCATTTGGAGCTTGAGAGGCAAGCGAGTAACCAGAAAAGCTGAGGCTAAATAAGCAGAGTAGGGCAGACGTTTTGACAGACATCAATATGTCAGGCCTAACGATAATGGTTAGGCCTGCTCCGGTAATTTTTTATTATTACCGTTATGGTGCAACCAAATTACTTCAGTGGCAAGATCTGGATTTCAACACGACGGTTGCACGCACGACCTTCAGAAGTTTGGTTTGAGCAAATTGGGTTACGTTCGCCGTAGCCGCGTGCAATTGCACGACCAGGTGCAACGTTTTGAGATACTAGGAATTGACGTACGGACTCTGCACGGCGCTCTGACAACGTTTGGTTGTATGACTCACTACCTGTGCTATCCGTGTAACCGTCAATAACGAGACTGGTATCTGGGTACTCAACTAGGATGCGAGCAACACCGCGTAGAGTATTATGGATACTAGCATCAAGCTGGTAAGAGCTTGAAGAGAAGCCGATACCGTTTTCCATACGCAGTAAAAGCTGATTTTCACCAACACGCTGAACTTGTACGCCAGAGTTTAGCAAAGCGCGACGTAATTCCGCTTCTTGTTGGTCAAAGTAGTAACCAACGCCAGCGCCAGTCGCTCCGCCTGCGGCTGCACCAATGAGTGCATGCTGACGACGTTCTTTAGCATCATCACCCGTTGCTAGGCCGATTGCTGCGCCAGCGATCGCACCAATAAGCGCGCCTTGCGTGGTGGAGTTAGTTTCGTATTCACCCGTTGTTGCATTTTGGCGTTGAGTGGCTTGACAGCCAGTAAGAGCTAGCACTAGAGCTAGTGCAATAGGCATCTTTTTCAAGGGAAAATCTCCGTATAAAACTGAGGCGAAACCATGCCTCATAATGGGATGCGAATTATGAATAAACAAGCATTGATATTTGTTATGAGAAAGTAAGATTGATAAGAGTTTCTGTAAGAAAATTCCTATCAATACTGCCAAAGCTCTCAAAGTAAGCCCCATCGACATCGAAGTCATTGCTGCTTATGTGAATCCTTTACTATTCTGGCTATTTCGATGAATCGCCCAACATTTTGCGTGCTTGTTCGCCGCCCACTCCACGGTTAACTGAAACCTTTCTACCTTTCTTTAAGCCCACTTCGTAGTCTTCAGTTAGGTTTTTCATCGCTTCTTTCAATTGCTTCTTGAACGTTTCGCGGTCAATGTTTTGGAATTCTTTATCAATATAGTCATTAATTTTATTGGCCGACTCTTCATCTGGAGAAATAATTGGCAATTTTTCAATCGCGCCTTCCACCCAGCCAGATACAAATGAGTTCACACGGCGAGTCACTTCCTGAGAAGAGGTGCCGGTGCCAGCAAAGCTGTTTCGGAATTGTCCGGTACTTTCGTTCATCTCGCGATAAACAATATCGAAAGCAAATGCAGCAAAAATAGCGCGATCTGCTTCACCGATAAATTCGACACGTTTGAGCCCTTTGTGATTCAACAATACTGCTTCGACACCGAATTTTGTGTTAATGCCGCGAATCACTCGCAATATGGTAGAACTGATGTTCGCTGGTAGCAGATGAGAAGATTGTGTTTTTCCCATTCTGATGAACTCAATATCGTCTTTATCGAGACCATATTTAAGCATGAGGCGATGTGCCATTTTGATAGCATTGGCAGCCTCATTAACATTAGCGGAATTGCCCAGTTCTAAGCACTTGGCGATTTTTTTCAGAGCTTTTTGTTTATCCATCGACAACCAGTAACGAAAGCAGAAAATTTATGAAGTCAGACATATTACCTTTTTTGACATAAAAACGAAATACAAGGTGGGACTGAAGATAATTTCTGCACATAAAAAGAAGCCTCGCATTAAGCGAGGCTGGCGTTTTAGTTCGTCGTAATCAGTATGAAGTCGTACTTGTGTCTAAGAAGCCATTCTTCATTAAGATTCGTTAGAATTACAACCCGAGCTGGTTGAGCAAGTCATCGGCATCATCGTTTGATCCCGACGATTTAGATTCTTTCTCAGCCAACTGTTTACGTGTTGCCTCTAAAATGTCGTCTGGGTTTTCGTCTTCAGCAACTTCAAACTCTTCCAGTTGGATGAACTCAGTTTTATCCATTGCTAGCTCGAGATAGAAAATATTGTTGTTTTCGGTGGAGAATGTCACTCTGCGCGCTTGAGGGCGGTCAAGGTTGGTATCAACTTGTAAGATAACTTGCTTATTCAGCGCCAGCATTTTTGGTTGGTTTTGTGTGATGTTCGTTTGCAGGTCTTTACGAATTTTATTAGTGAAGTCTCCGACCAGTTGATTCATGAGTTCACCCAGAACATCGCCTACCTCGTCAGAAGTATGAGATATTGCCAGCTCTTCTTCTGGCATGCCCATATTACGCATGTAGTTGGTGTAGATCTCCAGTGCGGCTTTTGCCGTAAAATTAATCACAACTAGCCCGGTAAATCCGCCATCAAACAGAACAAAACAGCCAAAATCTGGTTTGAGGCTAGTCTTGTGGATTTTTTGCACCATTGCTGAATAATTTACTTGAGAAGATGTCGCCGAAGTAAGTACGCCAGAAACAGACTGGCAAAGTTTGAGAAGGATATCTTCAGTGGTCACAATTTTATTTTTTTTCATTCTGAAAACTCATCTAGAAACGCGATTCGTTCCCCAATGTAAGGCATCAAGCGTGAAAAAATAAAGCATAAGTTTAATTATTGTATCGAGATTCTGATTTGCTCGTCTTTTTAAATGTTGTAAAGTGACGAAATTCAAAGAATATTACTTCACTAACTCTTTTGTGGTGTTTTTTTTCGCTTAGCGCCAATTTGTATGAGAAGTGAGCAAATAATTACACAACCCGCAGCTGATCGGATCAGCGTCGTAGGGGCAGGAAGCAAATGTTACCAAGATTACACTCGCAAACTGATGTCGATCCTCTTGTTCTTAGTTTTCTGAAAGAGCTTGAGCACGCCGGATTCACTGGCGATATCGAAAGCCAATATTCAAGCCGACTAGCGGTTGCCACTGACAACAGTGTTTACCAGCAACTTCCTCAGTCTGTCGTTCATCCCAAAACGACTGAAGATGTTTCTCTCCTCGGGAAACTGAGCAATAAAGAAAAGTACGAACGAATTACCTTTTCACCTCGTGGTGGCGGCACAGGGACCAATGGTCAGTCGCTAACCAAAGGTATTGTGGTGGATATGTCTCGTCACATGAACAAAGTGCTTGAGATTAATGAGAAAGAAGGCTGGGTTCGTGTACAAACTGGTGTAGTGAAAGACCAGTTAAATGACGCTGTTCGTCCTTATGGCTACTTCTTCTCTCCAGACTTATCTACCAGTAACCGTGCAACGATTGGCGGCATGGTCAACACCGATGCTTCTGGTCAAGGTTCTCTGAAATACGGAAAAACATCCGATCATGTTTTGTCGCTACAAGCGGTGTTTGCTGATGGTTCAATTTTAGAGTCGGACTTGTCTCATGGTTACCCAAAAGAAGGCGAGTTTGCTGCCAAGGCGCTACGTGTAACGGAATCCGTATGTCGTGAAAAACGCCAGCAGATCGTAGATAAGTTTCCTCCTCTTAACCGATTTTTAACGGGCTACGATTTAAAAAATGCCTTGAATGAAGACGGTAACCGTTTCGATATCACACGAGTACTGTGCGGCGCGGAAGGTTCATTGGCATTTATTACCGAAGCAAAGCTGAACCTGACGCCAATTCCGAAAGCACGTACTTTGGTTAACGTTAAATACAACAGCTTTGATTCTGCACTGCGTAATGCACCGTTTATGGTAGAGGCGAAAGCGCTGTCTGTAGAAACCGTTGACTCAAAAGTGCTTAATCTCGCGAAGCAAGATATCGTTTGGCACACCGTGAGCGATTTACTTACCGATGTTCCAAATAAAGAGATGCTTGGCATCAACATGGTGGAATACGCAGGTCAGGACGAAGAGGAAGTTGCTGCTCAGGTTGCAGCATTGACCGCCAAGCTCGATACCATGTTGGAAACAGAAGAAGCGGGCATTATCGGCTACCAAGTTTGTAACGATGTAGCTAGCATTGGGCGTATTTACAACATGCGTAAAAAAGCGGTGGGTTTGTTAGGCGCAGCAAAAGGTCGTGCTAAACCGGTCGCATTCGCTGAAGATACCTGTGTGCCACCAGAAAACCTGGCGGACTTCATTGTAGAGTTTCGAGAACTGTTAGACAGCAAGTCTCTGAATTACGGCATGTTTGGTCACGTCGATGCAGGGGTGCTTCACGTACGTCCTGCGTTGGATTTGTGTGACCCGCACCAAGAAGCATTGATGCACGAAGTTTCTGATGAAGTGGTCAAGCTGGTGGCGAAATACGGCGGTTTGATGTGGGGTGAACACGGCAAAGGTTTCCGTTCAGAATATGGCCCTGAGTTTTTCGGCGACGAGTTGTTTACTGAACTGAGACGTGTGAAAGCGGCATTCGATCCACACAACAAAATGAACCCGGGCAAAATCTGTACACCGCTGGATAGTGATGCAGAGCTTGTCAAAGTTACCGATACCAAACGTGGTTACTATGACCGTCAGATTGACGTTCAAGTACGTGACAGCTTTAAACAAGCGATGGAATGTAACGGTAACGGTTTGTGTTTTAACTACGATACTAGCTCGCCAATGTGTCCATCGATGAAAGTAACAGCCGATCGTCGTCATTCACCGAAAGGTCGTGCGGGTTTGGTTCGCGAGTGGTTGCGTCAGCTTACTGAGCAAGGCATTGATATTCTTGACTTAGAAAAGCAAACACTAGAAAACAAAATATCAATCAAAACCATGATTGACCGCGTACGTCATTCTATCAATCGTCGTCACGAGTATGACTTCTCTCACGAAGTGTATGAAGCGATGAATGGTTGTTTGGCGTGTAAAGCGTGTGCGAGTCAGTGTCCGATTAAAGTCGATGTTCCGAGCTTTCGCTCGCGCTTTTTAAACATCTATCACTCTCGTTACCAACGTCCTGCAAAAGACTATCTGGTTGCCAACATTGAGACTATGCTGCCGATGATGGCGAAAACGCCAGGTGTCGTAAATGGTGTTTTGAAGCAGTCGTGGGTGAAAAGTTTAACGGCATCTACGGTCGGGTATGTCGATGCGCCGTTGTTATCAGTACCCACCTTGAAACAACGAGTAGAGTCGCTGACAACGCCTTATGATCTGCAAGCGCTCAGTGGTTTGTCTTCGTCTGAAAAGAGCAAGCATGTTTTAATTGTTCAAGACCCATTCACTAGTTACTACGACGCTGATGTCGTTGAAGACTTCGTTAAGTTATTGAAAAAGCTGGGTATGAATCCGGTGCTTCTGCCGTTTAAGCCGAATGGTAAAGCACAACACATTAAAGGGTTTTTACGTCAGTTTAAGGACACAGCAGCCGACACAGCGAAGTTCTTGGCGATGGTAGCGGATTTGGATATCCCACTAGTTGGCGTCGATCCTGCTTTGGTGCTGTGTTATCGAGATGAATACGCTGAAGTGCTTGGCAGTAAGCGAGGTAATTTCGATGTACTAACAGCCCACGAATGGCTTTACCCAAGACTAGAAGCGTTTGAAAGCGGAGAGCATAAGGCGCAGGAACCTTGGTATCTGTTTGCGCACTGTACTGAAAAAACCAAAATGCCAAATGCGGAAAAAGAGTGGGGCGCTATTTTTGCTCACTTTGGTGCAGTTTTGAATACGGTACCTGTTGGTTGTTGTGGTATGGCGGGTACGTTTGGTCATGAGGTTGATAAGTTGTCGATGTCGAAAGACATTTACAATTTAAGCTGGAAGCCGAGCTTAGATAAGTTGGATAACGAGAGATGTTTGATTACAGGCTATTCTTGCCGCAGCCAAGTTAAACGCTTTGAAGGAACGAAGCCCAAGCATCCCGTTCAGGCGCTGTTAACTTTGTTGTAATCGGACTAAATCAAGCCCAGTTTTACTGGGCTTTTTAGAAACCGTATTTAGACCCTTTCAAAGGATATGAATCTTGAGAAAACTTGAACTCAAAGTCCCACCTGTTGTGGTGTTTTTGCTAGTCATACTTTTGATGTACGGACTTAAAGTTTTGACGCCGAGCATGAACATTCGAGTACCCTTTGTTGAATTTGTAGTAGGTGTATTAACTTTGTTGTCTGGCTACATGGGCATTGCTGGCGTGTATGAATTTCGCAAAGTAAAAACCACAGTGAACCCAGTAAAACCTGAAGCGGCATCTTCTGTTGTAAGAACTGGTGTGTTTGCCTTTTCACGCAACCCTATGTACACGGCATTATTGCTTCTAATCATAGCAACTGGTTTGTGGTGGCAGCACTTGAGTGTGGTGCTTTGTGGCGTGATATTTGTCAGTTATATGAATCGGTTTCAAATCAAGCCTGAGGAACGCGTTTTAGAGCGATTGTTTGGTGAAGAGTATGTGGATTATAAAAACCATGTTCGTCGTTGGCTCTAAACATTGCGTTTAGTTTTGTTTGGATGAGACATAAAAAGAAAGCCCAACGGTCGACGTTGGGCTTTCTTTTAGTAAACACGTTTTTTGTGCGCTTCTGATAGGGCAGTCGACTAGGCTGCCTTAACGAACTTTGCTAGGAATGCATCCTTACGTTCATTAAAGCGGCGTACAAGGTCGTCAACCGCTTCTTGGTCATATGGCTTCAAGCCACTTGCAACCATGCGCTTAATACCTTTACCAACGACTTCACCGTCTTCTTTGAACGCAAAGTTTAAGGTGACTACACCTCGTTTTCCTTCTACGTCGAATGTTGCGCCAGTGAAATCCACCTCTGGATGCGTAAGGTCTAAGCGTGAAAATTCGACTTCCATGCTTTCATAAATAACTAATGGACGCTGGCAGTTGATCATCATTTGCTTCTCTTCCATAAGAGGAACCATGATGTGAGGGAAGTTCATACCAGAAAATTGCACGTAATTTGTCACTACATGCTCAATAAATGCCGGATCGTGGTTAGTTTCACCTTCACGGGACATGTGTAAGTATTCTTTACCTGCCTCGTCAACAACAGCGCTTTCTTTGTCACACTTATTTTCAATATGAAGTGCTACACCATCGTTTACCATGCCAGAGAAGTTAAAACGCATCTTTTGGCTAACGCCTTCTTTACTAAGAAGCACAGCGAAAAGTAAATCTCCAGGGACACAAAAGCGTTTGTTGTCTTCATCATGAATTGGGTTGTAGTCACCTGCGACACGTTTTGCAAAGTGGCTTGCTTGTTCGCGAGTGAACTGAAACTGGTGATTAGTGTTTGAAAAATAAGGTGTTAGAAACATAATTTTTACGTAGTAACCAAAACTGTGTGGGATTATATGCGAATATCTGCGTAGCAATGGTCCATCCAGTGAAAACTTCACCGTATCCTAACAATAAGACACTATTTCGGCGGATAAACCGTTAAAAACGCATACTTTAGCAACGCTTTTATTTGTGAAAACAATAAACAACGACCTTTTCGCTCGCCTATCTTTTAAAGTATAGCCATCAAAGTAGACTGGCGTTCATAAATAGTGCCATCAACATGTTTAATCGTATGTAAAACGGCTCCACGCTGAACGTAGAGCCTTCAAGTCATTATCTGTTTATTCGATGAAATGCCAGTTATGCTTGGTTATTGAACACTTGGTAACAAGCTCTCTGGCATGAGCGTGTTGTGGATAGCCAGCTTAAGCAGAGTATTTGCCTGTTCAATGTCTGGAGCAAAGTAGCGATCTTTATCGTAGAACGATACTTTTTCACGCAACATTTGTTTCGCAATCTCAATACGCTCAGAGGACTTGTTTGGTGCTCTAAAGTCTAGGCCTTGTGCTGCTGAGAGGTATTCTACCGCCAGAATACCGCGAGTGTTTTCGCCCATTTCTTTCAATCTGCGAGCCGCGAATGTTGCCATTGACACGTGATCTTCTTGGTTTGCAGATGTTGGCAAGCTGTCTACTGACGCTGGGTGAGCGAGCGTTTTGTTTTCACTTGCTAACGCAGCAGAGGTCACCTGAGCGATCATGAAACCAGAGTTCACACCACCATTGTCGACTAAGAACGGTGGCAGTTTTGATAGCGCGCTATCGATAAGTAATGCCATACGACGTTCAGACAAGCTGCCGATCTCGGCAATCGCAAGTGCTAGGTTGTCGGCTGCCATTGCAACAGGCTCCGCGTGGAAGTTACCGCCAGAGATGATGTCACCATCTTCAGCAAACACCAACGGATTATCTGATACGGAGTTCGCTTCTACTTGTAATACTTCCGCCGCATTGCGGATTTGCTGTAAACACGCACCCATCACTTGAGGCTGACAGCGCAAAGAATACGGGTCTTGTACTTTTTCACAGTTAGTGTGCGAATCACCTATTTCACTCGATGTGTCTAACAAATGACGGTATGCGAGTGCTGCGTCCATTTGGCTGCGATGACCACGTACACGGTGAATGCGCGGATCGAATGGACGTCGGCTGCCGAGAGCGGCTTCAACAGACATTGCACCACAAACGGTTGCTGACGCGAAAAGGTCTTCCGCGATAAACAGGCCTTCCAATGCGAACGCTGTGGATGCCTGAGTCCCATTTAGTAGCGCTAAGCCTTCTTTTGGCGCCAGAGTGATAGGCTCTAGACCTGCGATTTTTAATGCTTCTTGCCCGGAAATGATTTTACCGTTGTGGCGAGCTTGTCCTTCTCCCAGTAATACAGTGCTCATATGGGCTAGAGGAGCTAAGTCACCTGATGCGCCAACAGAGCCCTTTTTAGGTACGCAAGGGTAAACTTGTGCGTTGACTAGGTCGGTCAGCATATTAATGACTTTTAGGCGAATCCCAGAAAAGCCACGAGACAGACTATTGATTTTTAATACCATCATCAGACGAACCGTTTCATCTGACATAAACTCACCGATACCTGCCGCATGAGAAAGAACGATACTGCGTTGCAGTGTTTCTAAATCTTCTGGTGCTATTCGTGTGTTAGCCAATAGCCCAAAACCAGTGTTAATTCCGTAAACCGTTCTATCTTCCGCGATGACTCGGTCTACGACCTGTGTGCTTTCTTCAATGGCCGGAATGGCTTCAGGATCCAAAGTAAGGTTGACTGGTGAACGGCTCACTTGGCGTAGTTCGTTTAAGCTAATATGACCCGGCTTTAGCGTTAAATTTAACATCTCTTTCATCCTTACTTGAGCTTCTTCAGTTCTTCGTTGAGCATTGGCAAATCTAGCCCTTGCTCTGCTGCACATTGTTTAGCGATATCGTATCCCGCATCAGCATGACGCATCACGCCTGTTGCTGGGTCGTTATGCAGCACGCGGGCAATACGTTGTGAGGCATCTTCACTGCCGTCACAGCAGATAACCATACCTGAGTGTTGCGAGAAGCCCATACCTACGCCACCACCGTGGTGCAGTGAAACCCAAGTTGCGCCGCCCGCCGTGTTGAGTAGCGCGTTTAATAATGGCCAGTCTGATACGGCGTCAGAACCGTCCATCATACCTTCGGTTTCACGGTTCGGGCTTGCTACAGAGCCAGAGTCTAAGTGATCTCGACCAATGACAACGGGCGCTTTAAGTTCGCCATTTTTCACCATTTCGTTGAATGCTTGACCAAGACGCTCACGATCTTTAAGACCAACCCAGCAAATACGCGCAGGTAAACCTTGGAACTGGATGCGTTCGCGAGCCATATCTAGCCAGTTATGTAAGTGCGGATTATCTGGAATTAGCTCTTTTACTTTTTGGTCGGTTTTATAAATGTCCTCAGGATCGCCAGAGAGAGCAGCCCAACGGAAAGGACCGATACCTTCACAGAATAGAGGACGAATGTAGGCTGGAACGAAGCCAGGGAAATCAAATGCGTTTTCTACGCCTTCTTCCAAGGCCATCTGGCGGATGTTGTTACCGTAGTCGAGTGTTGCGGCGCCGCGATTTTGCAGCTCTAACATCGCTTGAACTTGCACAGCCATGGATTTTTTCGCTGCTTTTACGACCATTGCTTCATCTTGCAAACGCATTTCTGCTGCGTGAGACATGCTCCAGCCTTGTGGTAAATAGCCATTGAGCGGGTCGTGTGCAGACGTTTGGTCTGTTACTACATCAGGCGTGATATTACGTTCTACCAGCTCAGAGAAAACGTCTGCTGCATTACCTAGTAGACCAACCGATACTGGTGTGTCTGACTCTTTAATGATAGCTAGCGCTTCATCTAAAGAAGTCGCTTTCTTATCGACATAGCCTGTACGTAGGCGGTAATCGATACGTGACTCATCACACTCTACTGCAATCATGGAGAAGCCCGCCATTGTACCAGCGAGAGGTTGAGCACCACCCATGCCACCGAGACCACCTGTTAGAATCCAACGGCCCTTTGCTTCACCGTCAAAGTGTTTTTTTGCAACAGATACGAACGTTTCGTATGTGCCTTGTACGATACCTTGCGAGCCAATGTATATCCAGCTGCCAGCGGTCATTTGGCCGTACATCATCAAGCCTTGTTTATCGAGCTCGTTGAAGTGTTCCCAGTTTGCCCAATGCGGAACAAGGTTTGAGTTTGCGATAAGCACGCGTGGGGCATTTTTATGAGTAGGGAAAACACCAACAGGCTTGCCTGATTGAACTAAAAGCGTTTGGTCATCTTCGAGTCTTTCAAGTACTTCAACAATCTTGTCGTAACATTCCCAGTTTCGCGCTGCTCGGCCAATGCCGCCATATACAACCAGTGAATGTGGATGTTCTGCAACATCAGGATCAAGGTTGTTCATCAGCATACGAAGAGGGGCTTCGGTTAGCCAAGATTTTGCGCGCAGTTTATCTCCGTGAGGTGCACGAATTGTTCTGCTTGTATCAAGTCGTGGATCTTGTCCCTGGCGCTGTGTCATTTCAGACTCCTTTAGTTTCTCGTGATGACCAAGTACTTGCTTGGTCGTAATAATCAGTGGCATCTGGGATGCATTATGGTTTGTGCTGTTTTTCCGCCATTGCGTTGGCGATATCCCAACACAAACGGGCAGCTAATCGTGCTGTTTGACTATCGACGTCATAATTTGGGTTGTATTCGGCGATATCAGCCAGCATTAACTTATTTTTGTAATGAAGAATTCGATCTAAAAAGGGTGCAATAGTGTCGTAACTCACTCCCCGAGCTGCTGGTGCGCTGACTCCAGGTGCGGTTGCGGCAGGAAATACATCCAGATCAATGGTCAAATAGAGGTAGTCACAGTCGTCAATAAAATGCTGAAGCTGAGTTAAGTGATAACTGTGGTTTAAGTAGCAGAGCTGATTGTCCTCTACATACCAAACATTTAACGCATCTGCTTTTTCAAATAGCGCTTTAGTGTTGCTACTGCGGCTTACACCAATACAAGCGTAATGAAAGTCCCAATCGTTACGTTGACAAAAATGGTGAATTTGGTTGAAGGGTGTACCAGAGCTCGGTCTTATGTCGGCGAGGTTGCTCTCAAATGCGCGCAAATCGAAATGAGCATCGAAATTAATAATGCCGATTTTAGGCTTCTTCTCTGGATAGTGCTCTTTAAAATACCCCGCTAAGCCGGAAAAGGAGGCCCACGCAATCTCATGCCCACCACCTAGCACGATGACTGGCGTATGGGGCAGTGCGCTTGAAATAGTTGCTGCACATAGAGTTTGGCTCTCTTCCAGTAAGTCGTCTTCACACACCACAGTACCTAAGTCATATAGCGGGGCGTCTTGGTGCCATGCTAAATTAGCGAGTGCTCGTCGGATTAAGTCTGGCGCTTTTTTCGCGCCAATGCGTCCTTTGTTTCGCGCAACGCCAGCGTCGGTAGCAAAACCGAGTAATGAGACGCCATGCGCAACGGCACTCAACTCATCTGCTTTTTGGCGTTGAACAACGTGATGAATTCGCTGACCAAGCTTGCCGTCCTCGGCATCATGACGGCCTTGCCAATGAAATAGGGGAGAGTGTAGGTCGAATTGAGACATATTATTGGCCTCCGTGTGAAATGTATTCACCATTTACTATACGACCTACCAGACGTTTTGCTCCGACTTGATAGCTTAAATCCGCAGGGCTTTCGATATCCCAGATAGAGAAGTCCGCATCAAACCCTACTTTGATTTCGCCACGTGAGTTTTGATAACCCAGAGCTTTGGCTGCATGTTGCGTTACACCACGCAGTGCTTCTTGCGGTGTAAGGCGAAATAGCGTGCACGCCATATTCAGCATGAGTGTGAGATCAGAAAATGGTGATGTACCTGGGTTGACGTCCGTAGCAATTGCCATTGGCACGTTATGCTCTCTCAATAACTCAATCGGTGGTAACTGAGTCTCTCTTAGAAAATAAAAAGCGCCAGGCAATAGAGTGGCGACGGTGTTTGATCGAGCAAGTGCTTTAACACCTTGCTCATCTAAAAACTCGATGTGATCCGCTGACAGACCGTTGTATTGCGCAGTGAGGGCTGTACCACCGAGATTAGAAAGTTGCTCAGTATGCCCTTTAACCTTTAAGCCGTGGCGTTTTGCAGCTACAAACACTTTTTCTGTTTGTTCAAGATTGAAACCAATCGATTCACAAAAAACATCGACACTCGTAGCTAATTCTTCCTTTGCGACAACAGGGATTATGTCCTGACAAATGTGCTCAATATAATCATCTGCACGACCTTGGAACTCTGGCGGAATGGCGTGAGCGGCGAGAAGTGTAGTGGTGATTTTAACTTTGCGCTCTTGCTCCAGCATTTTGGCGGCACGGAGCATTTTTATTTCATCATTCAGTGTCAATCCATAGCCAGATTTCACCTCGACAGAAGTGACGCCACTCGCGAGTAACCCATCTAAACGTGGTAACGCTAACTCAACTAATTGCGCTTCGGTTGCTGAACGCGTCGCATGCACCGTTGAAAGTATCCCACCGCCTTGTTTGGAAATTTCTTGATATGGCACGCCGTTTAAGCGCATTTCAAATTCGTTGGCACGATTGCCCGCGTAAATAAGATGAGTGTGGCAGTCGATCAAACCTGGCAGAACTAACTTGCCTTGAAGGTCGATACTCTGAGCGTAATGTTGGGCAGACAGCAGAGACTCGGTTTGCGGTGCGTCTTCACCAATGGCACAAGTACTGATCGCAACGATTTTTCCAGATTTAATACCAATGCGCGCTGGAGGCGTTGGAAGGTATCCGCATTCTCCCGATTGCATGGTAACTAGACGTGCGTTTTCAATCAGCAAATCCATGTTTGTGTCCCTGTGTTTATTTGTATCATTAAATGTATATACAAATAAATAGAGCAAAATAAGAACACTGACAAGATTGATGTTGCTAAAATGTGATCAAAACGTAGATCTAGAGGACAAATCTTGTCCTTAAATGAGCACTTTTGAGCTCAGCTTATACTTGTTACCAGGGTGATAAAGTAGGGCGGTACTGACTAACTTATCTTGGCTCCACGTTCTGCGATTCAAGAGAAGGCAAGGTTCATTGGCTTGCATTTTTAAGTCTTGCTTAATACGGCTTTCAGGCACAATTGCCTCTACAGTATGTTCTATCGCGCTGAGTGGGCAATTATCTGACAGGTATTGATTTGGAGTGATTTGTGTGAAGTCTTGATTTAAATAACTCGGGGCATATTGGCTATTCACCCAGCGGAGCTCCAATTGAATCGGCGTTTGGTCTTCATAGTGAATAATTTCACTGTAAAACACTGTCGTGCCTAACATAACGCCGAGTTTTGTCGCAATGTTGTCATCTGCTTTTATAGCAATCTGTTTGAGCACTTTACTGCCATACTTTCGCCCTCTATCGCTGACTTCTTCGGCAATGTTTCGAATGTCTAGCAGGGGAGATTCTGACTTTTCACCAGGATCACACACGAACGTGCCTAAGCGTGGGCGACGTTGTAATCGGCCCTCATTAACTAAATCCCGAATTGCTTTGTTCACTGTCATTCTACTGACACCAAATTGCTCGGTAAGCTCAATCTCGGTGGCGATGCGATGACCAACTACCCACTCTCCAGCCTCAATTTTATCCAGGATAAATTGTTTAATTTGAATGTAGAGTGGTGCAGACATAATCATTTTCCTTTATTTGACTATACAAATACTGCTTAATTTAGGTACAAATTGCAAACATTTCTCGACGAATGTACCGCTTAGTGACCGAACAATCCTATTGCAGGGCTGAATGACTCTTGCTGTTGAGCATTATTTGGCTTGATGATTGAATTCAAACATTTTCTTGTGGTCTATTGCTTGCACAGCAGAAAACAATTGTGTAAACAAACGATTATTAGAAGAAAAGTCGCTAAAAAAGGAAAAATATGTTTAAAAAATTGAAAGCATCACTGGGGATCGGCTCTGCAAAAGTAGATACCATTTTGGACGAAATGAGCGTGTTTCAAGGAGCGACGCTGAAAGGGCATGTTCATATCAAAGGCGGAGATGTCGAACAACAAATTGATGCTATTACGATTAAATTGAACACGGAAATGAAAGTCGAAGTGGATGATAGCGTAAGTTACCAAACCTTCACTATTGATCAATTGAAAGCAGTTGACCCTTTTGTGATTCAACCTAATGAAGAAAAGCAGGTTCCGTTTGAGCTAAAACTGCATGATGAAACGCCAATTACTGCGGTTAGCGCACTTAAGAATCAATGTCATGTTTGGGTCGAGACGACGTTAGATATTGATTTTGCGATTGACCCGCGTGACCGTGACTATATTGAAGTGAAACCACTACCAGTAGCATCTCGGGTTATTCAAGCGATCGAGCAAGCTGGCTTCACTATGGTTAAAGCCGATGTTGAAAAAGGCTTTTTGCGCGGTGGCTCGTTTGCCTCTCGCTCTGGTATTTATCAAGAGCTAGAGTTCCGTAACAGCGGCTTTATCTCATCAAAAGAAATTGAGCTCTCTTTTATTCTGGAAGGGCAGGTCATGCATTGTTTGGCAGAGATTGACCGTTCGCTCAGCTTGGCTGGTGACCAATATCGCTCGTTTACGTTGCCGATCAATGCAACCGATGCTCAAGTCGCTGCCGCAGTTGCACCAACGCTAAATCTATAGCTCTCATCAACTTGATGAAAATATGTACCGATATCCTATTGTGAAAGCGATATCGGTACTGTTATCCATGTTTCTTGCGTTCTCTACGGCTAAAAACTCAAGCGCTGAATTTTCCATTAGATATCGATAGCCCAATACCAGTTCATTAGAGGCATCAGCAAACTCTGTGGGCCCTTCTGTTGAGCCTTGATACCAATGATATTCCAACATCAGGTGATGGTTATCTTCTAAGGCATAACGGTACCCACCCGCAATGGCAATCGTATTATGTCGATAGGGCAGATCGAGCAAGGCACGGTCATCCGAGCGAAAAGTCATGCCAATCATCGAATAAAATGCATGAGCATCACTTAAGTAGCTGTAGTTTAATTGGAAGCCTTGCTCGAAACTGCTACCTTGAAAAGTACCGTGAGCCACATCGTTAAAATACAAACTGCCGCCAATCGATAGGCCGTGATGTTCATTTTGGAACACTTGATACTGTAAGTAAGTAGATAGGTTATTGGCTAGTGTTTGTCCTTCGAAATCATCTTCAAGCACATTATATTGCGGCATTGAAATGTAAAAACGATCTCTGTCTACTTTATCCCGCCCATTTTGTCCGATACCGAAAAGTTTATGGAAGCTTTTCGTCAGTCCATCTAAATGGTTGTCAGCGGCAAAGACCCATCGATAGTTGAGCTCCCACTGCCAACGGTTGCTGACTTGCCATTTGCTGCCTAATTCGATTTGATTGTGGTAATAATCCAGTGCGTATTCATCAGTATGAGCCCAAACACTTGCCACGGTTCCCGAACCATAGGCTTCGACAAAACCAGAGGGCAGACTATGTCCTGAACGCAGTATGTTGGTGTGACTAACCACTTGCATTGGGGATTGTGCGTAAGAACGCAGCGGGCCATATAAGTCATTTGATGCGAAGGCTTGCAAAGAACATATCGAGGTGCTTAGAAGTACCATGAAGCGCGATTTGAAATAGACCATGATGAATACCTACATAAAAACTACTCTATAAAACAAATATATACCTAAATCGCACGTTGAGCTCTCGCCAAGCGTGTTAAGCTTTGTATCGGTTCAAACGTAATAGGCGATATTGTAATTTGTTGTGTAAGTTCATTGGGGGGCAATTCCGTTTACAAGTTATGCGGTCTCTTAAAAAGCATGATCAGATTGTCGTGACGGGTCTGCGGTTAAGTTCTTATGACAAAACAAAATCGCGCTTTGCATTCTAAATGTGAGCTAGGTACAATCCCATTTTCGATAACGGTCCGGTATTCGTGTTACCGAGAGGCCTTTATTGACTCTCAACTATTTTCAACAAATAGCTTCTAATTTGAATAACATGTGTTGCTTGGTGTGCAACACCACTGTAAAGGACATAGCATGCCTATTATTACTCTTCCTGACGGCAGTCAGCGTCAATTTGACAACCCAGTTTCTACTATGGAAGTTGCGCAATCGATCGGTCCTGGTCTTGCAAAAGCAACTATCGCTGGTCGTGTAAACGGTAACCGCGTTGATGCGTGTGATCTAATTGAAGAAGACGCAAGCCTTGAAATCATCACAGTTAAAGATGAAGTAGACGGTCTAGAAATCGTTCGTCACTCTTGTGCTCACCTTCTTGGTCACGCTCTTAAGCAGCTTTACCCTCAAGCTAAAATGGCGATCGGTCCAACCATCGACAATGGCTTCTACTACGATATCGACTTAGACGAATCTCTAACGCAAGAAGATCTTGAAAAGATTGAAAAGCGTATGAAAGAGCTAGCGAAAACCAAGTACGAAGTGGTTAAGAAAAAAGTAAGCTGGCAGGAAGCGCGTGATACGTTTGAATCACGTGGCGAACCATACAAAGTGGAAATCCTAGACGAAAACGTATCTCGTGATGATCGTCCAGGCCTTTACCACCATGAAGAATACATCGACATGTGTCGTGGTCCTCACGTTCCTAACATGAGCTTCTGTCAACACTTCACTTTGCTGAATGTTGCAGGTGCTTACTGGCGTGGTAACAGCGACAACAAAATGCTTCAACGTATCTACGGTACGGCTTTCCACGACAAGAAAGCACTGAAAGCGCACCTAACTCGCCTAGAAGAAGCGGCGAAGCGTGATCACCGTAAGATTGGTAAGCAACTAGACCTATTCCACATGCAGCAAGAAGCACCGGGTATGGTGTTCTGGCATCACAATGGTTGGTCTATCTTCCGAGATCTAGAAGTATTCATCCGCGCTAAGCTAGATGAGTACGGTTACCAAGAAGTGAAAGGTCCACTTATGATGGACCGTGTTCTTTGGGAACGCTCTGGGCACTGGGACAAATACGCTGATGCAATGTTCACAACTTCTTCTGAGAACCGTGAATACGCGATTAAGCCAATGAACTGTCCAGGTCACGTACAGATCTTCAACCAAGGTCTAAAATCGTACCGCGACCTACCGCTACGTATGGCTGAGTTTGGCTCATGTCACCGTAACGAACCATCTGGTGCACTACACGGTATTATGCGTGTACGTGGCTTTACTCAGGATGACGCTCACATTTTCTGTACTGAGAGCCAAATTCAAGAAGAAGTAACAAACTGTATCAAGATGGTGTACGATACGTACCAAACATTTGGTTTCGACAACATCGTAGTGAAACTGTCTACTCGTCCAGAGAAACGTGTAGGTTCAGATGAAATCTGGGATCAATCTGAAGAAGCATTGAAGCAGTCTCTTGAATCGATGGACATTCCATACGAAATTCAAGAAGGCGAGGGTGCGTTCTACGGACCTAAGATTGAATTCACACTATACGATTGTTTAGACCGTGCGTGGCAGTGTGGTACTGTCCAGCTAGACTTCAACCTACCAGGTCGCCTAGGCGCTACTTATGTAGGTGAAAACAATGAACGTCTTGTACCGGTAATGATTCACCGTGCGATTCTAGGTTCACTAGAGCGCTTCATCGGTATCCTTATCGAAGAATATGCTGGTTTCTTCCCAACTTGGTTGGCGCCAGAACAAGCAGTTCTTATGAACATTACTGATAAACAGTCAGGTTATGTTCAAGAAATAGTACAAAAACTACAAAAAAGTGGAATTAGAGCTAAAGCGGACTTGAGAAATGAGAAGATTGGCTTTAAAATCCGCGAACATACTTTGAAGCGTGTACCGTATATGCTTGTTGTTGGTGACCAAGAAATGGAAGCTGGCGAAATTGCAGTGCGTACTCGTAAAGGTAAAGATCTTGGTAAATTTAAAGTGGATGATTTTATTGCATACATCCAAGACGAGATCTCTAGCCGTAAGCTCAATCTGGAGGAATAAGCTATTAAAGGCGGAAGACGTGGCCAACAGCCGGTAAAACAAAACCCGCACCGTATCAACGGTGAAATTCGTGGTATTCGTGAAGTTCGACTAACAGGCGCTGACGGTGAATCAGTTGGTGTTGTATCGATTCAAGAAGCCATTGCAGCTGCTGAAGAAGCTGGTATGGATCTCGTTGAGATCAGTCCTAACGCCGAGCCACCTGTTTGTCGTGTGATGGACTATGGTAAGTTCCTCTTCGAGAAGAGCAAAACTGCTAAAGAGCAGAAGAAGAAGCAAAAGCAGGTCCAGATCAAGGAAGTAAAATTCCGTCCTGGAACTGATATTGGAGACTATCAGGTAAAACTACGCAACCTGACGCGTTTCCTTGAAGAAGGCAACAAAGTGAAAGTAACAATTCGCTTCCGTGGCCGAGAGATGGCACACCAAGACATCGGTGTTGACGTTCTAAATCGTCTTAAGGAAGATACTGCAGAAATTGCTGTAGTTGAATCTTTCCCTAAGAAGATTGAAGGTCGCCAGATGATCATGGTGCTAGCCCCTAAAAAGAAGTAATTAACGGCTCATCAAGTAATTAAAACCTAGCCGCTTTCCTTTCGATAAAGGCATAACGGCTGGGTTTTGTTCGCCCTAATTACGTTGTTTATTAAACCTACTCAATGCGGAGTTATTCATCATGCCTAAGATGAAAACCAACAAAGGTGCTGCTAAGCGTTTTAAGAAAACTGCTGGTGGTATTAAGTACAAGCACGCTACAAAACGTCACATCCTGACTAAGCGTACTACTAAGAACAAGCGTCAACTACGTCCGAATGCAATCCTTCCAAAATGTGAAGTGGCTGCAGTAATCCGTATGTTGCCATACGCTTAATTCTTTTTAGTTATCAATCGTTTAGTTTAGGAGAAGCATAATGCCTCGCGTAAAACGTGGTGTACAAGCTCGTGCACGTCATAAGAAAGTTCTAAAACAAGCTAAAGGTTACTACGGTGCGCGTTCACGCGTTTACCGCGTAGCTTTCCAAGCAGTTACTAAAGCTGGTCAATACGCTTACCGTGACCGTCGCGCTAAGAAACGTCAATTCCGTCAACTATGGATTGCACGTATCAATGCGGCATCTCGTCAAAATGGTCTATCTTACAGCCGTTTCATCAACGGTCTTAAGAAAGCATCTATCGAGATCGACCGTAAGATCCTTGCGGACATCGCAGTATTCGACAAAGCTGCATTTGCAGTTCTAGTTGAAAAAGCGAAAGCTGCTCTTTAATTAGCAGTTTAGGATTAAGAGAAGGAGAGCATTAGCTCTCCTTTTTTATTGCTAAAATTTATACCCAAATGACTTTTAGCTTGGCTATTTAGAGTATTGTTTATCAGTCTTCTCAATTTATTGGTTAGCATCTTATGTTAGTTATAAGGTAGCTTGGGTATAAATTTTTACGTTTATAAGGGATTAAAAATGATCTACACAACGACCGAAAGCATTCCTGGCAAGCAGATCTCTGAAATCAGAGGGGTTGTAACTGGTAATGTTGTTCAATCAAAGCATATTGGCCGTGACCTCATGGCGGGTATCAAGAGCATTGTTGGCGGCGAAATTCGTGGTTACACGGAAATGATGACCGACGCGCGTGATATTGCTATACAGCGCATGGTGGCGGACGCTGAATCTAAAGGTGCCGATGCAATTGTAGGGATTCGATTTACCACAAGCTCAATCGTAGATGGTTCTTCGGAAATTTTGGCATTTGGTACTGCGGTGAAACTGGCGAACTAGTCTACTTGAATAGCATTGCAAAAATGCTAATAGAGAGCGATGAATTATTATGCATTTACCGTTCTGTTCCTTTTAGGTTAATTATTCTAGATTTTTGCAGAGCGAATAGGTTTATATTCTCAACTTTACGTTACTATTAAAATTAATCACGAGAATTTAGAGTAATTGCTTCACTTTTATTTTGCATATTATTTTACATCTATAATGAAATTGAATTCATATTGAATTTTTCATTTTTTGTGTGAATTATTCTTTTAGTATATTAATTCATGTTTTTCTTATAAAAATATGAACTTATACCTTGCCAAGCGGTTCTAAATTGTTACAAATACTATACAGCTGTAACATTGCCAAAAGGAATTGTAGATGAGAGATCTGACTCCCGAATACTTGCTAGCCGCATTACGCCAAGCGATTAAAACAAAAGGGCTAACATATCGAGAGCTATCTGAGAAAATGGGTATGCCACTATCTACCTTTAAGAGACATCTTACAAGCACGAATCTCGCTTTAGATAAGTTGCTGGAATATTGTAGAGCGGTTGATTGCACGTTAGATGAACTACAAAAGCTCGCAAATCAATTGCAAGGTGAAGACGAGGATTACTTTAGTCGTACGCAGGATGAGGTATTCTTTCAATTCCCTCACCTTTACGACTTTTATCGTGAATTGAGAATGCTACGAGGTAAAGATGGTTATTCTATTTTAAAGAAAAAGTATGACTTGTCTGAGCAGAGTATGTCTGATTACTTAAAAGCATTAGAGTTGTTGGATCTCGTTTACGTTGATGAAGATAAAAATATAACGCTGCACGGGCCTTTATATTATAGCTATGCAGAAAACTCCAAGCTCAACGACAAATATACCGAAATCATAAAAGAGCAGACGACTACCCACGATAAGTGTGTTCGCGTTGCTTTGGCGCGTATGAAAATTACCGAAGAACAGCTTTTGTTACTGGAAGATCAAGTCGCAAAGACCGTCATCGATTTTCATTCCAAAAATGTTGTAGCAGAGAACTTTAATGTCTCTGATTTTACTAATATTGTTCTACTTGCTGGGCCACATCAGCCAGTCACATTCTCTGACGGCATTATTGAGACAGAGGGGCGATTTATTGATGATATTCGTTATGCCATCGCAGCTGCAGGTGATAAGCCAAGCCTATCTATATAGATTTTGAGCCTTTTTTGAAGAGAGTTTCTGAAAGGGCGTTGCAAAAGAAAAAGCCTAAGACAGCAAATACTTTGTAAGTAGGGCATTCAGCGGTGTTTGCTCTTAATTCAGACTTAAAGTGTTTTGGGCTTATTTCGAATAATACCTGTTCAGCATCTACTTTCGTTATTTTTAACATGCTGATTTCCTTCGTAGTTCCTCCCAAAGCCTCTCTCGCTTCCTCTACAAAGAAACCATTCTCGTTGAACCAAGCATCCTGTAGCTACTTGGGTATGCATAATTGGTAGCTATTTATCTTCTAATTATAAATTCATACTTGAAATGTTTGTTTTTTGATCTATTATGACGAAGTGTCATTTGTGACGGTTCGTCAACTTTAGTTGCGTTCCTGTATTAAAGAATCGTGTTACAATTATTGGGAGTGTGTTGGTATACGGATCAAAGGATTATGTTTAACTTTCGCTGTAAAAAATATAGCAAGCAAGACGGATGTCGTGTGTCTTCAGGGCTAACAAAAAAGCAACAGGCGATTGCTGATCGTGAGATAGAGCTTATTCAATTGGCTAAGTCTTTAGTTCAAGAGCAAGGCTTTGCCAACTTAACGATGGACAAGCTTACAGCGTCAAGCCCTTATTCTAAAGGGACGATCTACAATCATTTTTGCAGCAAAGAAGATGTGATTCTTGCGCTTTGTATTCATTCGCTGAAAAGCGAAGCAATATTTTTCGAACGTACCGCCAAATTTAATGGCAATACCAGAGAAAAAATCATTGCTATGCATGTAGGTTATCGTATTTACGCTCGTATGGAGCCAGTACTATCAACTTGTGCGATTGTTGCAAAGACGCCTTGGGTTCTAGAGAAGGCTTCGCCTAAACGTGTGAATGAACTGAATAACTTGGAAGAACAAGTAATAGATGGTGCTGATGCGCTGGTGAACAATGCGGTAGAATGTGGTGATCTTAAGTTTTCTCCCGCAATTGGTTCTGATGCTATTGTATTCGCCAACTGGTCTATTGCATTCGGTTCAAACGCTTTGGCGCAAAATGCATCGAACAGTCGATGTATTCAGCGAATTCAAGACCCATTCTCAGTACTGCACAACGCGAATATGTTACTTGATGGTTTAGGTTGGTCGCCTTTATCTACAGAATGGGACTACCGTAAAACCTGGCGTCGAGTGGAGCAGGAGTTATTTAGTGAAGAGCTTGCTTATTTAGAGTCAGTGAATCGCTAATAAACTGGAAAGGCCAATCTGACGTTATGGTTGGCTTTTTTATCGCACTATTGTGACGAATCGTCATTAAATCTCGAGGGTTGGCGTTCAGCCAATGATCACGAGAAGCATAGGAAGTTACTAAAAACTGACTTATGTAGCCAAATTCATTCGATCTAAAGTTTGCATGTCGAGTTTGTCTGGTTATTTACAGCATTTGCTGTTTTTTTAGTTTTTAAATTTGACGAAACGTCACAAAAGGAGAGTGTGATGCCACATCACAACGTTCAACAATACGCCCGTTCAGGGTGGGGTAAGCTACCAACGAATTACAGTGTATTGGTGATGCTTGCTACCGTTTTATTGATTGTCATAGCAACTATTGGAGGAAAAAATCTTTACTTTAGAGGAGATTACGACATCTTCTTTGATGGAACAAATGAGCAGTTACTTGCGTTTGATGAAATTCAAACCACCTTTGCAAAATCTGACAGTCTTGCTTTGGTTATAGCGCCAAAGAGCGGCACTGTTTTTACTCCTAGCACATTATCTCTTATTCAGCAGATCACTGACGAGGCGTGGCAAGTTCCATACTCCACCCGCGTTGATTCCCTCGCCAACTACCAGCATACCGAAGCGTTTGAAGATGATCTTCTTGTCGAAGACTTACTGTATAGCGAATATGAATTGACACCTCAACGAATAGAGAAAGTCAAAAGTATTGCGTTGAGTGAGCCGGTTTTGAAAAGTTCACTGATTTCTGAAAAAGGAGATGTCACGGTCGTAAACATTACGGTGCAACTCCCTGAAATAGATAAAACTGCTGAAGTACAAGAGGTGGTTGCTTACATAAACGGAATGATTGAACGTTATCAGCAAGTGTACCCAGACACGGAATTCCACAAGGCTGGTATTATTGCAATGAACTACGCGTTTATGACCGCAGCCCAAGATGATAGCGCAACATTAGTGCCTACTATGTTACTAGTGATATTGGTGTTTCTGACCATCATGTTGCGCTCATTGCTTAGCGTCATCGCGACGCTCATCGTTATTATCGGCTCGGTTATGGTTACAATGGGCTTGTCAGGATGGGCTGGTATGTTCTTAAGCACGGCGACCGTTAATGTGCCTACCTTGGTGATGACGCTTGCCGTCGCAGACTGTGTACACATCATCGCGACAATGCGTCAGTCTATGCAAAACGGCTTTAGTAAAGCCCACTCTATTGAGCGAAGTATTGCGCTCAATTTCATGCCTATCTTGATTACCTCCATTACCACCGCGATCGGCTTTTTAATGATGAATATGTCGGATTCTCCAATCCTGAGAGATTTCGGCAACCTATCAGCCCTTGGCGTCATGGTTGCTTGTTTCCTTTCCATCACGTTACTTCCCGCCTTGCTTAATATCCTTCCGGTTACGGTGAAGTCGGATACTTCTGATGAAAGAAAGCACTTTATGGATCATTTAGGAGATTTCGTGGTGTCAAAGCGACATGCGTTATTGCCGTTGTCGGTGCTTGTTATTGTCGCGAGTGCGAGCTTGATTCCGCTGAACAAAGTCAATGATGAATCCGTCGAGTACTTTGGCCATAGCAATGAATTTCGCCGAGCGGCTGATTTTATGGAAGAGCGAATCAGTGGCATGGCGAACATCAGTATCGCGATAAAAACTAACGAATCGCAGGGCATTGCCGATCCTAATTTTCTCAATTCCGTGGGTAAATTTACTGACTGGCTAAGGTTGCAGCCAGAAACGGACCATGTTGCGACCTTGAGCGATGTTTATAAGCGCCTAAACAAGAACATGCATGGAGATGATCAGGCTTATTACTCGCTCCCTCAAGACAGAGAATTAGCGGCTCAATATCTGCTGCTTTATGAAATGTCACTACCGTATGGTTTAGATTTGAACAACCAAATCAATGTAGATAAGTCGTCGATCAAGATGGTTCTCACCGTGGAGAACTTGGGCAGCGTCGAGCTTGTTGATTTGGAAAATCGCATTTACCAATGGTTTAACGAAAACGCGCCTCAATATGATGTTGTTGCGTCTAGTCCTTCATTGATGTTTGCGCATATTGGTGAAACGAATATGGCCAGCATGCTGTCAACCTTGCCCATTACTCTTGTCTTAATCTCTGCATTACTGATCTTTGCCTTGCGTTCGTTCAAGCTTGGCTTAATTAGTCTTGTCCCGAATATTGCTCCTGCGCTTATTGGTTTTGGTATTTGGGCGCTGGTTTCTGGCGAGATTAACTTGGGATTGTCTGTCGTTGTGACATTAACGCTTGGTGTTGTTGTCGATGACGCCGTTCACTTTCTTTCTAAATATCAACACGCTCGTAAAGATGGCCACAGTGCGGAGCAAGCGGTTCGCTACGCCTTTCGTACCGTGGGGCGCGCTCTCTGGATTACGACGGTCGTGCTTGTTGCTGGTTTCTCTGTTCTGGCGATGTCGAGCTTCCGTTTAAATGCCGATATGGGACAGTTGAGTGCCATTGTCATCTTTATTGCCCTTGTTGTGGATTTCATCTTTCTACCGACTCTACTGATGTTGTTTGACAAAGGCGTCTACGACGAGGTGGACCGCCGAAACAAGCTTAAATCAACTGACTCTCAAACCACGGCTGTTACTCAGTCATAACGAATCAAAGGATTGAACATGAATTTACTAAAAAATGCCTTAAAAGTATCTGCACTTTCTGTCTCGCTTTTTATGAGTCATGCGGTGTTAGCGGATGAAGCGAAAGGATTAGAGATTGCTCAAGAGCGCAAAGCCCGTGATAAAGGGTGGGGGGATTCTGTTGCTACGATGCAAATGATTCTGCGAAACGCGCAAGGAGAAAGCAGCACACGTTTAATGCGCTTACAATCACTCGAAGTTGATGGTGATGGTGACAAAGGGCTCACGATATTTGATGAACCGAGAGATGTAAAAGGCACGGCGTTTCTTAACCATTCTCATACGGTGGGTGCCGATGACCAATGGCTTTACCTTCCTGCACTGAAACGTGTGAAACGTATTTCCTCGCGTAACAAATCAGGTCCTTTTATGGGCAGTGAATTCGCGTATGAGGATCTCAGTTCCTTTGAGATTGAAAAATACCGTTTCAACTACCTAAAAGATGACAGCATAAACGGGCAAGATGTTTTCGTCGTAGAGCAAATTCCGACCGATAAGAACTCAGGTTATACCAAGCAAACGGTATGGTTAGATAAAGCGCATTATCGTCCACTTAAAGTTGAGTTTTACGACCGCAAAGGCTCTTTGTTAAAAACGCTTTCTTTTTCCGATTACAAGCAATATCTCAACCAATATTGGCGAGCGCACACTATGGCGATGACAAACCATCAAACAGGAAAAAGTACTGAGCTAACGACTAGCGAAATGCGTTTTAACACTGGATTACAAGACAATGACTTTCATAAGAATGTGTTGAAGCGAGTGAGGTAGTGGAGGAAAAATGAAGCGATTAAATGCTGGGTTGTTGCTTAGTGCAGCAGCCTTTTTTTACTCGATGCCTCTGACTGCCGTCGAGCTCGCAGGACAAGTCAATATTGAGCATCGTCAGTTTTTTAAAACGGGCTCTCAGGGTCAGAGCAAAGCGCAAACGTCATTGGTTTTGCAGCCAGAATTTTACTGGGAGATGCAAAATGGTGATGCAAACTTTACTTTCACACCTTTCTATCGTCTGGATGGTCTAGACGATGAGCGAAGTCATGGTGACATACGAGAGGCACTTTATCTGACTTATTGGGATGATTATGAGCTTCGAGTTGGGATTAGTAAGGTCTTTTGGGGAGTGACTGAATCAGCCCATTTAGTTGATGTAGTAAACCAAACAGATGCCATTGAAGCTGTCGATGGTGAAGATAAACTCGGTCAGCCGATGTTACATTTTACCTCTTTCAAAGACTGGGGCACCGTCCACGCAATGTTGTTACCTTACTTTAGGGAACGAACGTTTGCGGGTACAGATGGCCGCTTGCGAACCGAACCCGTTGTCTCTGATGATGCTATCTATGAATCAAGCAGAGAAGAGAAGCACGTAGATGTGGCTTTTCGATATTCGAAAATGCTTGGCGATTGGGACGTAGGCCTAAGCTATTTATATGGAACAAACCGGGATCCTTACTTTCGTTTTGAGTACGGAGAATTAAAGCCTTACTACGCTCTGATGAGTCATGTCGGTCTGGATGTGCAAGGAATCGTTGGCGATTGGTTATGGAAACTGGAAAGTATTTATCGAGATAGTGCTGATAATCATGTCGGTCTTGTGACGGGCTTTGAGTATACCTTCGTCGGTGCATTTGACACGGTTTGGGATGTGGGGGTTATTGGTGAGTACCTCTATGACAGTCGTGGGAACAACGCACAAACTATCGGTCAAAATGATGTGTTTGCAGGTATTCGTTGGGCGCTCAATGATGAGGACGGAACGGAAGTATTGACGGGAATTACGAAGGATTTAGATAACGATGATGTTTACAATGCTAAGTTAGAAGCATCGAGCCGAATATCGAATCACGTTAAGTGGCAAATTGATGCTTGGTTGTTTAAAAATGAAACACCAAATGATTTGCTCTACTTCGCTAGAGATGACGATTTTATCGAGCTATCTATTCAATACTATTTCTAAAACAAAAGGGCACAACTAAACGGCAGATTAACTAAAGATGACATTTTTGACGTTTTTGTGCTCTTTTTATTCAATAACCTCTTCTTTTCGTAATTCAATTTGGCATTGGTGCCCGGTTTGGCTACTATGTACAGCTATCAAAAAACCAATCACTCCCTTATGGACACTACCTACAGGTAGATGAGGAAACGATGCAACATCTAGAAGAGATCATTGCTAGCGCGAGCACTGCAATTGAAGCTGCCGAATCGCTAGTCGCACTTGATGAAGTGCGTGTTCAGTATCTGGGTAAAAAAGGTGAGCTAACTGCTCAACTTCAAAGCCTAGGCAAACTACCACCAGAAGAACGCCGTGAAGCTGGTCAAGAGATCAACAAAGCGAAAGGCGTCGTTCAGCAAGCTATCGCAGCTCGTAAAGATGCACTACAACGTGCTGAGCTTGAAGCGAAACTAGCAGCAGAAACAATCGACGTAACACTACCAGGTCGTCGTATTGAAAACGGTGGTTTACACCCAGTAACTCGTACTGTAGAGCGTATTGAGAAGTTCTTTGGCGAACTTGGTTTTAACACCGAGGCTGGCCCAGAGATCGAAGATGCATTCCACAACTTCGATGCGCTAAACATCGCAGCTGATCACCCAGCGCGTACTGACCACGATACTTTCTTCTTCAACCCAGACTTGATGCTTCGTACTCATACGTCAGGCGTACAGATCCGTACGATGGAAAATGGTAAACCACCATTCCGTTTCATCGCACCAGGCCGTGTATACCGTAACGACTACGACCAAACGCACACGCCAATGTTCCACCAAGTGGAAGGCATGCTGGTTGATGAGAACGTAAACTTTGCTCAGCTGAAAGGCATCCTGCACGATTTCCTATGTAACTTCTTCGAAGAAGAAGTAGAAGTACGTTTCCGTCCATCTTACTTCCCATTCACTGAGCCTTCAGCTGAAGTAGACGTGAAAGGCAAAAACGGTAAATGGTTAGAAGTACTAGGCTGCGGTATGGTTCACCCGAACGTGCTACGTAGCGTAGGTATCGATCCTGAAAAATACTCTGGTTTCGCATTCGGTATGGGTGTTGAGCGTCTAACAATGCTTCGTTACGGCGTGAACGACCTACGTGCGTTCTTCGAGAACGATCTTCGTTTCCTAAAACAGTTCAAGTAATCCAGAGGGTTCATCAACATGAAATTCAGCGAATCATGGCTTCGTGAGTGGGTAAACCCTGCGGTTACTACTGACGAGCTAACTCACCAAATTACAATGGCCGGTCTAGAGGTAGACGACGTTCTTCCTGTTGCAGGTTCTTTTACTGGCGTTAAAGTCGGTCACGTTGTTGAATGTGGTCAACACCCAGATGCAGACAAACTGCGCGTAACTAAAGTTGACGTGGGTGAAGAAGAGCTTCTAGACATTGTTTGTGGCGCACCTAACTGTCGCCAAGGTCTGAAAGTAGCAGTAGCAACAGTTGGTGCTGTTCTTCCTGGTGATTTTAAAATCAAAAAAGCGAAACTACGTGGCCAGCCATCTCACGGCATGCTTTGTTCGTTCACTGAACTAGGTATCGACGTTGAGTCAGACGGCATCATGGAACTAGCAGAAGACGCAGTAATCGGTACTGATTTCCGTGAATTCCTAGGTCTAGACGACGTAACAGTAGACGTAGATCTAACAGCAAACCGCGCTGACTGTTTCAGCATTCGTGGTCTAGCTCGTGAAGTTGGCGTACTAAACCGTGCTGACGTGACTGAGCCATCAGTAGAAGCAGTTGCCCCTTCAATCGACGATAAAGTGTCTATCGAAGTGAAAGCGCCAGCTGCGTGTCCTCGTTACCTAGGTCGTGTTATTAAGAACGTAAATGTTCAAGCTGAAACGCCACTATGGATGCAAGAGAAACTGCGTCGTTGTGGTATTCGCTCTATCGACCCTGTAGTAGACATCACTAACTACGTTCTTCTAGAGCAAGGCCAACCAATGCACGCATTCGATCTAGCGAAGATCGAAGGTGGCATCGTAGTTCGTATGGCAGAGCAAGGTGAGAAGCTAACGCTTCTTGACGGCAACGAAGCAGAACTAAACGCAGATACACTAGTAGTTGCTGACCACAACAAAGCACTTGCAATCGCAGGTATCTTTGGTGGTGAAGAGTCTGGTGTAACAACTGAGACTAAAGACGTTCTACTAGAGTGTGCATTCTTTGCACCTGATCACATCCGTGGTCGCGCTCGTAGCTACGGTCTGCACACTGATTCTTCAATGCGTTTCGAGCGTGGTGTGGATTACGCACTACAAGTGAGCGCAATGGAGCGTGCAACTCAGCTTCTTGTTGAGATCTGTGGCGGTGAAGTAGCACCTGTTGTTGCAGTAGAGTCTGAAGCAGACCTACCTAAGCCAAACAAAGTTGCTCTACGTCGTACTAAGCTAGACAACCTGCTAGGTCACCACATTGCAGATAGCGACGTAGTAGAAATCCTAGAGCGTCTAGGTTTGACGGTTGAAGCTTCAGAAGAAGGTTGGATGGCAGTAGCGCCAACATGGCGTTTCGATATCGCTATCGAGCAAGACCTGATTGAAGAAGTTGGCCGTATCTACGGTTATGACAACATTCCTAACCAACACCCAGCAGCAGCACTTAAGATGCACAACCACGTTGAAGCGGATCTTCCACTGAAACGCGTTCGTGATCTTCTTGTTGACCGTGGTTACCACGAAGCAATTACATACAGCTTCGTTGAGCCTGAGCAACAAAAGCTAGTTGTACCTGGTGTTGAGCCTCTAGTGCTTCCAAACCCAATTTCTGCAGACATGTCAGCAATGCGTCTTGGTCTTATCCAAGGTCTGCTGAACACGGTTGTTCACAACCAGAAGCGTCAACAGCCACGCGTTCGTCTATTCGAATACGGCCTACGTTTCATCCCATGTGAAACTGCAGAAAACGGCATGCGCCAAGAGCCGATGCTTGCAGGTGTTATTGCTGGTACTCGCGGTGAAGAGCACTGGGATATTGAAACTAACACCGTTGATTTCTTCGATCTTAAAGGCGATCTAGAAGCGATTCTAGAGCTATCTGCAAACGAAAAAGCGTACTCTTTCGCTGCACTGTCACCTGAAAGCAAAAAAGCTAACCCAGCACTTCACCCAGGTCAATCTGCGGCAATCATCGTAGATGGCAAAGAAGTGGGCGTGATCGGTACCGTTCACCCTGAGCTTGAGCGTAAGTTCGGTCTAAATGGTCGTACTATCGTATTCGAAATCGAATGGTCTGCAATTAACAGCAAAGTGATCCCAGAAGCGGTAGCACTTTCTAAATTCCCTTCAAACCGTCGTGATATCGCGGTAGTAGTGGATGAAGCTGTTGCATCTGGTGACATTGTTAACGCTTGTCTAGAGCAAGGTGGCGAGTTCCTTAAAGATGCAAAACTGTTCGACGTTTACGTAGGTAAAGGCGTTGAAGAAGGTAAGAAGAGCCTAGCAATCGCTCTGACTCTACAGTCACTTGAGCGTACGCTTGAAGATGCAGATATCGCTGGTGCGGTTGACGCTATCGTTGCTCACGTTTCTGAGAAGTTTGGTGCGTCTCTACGTGACTAATCTCGCGTAACGTATCTTCTTAAGAAATGAAAACCCTGCCAGTTTGGCAGGGTTTTTTTATTTTTAGGATTACCTTATCGTTGTTCAAGTTCCTTACTGCTCGCTCCACCCCTCATTATTTTAAAATACTAGACCAAACTAGGGATGGCCCTTACCCGAGATTAGGAACGTATTGTTTTTAAGCTAATACACGCTAACGATAGCTTATTGGCGGTTAGGCAGCGAGTGAGAGGGTATAGCTAAGCAGAAGAGGCAGCGTAAGAATGCTGAAAAAGTTGCCAAATAGTACCATTGACGCCACCTTCATGGGTTCTATATTCAGTCTTTCCGCAAATAGGTAATTCATGACGGCTGGCGGCAGCATTGTGAAGAGCACCATCATTTGCAATTGCATCGTTGGAAGGGGAATTAACCAATAAATAAGTGCAAAAGCGACAGCACCAGTTGCCAGTGACTGCACGGTACACAACACACCAATCTTTAAACCGTCCAACCGTAAATGACACATTTGTGCCCCCAGAGATAAAAGCATCACGGGTACGGCCGCTTGCCCAAGTAGAGCAGTGGCTTCGTATAAAGGCGCCCATGCACCCACATTTGACACGTTGAGAAACAGAGCCAACGACGCTGCTAAAAAGATTGGCATCTTGACTATTTGCTTAAAAGGGTTGCCATGACTAAGCAGCATTACGCCTAAGCTGATATGCAAGCATGCTGACACGACAAATAAAAGCACTGCTGACGACAGCGCAATTTCTCCAAACGTATAGGTAAACAAAGGAATAGCTAGATTTCCGCTATTCCGAAACATATGTGGTGGCGTCCAGGTTTTAAACGAGAGTGACGTCCATCGACATACCGGGATCATGAGTAGTGCGGGAATTAAAACCGCAACAATTGCCGCCAAAAGAAGCGGCCCCTGATTTGAATCGAGCGGCATGCTAACGAGTGACGAAAATACCAGTGCTGGCGTAAACACCTCAATATTAATGCGGTTTATTGGGCGAAAGTCAGGCTTGATGTAACGACCGACCAAATAGCCAACTCCGACAAGAGCAAAAACAGGGAAAAGAATATTTATGATTTGATTAATCATGGTCGCCTAGAAGCAGTGTAAGAAGCTAATGAGGAAATACACGAACTTCCACATTATCAATCTTTATATATGGCGTCATCGTTAAACAGCGAGAAGCGTGGGTTTAATCAAGCTTTCAAAGCACAGTTGCAAAGTACAGGTGGTCATACCTTTTAATCTAATTGTTACGTATCGAGTTACATACAAATCACTGAATTTACGACAAGTTCTATGTCAAGTGTCTGTTAAATAACCAATATCTGATATTTTTATTAAATAGTGTTTAATGTTGATATTTAAACTACTTTTAGTTTTATAATCTGGATGTTTTTCCTGATAAAGATGAAACAAAAACAAAAATATCAAATTTCTGGCGTTTAACAATAATTTACGTAGTGCTATTCCTTTTGTTCGCCAAGAAAAAAGTTGGCGAAAATCATAAGCTTGTCATACACTTCCTGATGTAACCCCGATATGTTGTTGAATTGGTAGGGTAAAACTGCTCTGGCGCTACACTAACGTAGCATTGTTTAACATAGCTTTGAGGAAAGTTTTATGGCGCTCACAAAAGCCGAACTGGCAGAAAACCTGTTTGATAAATTAGGATTTAGTAAGCGGGACGCCAAGGAAACGGTGGAAGTGTTCTTTGAAGAGATTCGTAAGGCACTGGAAAGTGGCGAACAGGTAAAACTGTCAGGTTTTGGTAACTTTGATCTTCGTGACAAGAATGAACGACCTGGTCGTAACCCGAAAACTGGTGAAGATATTCCAATTACTGCTCGACGTGTAGTGACTTTTCGCCCGGGTCAGAAGTTAAAAGCTCGTGTAGAAAACCTGAAGAAAGTACAGTAAGCCGAATAAATGGATCACGCTAAGGCGTGGTCTTTTTTTGCGTAAAATTCGTGTGCATACAAATGAAAACCACCGCAATGCGGTGGTTTTTCTGTTTATGAGAGACGCTTAATGATATCGGTTACGCCGCTTCTAGATGCGTTGTTAAGTATGGTTGCCATGCTTGTTGGTACAAGTTCTTAGACTGTGTACGCATGTTGCGAATAGAGGCAAGCTCTATTTCGCTTAGCTCACGTTTTTCCAACATCGCTTGACGTTCTAGTTTCTGGATTTTTTCGTATAGGTCGTGTTCGGGACCGCTTTTTACATCTGCGATTGCTTTCAAGTGCAGTTGAACTTCGGCTACTAGGTTTGTTTTTGGTAAACGAACGAGCAAGTTCAAGTCTCTATATCCTGAAGGGCCAGGTTTTTTGAATCGATTTTTTACTTTCACAATCGTTGTTTCACGCTCTAACGTTTCATAAATGGAGACTAAACTCGCGACGTCTTCAGCTACAATCGTTGCACGTGCTAGGTCAGTAATACGTTCAACTTTCCCATCTAACTCTAAAGCTATCTTTTCTTCTGCTCGTTGTTTGGATTTCACGCCTGCGAAGTATGGCTGAGCGTCATTAAGAAGTGCGGTACTTTTACAGATAGTTTCAAGTTCAAATTGCGCTTGGTGAGCTTTGCTGTAAAGAATGTCGAAGTCAGAATATGGCTGAGTTGGTGTGGTGTCGATTGACTGAATGCCATATAAACCGCTAAGGCTGTGTTTAAAAAGTTTCGAACAAACTTCGTTTTGGCTGGTTGAACGATTTTGTTCGCCATTAGGCGCAGGGGTAATTGGAAGTGCGGCAAATGCCGGTGCACGGCTAAGTACTAAAAGCATCAATGCTGTAGTACGAAGAAATAAGCTCATTCACTCTCCTTAACTTGCTTGTACTTAGAAAATAGGGAACATAAAGGTCGCTAAGTTCGGCAAATCAGGTACTAACTTATAAATGGGGCCATTACGAAAGATTCCAAGGTTTCAGTTTTATCTTGAAGTAGAATCGTGCGTTAGATCACCATTTCTCTTTTCTTTATTCTGATTATCAGATAAAGGCGCGTCTCCTATGAGACCGATTACATCCTATCACCGCAGTATTAACCAAAGATGAACGGCATAGACAAATTGAAAAAAAACGTTAGTCTTACCTCTCAAAATGAAAACAGCCGACAAGTAGAAAGTAAAATGAGAGACCAAGAATTTTGGCATAACAAATGGGCCAGCAATCAGATCGGATTTCACTTGGAAGATGTAAACCCGCTATTACCAGTATATTGGAAACATACTAATCCAAAGCGTGAAGATAAAGTGTTAGTTCCTTTATGTGGAAAGTCAGAAGACTTGATTTGGCTAGCGATGAAGCATGATTCGGTTGAAGGCGTTGAGCTAAGCCATATTGCTGTGCGTGCCTTTTTTGCTGAACATTTTTACACGCCAACGGTAACGCCTCTTAATGGCATGCACGAGCTTTATCAATTTGATGAGCTCTCTATTTATACTGGGGACTTTTTCACTGCACCAGTATCTCAAGCCGATATCATTTATGATCGCGCCGCGTTGGTTGCTTTACCGCAAGATATGCGAGAGGAGTATGTAGAGCGTCTCAAGCAACTTTTGAACCCAGGCGGTCGTATTTTGCTTGTTACACTCAACTATCCTCAAGAAGAGATGGCGGGGCCTCCATTTAGCGTGCCGGTCGAAGAGATTGAGCAGTTATTTTCAGGTTACAAAGTTACTTGTTTGAACGTAGATGAAGCTGACGAGAATCATCCTAAAATTGCGAAAAAAGGCTTAAGTCGCTTCTCTGAAGAAGTGTACTTAATCGAGAGTGAATAGGCTCTCTTCGGTTTGGAACACGAAATAGCGCAGCAATTTGAGCTGCGCTGTTTTTGTATGAGTGGTTCGTATTTAATAAATGATATTCACTTTTGAAGCACTTTCAACAGCATCTTGAACGGCTTCTTCGGTGGTTTTTCGTCGCGTAAGGACAACACCTAAACGGCGGCGACCATCGATTTCTGGCTTACCGAATAGACGAACTTGTGTTTGAGGTTGAGCTAAAGCTTTGCTTAGGTTTTCAAAGCGAATGTTTGTGGAAGTCCCTTGTCCAAGAATAACAGCAGACGCAGATGGGCCATATTGCACAATATTATTAATTGGCATTCCGGTAAACGCGCGCACGTGGAGAGCAAACTCAGACATTTCCTGTGAAATCATTGTAACCATACCCGTATCGTGAGGGCGAGGAGAGACCTCATTGAAAATGACTTTATCGCCTTTAACAAATAGCTCTACACCAAAGATGCCGTAGCCACCGAGCGCGTTTACCACTTTCTCAGCCGTGTATTCAGCTGCTTTTACTGCGTTTTCTGACATAGTTTGCGGTTGCCATGATTCGCGGTAGTCGCCATCTTCCTGACGATGACCAATTGGAGCACAGAAATGCACACCGTCAACGGCTCTGATGGTCAATAAAGTGATTTCGTAATCGAAGTCGATAAAACCTTCCACGATAACGCGACCTGCACCCGTACGCCCGCCTTCCTGAGCGTAATCCCATGCTTTTGTAACGTCGTCTTCGGTCTTGATAACACTTTGCCCTTTACCTGAAGAGCTCATCACAGGCTTCACCACGCACGGAATACCCACATGCTCAACCGCGGCTTTGAAGTCTTCAAAGTTATCTGCAAAACGATAAGGTGAAGTCGTCAATTCCAGTTCTTCTGCTGCCAAACGTCGGATACCTTCACGATTCATTGTTAGCCTGGTTGCCTTAGCGGTTGGAACAACATTCAGTCCTTTCTCTTCAAGCTCTACCAGTTTGCCGGTTGCGATGGCTTCAATTTCTGGTACGACGTAAGTAGGTTGTTCCTTCGTAATAACTTCTTCTAAGGCGTTCCCATCTAACATGTCGATAACATAACTACGGTGAGCGACTTGCATCGCTGGAGCATTGGCATAGCGATCACAAGCAATCACTTCTAAACCAAGTCTCTGGCATTCAATGGCGACTTCTTTACCGAGTTCGCCAGAGCCTAAAAGTAATACACGGGTAGCATTTGCGCTAGTTGCAGTGCCAAACATAGTGTTCCCTTACAAAATAGAGTGATGAGACAGAAATTGCAGGAGATCATACTGAAGTTTTATGACAAAGCAAACGTTTGCTTTTGGTTTTTAGGTAATAAAAAAGCTCTACATGTTGTAGAGCTTTTTGTTGAATTTGTCGTTTATACGTTGACAAAACTAAGCGGAATATCTGGATTCAACGCTTCCAACGTTGATTGCGTATCGGCTAAGTGACTGATCTTACCTTCAGAGTTTTCTACCAATGCAGCGGCTTTGATGCTGTCAAAGGTTTCACCCGCAAGTAAAACTTGGATTAGCGCAACTTGTAGCGGTGGCAAGCTAGGATTAAACGCTGCATTTTCTGCATAAGCACCTTGGAATACACGGCCGCTAGTCATCTCTAATGCTAAACCACTCAAGTTGTTGGTGTATGGAGAGTGGCTCATGTTCATCGCTTCAACTGCACTTTGGATGAGTGCGTCTTCATCATCACATGAGAATTGGTGTTTAACTTCTGCCATTAAGCCGGACTCGATACCGAGATCGTTTGGCCCAAAGGCTTCAGGCAGGTATTCATGAAGTGACTTTTCTTCACGTTCTGGGAGCTGGATTTTAAGCTCGTTTGCGGTAGATAACTCATTCATGAACTGGCGGCAGTGACCACATGGGCTGAAGTTGATAGTGATATCCTTAACACCACGTTCGCCTTTCATCCAAGCATGGCTAATCGCAGACTGCTCTGCGTGAACCGTTTGACCCAACTGTACACCAAAGAATTCCATGTTGGCACCGAAGTAAAGGCGACCTGAAAGACCACGAACGATAGCGCCGACATAAAAGTCAGAAAGGGGAGCATAGGAGTACGCTGCGGCAAAAGGAAGTAGCGCAACACGAAGCTCTTTGTCTGATAGACCGGTAGCTGAAAGCAACTGCTCAAATTGTTGAACTGAAAGCGTAGCATCAAAATCATCAGCTTGGATGATAGGAGCAAGTTGTTTGGAAAGTGCTTCTGGAGCGCCTGCTAGCGCCTGTTCAATGCGACTTTTCATGTTGAATCCTTGTTATTGCATGGACAGTTATTCTATGTGAAAGATAGAAATGTTCCGTGCGTCAGATCACGATAAATAATGCAATTGATAATTCTGTTACATAATTAGAGTGAGCTCACACATGTATTCGATTGCACAGGTGTGAAGCGTTATCTCCGTCTCACAATTAACCATATCAGTATATATTCATATGACCAAGGAGCAGGAGTATGTTACTAACGCGACTTTTACCGCTATGCTACTTTATACCCACGTAATCTAGAGCGAGTGGTAGCACCTAGAATGCTAATGCTATGAATGTATATCTCGATCAAGTCCCTTCACGGTATTACTGGGTGAGGTTGCTAGATAAGATAGGATTTTGAAAGGGATAAGTAAGAAATGGAAAGGCTACGGCCTGCCGGAAGGAGGGCAGACCGAGAGCGCTTAACTATTGATATAGCCAGACCGCCAAAGCAAAAAAACTTGGAGCCAAAATAGAAGTTATGATCCCACATAAAACCAATGCGAGTGATGAGAACGCGGCATCTATGGGCTGTTTCTCTGCACAAGTAGCGGTGCCTAAGGCATGAGAGACTGTACCCATTGTCAGACCACGTGCAATCGGGTGTTTAATTCCAATCAAATTGTAAATTGGGTATGCCAAAATTGCGCCCAATAAACCGACAATCAGAACCAAGATCGCTGCAACGGCGGCTTCACCACCAAGGTGACTCGATATTTCCATCGCTATTGGTGTCGTGACGGATTTACCCACTAGACTCGCGATTAAACTGATATCCGCTTTGAAAGCGACTGCGATCAAGGTGGTTGTCATCATCGACATCACACTGCCTACTGTGCAAGCGAAAGTGATGATTCGCCAGTTTGCTTTAATTTGTGGTAGTTGTTCATATAGTGGATAAGCCAGAGCAACTACAGCAGGTTGAAGCAAAAAGCTAATTCCTTCGTTATCCGCATAATACTTTTCAAATGGCACATTTAAGTAAGTAAGCAAAGGAATGAGCACTGCGATACTGATCAGCAAAGGGTTTGCTAGAGGATTGTTCACTTTGATTGCGATTTGGCGAGCGATAAGAAAAACCGCAATGGTAACAACTAACCACATATCAGTGTTTCTCCTGTAGCAAGTAATCCAGCAGCCAAGCGAGGCTGACCAATACAATGAGTGAACCGCCAACCGCGCTAGCGATGATAGGGAGCGCATTGGCGAGTAGTAGATCGAAATGCTGCATTAATCCGACGCTGATAGGAACGAACAATAAGATCATATAGCGTATAAATAGCGTGGCGCCCGGTTTGACCCAGTCGACTTTTACAAGCCCAAGAGTCATGGAGAAAAACAGTACGAGCATACCGATGACACTTCCTGGAACGGAAACGCCAGTGAACTTTTGAATGGTAATTCCGATGCCAAGTGCTCCCATGATGAGGAAGATTGAAATGAGCAGTTGGATCAGTTGTAAGAATCGTTCTTTAATCATTTTGACAGTATATAAACAACAAGCACACCATAAGGTGCGCTTGTATTAGGAGGAGTTAGGAAGCTAAGCTCTCTACATAACGGTACACGGATTTTAATATCGCAATCTTCTTTTCGTCACTTTCATGTTCGTGAACTAAGTTTTCTAAATTCAGCATGTACTCTTCAATTTGGCTTTCAAACACTTCTCGACAGTGTAGTGCCCAGCGTCTTTGTTCTTGCTCGTCTAATGTGCCTGGGAAGTTACGCGCACGATAGCGGAACAATAGAGGTTTAATGCGCTTGTCATCAAATTCAATGTCTAATGCAGCAAGATTATTCGGATCGGTTTCGCGAATGATATCCATAGCTGCGCGATCGGCTGGAGAAAAGAACCCGTCGTAAAGTTGTGTATCGACGTCATCACTTTTATCGAATTTGCGCTCGACTGAAAAGAGGCTAATCAGCTTTTCTCTAATTTCAGGATGTTGGCGCAACAAAGCGAGATTGGCGAGACATTGTTGGCGATCAATGCCAATAGACTCTGCATTTTCAGCCGTTAACGTTTTTGCAGGGGCGAGAATAGGGCATTTGTTCAAATGAACTAGTTTAACTGGCACTGGTAGCAATTCACCAAGATCTTCGCGCTTCGTGTAGAGTCTTTCGTGCAGCTCTTCTGCGGATAGCTCAAGAATAGGTTGAGGGTCTTTCGCTAAATCGATGGTGATAACGGCGTTATTATTGGTTGGATGCCAAGCAACAGGCACAATCCAGCTAGTGTACTGGCATTCGCGCCCTAGCATGCCTGAAACGTGCATCAACGGTGTCATGTTGACGATGTCGACTAAATCATTGAGCTTGCGCTTTTGGCGCATAGAAAAAAAGTAATCAAACAATTTTGGTTGCGCTGCTTTTACTTTCTTTGCCATTTCGATAGTCGCAACCACATCTGCCATGGCATCGTGCGCGTTACTATGTTCTATGCCGTTAGCCACGGACAAATGTTCTAATTTAAAGCTAGTGAAGCCATCTTCGTTTTCTGGCCATTCTACGCCTTCTGGGCGAAGGGCATGGCACGCGCGTAGTACATCGAGTAAATCCCAACGTGAGTTACCGTTTTGCCAACTCCATGCGTATGGATCGATAAAGTTGCGATAACAAGTATAACGGGTCACTTCGTCATCAAAGCGAATGCTGTTGTAGCCTAAACTGGTGGTATTTGGTCTCGCGAGTTCAGCGTGAATCTTAGCGATAAACTCTGGCTCAGAAAGGCCTTCTTGAACCGTTTTTTGCGGAGTAATACCAGTAATAAGTGCAGCTTCAGGAGACGGAAGATAATCAGCCGGTGGTTGACAGTACATGACTAAAGGCTCGCCGATGATATTAAAGTTTTCATCTGTACGAACACCAGCAAACTGGCTTGGGCGATCTTTCGCGGGGTTGGTTCCCCATGTCTCATAATCAAAGAAGAAAAAAGTGGGCTGATTATCTTGGTGCATTCTGCTTACCGTTTACAAAACCGATGACAGTATTAGACCATTCAACGCCTTGACTAGCAACGAAAGATGCAAGTTGAATTTTTGAAAATGAAAAAAGCCGATGGCGAACCATCGGCTTGATATTTTACGTTTTATCGCTTTGGAAGGAATTTGAGTTCTATGCTCGTGTTTCTTCCAATGTTGCTTCACTTTCTGGTGACTTAAGCACTCGGCTAGCAATTGTACCCGCAGTCATTGAACCTGAAACGTTTAGTGCGGTACGTGCCATGTCAATCAGTGGTTCAATAGAGATAAGTAGTGCCGCGATGGTCACAGGTAAGCCCATTGCAGGAAGAACAATCAAGGCTGCAAACGTCGCACCGCCGCCGACACCTGCAATACCAAATGAGCTGATGGTGATAATCGCAATCAATGACAGGATAAAGTGTAGATCAAGTGGGTTGATGCCCATTGTCGGAGCTACCATCACTGCAAGCATTGCAGGATAGATACCCGCACAGCCGTTTTGGCCGATAGTGGCACCAAACGATGCTGATAGGTTTGCAATCGCTGGTGGTACGTTAAGCTTGGTGATTTGCGCTTCTACGTTTAGTGGAATTGTTGCTGCTGAGCTACGAGATGTAAACGCGAAGGTCAGTACAGGCCAGATTTTCTTAAAGTATTCCGCAGGGCTAACGCCAACAAAAGAGACCAATACGCCATGAACAACAAACATCAGTGCGATAGCAACATAAGACGCCACAATAAAGCCAAGTAGGTTTAGGATGTCGCCTGCGCTTGATGTCGCTACCACTTTCGCCATTAGTGCTGCGATGCCGTATGGCGTTAGGGCCATGATCATCTTCACTAATCGCATAACGATAGATTGAGCAGCTTCTACGAAAGTACGAATCGGTGATTCCAACTCTGCTTTTTCCATCATCACTTTACGAGCGGCGATACCGGTTAACACGCCGAAAATCACTACAGCGATAATCGATGTCGAGCGAGCACCTGTTAGATCAGCAAATGGGTTGGTTGGAATGAAACTAACCAGCATTTGAGGAATAGTTAGGTCACTTACTGTACCGGCACGGCTTTCTAAAACGGCGATACGAGCGGTTTCACGCGCACCTTCAGTTAACCCTTCTGCTGAAAGGCCAAATGTCGTTGTCACCAAGATACCGATAAGTGCAGCAATTGCAGTCGTTACTAAAAGAACAGAGATGGTCAGGCCAGAAATTTTACCTAAAGATCCACCTTTCTCCAATTTAACAACTGCAGAGATCATCGATACCAATACTAGTGGCATGATGACCATTTTCAGTAGACCAACGTAGCCACTGCCTACAATGCCTACCCATTCAAGTGTTTGAGCAATTGCGCTGTTGCCTTCACCGTGAATGAGTTGCAAAGCAAGACCAAAAAGAGAACCGGTAACAAGACCGATCAAAACGAGACGTGAAAGAGTGTGTTTCTTTTGTTGCTGATTAAATAGAAAGAACAATATTCCAACAAAGACGGCTAGAGAGGCTATCACTGCAAAATTCATAATTTGACCTTATCAACCAGCCGAAGTGGCGGTTGTTTTTTATACGGGGTTTTATACGGATTTATTTATGGAGCGTAAGATAACGCTCGTGATATAACTTTAAAAATGACAAACGGGTATTAGCTAGATCTAAAATGAATATAAAAACGAGATCTAAGTCGCGTGAGAGCATGAATTAGCACGTTAATTGTACAAAATGGTTATTCGTAGTGATGCAGTAAGTCACGCATTTCTTTCCTTTGTAAGTAAACCACCGAGTCTTCTTGATAACTGAAAAGTTGATAAATCATCGCTTTGGCGACATCTTCTGCTCGAATAGGTAAAAAGTTGGACAGTTTGCCAAGCATAAGTGGGCGAATTACCTTAAACAGAGTTTGTACTAACTTCTCGTCCATTCTTGGGTTTTGACGTTGACCAACAAGCGGGCCTGGGCGAACAAATACGATTTCCTCAAAATCCATAGCTTCGATTCGTTGTTCCATTTGTCCTTTACAAGCTAAGTAATGGGATGGCGATTTACTATTTGCACCGAGGCTAGAAACAACCGCAAGGCGTTTGACTCCGATTGTTTTCATTTGTTGGGCGACTTTGCACACCAGATCAACATCTACTCTACGCAAATTATCCTTACTGCCTGCTTGCTTAAGGGTCGTGCCTAAACAGATAAAGCCGATGGTTGGTGTTGGTTGGTTCTCATCCCATTGGTGGATAGAAAGGTCTGCATCAATGAGAGGAATAAGCTTGTTGTCCACATCTAGGACGCCATCGAGTGGGCGGCGAGAAAGATAATATAATGTTCCAACACCTGATTGATTTATGAGGTTTGCAATGACTTTTGAGCCTACTAAGCCAGTTGCACCGGCGATGATTGCGCAGGTGTTGTTATCCATATCTTTTCTCCTATATGGGAACATAGTCTAAGCTATTGTAGCGGATTTCAACGAGTTACTTATAATCTCGTGCAAGAAAGGTGAGACGCTCTGCGAACTCGGCAGACTATCCTGAGATAAACTTGATTAGCGCTGCCCCAATTGGATGCAAGTGTATACAATAGTGGGCGCGCAAAAACTGTCGCTGAACAAGACCTCTTGAACAACAGAACACCTCTCACCCAGACAACATCAAAGGAACGTAAAAAATGGATGACTCTTTTGCTGCGGAGATACAAGCACGCATAGATAACAAAACCAAACCCGTCGGTTCTTTAGGCTTATTGGAAAAGGTGGCACTGCAGTTAGCTCTTATTCAAAGTCAGAATAAACCTCAGCCAGTTGATTCCATCGCTATCTGCAAACCAAGCATGCTGGTATTTGCTGGAGATCACGGCGTTGCAGAGGAGGGGGTGAGCATTGCGCCAAGCGAAGTCACTCAGCAAATGGTGGCTAACTTTCTCGCTGGCGGCGCAGCCATCAACTGTTTTTGCGACATCAATGGCATTCAACTCAAAGTAATAGATTGCGGCATGTTGGCTCCTATTGATGTGCTTGTTCCAGAATTTAAATCCCATCCCAACTTGGTTGAACAACGGTTGGGTAACGGTACGGCTAATTTTTCTAAACAATCCGCGATGTCCCCAGAACAAGTGGCGTTAGGTTTAGAATATGGTGCGAAGATTGCTGAGCAAACCATTTTGCATGGTTCAAACCTCTTGATGTTCGGTGAGATGGGCATCGGTAATACCAGTTCGGCCTCAGCACTGTTATCGGCACTGAGCTCATTAGATATTGATTATTGTGTTGGCGTTGGCACCGGAATCAATCAACAGCAGTTGAGCCGCAAATATAAACTGGTAGCACAGGGGGTAAACCGATGTCGAGGTCTTGATACCAAAGCGATTCTCGCACAGGTTGGGGGCTTTGAAATCGTACAGATAGTGGGCGCTTTTTTAGAAGCCAAGCGGCTTAAAACTCCAGTTTTAGTGGATGGGTTTATCGTATCGGTAGCGGCTTATATTGCGACGTTGTTAGACGAAGAAACGCGTGAATACATGTTGTTTGCCCATCGCTCTGAAGAAAATGGACATAAATTTGTATTGGAACATCTAAAAGCAGAACCTCTGCTCGACCTTGGTTTACGGCTAGGGGAGGGAACAGGAGCCGCTCTTGCCTTGCCTCTGTTAAAAGCTGCTGCCCAGTTTTACAACAAAATGGCGAGCTTCGAGAGTGCAGGAGTTACAGTTTAGTGTCAGTCCCTGATAATTCTGAGAAAGTCATGCCGTCATCGTTAAGATACCAGTGGGAGTTATTTCTATTAGCTACCAGTTTTTTTAGCCGCTTACCCGTGCCCCAAGCGTTGCATTACAGTGAAGAACGCATGAATCAGGCAGGCCGTTACTTTGCGTTAGTTGGTCTCGTGCTTGGAGCACTTTGCGCTTTGGTATTCTCGCTCACCTCAATTTTTTTCCCAGAGTCGGTTGCCATAGTATTAACGATGGTGTTTAGCTTATTGTTAACTGGGGCTTTTCACGAAGACGGCTTGACCGATATGGCGGATGGCATTGGCGGTGGCATGACCGTAGAGCGACGCCTCTCTATTATGAAAGACAGTCGTATTGGCACTTATGGTGCCGCCACTCTCATTATGGCGTTATTGGCTAAGTATGTTTTTTGGAGTGAACTGGCTAACTTGCCGCACTTTTGGTTGGTCATTGTCGTCGCTTACACCGCAAGCCGAGCACTAGCAGCGACGCTTATTTATGACATGCCTTATGTCAGTGACAGTGATACGTCGAAAAGTAAACCGCTAGCAAGTCGCCAGTCTTCTCTAGAAGTCTCCATTTTGTTGTTTACTGGTGGCATAACATTGCTTGTGCTTGGTATCGCGGATGCGATCTTGATATCGCTTGTTCTCGTGGTATTTCGTTTGATGTTCAAACGTTGGTTAACCAAGAGAATTGGCGGCTTTACGGGGGATTGCCTTGGCGCAGCGCAACAGTTGTCGGAACTGCTTATTTATCTCACTATGATTGGGTTGTATCACTCCTCATGAAGCAATTGATACTCGGTGGCGCGCGCTCTGGGAAGTCGCATTTGGCAGAAAAAACAGCTAAGCAATTATCGGTCGCTTCTCATCGATCATTACACTATGTTGCAACCGCGCTGCCATTTGACCAAGAAATGCGAGAGCGAATAGCGCATCATCAAAAGCAACGCGGGGGCGAGTGGCAAGAGCATGAATGCCCCCTTCATTTATCTGAGTTACTGACAAATTTCGCTACCACCGATGTTGTATTGGTCGATTGTTTAACCTTGTGGCTCAACAATTGGATATTTGAGTTAGGTGATGAATGTTCCAATGAGAAGCTAGAAGCAGAAATTGAAAAGCTTATACAGGTGGTGCGTGGCTCAGATGCGACGTTAATATTCGTCTCTAACGAGGTTGGAATGGGCATTGTACCTTTGGGGGCGGTTAGTCGTTATTTTGTGGATAATGCAGGACGGATGAATCAAAAACTAGCCAGTGTTTGCCATCGCGTTACCTTTGTTGCTGCTGGTTTGCCGTTGGTTCTTAAAGAGTAGGATGGAACAAAATGAAAACACTCAATATCTATCTTGTGCGTCATGGAAAAGTAGACGCTCCACCAGGACTCCATGGCCAAACAGATGTAAAAGTTACGCCTGCTGATCAAGAGAGTATTGCTCGGGCTTGGGCTGAGAGTGGACGAGGTGTGGGTGGAATAATTTCTTCTCCGCTTTCACGCTGTCAAGAACTGGCAAACATCATTGCTGAACAGCAATTATTACCAGTAATGACGGATGAGTCTTTACAAGAGATGGCATTTGGTGATTTTGATGGTATGCCTTTTGATATGCTCACTGAGCAGTGGAAAAAGCTAGATGCTTTTTGGCAATCGCCAGCACAACATACGTTGCCGAATGCTGAGAGCTTAAGCACATTTTCTGAGCGCATATGTCGCGTTTGGTCTCAAATCATCAACGATATCAATGACAATCTACTTATCGTCACGCATGGTGGCGTCATTCGTATGATTCTTGCTCATGTATTGGAGTTAGATTGGCGTAACCCAAAGTGGTATTCGACGTTGTCGATAGGAAACGCTTCTGTCACGCATGTAACAATTACCATAGATGAGCAAATTTACGCCTCGGTGCGTTCGATTGGCGTACCTCTTTTAACTCGTTAATTTATAAATATTAAAATGCCCAGAACGATATTGCTTACGGGCATAGTCACGGAAGATGTCAGTGGAAGCCCATCTGCTAGGTGCAGGAAGCGAAAATTGACTCAGTTACATAAAAAGGAAATATAGAAATGACAACGCCGAGTTGGGATTTGTCCATCGTTTATAACGACCTTTCTGACCCACGAATTCAAGACGATATTGCTCTTGTGGAACAATGTATTGATCTTTTGAATAAACAATCAGCAGATTGTGGCAACGTAGAGATCATGCAAAATGCGATTTTAACCAATGAAGCCGCGAGTCGTTTAGCGGGTACAGTTGCAAATTTTGCGAGTTGTTATGCTTCTGTTGATGCAACAAACGCCGAAGCGAAATCGTTACTTGGTAAAATGACCCGCATCTTTTCGGAGCTTTCCCAAGCGTTCAGTCCCTTTGATTTGACATTAACTCATGCCGACGAAGAGTTTATCTTGCGCGTGTTAGACCATGAGAATCCTGATATCAGTGGGCAAGCTTTTTCTATCTTGAATTCTAGAAAGTTGGCGGATACTCGTCTTAGCAACGCAGAAGAACAGTTACTGGCTGCGATGAGTGTGGATGGCAAATCGGCTTGGGGTAACCTATACGATAACCTGACTGGCTCATTGAAAGTGAAGCTTAAGTATGTAGATGGTAAGAGTGAAGAGCTTGGGTTTTCTCAAGCGGCAAGCATTCTTTATGGTTCTGAATTCAAGCGTCAAGAAGCCGCGTGGCGAGGCGTACAAGATGCAATGCAAACGCATCAAGAATCATTCGCTGCGATTTTGAATGCGTTAGCAGGATGGCGCTTAACTGAAAACAAAAAGCGTTCTACGAAGCGTGAAGTTCACTTCCTAGAGCCGAGTTTGCATGGTAGCCGAATCCAAGCTGAAACTTTAAATGCGATGATGACCGTAGCCAAAGACAGTCGAGCTATTGGTCAGAAAGCAGGTTTATTGATGGCGCAAGTACATGGTCTGGATGAGATGAAACCTTGGAATCATCTGGCGGCTATGCCTGCTTTGAGCGGTGAAGCGAAGGTTTACGATTTTGATGAAGCGATTGATGTTATTTGTGAAGCATTTGAAACAGTAAACCCTGAGATGTCGGAGTTTGTCCGTTTGATGGTACAAAATGGTTGGATTGATGCCGCGCCAAATGCTAACAAGCGTCTTGGCGCATACTGCACCAAACTGCCAGCAACGCGAACACCACTTGTGTTTATGACTTGGAGTGGCAGCCGTTCAGACCTTATGACTCTGGCACATGAACTTGGCCATGCGTTCCATAACTGGGTTATTCGTGATTTGCCACTTTGCCAAACTTACTACCCAATGACGTTAGCAGAAACCGCCTCTATCTTTGCAGAAAACATCGTTCGTGATCATTTGATTTCGAAAGCGGAGAGCGTTGATGAAAAGCTCGAAATGTTGTGGGAAGAGTTGTCATCTGCGCTAGCTTTAATGATCAACATTCCGGTTCGCTACGAGTTTGAAAAATCGTTCTATGAACGCCGCCAGGATGGAGAGTTAACCGCAGATGAATTCTGTGAGTTGATGTCAGAAACTTGGAAAGAATGGTATGGCGACGTAATGAGCGAACCGGATCCGTACTTCTGGGCAAGCAAGCTGCACTTTTCTATTGATAGCGTGAGCTTTTATAACTACCCATACCTATTTGGTTTCTTGTTTAGCAAGGGTATCTATGCACAGCGAGAAACCAAAGGCGAAGCGTTTTACACCGATTACATCAATTTGCTGCGCGATACAGGCTGCATGATGGCGGAAGATGTCGTCGAAAAGCACCTGTCGATGGATTTAACCCAGCCAACGTTTTGGCAGCAGAGTGTTGAGCTAGTGCGTGAAAAAGTCGATGAGTTTGAGCGTTTGCTCGCACAGCGCGGCTAAGTTTTTCGCAGTGTTGATGCATAATCTGCTTTATAGCTACAAAAATTTGATCAAATCATAATGATCTTAATCAGGGCTGTGGTAAAGTTCACAGCCCTAACACTTTGTAATTGTTTGAAAATTAAACGCCTCAATGCTTGATTTGAGTGCCTGGCGCGAAAAGGCATCGGATTTTCGAGGGAAATAGTGATTTCTACTCATAAGTGAGATCGCAGCAACAAAAATCCTTTGTACAATTTATTAACATATCCGCCGTGCTATTAAGGAGTAACGCATGACGAAGTCTCTCTTTCGCCAATCGTTTTTAACTGACACGTTAGATGTTCATATTGATGTTGCACCAGCGGAGCAGGTGCTTTCTAGCGGTGTAAAACTTAAACTCTATCAGCGTGGTGTATTAGAAGTAATCCCTGCGAATTATACTCAGGATACGAAGAACATCATCATCTCTTGTGGGGTTCACGGAGATGAAACCGCACCGATGGAGCTGGTGGATTCCATTATTCAAGACATAGAATCTGGGTTCCAGACGGTCGATACCCGTTGTCTGTTCATTATCGCTCACCCAGAATCCACTCTGGCGCACACGCGATTCCTCGAAGAAAACCTCAACCGTCTGTTTGACGAAAAAGAACACAAACAGACAAAAGAGCTTGTTATCGCCGATACACTTAAGCTGCTTGTTCGAGATTTTTATCAGGATACCGACCCGACAACACGCTGGCACCTTGATTTACACTGCGCGATTAGAGGCTCCAAGCACTATACGTTTGCAGTAAGTCCTAAGACTCGCCATCCTGTGCGCAGCAAAGCATTGATCGATTTCTTGGACAGTGCACACATTGAAGCTGTGCTCCTGTCAAACTCCCCATCGAGTACGTTTAGCTGGTACAGTGCCGAGAACTTTGGTGCGCAGGCTCTGACGATGGAGCTTGGGCGTGTGGCTCGTATCGGTGAAAATGACCTCGATAAACTGACCGCGTTTGATTTGTCTTTACGTAATTTGATTGCGGAAACGAAGCCAGAACACCTACCAAAACCATGCATTAAGTATCGCGTAAGTCGCACAATCGTTCGTTTGAACGAAGACTTTGACTTTATGTTCGACGACAATGTTGAAAACTTCACCTCATTTGTTCACGGCGAAGTGTTTGGTCATGATGGCGACAAACCATTAATGGCGAAGAATGAAAACGAAGCGATTGTCTTCCCGAACCGCCACGTCGCAATAGGTCAACGTGCAGCTCTGATGGTTTGTGAAGTGAAAACCCGTTTTGAAAAGGGTGAGTTGGTTTACGATTAATCCAACATTGCTTTGAGAAGTTAATTGCAATTTACCGAGGCTTAACTGTAAGGTTAAGCCTCGTTTGTTTTTATCGGCCGCTATGGATTTTCAACAACTTATCTTGAACAAGGAACGACGCTGGCAACGTAACCTGATGGTTATGTCGATCGTGCTCGCTGTACTCTCTGCCATTCACTTGATGGTCGGAGAAATTTTCCTTTCTCCTTTTCAATCCTTATCTGCATTTGAACAGAAGTTATTGGTGGACTTGCGTTTACCGAGGTTAGTGTCTGCGGCAATTATTGGTGCTGCGTTAGCGGTATCTGGCGCGACGTTACAAGTGTTGCTTGGGAACGTGTTGGCTGAACCTGGCGTGCTTGGTATCTCTGGTGGCGCAAGCTTAGCAATGGTCTTAATCATGTTCGCGTCACCTGTTCTTCCTACCCCGATTGTTTTTATGTTGGCAGCGATTGCAGGCTCGATGGTATTCACGTTTGTTTTGGTGGCGATAGCAAGGGCAATGCACCTGACGACGGCTCGATTGCTTTTGGTTGGGGTCGCATTGGGTATTTTATCGAGCGCGATTGTGACGTGGGCATTTTACTTTAGTGATGATCTCAGTTTACGCCAACTGATGTATTGGTTAATGGGCAGTATTGGCGGTGCAAGTTGGTATCAACATACCGTTACTTTGGTGATGTTACCGGTGCTTATCTGGTTATGTTGTAAAGGCAAATCGCTTGATAAATTGATGCTGGGTGAGATTCATGCAACCCAATTGGGTGTCGATGTGCATCAAATGCGTTGGAAATTGATCCTCGCCATTTCTGTTTTGGTGGGTAGTTCAGTCGCTTTGGGTGGCATCATCAGTTTTGTTGGTTTGGTGGTGCCGCACTTGTTGCGTTTGGCTTTTGGTACGGAAAACCGTTATTTATTGCCACTTTCTGCAATATCTGGTGCTGCGTTGCTTGTATTTGCTGACATCGGCGCAAGACTGTTATTGGACTCCGCAGAGTTACCTTTAGGTGTCATGACAACATCGATTGGCGCACCTATTTTCATCTGGATGCTGGTGAAGAGTCATGATGCACGTTAAACATATGTCGGTTGGTAGTCGATTATTGCCTCTTTCTTTTGAATGCAAAGCTGGCGAAATCGTACATATCGTTGGGCCTAATGGTTCCGGTAAGAGTACTTTATTGGCTGCGATTTCTGGTACGTTAAGTCACCGAGACGGTATGAGTGGTGAAGTGTACGTTGGCAACAAAAACTTGCTTACTTTACCGTTGTCAGAGCAAGCTCATGTGCGAGGTTATTTGTGTCAGCAATCACGCCCTGCATTTAATGTCGATGTTTTTCAGTATCTAGCACTATCTCTGCCGAGTGGCGCTGAGATTGCGGATATCAAAGTGCGTGATGCCGTCAATATGGTGGTGGAGCTGGTACAACTGCAAGATAAGCTTCATCGCAGTATTCAAACATTATCCGGTGGTGAGTGGCAGCGTGTCCGATTAGCAGGTGTATGTTTGCAGGTGTGGCGTACCATTAATCCTTTTTCGCAGTTTTTAATTTTGGATGAGCCAGCAGCACCGTTAGATATTGCGCAAGAGGGTCTGCTCTATCAATTGATTAACGCTATGGCGGCGCAGGGGATTGGAGTATTGGTTGCTAATCACGATCTCAATCGCACATTAAAGCACGCAGATAAAGTATTGCTGCTTAACAACGGTGTGCTGCACTCATCAGGAAGTGCCGATACTGTGCTAACGGAAGAAGCGCTCGGGGAAGTGTTCAATACTCAAGTCAAAAAGGTCATCGTAGATGAGCAACCTTATTTAATCTTTGATTAGTATTTAGGGACAATAAAAAAACGACCTACTTGAGGTCGTTTTTTTAATCGAGAAAGCCAAACTCAACGCTTACTGAGTTAGCGGTTTTAGATCTGCTGGGCGGTAGTAAACAGATTTGAGTACTTTGCCTTTACGAATGGTTTTACCTTCCGATACGAAATCTTCGGCGCATTTCGCGATGATGTATTCACCTTTCTGCACCGCCATCAACTTGATGCCTTGTTCTGCGTAGAATGCTTCTGTTTCTGAGTACTCTTGCTCGTTACGGCATACTTTGCTCATGTTGCTTGAATGTACTTCATCCCAGCAAGGAATAAACTCGATACCACGGTTTACCGCAACGTTTAATAGAAGATCAATTAAGTAGCTGATCGCCAGATTGTCTTCTACTTTGCTGTGGCCAAGATGAACGAGACGGCCCATTAATACATACACGCTGTCTACGATGGCATCTGCTTGCTCAGTTTTACAATCTGCTTCTGCTAGCTCTGTTAGCTCTTCGATCGCCAAAGAGGTGTGTAGTGTGTCTGCTTGCGTATCAAGGCTTGCAGCGTCTGCGACTGGTAAGTCGAACGTACTACGGAACTCGGTGATATCACGGTATAAGTGATCAAAAATCTCTTGGGTTAGCTTTGACAGTTGCATTCTAATTTCCATTGAATCGATTGAAGCGGCAATGATACCAAACCGCACTTTGAACCCCAAGGGCATTGCATCTAACTGGTGATAAATCTGCCTTTGGGGAATAGTGGTGCTTAACGAAATAGGTAAGGGAACAGCTTTTTACGTTCTTCCTCTGAAAGGGAGGAAACACGAGCGATGTTCGTATCGGGAATGGATTCAGGATCAGGATAGTGTTTTAGTACCTTTTCCATACTCTCTTCGCGAATCAAATGGAAGATCGGGTAAGGAGAACGATTGGTCAGGTTTTCGTCGTCTTCAGGCCTTGCGCCACCAAAACAGTAATCAGGATGGAAAGTCGCTACTTGGAAAATACCTTCCCAGTTTTGCTGCTTAATTAATCCTTCAACCCAATCTATGCAAAAGTTGTAGTCCCAGAAATCTTGTAGCATGTTGGGAACCACAACCAACGTGGTCTCAAGCTGTTCGGGCTCTGTGTTACTCAGCTCAATCAGTTGCAATAAAATATCTTCAAGAAGCGTTTCTTCTTGAGTCGCTTCACTAACAAAGATTTTGATTTGTTTATTACGTTGCGGCTTGGCAGCAAACGGACAAAGGTTGAGCCCGATTACCACATCGTTGAGCCATTGGTTGACCTGTTGAGTGATCGCTTCGATATCTGTGTTTTGTGTTGAACGCGTTGACATACGACTTTCTGGTTTTATTAAAGTAGCGCAAGCATAGCAGAGTTGGTTATCCAAGTAACCAGAGAGGTATTACGTAAATGAGCGTACCTTAGCTACTCTTTAAACTCGCAGTGTCAGGTGTTTGGTCAGTATGCTTTCTTTCGGCAATGTGTTTCAAATACGCAATTGCAGCAAACATTGCTAGGTAGACGGCGCTTCCCCCCATAAGAACACTCGACCAACCTCCATGCTGCCAACAATAAAGAAGTAAGAATCCTCCTAAGCTACCGCCTACGTAGTAGTGTACTAAGTAGAGCGCTGTCGCGGTGGCTTTGGCACGAGTGGCATTCTGACCGACCCATCCGTAGGCGAGGGTATGAGTAAAGAAGGCACCAAAACTTATTAGCAACAATCCAACTAGCATTGCAGTCAAGCTTTCAACCGCCGCAATCCACATCCCCGTCATGCTCACTATCGCGCCTAAGAACATACCGAGGATTGATGAATAACGTTTACTCCAGTGGCCTGCGCAACGAGAGGAGAAAGTCCCTCCCAAGTAACAAATAAAGATCAGTGAGGCCAACCCGACGGGCACATTGTGAGGTTCACTCACCAGACGGAAACCCATGACGGAGTAAAGGTTGACGAACAAAGCAAAGTTGAGTCCTCCTATCAGCATCGCGAACCACACGCGTTGGTTTTTAAAATGACCAATAAGCGCACGATTTTGATGGCGCAAGCTGCTTGATGACGGGGTGAAGTTGCGCTGTGTTGGCAATAAATAGTGAACGCCAATGACACCAAGCAGAGTGAACACCATCATAACTTCAATGGCGACATCAACACTGAAATTGTCCGCCAATAAGCCGCCGCTAATACGCCCTGCAATACCGCCTAATGAGTTAGCCGCAATGTACGTTCCAATTGCCATCGAGAAAGCGTGCTTGTCGAGCTCTTCTGCCATGTAAGCCACGGCGACCGCAGCAAAAGCTGCGAGCGCGACACCGATCAGTGCTCGACATACCACCAAAAACAGAAATGAGTCACCAAACAGCATCAAAGCGGAAAGGGTAGGAATCGAAAACAGACCAGCCATCATGACTGGCTTTCGTCCCACTGATTCTGACAACACAGCCATCGGAACGAGGCTAAAAGAGAGAGCGAGTGTTGAGGCCGCAAATAACCAGTTCACTTGCGTTTCTGAGATCGTAAAAATTTGGGCAAAAGTGGGCAGCATTGGCTGTAGTAGGTATAAATTTGAAAAAACCAAGAAGGAACCAAGCGCTAGCGAGAGCGTAATGCGTTTGTATTCCGGTGTGCCAAAACTGACCATGAATCCTGCCTAATGTGAGCAAATGGAGAGACTGTGATCAATCTATCAGTTCGTTATAAATTAAAAAAATATATTAAAAATATGGACACCATATATTTTTGATCTAATGGAATCGAAACAACTTAAACATTTTCTGGCGGTCGCTGAACACGGAAACATTACCCATGCGGCGAAAGCCCTGCATATTGCCCAGCCCGCATTAAGCATTTCTATCAAAAAGTTTGAGCAGTCTTTGGGCGTTACCCTATTTCGCCGTGATGATAAAAAAATCAGCTTAACGAAAGAGGGCGAAACGTTATTTGTGCATGCTAAGCGGGTGATTCAACAGTTGCACGACGCGCAGCTCGCGATTGATGAGTTGAAAGGTTTAGCGAAAGGCGAAGTAAGACTAGGGACGCCATCAATGATGGGCAGTTATTTCTTTCCACGAATTGTGATGGCGTTTAAAAGCCAATTCCCTGAGTTAAAATTGACCTTGGTCGAAGCTGGAACTCAATCGATTCGTCGTATGCTGCTCAATGGTCAACTCGATATTGGTGTGATCAGTTGTGATAATGTGCCTGATGATCTAGAAACTGACCATTTGTTTACTAGCCAAATGGTCGCAGTTGTTTCACCTGAGCATGAGTTAGCCCAGCGACACGCTCTTACTTTTGATGAGTTCTTTGAACACGATTTGGTTATGTTTCAGCATGGCTATTTTCACCGCGAATTTTTGGATCAGGTGAGTGAGGAGCATGGGTTTACCATGAAGTCATCATTCGAGACCAACTTACTGCCTTTGATTTTGAGTATTGTAAAACAAGAGTTTGCGATTACCGCGTTACTGGAATTGGTGACTCAACATGAGTCGGGCGTTGTTGGCTTACCGTTTGAACCACCAGTGACGCTGGATCTGGCACTTGCTTGGCGCAAGCAGGGGTATTTATCAATAGCAGATCGAACGTTTATCGACTTTATCAAGCGCTACGTTTAAACGCAGCGCAGATTCATCGTCCGAGCACTAGTCGCCTTTGTACATCTTCTCGAAGTTCTTTGGGTTCCAGCCAATCATTACCCGATCACCAATTTTTAAAACTGGCACTGAACGAGCACCAAGCGCATCAAGTTCTTTGCGACCGCGTTGCATCTTAGCATTGCACAAACGATAGTTAATATTTTTCGAATCCAGATAACGTTGAGCATCTTTGCAGTGAGGGCATTTGTCTTTGACGTAAAGGACGACACGTTTCATTGAGTTTCTCTCCATTATCATTGGGAGGCGAAGTTTAACGGCCTTTCACAATAAATGAAAGGCGAAAGCTAAGGTGAAACTGTCCTTTATCTCAGGTATATTGAGCGCCTTTATTTTGTCATAACAGACGTTAATTCTATGCATCCGTCACTTCGATACATTCAAGGCTACCCACAAAACATCGTAGAGCAGGTGAGCTCGTTGATAGCGAGTGGCAAGTTTGTTCCTTGGTTCGAGAAGCGTTATCCCGACAGGCACCAAATCAAAAGCGAAAGGGCGCTCTATGAGTACGCCATGGCAATCAAAAACCGCTACATGAAGAAAGCCGCGCCAATCAGTAAAGTCGTCTACGATAAGAAAATTCACGCGGTAAACAACGCGCTTGGTTTGCACAGTGTAATCAGTAGAAACCATGGCGGTAAGCTGAAGTCGAAAAACGAGATTCGCATTGCCAATGTATTTAAGGATGCGCCCGAGCCACTATTAAGAATGCTGGTGGTACATGAGTTGGCGCATACTCGTGAGAAAAACCACGACAAGGCGTTCTATCAGCTATGTTGCTATATGGAGCCTGAGTATCACCAACTCGAATTTGATGCTCGTTTGTTTATGATTTACCTCGATTTAAAAGCGAATTTGAATGAAGAACAATAATCACAACGCGAAGCAAGCAAAGCCAAAGACTTCAAAGGCGGCTCAGAATAAAGACGCGAATAAAGCCAAGCCGAAGCGTGTTAAAGACAAAGTTGCGCGCAAATCCTCGCAGCCTGCAGGAAAGAGCGAAGTCGAGTTCATAAAAATAGCGAAGAATGGTTTGCATGAGCGTAATGTTCATCGAGGTCGTTACGATTTTAAAAAACTCGTGGAAAGTGAACCACAGTTAAAGCCATTCGTTATCAAAAATCCGAAAGGGGAAGACTCCATAAACTTCTCTGATCCTAACGCTGTTAAAATTCTCAATAAAGCATTGCTTGCTGCGTATTATGGTATCGAGTTCTGGGGCATTCCCGACACCTACCTTTGCCCACCGATTCCGGGCCGCGCTGATTACATTCACCGAGTGGCAGAACTTCTTGATGGTGAAGTAAAAGGTCAGTACGCGCACCAAAAAGTGAAAGCGTTGGACATTGGCGTGGGAGCAAACTGTATTTATCCGATTGTTGGTGTAACAAAATACGGTTGGCACTATACGGGCAGCGATGTCGATCCAAAATCCATCCAATCGGCTCAAACGATCGTAGAGCACAATCGTGTTTTGACGGGAAAAATTGCACTGGTACAGCAATACAATGATGCCAATATTTATCGAGGTATCATTCAACCGAATGATCGTTATGATGTGACGACATGTAATCCGCCATTCCACCGTTCGGCGGAAGATGCCGCTATGGGCAGCCAGCGTAAAATCGATAATCTAAAAGCAAACCAGCGCAAGAAAGGGCTAAAACCTCAAACCGCACAAGTAAAGACAAGTAAACCTGTGTTGAATTTTGGCGGTCAAAACGCTGAATTGTGGTGTGAAGGCGGAGAAGCGGCGTTTATCCGAAAAATGGCGAATGAAAGCCAAGCTTTTGCCGCGCAGGTCTTGTGGTTTACAACACTTATATCCAAAAAAGACAACGTTCGCCCGATGCGTAAGCAGCTTGAAAAATTGGGTGTGAAAGCCGTTCGTGTGGTTGAAATGAGTCAAGGGCAGAAAGTGAGCCGCTTTGTAGCTTGGTCATACATGGATAAGCAACAGCGCAGAGCATGGATTGAACTCAAGTAACGTTGACCGTTTCACACTGAACAATAAAGTAGGAAGCCCGCTGATATCAGCGGGCTTCTATTTTGGGAGATCTAAAACTTAATGATGGGCTCACAATCTAGTGAACTGAGAGAGACAAAAGTATCTGTTTTGGCATAGTACAAGCCACAGGTTTCACCTCTTATCTGCAACGTATATTGGTCTGGAAGATCCGCATAGCTGCCATCCAACAGTTGATTGTTGTTCCCTTTTACTCGTCCTTTTTCAATCAACAAATGCGGTGAGGATTCAAATACGTTATTTGCGATTCTAGGTGCTGGTGTCCCTTGGATTTCTGCGATCGCGTTTTGAATCTCTATGACTGTTTCCGGAGAGTTCTTTTTACTCAATGCTTCAACGGGTTCTTGTGACATAGCTTGGCATCCTATCAAAGAAATCGAAGTGCCTAAGAAAAGCGCAACCCGAATCAGCATTCGTAAAAAGTTAGTTGATCTCAACATGAATTGCCTCTGTTCGTAGCGGAGAGCGAAGATCGCTTAACTCCGGAGATGAAATGTTACGCGGCATGGCGTTGAAACTTGAAGGGGATACTGGCGGACAGGTTCCAGTTTCCATGTAGTTTAGTGCCGCAGAAAGCATACCTTCAGATGGATCGCCTAATGGTTTTGTTAGGTCGTCATTGACCCAGCAACCTTCCACTCTATTGTCTAAGCCTAGCTCGGTATTGATTTGGCTCTTTGGAGTAGGAATAAAACCATCAGCGAAGTCGCCAAATTTTTTCTCGTTCGCCGACTTGAACTGAATAGTGTAGTACATAGTGCCGCAGTTTTGTTCTGGTGAGAACCCGTACGGTTTACCTGTGGTTGTTGAACCTATTTGGATAACCTCCACATCAATGCCGCGCAAAGCGTTGATTAGCAGTTCACTTGAGGAAGCCGTGCCTCCTGAAGTCAGCACATATACGCGCTTTTTGTTCAGTGTCGGAAGCACTTGGTCCGAATATTTCTGTGCTGCCCAGTCTATTGCTAGATTTGTAAAGCGATAGATGTTATCCCCATCTTTAATGGTACGCATCACTTTGTCATTGTGAATCAACTCACTGAAGACTCGGTTCTGACCAGCACCGCTTAGCATGTAGCCTACTTGCGAGGACTGAAGGACTAAGCCACCGCCGTTGTAACGTAAATCAACGACGATCTCGTCAACATTCTCTGCTGAGAGCGTACTGAACGCCTCAATAAGCGGGGCTTGAGCGCTTGGTTCAAAGGAGTTGTATTGCAGATAGCCGATCCGCATACCTTTGTGTGTAATCACTTTGGCATTTTTAACTGGAGAGGTCATGACATCAGAGGCGGTAAGCGTCACGGTTTTCACTAGACCGTCGACACTCTCAAATGTGAAGGTGTAATCTTGATTGATGTCAGGGTTAAAGAGCGTTTTGTTAATAAAATCAATGTCGGACTGACTACCGGTGTTAACCACATCAATATTATTGATTTTCAGAAGCTTATCACCACGAGCAATGCCGCTTCTATCAGCTGGCGAGGCTTCTTCAGTGTAGGAAATACGAACGTCTCGAGGTTGTATGCCACGTAGGAATGCCCAGTTAAAACCAAATCCAGCAACTAAACCGGATTGCGATGATTTCATATCATCTTCATAAGAGACGGTAAAATGGAAGCGATCTTTTGGTTTACCCGTCGCGGTAGTAGCAGAGGTGACCAGCGTATTGAAGTAATCAGTAACAGTTTTGTAGTTTGCTGGATTATTATCAGGAACCTCGTCATACCATAGATACGTTTCGTTAGTAAAAGCTCTTAAAAAGAGTTTTTCGTGTAATGCAGAGCCCAATTTATCTGGATAGGCGGCATAGTTGTCATATGGGTCCAGTCCGACGCGGGGCGTTTCACATTGGTTGATAAACGTTTTCGACGGTTGGCTAAAATCACCGGCTTTCCATGTTGGACCGTTTGCACTGCTAGTGGACGGAGTAGGTGATGAACCATCACCGCCGCCACCGCCACAGCCTTGTAATAATGCGAGAGTGACTGCCGTTGCTAAAGAATACTTAAATTTCACTTTTCTATGTCCTTATAAATAATAGAATTATAATTATGTGTTTTGCTTTTGTTTTTATTAGCTAGGTGAATGTATTAATTTAATTTGTTCGTCTGCAAATTTATAGTTAAATAGTGTGAGGTAAATAACGTAAAAAAGTTGTCTTTTATACTTAAGCTAAATTAGTCATTACTTAAGTTTTCTGTCTATTTCAAAAGAGCTAACAAGACAATTAATAAGTGTGAAATTAAGACAAGTTCTTAGTTGACTAAGCGATGCTTGCTAAATAAAAATCAGAATTAGATTCAGGAAACGCTTTGAATCAATAGTTTGGTAGGGGTATATGATGTTATCTGGGATTTGTTTGATTTATTTGTCTGATGCTTTAACTTAATTTAGTGAGTTGAGCGACGTGCTTTAATAGGCTTCCGTCAATGTTAGGTAAATCATCAGCGAAAAATATCTGAGCACCGGGAGTGCAGCGCATTAATATATTTGTTAGTTCACCTTCATTGTTGGAAGTGTTAACTGCGTTAAGTTTCGCTAATTTATTACAAAGCTCGTCCTCTATTTGCACTTTCTGCTCTTCGGTGAGTCTAATGCGACCTATACATACGCCTGGGTTGATATCATGAGAAAGCGAATCTTGTTGAAATCGCTCTTTGAATAAGGTGTCTAATGCCGTACCTTCTTCCATAATAAATCGACGACCAGAACGGTAAAACAAGCCGTCTCCGAAGTTTTCGACATATCCTAGAATTTCCGCGATACGCAAATAGAATCGTAAGCTTGTATCAGAAAGTCCGTAAGTTTGGGCTATCTCTTGCGGTTTAATATCACGAGAAGTCAGCATATAAATAAAATCAAGTAAATAAGGATGCTCAACGAAAAGGGCGCTCTCTTCATCTGTTAGCATTTGCTCGTTTTGGTGCTGAAGCTCGTTAGCTAAGGTTGCGAGTTCGATGAGATCGGTATTCAGGTAGTTCAGATAAACAAGTACTTTATCCAAACCTAAAGCTGGATTATGTAGGTGGCGTTTAATACTAGATAGAGGGATGCCACTTTTCTCTGACAAGGAATTGTAGCAAAGCCCTTCTTCTTTAATCTTTTGTCGTAGCGCTGCGAGTAAAAACTTTGGTCCAACATTCATCCTTGAATATCACCTTATTCGTTATTCCGTTTACTGGCTGATATTTTGCCTTTCAAGCAGCAGGTTTCGAATCGCTGTGCCCGCTTCTAGAATGTGTTTTTTCAGCAGGTACTTGGCGCCTTCGATATCGCGATTTTGGCACATTTCAAACAAGTTTAAGTGCTCTTCTTCTGCCTTTTTAATGCCTGTAGTAAACAATAGCTGCATGCGTATGTATCGGTCACACTTTGTGTTCAGGTTGTAAATGACGTCCATAGTTTCAGGCATGTTGGCTGGCGCATATAGGGCTTTGTGGAACTCGTAGTTGTAGTTGCTCCATTCTTCTACTTCGTCGCCACTGTTCACTACTGACTCGAAACGTTCGCGAACTTCGCGCGCGCGTTCAAGGTCAGCGTCTGTCATATTTTGAATCGCACGCTCTAAAATGTGGCATTCCACGACAGCGCGCAGTTCAAATAGCTCATTGATTTTCTCTGGAGATAGCTCAGTGACCGTCGCACCTTTGTGAGGTTCAAAGCTAACGAGTCCTTGTGCTTCCAATTGAACTAACGCTTCACGCACAGGAATTCGGCTAACATTAAACTCTTTTGCTAACGCATCTTGACGTAAAGGTTGACCAGTTTTTAACTCGCCCTTCAAGATCTGAGTTCGAATTGCTTCCTCAACGAGCTGAGTGCGCGTTTTAAAAACAGGTTTCTGTGACATTGAAGTCTCCCGTGAAATTAATATTGTATCCAATCCATTTTACTTTAGTAGTTTATTGTTTTTCTGGCACAAACCAACTAGGAAAGAAGGTTTTGAGAAGTAGAGTGAAATAAAAGGCATCAGTTGATGCCTTTTTGAGCCATTTGGTGAGCTTATTGGGAAACTTTGCCATCTATGGCGCGTTGAATACCAAGTGGGTTCGACGCTTTTAATGAATCCGGCAATAAAGATTCTGGCAAAGCTTGATAAGCGACCGGACGCAACCAACGATGAATAGCCTCCGCACCGACAGATGTTGAGGCAGAATTGGTTGAAGCAGGATATGGTCCACCATGAACCATAGCGTAACCAACCTCGACGCCAGTTGGCCAACCGTTGAATACAATGCGTCCCGCGATTTCTTCCAAACTTGGAAGCAGTTGCTTCGCTTGTTCTTCGTCTTCAGCGGTAGTGTGAAGGGTTGCGGTGAGCGAGCCAGTCAGTGAATCACTCAGTTTCAACATGTCATCGAAATCTTCACAGATTACGATTAACGATTGAGGACCAAATATTTCTTCCTCCCATTGTGGGTTTTTACGCCAGTTTTTACTGTCCGTCACGAACAGTGCTGGTGAGACATTGGTCGCTTCTGCTTGTTCAGAACGAGTGACGTTAATGCCTGTTTCGGAAGTTCGCTTATCCACTTCGGATTCATATGTTTCTCGGATTCCTTGCGTTAGCAAAGTGGCCGTTGATTGTTGTCGAATTAACCCTTGAGCGGTTTCGATAAAGGCTTGCGTTTCTGGGCAATTCAAGACAAATACAACGCCTGGTTTTGTACAAAATTGTCCACAGCCCAAAGTCATAGAAGCCACAAATTCTTCAGCCAATGATGCGTTTGCCCGTATGGCTGAAGGGAGAATAAATGTTGGGTTAATCGCCCCTAGTTCACCATAGAAGGGGATTGGCTCTGGTCTTTGCTGAGCTAGATTGAACAGCGCACGGCCACCACCGACGGAGCCTGTAAACCCAACCCCTTTAATTTTTGGATGGGTAACGAGTGCTTGGCCAAGTGCGCGTTTGTTGCCTTGCAATAGCGTGAAGATGGCTTGCGGTAAGCACTCTTTCTCAAGTGCAGCCTCAATACACTCGGCAACAAGTTGACTGGTGCCAGGGTGGGCGGTATGGCCTTTTACAATCACAGGACAGCCAGCAGCCAGTGCCGAAGCCGTATCACCACCTGCCGTAGAAAATGCGAGCGGAAAATTAGACGCACCAAACACGGCGACAGGGCCAATTGCGATTTGTTGACGACGAATATCTGGTTTTGGCAGTGGTTGGCGGTCTGGGTTTGGCGTATCGAAGATTGCTTGATAGTGATTACCCGAGCTCACAACCTCGGCAAATAGTCGTAATTGGTTGGCGGTACGTCCTATTTCACCGCTTAAACGTGCTTCGGGAAGGGCAGTTTCTAAATGAGCACGAGCAACGATTTCTTCACTCTTCTTTTCCAATTCAGAGGCGATAGAGCAAAGTAAGCTCGCTCGCTTTGCATTGCTTAGTTGGCGAAACTCACGCGCAACGCTTTGGGCGGCTGAGGCGGCTTGATTAACTTCTTGCTCCCCATGCACCGGAAACTCTGTGGGTAGAGGCTCACCAGTAAAGGCGTTGACTGCGTAAAAAGTGGTTGGTTCTTGTGGGGTCATCATTCTTCCTTACTATCCTTATTACTTCACTTCAAATCCGTACGCATATGGGTCTTCATCGTTTACCCATATCGTGTTGTGACCGTATACTTGTGCCCATCCTTCAATGCTTGGCAAAATAGCGGCTTTGCCATTCACTTCGGTAATGCCTTCTATACGTCCTTGAAATAGGCTGCCGATGATACTTTCGTGAACAAAGTCTTCTCCTTGATTGAGTTTGCCTCTTGCATGCCATTGCGCCATGCGCGCACTTGTTCCCGTACCACATGGCGAGCGATCCAACGCTTTGTCGCCGTAAAACACAGCATTTCGAGCGGTAGCGTTTTCTTGAGTGGGCTCTCCGGTCCATAGCACGTGAGAAACACAGCACACTGTTGGATCTTCTGGATGTACGCACTCAACCGCTCGAGATACCGCTTCGCGAACTTTTGGAGAAAGCATCAAAATTTCATCTGGAGAGTAGTGTTCAAGTCCGGCGTAGTTTTCTTGAGGATCGACGATTACGTAATAGTTTCCGCCATAAGCAACATCGACAGTGAGCTCACCTAAGCCCTCTATGTTCACGGTTACGTCTTGGTGGGCAAGGTAAGCTGGTACGTTAAATATCTTCACCGACGTGACCTTGTCACCTTTTGTTTGGTAGTGCACTTCGATTTGTCCTGCTGGGACATCAAGTATCAAACGGCCTTCTTTTTTGGGAGTGATAAGGCGATTCTCGATAGCGGTAGTGACGGTTCCAATGGTGCCGTGGCCACACATTGGTAAGCAGCCACTGGTTTCAATAAACAGAATTGAAGCGTCTGCGTTATCGCTGCAAGGAGGCAAGACAACTGACCCCGACATCATTGAGTGTCCGCGAGGCTCAAACATGAGTGCCTGACGAATCCAATCATAATGCTCAAGAAAGTATTGGCGCTTTTCGCTCATGGTATTGCCTTCGAGTGGAGGCACACCGCCTGCGACCAGCCTAACTGGGTTGCCGCAGGTGTGGGCATCAATACAGAAAAAAGTTCCTTGTCTCATTTTTCGCTCCTTGCTGAAAAAATGGTTGAATTAAACAATGGTGATGTTAACGTAATGTAAAGTATATTGTATACAATCTACGTTTTCAAGTGTGACTCGGAGCATATTTATGTTGGTCAAGGATGAAACCAAAAAGGAAAGGATCGCCGTGATAGGTGCGGGGATTATCGGCTTATCAATTGGATTGAAGTTGCAGCAGCAAGGTTATCAAGTCACGATTTTTGATCCCAATGGCGTGGGGAATGGATGCTCTAAGGGAAATGCAGGCCATATCGCGACTGAGCAAATCTTCCCTCTTGCAACGCCAGCGCTGCTTTCACAATTACCTAAAATGCTGCTAGATCCCAAAAGTCCGGTTTCGATCCGTTGGCAAGATATTCCAAGCACTATCGGGTGGATGATTCGTTTTCTATTACAAACAAAGCCATCAGCCGCGGAGCAGGCAAAAAACGCGATTAAAACTCTTAACGAGCGGTCAGTGGCAAGTTGGCGTGGCATGCTTGATTCAATCGGAAAAGCGCATCTAATAAAAATGAATGGTTCATTGCTCACTTTTGAAAACGAGAAACTGTTTAAAGACTACCAAAGTACGCTTAACTCACTGGCTAAAAACGGTGTGGCGTATCAAGTTTGGACACAAGAGGCGATTCGAGAGAGGATACCTGATCTCAGCCATAAGGTTTTTGTCGGCGTCTTTTTTCCCGATACAGGTCATACGCTAGACCCTTATCAGCTCTGTGTTGAGCTAAGTGAAGCTTTTGAAGTTCTTGGCGGTATGGTTTTACAAAAAGGTGTATCTGCGTTGGCGAAAAATGGCGAGGTGTTGGTTGAGTCTCAAACACATTCATTTGACCGAATCATTGTTGCCGCTGGTGTACATTCTAAGCCTTTGATACGGCAACTAACCGGAGTCAAAGTGCCTATTCAAGCCGAGCGTGGTTATCACCTAATGGTGGATGACAAGCGTGATGTATTGCCATTTCCTATTAGCTCTGCCGATAGAAAATTCATCATGACTCCGATGTCTGGTGGGCTACGCTTGGCAGGCACTGTTGAGTATGCCGATGTAGAATCACCACCCAATATGAAACGTTCAGAAATGCTTTTTCAGTTAGGTGATGAGATGTTTGAATCGGGGTTAAATCCACTCAAGCAAGGAGAAAAGTGGATGGGGAATCGGCCTTCAACAGTCGACTCGTTACCGGTTATTGATAGCATTTGGGATGGAAATGTATTACTGGCATTTGGCCACCAACACCTTGGATTAACTCAAGCGGCGATTACGGCAGATCTCCTTTTAGAGCTTATCGAAGGAAAGCCGACATCGATTGATCTTTCACCTTTTTCATTACAACGATTCGCCTGAAAAAATTTAATATTAAATATTGTATAAAATATATTAAATGCTAATGTTAACTTAATTTTAACAAAAATGGTGTCCAACAGCCGTACTCGGATGCCTCCAGAAAAACAACCAAAAGGAGTAAAACATGTCACGAATGACCAAAGCACCATTGGCGCTGTTGATTTCAGGAATGCTGTTGGGGACCTCTGCTTATGCTGAAGACAAATTGACGGTCGTGTCTTGGGGTGGTGCATTCACCAAGAGCCAAGTGGAGGCATATCACAAGCCTTTCATTAAAAAAACAGGTGTCGAGATCGTATCCGAGGATTTCAGCGGCGGATTAGCCGAAATTAAAGCACAGGTGGAAGCGAACAATGTGCGCTGGGATTTGGTTTCTCTCGACAAGCCGGACATTGTTCGTGGTTGTGCCGAAGGGTTATTAGAACCAGTGAACCCAAGTATTTTGCCTCCGGGCGCAGATGGAACACCAGCACAAGAGGATTTTATTGATGGTGCGATTCACGAATGCGCAATCAATACCATCGTAGTGTCCACTGTATTAGCGGTGAACGAAGACGCATTTAAAGGTAAGGCTTTGCCTAGCAAGTTGACCGATCTCTTTGACCTAAAAACTTTTCCAGGTCGACGTGCATTGCAAAAACAGCCTCAGGGTAATCTTGAGTGGGCACTATTGGCTGATGGTGTAAAGCCAGAAGAGGTCTACAGCCTGCTCGAAACCGAAGCGGGGCGTGAGCGTGCTTTTGCTAAGTTGGATACGATCAAATCAGAAGTGCTGTGGTGGACAACAGGTGCCCAGCCACCTCAAATGCTTGCAGATAAAGAAGTGGTGATCGCCTCGGCGTTTAACGGCCGAATCCACAATGCCCGTAAAGATGAAGGTCAACCATTTCGGATTATATGGGACCGTCAAATGGGTTACATGAATGGATGGGCGATACCTAAAGGGAGTGAGAACACAAAGCTTGCATTGGACTTCATTGCTTTTTCTTCAGGAACAAAACCATTAGCTGATCAAGCTAAGTACGTTGCCTATGGGCCTACGCGTAAGTCGTCTTCGGCGGAGGTGAACCCAGACATTTTAGCGAACCTTCCTACCGCACCTCAAAACTTCCAAACCGCCTTCCTGATTAACGATGAATGGTGGTCAGACTACGCTGATGAACTCAATGAAGAGTTCAACACCTGGCTGCTTAACTAGGCGTTAATTTTTGTATGGGGCCGAGTTTTCATCCATAAGCGAGGTTCCGTACTTTTCCTCAACTGTATTTATGTTTTCGGAGAAATGATGAAAGTCATCGAAGCACAGCAAGTCGCGCAATGTTTAACAATGAAGTCTCTTATTGAAACGATGCGTGAAATGTACTCGCGGCCAGCAACAATACCTCAACGCCGAGTCATGCCCTTAGAAGAGGGAGAATACGAGGCGTTTGCGCTACTTCCAGCTTGGAACCAGGAGTTGATTGCGGTGAAAGCCTTTACGTATTTCCCGCATAACCCTGAGCAAGGCAAAGATACGCTTGCATCTAAGCTGCTTGTTTTCAGACGAAACGATGGTGAGCCGCTCGCACTCGTGGACGGTAAAGTTTTAACGTTTTGGCGCACCGCCGCAGCTTCTGCGTTGGCAGCGGACTATTTAGCGCGTCCCGATGCTGATCGTCTGTTGATCTTCGGAACGGGCAATCTTGCGCCTTATTTTGCGTGGGCATACGCTGCGGTTCGCCCACTTAAGCAGGTTTATATTTGGGGGCGTAACTCAGACAAAGCCGAGGCGACGGTAGATGCCATTGTGTCATCTTCAGAGTATCAGTCGCTTCCTGATGAGCGTCGGTTCCGTGTTTCAGTCGTAGAAAATGTGGACCACGTTATCAAACACGTTGACATCATCAGCTGTATTACCGCATCAGCAGAGCCTTTGTTTAATGGCGCAGACGTGCAGCCGGGCACCCATATTGATTTGGTCGGTAATCATGACTTGGATAAGCGTGAATGCGACTCTAAAGCAGTGCAACGAGCACAGGTGTATGTTGATAGCCGTATTAATGTATTAGCCGAAGCGGGCGATCTTCTCATTCCAATTCAAGAGGGCGTGTTCACGTCAGACGATATTAAAGGGGAATTACCGCAGCTTTGCGCCCAACAAATCTCAGGACGTCAAAACGATGAGGTCATTACTTTATACAAATCAGTTGGCAGTGCTTTGGCTGATTTGGCCGCTGTAAAGGCGGTGTTGTTAGAAAATGGCATAGATAGCCATGTCTGAGCATTTTCGCTCGTTCATTTAAATTGCATACAATATACATATAAGGAAAGTAGTTCATGAAAATTGATTGGAAAGGTGTTTATCCGGCGGTCAGTACGCAATTTCGTCAAGATCAGTCAATTGACTTAGACGCAACGCAAACCGTTATAGACAACCAGATTAAAGATGGTGTGAATGGCATTATCTGCTTGGGTACTGTCGGTGAGAACTGTGCGTTGTACCCGGAGGAGAAACGCCAGGTCTTGCAAGCGGCAAAAGAAGTCGTAAATGGCCGTGTGCCTTTGATTGCTGGTACAGCAGAGTCTATTACCACAGCAGCTGTTGATTACATGCAGGATGCGCACAAAATTGGTATCGATGGTTGTATGGTGATGCCTGCCATGGTTTACCGCACGTCTGAGAGCGAAACGTTCGAATATTACCGCACGCTAGCAGAAGCAACGCCAGAAATGCCAATCATGATTTACAACAACCCGGTTGCTTATGGTGTCGATGTAAACCTCGATATTATGGCGAAACTGGCTGAGTTTGAAAGTATTGTAGCTATCAAAGAGTCGACCACTGATACTCGTCGTATCACTGAGCTTTACAATAAATTTGATGACCGCTTTACCGTGTTCAGTGGTGTTGATGACATCGCTCTTGAATCATTGATGCTAGGTGCGACCGGCTGGATTTCTGGTTTAACCAACGCATTCCCAGAAGAATCCGTCGCGATTTATAAACTGGCAAGCCAAGGTCGTTATGCTGAAGCGTTAGAAATCTACCGTTGGTTCTTACCGCTACTGCGTTTAGACACCATTCCTACGCTGGTTCAGTGCATAAAATTGGCCGAGCAAGTCTGCGGACGTGGCTCTGAACAGGTTCGTGCGCCACGCCAACTCTTACAAGGTGAAGAGCGTCAACAAGTCATTCAAATGGTTGAACATGCGTTAGAAACCCGCTTAGACCTATCCAAATACAATCTGTAATTGTGCTGTTTAGTAGAGCGTTAACTTACGCTCTACTCATTCGTAATATTCAAAAAATGAGAAGAGGGAAGTCATGAGCACGGAAAACAAGGACTATGTCAGCTTTCAACACGTTAAGAAAACCTACGATGGCACAAATTTGGTGGTGAAAGACTTCAACTTAGATATTGCTCCTGGAGAGTTCGTTACTATGTTGGGGCCGTCAGGATCGGGCAAGACCACTTGCTTGATGATGCTAGCAGGCTTTGAAACTGTGACCGGTGGAAACATTTATATCGATGGCGTTCCTGTCAATCATCTCGCGCCGCACAAGCGTGATATTGGTATGGTGTTTCAAAACTATGCGTTGTTTCCACATATGACCATTGCTGAGAATCTTGCGTTTCCTTTAAAGGTGCGAAAACTCGACAGTGACACGATTCAAAGCAAAGTTCAGAGTGTATTAGAAATGGTCGAGCTTGAGCATGTTGCGACTCGATATCCGAAGCAGTTATCAGGTGGTCAACAACAGCGTGTTGCGTTAGCGCGAGCATTAGTGTTTGAGCCTAAACTCGTGTTGATGGATGAACCACTAGGCGCGTTAGATAAGCAGCTGCGTGAGCAAATGCAGATGGAAATTAAACATTTGCATGAAAAGCTTGGCATTACCATTTTGTATGTGACGCACGATCAAGACGAAGCTCTCACTATGTCCGACCGTATTGCGGTTTTTAATCACGGCGAAGTGCAACAACTCGCGACACCAACCGAGCTTTATGAATCTCCGAGTAATACGTTTGTTGCGCAGTTTATCGGAGAAAACAACCAACTCTCAGGTTTAGTCAAAGAGTGGGACGGAAAGTATTGCCAAGTGCTCGTTGGGAAAGAGTTATTTACTGCGAAACCTGTCAGAGTCTCTGAGCAAGGGCAGAGAACAACACTTTCCATTCGACCAGAAAAGATTGTTATTCAACCAGAGAAAGCGTCTTGTGAGAACCAAGTCTCGGGCGTCCTACGAGAATTGATTTATCACGGTGATCATTATCGTCTGGTCGTCGAAGTAGAGAGCGTTGGTCACTTCATCGTTAAAGTACCTAACGATAATCGTAAACACTTGCAGTTAACGCCTGGCTCAATTTGTCGTATTGGTTGGCAAAGTGACGATTGCCATGCTCTTGATGGGACACAAACTCAAAGTAGCGAGGTAGCAGCATGAGTCGAGAGCTAACCGCATTAGATTCTGTATTGGAAATCGAACGCCAAGTTCATGAGCAAGAAACCAATTTGAAAGCGCAGTTGCAAAAGGCCGAGCGCCGAAAAAAGCTTCGCTCCATTATGCTCACAACGCCATTGGTGTGTTTTATTCTGCTTACGTTTGCTTTTCCTATCCTCGACATGCTTTATCGAAGCGTGGATAACCGAGAAATATCCCTGTCACTACCACAAACTATTCAAGCCTTAGAAAGTTGGGATTATCAAGGTCAGCCTCATCAAGAAGTCATTGAGGCATTCTCTGTTGAAGTACTTGCGCTTTATCAAAGCAAAGAGCTGCCGAAAATAGCCAACCGGATGAATATTGAAGAGTCTGGTATGCGCAGTTTACTCATGAAAACCGGCAGAAAGTTGTCTCGTTTGACGTCGCTGCCGAGCTCGGTGACACAGCTAGCTAAGCTGGATAAGCGTTGGGCTAATCCTAAATATTGGGCGGCGTTTAAGAATCTTAGTGGCGCATTAACATTCAGTCACTATCTTGCAGCGCTAGACTTGCAAGTGAATGAGTTTGGAGACATTGAACCCCAACCAGAAAAACGCCAAATATACGTCGACCTTTTCTTTAAAACTTTTTGGATGTCTATCTCAATCACCTTAATTTGTTTGGTGATGGCGTACCCCGTTGCTTACCTGCTTGCCAATTTACCTGATAAGCGCGCGAACTTACTTTTAATTATTGTGCTGCTGCCATTTTGGACATCATTATTAGTCAGAACCACGTCTTGGATTGTTCTGCTGCAAAACCAAGGGGTCATTAATGATCTCCTTATTTGGTCGGGTTTTACTTCTGAGCGAATTCAGATGATTCACAATACCTTCGGAACGGTGGTGTCTATGGTGCACATTCTGTTGCCTTTTATGATCCTGCCTCTGTATAGCGTAATGAAAGGAATTAGCCCAACTTATTTCCGTGCCGCTCGTTCTCTAGGCGCGACGCCTTTCATTGCGTTCATCAAAGTTTATATGCCGCTTACGTTACCGGGGATAGGTGCGGGGGCTTTGCTTACTTTCATTCTTTCTATTGGTTTCTACATTACACCCGCTTTGGTTGGTGGAAGAAGCGGACAGATGATCTCCAATATGATTGCCTATCATATGCAGACATCACTGAACTGGGGGATGGCTGGCGCATTGGGTGGACTGCTTTTGTTCGTTGTACTGGTTCTGTTTTATATGTTCAACCGTGTGGTTGGCATTAACAACCTTAAGGTAGGGGGATAACCATGGCATTACCAAACTATGCATCAAAAGTAGAGCGAGTTGCTTACGCAGGTTACTTAGCTTTTTGTGGGGTGGTGCTGTTCTTTTTAATCGCTCCAATTCTGACCATCATCCCGTTATCGTTTAATGCAACGCCTTACTTTACTTTTACCGAGGGGATGTTAAACCTTGACTCGGCAGCGTATTCTACTCGCTGGTATCAAGAAATGTTTACTAGTGATCAGTGGCTGTTGGCGCTGAAAAACAGCACGTTTATTGCTTTTATGGCGACACTCGTTGCAACAGGGCTAGGAACTCTGGCGGCGTTGGGTTTAGCAAGTAGTAACTTGCCTTTTCGCAATACGATTATGGCGCTGTTGATCTCACCCATGATCGTACCAGTCATTATCTCTGCTGCTGCGATGTACTTTTTCTACACACGCCTTGGCTTATCACAAACTTATTTAGGCGTCATTTTGGCACACGCTGCGTTAGGTACGCCTTTTGTCGTCATTACCGTTACTGCGACGTTAAGCGGCTTTGACCATAGCTTGGTAAAAGCGGCGGCTAGCTTAGGAGCAAACCCTGTTTATACTTTCAGACACATTACCTTTCCTCTGATTCGTCCGGGGATGATTTCTGGCGGCTTGTTTGCTTTTGGCACTTCGTTCGACGAGGTTGTGGTGGCGTTATTCCTGACTGGGGCAGAACAAAAAACCGTTCCTAGGCAGATGTGGTCAGGAATTCGAGAGCAAATCAGTCCGACTATATTGGCGGTCGCTACGTTGCTGATTTTTATGTCGGTGTGTTTGCTCGTGACTTTAGAAGTTCTACGTAGGCGTAATGTACGCATTCGAGGCATTCAAGAATAACCAAACTTTTTCTTTGTTGCTCGCTACGCACTTTTGTTTAGGTGCTCCTCAATTTTTGACCAAATGCGCCTCATTGTAGGCGCTTGTCTTTTGTGTTTATCATCAGCGATGACTGACATGTCACTCCTGTAGATTAATGCCAGCCTGCTCGAAACGTGCCAAAGGCGACTTGTTTGATCGCTGATACCAACTAGCTGGCATGTTTGGTTTAAGTCGGGCTTTCTCTTCCTTGCTAATCACAACATAGTGCAAAAACGCATTAAGTGTGGTTACCATCACGTTAAACGTCATTTCCCCATCTTTGCTGATGGATTTCAATAACCCAACGACGGTTTCCTCAGAGACTAACGGTTCAACCACCGCCTTTTTTCGCTCTTTTATTGAGGTTGAAGCGGGCAGTCTTGCACGTGCCGTCTCCCAACAAACTTTGTTGGTTTTACTGACAAGGTTGTGCTTGTAGCAGTAGTAACTGAATAAAAAGCGTGGCAGGTTTTGCCAGCGTTCGGCTTGGACTTCTAACCAAAGATGTTGTAGCTCAATATCAGCGTCGGTCATAGGAGTTGTTTAGCAAAAAGAAAAGAAACCATTTTATCGCTTTTGTGAGGAGCAATAAAAGATATTTGAATGGAAAGATAAACAACTAGTTGATCAATATTACTAAAGCAAATCGATTTCTGGCAAGCTCGTGCAACGGCAACTCGAGTACCAAAAACTGACACCGTCACGTTCAGTTGTTAACAAAATGTTTCATCTTGTCTTGCGAGTAGATTATATGGAGATGCTCTTGCAGTAATAAGGGCAGTGGCGATGCAAAAGACGTAATGCATTTAAGGAAAACTCAATATAGAAGAAATTAGATGGAACTGAAGACTTTGAGTGTCGCGATTGCGACAACATTAACCAGCACTGGCGTATTTGCGTTAAGCGAGCCAGTTTCTCAAGTTACAGAGCAACATGCACATTCGGCTCATACACACGGTGTTGAATCCAATCGAGTTGAATACCAACCAACCGCAACTCTCCCTGTTCAGCCCTCCAAGGCAACTCGAGTACAGTCACTTGAAAGCCTTGATGAGTCGAGCACTGCTTGTGATTTGGAAGCATTGGTTACCGAAAGCAGTAACCAATTGATCGGCGAAATTTTAAGTCAGGGCGCGACGTGCGTGAACCAGTTATTCTCTGCTGAAAGTCGGGTTCAGGAGTCGGTATTTAGCTCCGATCATATGTACAACATCGCTAAGCACACTACGACGTTGGCGAAGGGTTATATGGGTGGCGGGAGCGATGAACTAGAAACGTTGTTCTTATACTTACGCGCGGGTTATTACGCCGAGTTTTACAATGACAACATCTCATTTATTGAATGGGTCACACCAGCGGTGAAAGAATCAGTGGATGCATTTGTTAACAACGCAAACTTCTACGAGAACAGCGATCGTCACGGCAAAGTGCTTAGTGAGGTCATCATCACTATGGATAGTGCGGGCTTGCAGCACGCGTACTTACCGCAAGTGACCCAGTGGCTTACTCGTTGGAATGATCAATACGCCCAGCACTGGTATATGCGCAATGCGGTTAACGGTGTTTTTACTATTTTGTTTGGTGGGCAGTGGAACGAGCAATTTGTGCAAATAATTGGCAACCAAACGGACCTTGCCAAAGCTTTAGGCGATTTCGCTCTAAGGGCGTCATCAATCGGTGCTGAAGATGAGTTTATGGCCGCGAATGCGGGGCGAGAGCTCGGGCGTTTGACCAAGTATGCGGGTAACGCGAGTTCTGTGGTGAAGAGTCAGCTGAGTCGAATCTTTGAACAGTATGAAATGTATGGTCGGGGTGACTCGGTTTGGCTTGCGGCGGCGGACACCGCCTCATATTACGCAGATTGTAGTGAGTTCGGAATTTGTAATTTCGAAACTGAGCTAAAAGGCTTGGTGCTATCGCAAACTTATACCTGTAGTCCGACAATTCGAATATTGTCCCAGAATATGACGCAAGAGCAACACGCGGCCGCATGTTCTAAAATGGGTTACGAAGAGGGTTACTTTCATCAGTCTTTAGAAACTGGTGAACAGCCAGTAAAAAATGACCACAATACTCAGCTCCAAGTCAATATCTTCGATTCAAGCACCGATTATGGTAAGTACGCAGGGCCAATTTTCGATATTAGTACTGACAATGGCGGTATGTACTTGGAGGGCGAGCCTTCCCAGCCGGGGAATATTCCCAACTTTATTGCTTATGAAGCCTCTTATGCGAACGCGGATCACTTTGTCTGGAACTTAGAGCACGAATACGTGCATTACTTAGATGGTCGATTTGATCTCTATGGAGGGTTTAGTCATCCAACTGAAAAAATAGTGTGGTGGAGTGAAGGCATTGCAGAGTATGTCGCTCAAGAAAATGACAACCAAGCAGCACTTGAGACGATTCTAGACGGCTCGACATATACCTTAAGTGAGATTTTCGAGACTACTTATGATGGGTTTGATGTCGATCGAATTTATCGTTGGGGGTACTTAGCTGTACGTTTTATGTTTGAAAATCATAAAGATGACGTAAACCAAATGCTGGTGGAAACGCGCCAAGGGAATTGGAGCAATTACAAGGCCACGATCACCCAATGGGCGAATTTGTATCAAAGTGAGTTTGAGCAGTGGCAGCAAGCCCTTGTCTCAAATGGTGCACCTAATGCAGTCATAACCGCAAACAGTAAGGGGAAAGTCGGTGAAAGCATTACATTTAGCAGTGAAAACAGTACAGACCCAAACGGGAAGATCGTCAGCGTCTTATGGGACTTCGGTGATGGCTCGACAAGTACACAAACCAAGCCGACGCACCAATATGGGAGTGAAGGGGAGTATTCGGTCAGTCTAAGTGTGACAGACAGTGAAGGCTTGACGGCAACCGCCACTCATAGTGTTGTTATCTCAACGTTGGGCGGTAATGACACATTGCCACAAGACTGCGCGGTGCAAAGTAAAGTAAGCGGTGGGCGCCTAACAGCAGGAGAGCCCGTTTGCTTGGGAAATCAACAAACCATTTGGCTGAGCGTGCCAGCGGTGAATGAGAGCTCAAATCTGGCGATAACGACGGGAAACGGTACGGGCAACCTAAAGCTTGAATACAGTAACTCTGGTTGGCCGGATGGTACTAATCTTCACGGGTGGTCAGATAATATTGGTAATGGAGAGTGTATTACGTTGTCAAATCAGAGTAACTACTGGGGCTACGTTAAAGTCTCTGGTGACTTTGAGAATGCCGCCATCGTCGTTGATTTTGATGCTCAGAAGTGTCGTCAGTAGGGCATTTTAACTGCATCATTTTAATTTAATTGATCGCCTCGCTAACATTGCGGGGCGTTTTTGTTTTTCACGCCGTTATCTCTATAAAAAAAACCAGCCCGAAGGCTGGCAAACAAGGAGTTTGAGATGAAAATGAAAACGTTATAAAGCTTGCTGATATCCTATTTCTCAATAAGTTGGGTTGTGCGTTGAAGCCAGTTTTTATCTTGCGTATCAAGAAAAGGGCTAAGTGCTTGATAGACTCGTGAATGGTAATGATTGAGCCAGTCTAGCTCTGCTTGATCTAGCATTGATAAATCAAGGGCGTTGGTCGCAATTGGAGCAAGAGTGATGGTCTCAAAACCGTAAAACGTGCCGAACTCATTTTGTTCTACTTCTACAACTTTAAGAATGTTCTCTATTCTTACCCCATACTCACCTTCGCGATAAACGCCTGGTTCATTAGTAATGACCATACCCGGTTTTAGTTCAACCTCGTGGTGGCTTTGCGAGAAATTTTGTGGGCCTTCGTGAACATTCAAGCAAATGCCCACGCCGTGTCCAGTGCCGCACTTGTAATCAATACCATGTTGCCATAAGACGCCACGCGCCATGATATCAAGATTGGCACCCGTAGAGCCTTTCATGAATCGAGTCTGAGTCAGTCGGATGACCGCTTTGAGCACCAAGGTATAATCTTTGCGCTGCTTAATGGTCGGTGACCCGAAGTGGAAAGTACGGGTGATGTCTGTTGTCCCGCCAAGGTATTGGCCACCAGAATCGACGAGAAAGAAGTTGCTTTCATTGACTGCCGCATTGCTTTCTTCATCGGCGGCATAATGCATTTTTGCCCCGTGAGCTGCGAAGCCTGCGATAGTGCGGAAACTGTCACTCACATAATGTCGGGTTTGACGGCGATAGTGATTCAGTTGTGCCTCAGCAGACAATTCTGTAACGAGTCCGCTTGGAACTTGCTCTTCGAGCCAGTTCATAAACCTTACGATTGCCACACCATCATCTGTTAATGCCTGTTCTAGGCTAGTTAGCTCGGTCGCATTTTTTATGGCCTTCATTGCCGTTACAGGGCAAGCCATTGGCTTTAGATTCACATTCCCTTCAATCGAACTCACCAATAAGCTGTCTGTGTGGGTCGGGTTAAAAGCGAGCGATAATCCCTCACATTGCTGATTCAAATACTGACTTACGTAGTTGTAATGGCGAATGTGTACACTCTGCTCGGTCAGCGCTCTTTCAACGTCTTGAGGCAGTTTGGCTTTATCAATAAACAGTGTCGCAAGTGATTGCTCTACGACTAGATAGGCTTCAGAAACTGGGCAGTAATTCGTATCACCACCTCGAATATTCATTGTCCACATGACATCATCTAGCGTTGACACTAATAAGCTATCTACTTGGTTCTCGGTTAACCAAGAACGGATTCTCGCTAACTTATTTTCAGTGTCAACGCCAGCAAAAGCGGTGGGGTGCTCGAATACGGGTGCACTTGGGCGAGGTGGTCTTTCAAGCCAAATCGGTGTGAGTAAATCCAGGTCGACAATGATCTTAATGTTTTTCGTTTCAAAGGCTTGTTTGAGGCCTTGATAAAAAGCGTAACTGATGGCGCGCCCGTCAACCGCGACAATACTGTTTTCTGGGAGCGTGGTAGCCAGCCATTTGGCAACTGTCGGCGTTTCTGGTTGTTTGGCTTTAAACAGTTCAAGTCCTGTGCCGTGTAACTGTTCTTCAGCTTGAATATAGTAACGACCATCAGTCCACAGGCCACCACCTTGTTGGGTAATGACGACATCGCCTGCTGAGCCGGTAAAACCTGAAATCCAGCTTCGCGCTAACCAATGATCCGCTGAGTATTCACTGTTATGTGGGTCATTGTTGGTCACGATATATGCAGACACGTTGTGAAAGGACATTGCCTCACGCAATAACGTAAGGCGTTGGTTTACTGAGTTAGTATTGTTCATTAAATGGTTCCTAAAGTCATATTTGAGCAATAGATATGATGCTGCTCCGAGCCTGTTTTTATTGGGTTCTGTTGCCCGCATACTTCTGTTGCTTCTGGGCATCGAGTACGAAAAACGCAACCGCTAGGTGGGTTAAGTGGAGAAGGAAGGTCGCCGGGCAATAGTTGTATTTCACGGTCACGTGCTAATTGCGGATTAGCTATCGGGACAGCAGATAACAGTGCTTTGGTGTAGGGGTGTTGTGCATCATCAAATACTTTATCGTAACGTCCTACTTCCATAGGTTTACCAAGATACATCACCATAACGCGGTCGCTGATATGGCGCACCACGCTTAAGTCATGCGCAATCATCACCAGTGTTAACCCCATTTCTTGTTTAAGATCATCTAGAAGATTGATGACCTGAGCTTGTATGGAGACATCTAGTGCACTAACGGGTTCATCACACACGACCAAATCTGGATTGAGAATTAATGCTCTGGCAATGCCCACACGCTGGCATTGACCTCCGGAAAATTCATGTGGATAGCGGTTTCGCTGGCTCGCCAAGAGACCCACTTTATCCATCATAGCGATGACACGCTTTTCTACCTCTGCCCGTTTAAGCTTTGGCTCGTGGGTGAGCAGTGGTTCGGCGATGCATTCTGAGATGGTTAACCTCGGATTCAAACAAGCGGATGGGTCTTGAAACACCATCTGAAATTCTCTGCGTCGAGAGGAAAGCTCTTTTTTACTAAACCCGAGCATGTCTTGACCTTTCCAAGTCAACTCGCCATGTGTAGGTTCAATTAAGCGAAGTAAGGCGCGTGCAAGTGTTGATTTTCCGCAGCCTGATTCCCCCACAATGCCAAGTGTCTCACCTCGGTAAACATCTAAGTCGATACCATTGACCGCTTTCACGATTTTACGTCGACTTGGAATAAGATGACGTGAAACAGGAAAGTGGACGTTTAAATCACGAGCAGACATGAGGACTTCTTTTTTATTCATAACGCCTCCTTAAGCTTTTATTTGAATGGGAGTGATAACACTGGGTGCGTTAACGTGACAGGCAATGGACTGGCTCGTGTTTAATGGAGAAAACCGTGGGGTTTCGTATTGGCAACGCGTCTCTCGATGCTCGCACCGCTCTCTAAACGGACACCCTTTATGGTTAATCAACGCACTTGGTGGGTTACCTGGGATGGTTGGTAAACGCGGCATATCTTCAGTGATAGAAGGAATAGCCTTTAGCAGACCTTGAGTATAGGGGTGCGCAGGTTGAGCGAACAATGTCTCGGTATCGGATTGCTCCATTTTTTGACCACCATACATGACCAATACGCGATCACACATCTCGGCGACGACGCCCATATCGTGAGTGATCAGTAAAATAGCCGTATTGAACTCTTGTTGTAAGTCTCGTAATAGCGTCAAAATTTGAGCCTGAACGGTTACATCTAATGCGGTGGTTGGTTCGTCTGCAATTAACAACTCGGGCTTACACAACAACGCCATCGCTATCATGATTCGCTGACGCATTCCGCCAGATAATTCGTGAGGGTATTGATTCATCCGAGTTTCGGGAGAGGGAGTACGCACCGCATCCAACATGTGAATCGATTCAATTTTTGCTTGTTTTCGGCTCATTCCTTTATGAATCATGAGAACTTCACAAAGCTGCTTGCCAATTTTCATGAATGGATTAAGTGACGTCATCGGATCTTGAAAGATCATTCCGATTTTCTCTGCACGGATGCGGTTGAGCTGCTTTTTAGACATCGCGAGTAAATCATCACCGTGGAACATCGCGCTGCCAGACACGGCGCCGTTGTCCGCGGTTAACCCCATTAATGCGAAAACAGACTGGCTTTTTCCCGAACCTGATTCCCCAACAATCCCAAGAGTTTCGCCCGCTTTAATCGAGTAGGAGAGATTACTGACCGCTTGCACTTGCCCATCTGGCGTATCGAAGCGCACGTTCATGTTTTCAATAGATAGCATGGGTTTGTCCTTATCGGTCTTTCGGGTCAAGAGCATCACGCAAGCCATCGCCGATGAAGTTAAAACAAAAGAGGGTGGCAACTAAAAACAGAGAGGGAAAAAGCAGCATCCACAATGCCACGTCAATCGTTTTTGCGCCTTCGGAAATTAGGATTCCCCAGCTCGTGTCTGGTGGTTGAACACCAAGCCCTAAGAAGCTTAAAAACGATTCGAACATAATGAATCCAGGTACCATTAAGGAGGAGTAAACCATCACGATCCCAAGCACATTAGGCAGAACATGGCGTCGGACAATTGTCAATTTAGAAACCCCAATAGAGTGTGCGGCTTCGATGAACTCTCGCTTTTTTAGACCGAAGGTGACACCACGTACAACACGGGCAATGCCCAGCCAAGATACCATTCCGATCACGATAAAAATCAGGTAGATGTTGTTGCCAAAAAGGGTAACAAACAGGATAACCATAAACATAAATGGCACCGAATCGAGCACCTCAATAATGCGCATCATTACGCTATCGACAACGCCGCCAAGATAGCCGGAAATACTTCCCCAAATCGTACCAATAACAACGGCGACTAAGGCGCCGACAAAACCCACCAAAATAGAGAGCCTGCCGCCTTGCATCGTGCGAGCAAAGACATCTTGCCCGAGATCATCGGTACCAAAGTAATGGCCACTGCTCAGTGAAGGTTTCCCTAGCTCGTATGGATCGATTAGCACTTCCCAGTCAATTTCATCATGGCCAAAAGCGGCAAGAGAGGGGCCGAAAGTGATGCATAAGGTAATGAAAGCCAAAACATACACTGATGTCATCGCGGCTCTGTTTTTACGAAATCGAGTCCATGCATCCTGCCAAAGACTGCGACCTTCGACGGCTTCAATATTGTCGACGACTTGATCTTGAAGAGCTTGTGTATCCAGTTTTTTGATCGTTAACATGCCGGACTCCTAAACGCGTATACGAGGGTCGATAATCGTATATAGCAAGTCGACCACAAGGTTAAAGAAGATAGTGAGTGAAGCGACAATCAGAGTAATGCCCATTACTAGGCCGTAGTCGCGGTTGAGAGCCCCAGACACAAAGTGTTGTCCCATGCCACCTGTACCAAAGAAAATGTCGATAATCACCGAGCCTGTCACGACAGACACAAACGCAGGGCCGAGCATCGCAACGACGGGAATCAGGGATGGTCGCAAAGCGTGATGGAATAAAATGTAGGTTGTGGACAAACCTTTGGCTTTTGCCGTTCGAATGTATGGTTGGTTGAGCGTTTCAATCATTGCGCCACGCATGACGCGTGCAATACTCGCAATGGAGCCAATCGCCAGGCTGAGCACGGGAAGAACAAGAAAAGTCAGCTTTCCTCCTTCCCAACCACCAGCAGGGAACCAGCCGAGCTGAATGGCGAAGATCATGACTAAAACTGGAGCAAGCACGAAAGCCGGAACCACAACTCCAGTCATCGAAAGTGTCATCAGGCCGTAATCTAGGCGGCTATTTCGGTTCAATGCCGCAATGGTGCCAAGCAACATGCCAAGTGGAACGGAAATGCAAAAGGAGAGTACGCCTAATACTGCTGAAACTGGCCATGATTGTGCGACGAGCTGTGTAACACTGAAGTCTTGATAAACGAAGCTCGGACCGAGATCTCCTTGTATGAAATTACCAATGTAAATCCAAAACTGAGTAAGAAAGGGCTGGTCCAAATGGAATTTTGCTTCGATATTCGCACGTACCACTTCTGGCATAGGCCGTTCCATATCAAATGGCCCCCCTGGTGCAATGTGCATCAGCCAAAATGATACGAGTGCGATGAATAGAAGCGTGGGGATAGCGATAGCTAATCGCTTAACAATGTACCAAATCATGATCCATCATCCTTTGGTCATCCGAAATCACTTCGAACGGTTATGAATAAAAAAATGGTCTGAGCTCAGGTTGCCTTCTCCACCGAGAGATATGAGGAACGGCAAGTAAACATTGAACTTGCCGACTCAGACCGAAAACATGCTTTTAGTGGGCTTTCACATAGACATTCTTGCGGTAGTACGACGACTCAGGGTTTGTCAGTTCGTAGCCGCCCACGTAAGGCTTGATGAGGTATTGATCGTTACCCGGACGATAAATAGGAATAATGGCCATGTCTTCAATCAGCATGCTTTCTGCTTGTAGATACAGTTCTGATGGGTTGCTCATGGTCTTTGAGCGAGCCATTAACTCGTCGTATTGCGGGTTGTTATAACGAGAATCGTTGTACTCGCCACTAGAAACGAAGATATCCAACCATGTAGAGGCTTCATTGTAGTCGGCCGTCCAGCCGCCGCGAGTAATGTCGGTCGGCTCTTTAAGTGCGTAGAACACTTTCGGTTCTAGCTGTTTTATCGTGACTTGCGCACCCAATCGGCTTTTCCACATGCCTGCCATGGTGGTTGCCATTTTTACGTCCATCGAGAAAGTTGGTACGGTAAACGTTAACTTAAGCGGATTGCTTTTATCGTATCCAGCTTCTGACAGTAATTGCTGCGCTTTTTCGATACGTTTATGGCGGTTCCAAGTTGCGAACTCAGGAGTGTGAGATTTAAAACCATCTGTTTGAGGTGGCACAAGGGTATACATTGGAACCCCACCGTTTCTCAAAATAGCACTCGTTAACAGTTGACGGTCAATGGCATATGAGAGGGCTTTACGAACCCGCACGTCTTTTGTTGGCCCTTGTTGAGTGTTGAGGTAATAGAATGTGGAGCCAAGAGACGCACTGGTGCTTGCCACTTCTTGTGGGCGTTGTTGAATTAACTTTTTCTTCTGAGCGGCAGGAATGGAAACCGCTTGGTCTATCTCACCAGCTAGGTAGCGGTTTAGCACTACGTTTGCATCACCAATTGGTAGCCAGGTGACTTTTTCCAGCACTACATTGCTTGCGTCCCAATAATGTGTATTTTTAACCATCACCAGTTTTTCGTTAACTTTCCATTCAGAGACAGTAAACGCACCATTTGTAACGATATGCTCAGGCTGGGTCCAACGGTTGCCATGTTTTTCAATGGTCGCTTTATGAACGGGGGCAAGCACTGGATGACTTAATAGTTTCGTAAAGAAGGGAATAGGCTCTTCGAGTGTAACCTGGAATGTTTTTTCATCCAGCGCCTTCACGCCCAAAGACTCAGGCTCGGCTTCGCCCTTCATAATGGCTTGCGAGTTTTCGATATTTGGAATGGCTGCAAACCAAGCGTACGGTGAAGCAGTGCTTGGATTCAGTAAGCGTTGCCAACTGTAGACAAAATCTTGTGCAGTGACCGTTTCGCCATTTGACCATTTTGCATCACGTAAGTGGAAGGTATAAACCGTATTGTTGTCATTGACTGACCAAGATTCAGCAACACCAGGAATGGTTTTACCTTGCTTATCTTGAATGACCAGACCTTCAAACAGGTCTCGACCGAGATTAAAAGCGGGCTCTGCGGCTTGCTTGGCTGGGTCAATAGAAGTAACTTCAGCCCCATTGTTTAGCGTAATTTCTTGTGTCTCATCGAGGGTCACACCTACGGGATACGGCGCGGCATAGCTTGATGTTGCCAGTATTGGACTCATCATCGACGCTAATAAAAGCAACTTAGGTAATTTCATCCTTGTCTCACTCTTTTCATCCTGAAAGATGCCAAAAATGTATATTGTATAAATTGTCTACACAATCGAGTTTTAACATTACTGTAACAGGGTGTCAGGTGTTGAGCTGTCTAGTCTCAAAAAGTGAGCTAGGGGAATTTCTTTGAAGATCTGATATCAAGTTGGCATGACGGGAAGTAATTTTGCTTCGATACAAATTAAAATCCCCTTCAAGCACAGGCTAGAAGGGGAAGATAGTCAGTCTGCTCTTCAAAAGGCATGACGTTAACTGACTAGGAAATGTTTCACGAACTCAGTGATTTTGACCATATCACTTACCGCGATAAACTCTTCTGTCGTGTGTACTTTTGCCATGCCAGTTGAAAGATTGACCGTTGTGAGACCTTTCTTGTTAAAGTTGTTGGCATCGCTACCGCCGCCAGTGCCTTTTGTGAAGGCGTCAATTCCCAACTCTGAAAACGCTGCTTTTATAGCGTTTACGTGCGGGTGGTTTTCTTCAATAACAAAAGCGTCGTAGGCTCGGCTAGATTCAATGTCGACTTCTGCACCGTGTTTTTCACAGACAGACTCTAATGTTGAGATCATATGATTGACCTGAGCATCTAGTTTATCGCCATTCAGGGAGCGTGCTTCTGCCACGATTTTTAATTCAGGCATAACAATGTTTGTGGCCTGACCGCCATTCACTATACCGATGTTGGCTGTCGTTTCTTCGTCGATGCGAAGCAGCTTCATTTGGTTGATGGCATCTGCCGCCACCATGATCGCACTGATGCCTTCTTCTGGCGCAAGCCCTGCATGTGCTGGTCGACCTTTGATTGTTGCCACGATTTTTTGCTGGCCTGGGGCTGCGGTCACAATAGTGCCAATAGGACCACCCGTATCTAACACGATTGCTTCCGTTGAAGTGACGTGTGACATATCGAAGTATTGTGAACCGAATAAACCGCCTTCTTCATACACGGTGAAAGCAAGTTCTAACGTTTTGTGCTCAAGGTTTTCCGCTTGAATACAACGAACGGCTTCCATGATGGCAGCAATACCAGATTTATCATCGCCACCAAGAATCGTATTGCCTTTTGAACGGATAACGCCGTCTTCGATGATTGGCTCAATGCCAATGCCCGGTGTGACTGTATCCATATGACTGCTCATTAGGATAGAGCCATCTTTTTTGCCGTCTAAACGGGCGTACACGTTAAAGCCGTTAGAAATGTGCTTAGGTACTGGAAGCTTGTGCACGGTAAAGCCTAGGTCGCCTAGCTGCTCTGCCAGTGTTTCTGCAATTTGTTTTTCGTTTGTTGATTCGCTATCGATACGTACCAGTTGGCAAAAATGTTCAACTAAGCGTTCTTGATTGATGTGTGTCATTAGATGTCTCTTTTTCTGATCGAGCGTGAAGCCTTGTGGCTCGGCTCGATAGGGAACAGAGCACCACTTATGGCACAGTTACTTTTAAATAAAACTGAGGTGAATCAATAAAGGGGTATCCATGACACGATTCTGACCGATGAGCCTTTCGAACTGTATGAAGCGTCACGAAACATTACTTTTGATGTTTTGCAGGATCAAATGAATAAATCGGATAGAGATAGGGTGCAATAGACTTTCCATCCCCTTTTGCTTTTTGAGCTACGTTGCCAAGATAAAATGCCAAAGTAACAACTTGTTTACATTTTATGTGTTGGCGTAAAGCCGAAAATATCAATCTAATATATTGAAAATAAGCAGTTTATTTGATGTTTACGAAAGTGGATTCGACGCGCCTCCTGTATGTAACATATATTTTACAATTATGCGTAAAAATCGCCAAGGTAAAGATTTCTCCCCACGTATTCCAATTTCTCAAGACCTGCGCCAAGTTAGAAAAATAAGTCCAAACAAAAGCTACTGAGACAAGGAGAAAGTCATGGTTGATGCATATAACCCACTAGGAACAGACGGATTTGAGTTTGTTGAATATACCGCTGCTGACAACAAAGGCATTCAACAGCTTAAAGATCTGTTTATATCGTTAGGTTTTGCGGAAATTGCAAAGCATCGCTCAAAAGAAGCGTGGTTATATCGACAAGGTGACATTAGCTTTATTGTGAATGCGCAGCCGCATAGCCAAGCTGAGGGATTCGCCAAAGTTCACGGTCCGTCGGTTTGTGGCATGGCATTTCGTGTGAAAGACGCCACCGTTGCTCTGGCGCATGCGTTAGAGAATGGCGGTAAAGAATATAAAACGGAAATTGGGCCGATGGAGCTAAGCATTCCTGCTATTTATGGCATCGGTGAAAGCTTGCTTTATTTTGTCGATCGTTATGGAAAGCAGAGTATTTATGATGTCGATTTTCGTTTTTATGATGATGCTGATGAACGTTTATCAAAAGCGAATGTTGGTCTTTACGAAATCGACCACTTAACGCACAACGTTAAGCAAGGCAACATGGATGTCTGGTCTGGTTTCTATGAGCGCATTGGTAACTTCCGCGAAATTCGTTATTTCGATATCGAAGGTAAGCTGACTGGTCTTGTCAGCCGTGCGATGACCGCACCTTGCGGCAAAATCCGAATTCCTATCAATGAGTCGTCAGATGATAAATCACAGATTGAAGAGTTTATCCGTGAATACAATGGCGAAGGTATTCAACACATCGCATTGACCACTGACGACATCTACGAAACGGTCAAAACCTTGCGTGAGCGAGGCATGGACTTTATGCCAACGCCAGATACTTATTACGAGAAAGTCGATCAGCGTGTTGAAGGCCACGGTGAAGATGTAAGCAAGCTTCGTGATTTGCAGATTCTTATTGATGGTGCGCCAACGAAAGATGGCATCTTGCTACAAATCTTTACTCAAACCGTTATCGGCCCTGTGTTCTTCGAAATCATCCAACGTAAAGGCAATGAAGGCTTTGGCGAGGGTAACTTCAAAGCGTTGTTTGAATCGATAGAAGAAGACCAAATTCGCCGAGGAGTATTGAGCGATGCATAAATGGATCACATTCCCTCAACGGGAGGGAGTGTGCTCTAAACAAGCGCATGCTGACTTCCCGGAAGAGGCAATTTATGAACGTGAGGCAGGTCGAAGTGGCTTCTTCGGCCCCGCAACACATTTTCATCATCAACATGCCCCAACGGGGTGGTCTGAGTGGGAGGGAGAGCTACGTCCACGAGCGTTCGATTTTAATCTAGTTGAGAAAGCCAGCCATATTACCCCGTGGGCAGTCCCGCATCTATTACACAACGCGAATTGTAAAGTTCGTGTTTGGCGTATGGATGAAAAAATGGACTTCTTGGTGAGAAATGCAGATGGCGACGAACTGCTATTCATCCACCAAGGTACGGCAGATCTCTACTGTGATTATGGTCATTTGAAAGTGAGCGAAGGGGATTATGTCATGATCCCGCGCTCAACGAGCTGGCGTTTAGAGCCAAGCGAGCCGATGTTCATTCTGATGATCGAAAACACCGATGCGGCTTATACATTGCCCGAAAAAGGCATGGTTGGAAACCACGCGGTGTTTGATCCGGCGGTTCTAGAAACGCCGTCGATCAACGATCAGTTCCGTGCTCAATATTCTGAGAATCAAACACAGGTTCAGGTGAAACGCCACGATAAAGTCAGTGTTATCACTTACCCATTCAACCCGTTGGATGCGATTGGGTGGCATGGTGATTTGGCGGTAGTAAAAGTGAACTGGCGTGATATTCGTCCACTTATGTCACATCGTTACCATTTACCGCCTTCTGCACATACTACATTTGTAGGAGCAGGATTTGTGGTGTGTACCTTCGTTCCTCGTCCAATTGAAAGTGATCCTGGAGCGCTCAAAGTACCGTTCTACCACAACAATGACGATTATGACGAAGTCTTGTTCTACCATGCAGGTGATTTTTTCAGCCGTGACAACATTGAAGCAGGCATGGTGACATTCCATCCAGCAGGATTTACGCATGGTCCTCACCCGAAAGCATTCAAAGCAGGGCGAGAGCATAAGAAGACTTTCACCGACGAAGTCGCGGTCATGATTGATACGCGTCACGCACTTCAGTTTTCGGATGAGCTGGAAAAAGTAGAAAACAAAGAATACGTCTATAGCTGGCAAGAGAAGTAAGAGGCAAGGATGAAATTAGCAACCAAGAAAAATGGCACTCGTGACGGTTTGTTGATGGTCGTGAGCAAAGACTTAACGCGCTGCGTACCTGCGACAGAAATTTTCCACCCTATGAACTTAGCTCCGACGATGCAGGTGGCGCTTGATAAATGGGATACGCTAGCACCACAACTGGAAGAGCTATACCTTGCACTGAACAATGGCACGGTTGCAGGGTATGAAGAGTTTGAAGCGCACTACTGTGAGTCGCCGCTTCCTCGCGCTTATCAGTGGGCTGATGGCAGTGCTTACGTAAACCACGTTGAGTTGGTTCGAAAAGCTCGCGGCGCTGAAATGCCAGAGAGTTTTTGGACGGACCCGTTGATGTACCAAGGAGGCTCTGATGCCTTTATTGGACCTTGTGACAACATCGAGTTTGCGAGTGATGAATGGGGTATTGATTTCGAAGGTGAAGTTGCTGTGGTAACTGGTGACGTGCCAATGGGCGCGAGTGTTGCAGAGGCTCAGGAGTCGATTCGTTTGATCATGCTGGTGAATGATGTCTCACTGCGTGGGCTAATTCCCGCAGAATTAGCTAAAGGGTTTGGTTTTTTCCAATCTAAACCTTCTTCTGCGTTTTCTCCTGTGGCAGTAACACCTGACGAACTAGGCGATGCGTGGTACGAAAACAAAGTGCATTTACCACTGGTCTCGACATACAACCACAAGCCGTTTGGTCGCCCAAATGCGGGTATCGATATGACGTTTGATTTTGCAGACTTAATTGTTCATGCGACTAAAACGCGCCCGCTATCTGCTGGGGCAATTATAGGTTCTGGCACGGTATCTAATAAGCAAGGCACCGAACATGGCACTTCGATTGAGGAGGGTGGTGTTGGTTATTCATGTATCGCGGAAGTTCGCATGATTGAAACCATTCGTGATGGTAAGCCGTCGACTAACTTCATGTCGTTTGGAGATTCAATTAGATTGGAAATGTTCGATGCGGATGGCAACAACATATTCGGTTCGATTGACCAACAAGTTAGCCAATATCTCAAGCACTAACAGTGCTGGTTGGGAGACGATATGAGCGATAGCATGGTTTTGTACGGATATTGGCGGTCTTCAGCGGCGTATCGTGTGCGTATTTGTTTGAATCTTAAAGAGTTATCGTATGATTCAAAATCGGTACACTTGGTGCGCAATGGTGGCGAACAACACAGTGACGAGTACCATGAGTTAAACGCTTCTGAACTGGTTCCTTTGCTGGTGGATGGGGAGGTTCAGTTAACCCAGTCACTGGCGATCATTCAATACTTAGAAGAACACTACCCGGATGTCACCGTGATCCCCGAGCAAACGCCGCTTCGATACCAAGCGCTAGCTTTGGCTCAGGATATTGCAATGGAGATTCATCCCCTGAATAACTTAAGAGTTCTACAGTATTTAGAGGGGGAGTTAGCTTGCGAGCCAGAGCGCAAAGTCGCCTGGATTCATCACTGGATCCACAAAGGTTTTACGGCATTAGAAGAGAAACTTCAGAAGCATCGTAAACTAAATGGTGATTGTAAGTTTAGCCTGACAAGCTCGCCATCTATTGTCGATATTTGTCTGGTACCACAATTTTATAACGCGCAACGCTTTGGTGTAGATACCTCTCTTTATCCAACCATTAACGCTGTTGTGCAGTCATGCAATCAACTGCCAGCTTTTATTGATGCGATGCCAGAGAATCAGCCAGACGCTAATAGTTGATTCTTAGCATACATAATGTATTAAAAAAATTTAAACGAGCCAATCCAAGTGTGTGATTGGCTTGTTTTTATTGGTGAGCAAAATTTTCTGTTTCTCGCTATCGTCGTGGCGCCTCAAAATTGCGAGGTTTTGTTGCTCTGCATAACATTTCCATTTACGCTTTGAGCAACGAGTTGTTTTGGATGCACTTTATTTATGACCAACATTTTTATCATTGTTGTTCTTCTGGTTTTATTCTTCTTTGTTATTCAAAAGTACGTGATTAAGCACGATGACACGCGTGATTATCCTTATCGCTCGAAAGGCCCTCTGCTCAGAGGTCAAGAGGGTGCGTTCTATAATGCGTTAAGAGCGGCGGTAGGGGAGCATGCCGTAGTATTCGCGAAAGTAAACATGTCCAGTTTGGTTACGCCAAAAGAAATCAAAAATAAGAAGCAGTTTTTTGTCGCGAACAATCGTATATCTCGAAGCTATTTTGATTACGTTATTTGTGACCCAAGGACACTAGAGCCGCGCGTTATCGTTGAATTGGATAATGGGCAGGAGCTAAACAAGGGTAAGATAGAAAGACAAAAGTTATTGATTCATGTTTGTAAGACGGCCAACCTGCCTTTAATTGGCGCCTCGATAAAGCACAGTTATCAAGTTGGGCGATTACGTCGTTTGCTTGCGGCACACATTGATTTGATTGAGCCCGATAAAGAAGTGCGTTTTTGTAAAAAATGCGGCAGTCCGATGATCATTAAAACCGCAAGCCAAGGTGAGTTCAAAGGGAGACGTTTCTTTACTTGTAGCCGTCAGCCGAATTGTACATACACCGAAAATTATAACGTTGTGTTTGAGGCGGACGACTAAACACGACAATTAACCAGCAGAAACAAGGGGCTTTGATTAGAGATGATCAAAGCCTTTTTTGTATCAGTCATCAAGGCAGGGCCTATACTTTGAAAAAGAGGGCAGAATAGGGCAGCCATATGCGATACGGATGGATTTTATCGGCGTTGTTCATCGCATCGAATGCTAGTGCGATACCTAATTTGAAACCACTGGAGTGTGAATTGACAGAGACACCCCAAGATCATTTCTTGTTTTACCGAGAGCAAATGGTTTACCACAGTGAGCAGTTTGTCATATTTCAAAACTTCAAAGGCAGGGTGAGCACTCAAGTAGACGTCAAAACAGGAGAGTTGATCCGTACAACCTATATCGGCGAACCATTTAAACCTAAATATCAGATTTTGTTCGGCACTTGCCCTAAGGTATCGCAAATCTTACAGATTTGGATGCTCAGTGAAGTGCCTTACGACAATTAAGTGAGATAATAAAAGTTATATAGATCACACTTTTAATCCATGAAGGATTCAGCTTTGCTGATAAAATCATCTGAAAACGCGTGTTGAGTTTACATTTTCGCCAAACGGTTCAAAGTTGGTAAATTTGTGCTTGCACCACCGTTCGCTTATAGCTAATATCCTCGTCGTTCCAGAGAAATGCGTCCGTAGCTCAGCTGGTTAGAGTATCGCCTTGACATGGCGGGGGTCGGTGGTTCGAGTCCACTCGGACGCACCATTCTGAATTGAATGGTTAGGAACATAAAAATTTGGGTCCGTAGCTCAGTTGGTTAGAGTACTACCTTGACATGGTAGGGGTCGGCGATTCGAGTTCGCCCGGACCCACCAAATTTTAAAAAAGCCCACCTTTTGGTGGGCTTTTTTGTGTCTGTAATTCATTGATACTCAAGTAAAACTACTTCTTTTCTTGTCCCTTGTTTTTGCTCTGCTTTAGCCCCTTGTTAGAGATAAAAGCGCACTACTTGATCCGCAACACAACCTCAAAACCCTAAATGCAATGCATAAGGTGTATACGCTTCAAACCCACTAGAGCCGTCTATAAATCATGTTGCGTGCCACTAGCCGTGGCATTAGAGACAATGACTATTAATCTAAATTATCTGGCGTGTGAAGATTAGTGCCGCATATTGTACATTTGTAGTCACCAGTCGCTTCGCCTTCCATTAATGAGCCAATTATTGCTGCAAATAGACCAGAGAAGAAACCTTTAGCTTTTTTCTCGGTCTTTTCCTGCGCTTTAGAGAAGCTTTCGTACCGATGTAGCGTTACTTCTTTACAATTACAGCAAAACGCTCTTGTCTCTTCAGAACCGTACATTTTTACCAATTGATTTACTCCCTGTAAGTTAATTTCCCCAAGTGGCGTTATGTTCAAGGGTAAGTCGCACAAGACTGATGTGTGACTTACCCTAAACACTAAAACTAACGTAATGTAAAACACCACATGTTATGAATGATTATTTAACGCCTTGTTATCCGAGCTTGCTAACTCTGCTGATTGAATAGTTGTGGCAATAAGCTCTTCAAACAGCTCTAATTGCCCAGCAGGTATCAATTGATTTTGTATAGCTTTTCGTTTGTTTGAGTCAAATAGCCGCTCTGTTAACCAACCAATTAGATACATCAGTGAAAGGCAGCCACCGGCCGTCGCTACATTACCGTCTATCACGAGAGGCAGATCCTGAACATCTCCTCCCATACTTTGTAGAACATCCTTTGCATCTGGGTTTGTTGTTAATCGCTTGCCTTTTAGTAAACCGAGTTCATGGAGGATGAATGATCCCGCACAAATCGAACCTATTAGCTGCCTATTTGGATCAAGATTCAACGCTGACATAAATTCAGCATCTTTTAAAGCGGCTGGAATACCCTGTTTGCCGCTTGTAATAAGAACGACATCTTGATTCGTCACCTCAGAAAGGTGTCCGTCTGTTTTAACTTTCATACCGAGGTGGGAATGATGTTCAGATTTAGTTCCAAGTATACTTACTGTCCAACTGTCGGTTGTGCGCCCCAGCAAGTCATACATAAGAAAGAAATCGACATCCGTGAAATCATCAAATAAAACAACGCCGATTTTATACATAACATTTATCCTTTTGGACTTACTCGTAAGTCGCAAAATGTGTAGTAGGAGGGGAGGGGCATTCAATACGCAAGCTTCTGCTGAGCACCTTAAACACCAAAGGCGGTGCAAACTAACAATGCCATGTGTGCCAAATCCCTATTATAAAACTTTGTTATGTTTGTTTTATGAGCCCGCCCAGAAAAACTCAACCCTAATACCACTTGGGTCGTAACACATTAAATGTTTTGCGGGTCCTGTTTTAACAAGCTCGGGACCAAACTCAATTTCGATTCCCGACGCCATAAATTGATCACGCAACTCATCGAGTTGCTTCTCAGTCTCTACCAGTAAAGCTAAGTGATGCAAACCAATATTCGTTTTTCTGTCAAATGGAGTGGCGGCATCAGCCTTAGCCGCCCATAGTGTAAGCATGATATGCCCATCACTCACAAATATTGCCGGGTAGTCTGGATTTCTTTTTACTTCACTCCAACCTAATTGTTCAGTGAAAAACTTCGCGCTTGCTTCTAGGTTAGATACGGTTAAACCTACGTGGTGTATGCCTTTTGTTAACACAGTCACTTTGTTTCCTTACTCGTTTTAATGGCTATCAAACAAAGATAACTCGATAAAAAGTAAGCATCAATACACATATATTGATTAACTTCGTCAATCTATTCGAATACGGTAATCCAACTGGAAACATAACATTGTAAACAAGAAACCCAATCTTGAACTAAAAATTAAACTTAGAGTTCATTCTTAAGTACTGTATTAATCAAATACATTAATAGCCATAATATTTAAGCCAGCCTATAGGGCATATCATTCCATTAAAGGTTTGAATGTTCTTATCCAAGCTAACGTCTTCCAATTTGTAACAGTGAACAACATTACTAGTCGAAGTAGATGCTGGTGTTGAATACGTTACAGGTTTAGAAGCGTTTGCTTTATGTATTTCATGTGCTCGCTGTTGGTCTATCGCCACTTGATTCTTATGATTGTTAACTTCTCGCAATCCAGATTCTAGGGGTAGGTGCCAATCCTTACATGTTGTTCCTAAACCATCATTCTGAGACTGATATTCTGATAACGCTACACGAGCTTCATTTACAGACTGATCGATATCGGACTGATCGACTAGCCAAGTAGAAAAAGAATAGTTAATGGCCTCTCGATAGTTTACCGATTGCTCTAAGCTATAAGCATCGGAATGAAAACAGGCTTCTACTACTGCCCATTGAGTCGATAGGTTTGATAATACGTTTTCAGGTATAGGCTGTAGCTGGCTTTGCGTAGACTGGCAACCGGTTAGAAGAAAAGGGACAGGGAGTAGTTTTAGAAAAAATTTTTGGTTCATTTTAATCTTAAAATTAATGCAATCCTTTTCATTATCATAATACAGGACGATTGAAGAAAGTAGCATTTCTATCAGTAAGGGAATGTGGCTAACGCACTGATAAGGTGTGAGTAAAGCGATATCAAAGCCCTCAACACACCTTAACTACGAATACTACCGCATAACAAAGATGCTATGCGGTAACGGTAGTATTCAGGCTTGAACAGTTTGTCGCACGTTGCTCTCGCCTGACAGCACGGAAATTCTCTCAAAATCTCGACTCGGGAAGTCAGGGTCTACGTACACAAACATACGACTTATCATTTTTCCTTCAAACTCAAATACACTACAAAAACGCCCTGTGGAAACTTTGTTGTCCGGCCAAGAGGTACCATCACTCATTACGCCGCCTTCCTGTCCTTCAACAATGACCTTGTTTCCAGCAGTCGTTATTTGAAAGCCGTCTATGTCGTGCCAGATACTAATCAACGAGCTACCAATCCTATTGCCAAACTCCACTAAGGCACTCTTTCCTTTCGCTTGCCCAAATTTAGGAAAGAAAAAATCAACATCCTCTGAGAATAGATCCAGATAGCTAGGATCACCGGCATCTATTTTCTCGAAATACTTAACTACTAGCCCAACTAAATCGTCTTTTTCCATAATTATTTCACACCCATATTAGCTTTACGCACAACGCAGGGTTAAGTAGTAAGCGGAGCGACCACTCAACCTGAACGTTTGCATCTTAAACACCGAGTACATTTAAACTGAAATTGCCAAGAGTTGCGAATCTTATTGAAGTGCTTTGTTAGATGTAATCCGTTTAGCCTACGTATACTCCATTGAAGTACTCGACGCGTTCTAACGTCATTCTTAACTTACACTCTTCAATCTGGACACCTTGCCAGGGTGAGGGTGTGGAAGACAGGCCCGTAAATTCACATTCGGCGTCTCTGTATTTTAGCCAAGCTCTTTGGGCCTTTCGAAATGGCTCTACCAGTTCGGTCTGAGACCATGTTTCCCTTAGTGCTTTTTCTTCCTCACCTATTCTAGCGATTGCTTCCTTGTAACTTTCGTTAAGCTCTTTATCTGCAGATTCCATCTTCTTTTCTACACACTGATAACCAGCCATAACGCCACCGCCTTTTACTTTGCAGGGATCTTCAACATCAGCAGAAGCCAAGCAAGGTAAAGAAACCAACGCAAATATCATAAGTAATTTGTTCAAAATTGCCTCCAAGCTCCGAGTGCTTGTTAAACCGTTATCAGCTATTTTTCCTTTTTAATCATGCAGCTTTTTGTCTGTGCCTTCAAAGATAAAATAGAAGGTTAGTGATTCTAATGCCTAAACAGAAGGTAAAAGAGATTGATACACGGGTTAAATGACTCCTTAATCTGAGTTACTTTTAGTGGGCGTTTTGTATCAATCTTTTCTGTGGAATCATTAGTTTGATGGCGACTGAGGACGTTAAGATGACTCCCATTGAATTTATTATCGCCCTGAAACACCTAGGTTGAATTAAGTGGTGACTATTCCCCTCCAATCATGAAGTTGGTTCAAAGGTAGGGCGATAAATGTTGCGATTCGTAATAAAAATTTATGCCAAGTGCAGTTCGCTATCGCGGCTTATATTGAGTTGGGCAATAACCTCTAATGATGTCTGAGTTTCGTAGCTTGTTGTGTTTTGTATTGCGCCCCGAAACCCTTTTACGCCACAATTTAAAGCTACTTGATTTGAGCCGGCTACGCATAAACTGAATCACGTCGGATTCATTCAAACCAAATTGGAATTCGATAGCCTCAAATGGGGTGCGGTCTTCCCATGCCATTTCTATTATTCTTGACTCAGTTTCCGAGGTCAGTTTCATTTCAAATAACCTATTTTAGAAAAGAGATTTCTACGACGGAAATTGAGTCTTGGTTCAAATGTTCTTATATGCGTGCTTAGTGTTTAGCGACTTAACACCTACAAAAACTTCTCAATAAGGACTTCGTCTACGTATTTCCCACGAACTTTTGCATGCTTCTTCGCGGTCCCTACGATTTCGAAGCCTTGTTTGAGATAGGCTGATAACGCTCGCTCATTATCGCTGCGAACGTACGCAAATAGTTTTTCGTAACCCTTTTGTTTGGCTACTTCGAATGTCGATTTGAAAAGCTGTTTAGACACACCTTGGCCACGAGCACCGTCACTAACAAACGTACCAATTATGCCAACATGGTCAAAAGCTTTTGTATATTGTGCAAAGGGCTCGATATTTTGGAAACCAATGACTTGTGAGCTATTTTCGGATAAAGCGACTGTAAACACGCCCCGTTCTGGGAAATGAGTAATGAACTCTTTTTCTTCTTCAGGTGTGAAAGGCGTATCTAATACAGTGTATAAACCTTCAATAATGATGGGGTTGAGGACGTTTGTAATGCCTTCAGCATCACCTAAAGTTACCTGACGTACAATTAAATTCATGCCACTTAGCTCCTATTAAAATTAGGGTTGTTTTGTACATGAGTTGGAGACTTGCGGCAACAAGTAACGTCATTAAGTCGTAAAGAATATACCTATTACACTTAAACGGCGGTTAATAGTGCTGATTGTTACTTTAGTATTTCTGATATATCACTTTTTAAGTGACGGCTTAACTTCTACAGAATATTTCCACATCACGATCCCGTTTTCTACAAGATCATAACTCGCGCTTTGACCCTCGGAGTTGATTACAAATACCGGCATTTCCATCCTTGACGTAGCGCCATCTCGGTTGCATGACATGGTAGCTTCAAGCTGTACGCTATTTTTGCTCGGTTCTGAAAGGGTTCCTAAGTACGTGCAGCCGTCGACAAAACTGGTTTTGCTTTTTCCTTTAGAGGATATTTCAAAAGTCGGAAAAATGAATGTTGATTGAGGCTCTGTTACTACGACATTGACTTGATAGTTCGTCGCTGAAAAAGCATTGAAATGAGCTCCAAGCATAAGTAAGAACAAGATTTTTGATTTCATAAACTCTTCTTTATTTCGATATTACTAGTTTGGTTACGGCGCTATTAACGTGACCACTTAATCTAAAACTTTACTGCGGAAGCATTAAAAAGGATACAAAGGTAGAGTAGTTGAATATGGTTAATCGGCCGTAAATAGTTTTATTAAGCGATTTTACATACCTAAAAGAGGTAAGTTCTTTCGCTTTTGATAGGTTAATGCTAATTCTAAACAGGTCTTGATTGAAGCTTCTGGCAAAGGCGCTGATAAAGATAGAATTATTGCTCGATTACCCTGAAACTCAAGTGAGTCACTATACAGTTCGCGGAATGTGTCGACGAGCTTAGTTTGGCAATTAAAGAACAGATAATAACGACTAGGCGTTTTCTGTTTCCAATCCATCCTTACCGGGCTACCTGTTTTCACACTGTAGCTTGGCTCTCCCCATTTTAGAGATTCTTCAACTTCCCCCAGTTTTAATTCAGAAGCGATAGTTAAGACGATATTTCGTAGCTCTTCTATCCGAATACGCACATGTTTTGGATACTCATCAAATCTTGCCTTCACTGCATGGTTCATTGGTATCTCCTATAAATAGCGCTGTTTTGGGGTGAAGCCCAAGCATACTTTGGCTATGTAGCAATTACGTCATAATGTTATTAATCAATAAATCTAGCACATAGCCAAAATACTAAGCGTAAGGGTTTCCCTCGGTTACGTTTAGGATGCTCTGGGTGAAAACATGATGATTGACATGCCAAGCATAGCGACAGAAACCCCCACTATGTCCCAGAGCGTTGGTCGAACGCCGTCGATACACCACAACCATAGAATTGCGACAAAAATATAGACACCACCGTAAGCGGCATAAACTCTGCCAGTTGCGGTAGGATGTAAAGATAGAAGCCAAGCAAACATAGCAAGGCATAGCGCTGCTGGTACCAAAAGCCAAACTGACTTATCTTCCTTTAACCAGAGATAAGGTAAGTAGCAGCCTAATATTTCTGCAATGGCGGTTATAAAGAAAAGCCCAATGGTTTTGACTTCAGTCACTTAAACATTCCTATCTTTCTCTACAAATATATGATGCTTGTTAAATGGGCAATTGCTCGGCTCATTACATTTCGCCCAGCTTAATCTTGGATTGAGCCTCACTCACGGTTTGTTTACCGAATAACAAATCCATCATCGAAATGATTCGTTTGTTGTCTTTACCCCATTTATCTGGATTCGCGCTGTTTGGTGCTTTAAATTCAACTTGTCCTACTTTTTCGTTATTTTTGTAGGCTTTAATCTGAGCATCAGCGATAAATGTTCTAAAATCCCAGCTCCAGCGTGATACGTAAGTAAGTGTCAGCTCAGAGCTAACAGGAGGCGTGCCATCGCTTACGACTGTGCATTTATGGGCGGTATCCAAACACCAGTCTTGCATCGAATCTAAGAAAACATCTCGCGTGGCGTTGTCTTTTACGATGGTGATTTCCTTGCTCTGATTTTCTTTCGAGATTGTTTCTACAGTATACTTTGGTGCCGCACATGCAGCTAATAGAATAGGCAAGCTTAGAATGATGAGTTTTTTGTGCATCTTATGTCTCTTTATTTAAATTTATATATTCAAACAACTTCAAGATACTGAGTTCAACGAGAATAACTAACAAGCATGGCAACTGTTATTAACAAAACCTTTAGAGTAGAAGGGTTTGTTTCGGGAGTATGCCAATGTCTCGAAGCAAATAATTAGTAAGAGATTGCTATTGCGTTATGTTAACTCTTGAACTTATGTCCGTATCAATGTCCAGAATTCTTCGCATTGAAGTTTTTTGAAGTGCAATTCTAACGGAATTTTAAATTGCTGCATAATGCTCAATTAAGAGGAATAGGGGAGCTTATCGTTAAACATAACGTGTAGTGCTGTAAATTCGTCCCTAAGACTAAGCTAAAAGGGCCTAATGTTTTAAAATAGCTTCTTGTCTATTCTGTTGTGTGAGTTTTCAATGTTGTCTCATACTAGCCACTTAAAAGAGCGCTGTAAGAACTCGTCTGCATTATCAAGGACGATTTCGCCGTGAGCCATAACCAATATATTAGGTTTCCAAGACAGCAATTTATTTAAGTGTTTTCGAGCCTCTTGTTTGCTAAACATAAAACTTAGGCGCCAATCCAAAGGCATTTTTCCATTCGGAGCAAGAATACCGGCCCCTTTAGCCACAAACCGCTGCCAGTAGTTAAAGTTCTGGCCAGAAAAATTCTCGACGAGGTCAGTAACAATTAAGGTCTTTGAAAGTCGATGATAAAACACACACTCTTCCATTAATGGAGAGCCAGAAAATAGTTCTTGTTCAATCTCAGAGTTCCAAGTATTACCGCCTTGGTTAAGTGAAGCGTGAAAGTGTATATCACGGCACTTCTTAATGACTTCATTTGTGCCATAAACTTCTGCGCTAGGATAGGCAGATACCCATTCAGATAAGAACAAGTGGTGTAAATGATTAGGAGCGATTAAGTATTTCACTTGGCCTAGATTGTTGATTTGCTCTCTAATCGAATTTGATAACTTAATTGGACTATGAATCCAAAGGCCACCATCAGAAAGCCTAACAATAGTCATACGAGTGGTGTATGGGAGTCCTAAGAATTGGACGGGATCTCCGTCAAATATCCATATCTCATGGGCTAACTTTTTCATGTCTCTCCAACCGTTAACACTGTATTAAGGCGGCATTTAAGTTACTCAAAAGCTGCCTTGTTGCACAATAAACGCTTCGCTAAGCGTAAACCAAAAATATTAGGTTTACCAAACCCTTATTGAGTGCAGCTGTACATCTTTGAGTATTTTTATACTGAACGCGCGTAAAGTAGTTTTAAGAGGATCATTTGACTTGATAGAACAAAACCCCGCTATTTTTGAGCAGGGTTTTGCAATTAGATAAAGGGGCTAACCGATGATGAAGAAGAAAATCGCGGTTGCAACAATACCAATCAACGCATAAGGAAACTGTGTGGTTGCGTGTTGCATTGCTGTACAGCCTGAACCTTGTGCAGATAACACGGTTGAGTCACTAAAGAAACAAGAGTGGCTCCCTGCCGCTGATGCTGAAAGCAGCGCTGCAACGGTTAAGTGTAGAGGCACACCAAGCTGTTCGCCCAAAGGTAGAACAATTGGCATCGCTACTGCAAACGTTCCCCAAGACGATGCCGTTGCAAATACCAACGCGCCCGTAATCATAAAGATAATCGCAGGGAAGTAAGACGCTGACAGGTAAGGGCTGACGGTCTCAATGACATACTGCGTGACGCCCAATGAGTCGTTGACCGATTTCAACATGAAACCACCAATAACGGTCGCAAGCGGCAGTAGCATAACTTTAATGCCATCATAAACAGCTTCGAACATGTCGTTCATCGAGATCAGTTTTTGTGCGCCGTAAAAGCTAATAGTAAAGATTAACGCGACGAAAACACCAGCAAGTAGATCGATACCAAAATACCAACTTGCGGCAACAAGTACGATCATTGGTAACAAGAAGTTGACAAGGCCCATGGTTGGGTTGGTATGTGCAGATACATCGGGACCAAAGTCGACATCTGTTGCACCGTCTGGACGAACTTGACCATTCTTCGCACGCTTTTCTGCCTTTTTCATCGCACCTAGATCTGGGATCTTTTCCATTGCAACCAGCAAAACAATCACCAGCGTTACCCAGCCGTAAGCCATGTATGGAATAGCTTCAATGTATGCTTTGATACCATCTCCCGCTTCTGCTACTCCGTTTGCTTCTAGCAACGAACTGAAGAAAATTGCCCAAGTGGAAATCGGTACGAGGATACAGATAGGCGCGGCGGTTGAATCCACAAGATATGAGAGCTTTTCACGCGAGATTTGGTAGCCGTCCGTAACTTTTTTCATTGAGGAAGAAATTGCAATCGCATTCAAATAATCGTCGATAAAGATCAGAATACCTAAAGCAAAGGTCATCAGCATCGATTGCTTACGGCTTTTTACTTTCGTGACTAGCATGTCGGAGAAGCTTAAGATACTGCCGCCTTTCTCCAAAATAGCAATTAGGCCGCCCATCAAACCACAAACTAGGATGATCCAGGCAATAGTTTCATCCATCATTACACTCATGGAAATATCAACAATCTGTTCCACCGCTTCAGTTGGGTTAAGCAGAAGAACACCGGCAATAGCGCCGCTAAAGAGGGCTTCCACAGTTCGGTGTGTTGTCAGCGCAAAGACCAATACCAACGCCGTTGGTAAAAGACTCATCCATCCGTAGGCTTCGCCTTCCTCATGGTTCAAACCGATTGTGGTAAAAAAGACAAACGTCGCAACCGAGATTAAAGAAACAATAATGTGTTGAGAGTTGATTTTAAGAGGCGCATCCAGCGCCTTGGTCTGCGTAGTCATAAAGTTCATTTCCTTTGTTTATGCCGAGTGCAACATCCAGTCGATTTCCAATGGAGTAATCGCTCGCTCAAATTCTGCGAGTTCACTCTGTTTGCAAGCTAGATACAAATCGATAAAATCTCTTGAGATGTATTGAGCTAGCTCACTGTGCTCCAGTCGCTCTAGAGCTTCTGACATACGCAGAGGTAACTCAATTGCATCATCACTGAGAGTCGGTGGACATTGATCTTTGGTGTAGCTTTCACTCGCTAATACTGCGGAAAGTACTACTGCAGCGAGAATGTATGGGTTAACGTCAGCGCCTGCTATACGATGCTCTATACGGCGATTTTTGCTATCGCTGATAGGCACACGCAACGCAACACCGCGGTGGTTTTCTCCCCAATCGGCTTTGGTCGGGACGTAAGCGCCAGGAACAAAGCGACGGTAAGAGTTAACGTTAGGACAGATTAGGGCCATGGCATCGGATGTTTGTGACAGCATCGCTGCCATGGTTTGATAGAAGAAGGCGCTCGCTTGACCGTCTGGCTGGCTAAAGTGGTTGTTACCATCTGTATCAACCAAGCTGAGGTGAATGTGCATGCCATTACCCGCTTGCTCACTAAAAGGTTTCGCCATAAATGTGGCGTCAAATCCGTGCTGATGAGCGACTTGGCGAATCAAGCGTTTTGCGATGATGATTTCATCACATGCTCGAAGTACATCTTTAGAATGGTTGAAGTTGATTTCGAACTGCCCTGGTGCCGATTCAGATAGGGCTCCGGAAGTGTTTAAACCTTGTTCTAATGCAATTCGATTAAGGTCGGCCAAGAAATCCGCGTAGTCATCTAGTCCATCAAGGTCGTAAACCTCGGTATCTTTTTCTCGAGTTTTTTTCGTGGGGTTAATTGCCGTTAATGGTTCGCCATTTTCGCCGCGGGTTTTGTCTATTAAATAGAACTCCAGCTCGAGCGCGACACAAGGATATTGGTCTTTAGCATGCAGTGTTTGCAATATAGAAGCGAGAATGTTTCGGATGAACAGTGGGTTAGGGTGCTGCCCGGTTTCATCCATCATACTAAGCAGTAGCTGACCAACTTGTTCTTTTGCCGTCGGCATTAAGGTGCCGCTGATTGGATAGCAGAGATTATCTGGCTCTCCGAGATCTTCTCCCAACCCGGCCGTTTCAACGACGTTACCTTTGGTATCTAGGGTGATGGTCGAAAGGGGGAGGGCAACACCTTTATTCAGTTTTTCTAGAGCATCTATCGGGATGCGTTTTCCTCTTGGGGTGGCATTTATATCGGTAAAGATGAGATCGATAAATTCAATATCGGGCCATTTTTGTTTAAAATTTTGTACTTCCTGTAGATACGATTCCATTTTCTTCTCCAAATAGCCTGACGAGTAGAAATTAGAAATAACCAAATTAACAAATAAGTTACAGCACTCTGAACGAGTTGTTTGTTTTTCAGGTTATTTTTAATTTAAACATGCACTTACACTGTGCTTTTGATGTTTAACGGCTGGTTTTTATGTCTTTCTGTTAACTATTTTGTAACAGTTGGTTTTGTTTTGTTCAATATAATGAGCATAAATATTCAGTTTTGAAGCCTAAAAAGTGCGTCAGATCACGTTGTGACGATAATAATGGTCATCTGTGTTGATAATTTTGTACATGGTTTGTAGGGTTTGTGTTAAATAAATTGAACATGGACATATCATGGCAGATACACACAAACCCATCATTGGTGTGGTTAGCTGCGCTAAAGAGTTGGGTGGCTATCAGATACAAGCGGTCAACGACTTTTACCTTCGCGCCATAAAGGATTTTGGAGGACTACCGATTATGTTGGCTCCCGACATGTCGGGCGATGACGTAACCACCATCCTAGACATATGTGATGGTTTTCTTTTTCCTGGCAGCCACTCTAACGTTGCGCCACATCGATACAATGCAACGCACGAAGAGAGCTACAAAGATGAAGCTCGTGATGAGCTCTCATTCACGTTAATTCGTCATGCGGTTGACCAAAACATTCCGTGCCTTGGTATTTGCCGCGGCTTTCAAGAGATGAATGTCGCACTCGGTGGCTCGTTAAACCCAGCCGTTCATGACTCCGGCTTCAATGACCATCGTGAAGCGCCTGTTGAAGATTTCGAACAAAAATACGCGCCAGCACACGCTGTGCTAGTTCAAAAGCAGAGCTTATTTGAACAATGGCTGGTGCAAAATCATTGGGAAAATACCACCTTCTTTGAAGTGAACACACTACACAACCAAGGCGTCGATCAGCTTGCTCCTCTATTACAAGTAGAAGCTAAAGCCCCGGATGGCTTGGTAGAAGCATTTAGTCTTCCTAATCAAAAATTTTTCGTTGGCGTGCAGTGGCACCCAGAATGGGAAGCAAAAACCAATCATTTCTCTCAAATTTTGTTCAATGAATTTATGATGGCTACCTCTCGTTAAACGTTTGGAGCTGTATGAATGGACAATCAAGAGATTGGTAAAAATATTGTTCAGTTACGAAAAAAACATGGATTGTCACAAAGGGAACTAGCCGAGCGCGCTGGTATTACCCACAGTGCAATCTCATCCATTGAAAATGGCAAAGTGAGCCCGTCGGTCAGCTCACTACAAAAAATCGTTAATGTATTTTCTTTATCGTTATCAGAGTTTTTCACTTTTGAACAACCTTCGAACGATGAAGTGAAAGTAGTCATCAAGCCGTCAGATCTTGTGGAAATCGGGAGCGAGACGGTGTCCATGAAACTGGTAACGAATGGCGACAAAGATCAAGTCATCGGATTCTTGATCGAGGAATACGCACCTTATGGAACCACTGGTGCGGCAGAAATCAAACACGAAGGCGAAGAGATTGGCACCGTATTAGAGGGTGAAATCACTCTGGAATATAAAGGGCAATCTCATGTCATAACAGCGGGCGAGTCGTACATTATTGATACGACGAAGCCCCATCGATTTACAAATCACACAGACAAGGCTTGTCGAATGATAAGTGCGCATACGCCAACCACATTTTAGTGGGGGCTTGCCTTGTGTGATCACAAGGAGAGCGTATGAAAACCCAAGAGCAATGGATTGAACTAAAAAACAATCTAAACATCGAAAACAGGGCGTACATTAACGGTGAATACAGTGCCGCTTTAACAGGGCAAACCATCCCGGTAGTTAACCCAGCAACAGATGAGATATTCACCGAAATCGCCCGTTGCCAAAATGAAGATGTTGATCTCGCGGTTTCATACGCTCGCCAAGCATTTCAATCCGGTCAGTGGAGCGAGAGCAGCCCAGCTCATCGCAAAGCAGTGCTTAAACAGTTTGCTGACTTGATTGATCAACACCAAGAAGAATTGGCTCTGCTAGAAACGCTTGATACCGGTAAGCCTATCTCTCACAGCTTCTCTACCGATATTCCTGGCGCGGCGAGTGCATTACGCTGGTACGCAGAAGCAATCGACAAAGTATACGGCGAAGTTGCCCCAACCGAAAAAGATGTACACGCTTTTATTTCTCATCAACCAATTGGTGTGGTTGCTGCGGTTGTACCGTGGAACTTCCCCCTTTGGCTTGCGTGCTGGAAGCTTGGTCCTGCTTTAGCCGCTGGTAACAGCGTGATTCTAAAACCGTCAGAAAAATCTTCTCTCACCGCGATATTTCTAGGTCAACTTGCTTCTCGAGCGGGCTTACCAACAGGCGTTTTCCAAGTCATTACGGGTTTTGGTCATGAAGCTGGCGACGCGCTGGCGAAACACCAAGACGTAGACTGCATCGCCTTCACAGGCTCGACGCGCATTGCAGGCCAACTGATGGTCAGATCGGGTGAGAGCAACCTAAAGCGCGTGTTTGCAGAAGCGGGCGGCAAGAACGCGAACATCGTGTTTGAAGATTGTGATGATTTAGACCGCGCAGCAGCAGAAACCGCCGCAGGGTGTTTCTACAACCAAGGTGAGGTGTGCGTCGCGGCAACCCGCCTGCTTGTTCACGAAAGCATCAAAGATCAGTTCTTAGAAAAAGTTATTCAAGCGTCGAAAGCGTTCACGCCAAAAGACCCAATGGACCCAAGTTCATCCATGGGAGCGCTTATCGATCAAGATCATAAATCAAAAGTGTTGGAATACATCTCGTTAGGTGAATCAGAAGGTGCAAACGTACGTTGTGGCGGCGATGTCGATGGGCAAGGTGCATTTGTTTCCCCAACCATTTTAGACAACGTCGACAACAAGATGCGTGTCGCTCAGGAGGAAATTTTTGGTCCGGTGCTGTGTGTCATTCCATTCAAAGACGAAGCGCAAGCAATTGAGATCGCTAACGATTCGAAGTACGGCTTAGGTGCTGCACTTTGGAGCAGCAATATCAACCGCGTTCATCGCGTAGCAAAACGACTGCAAGCCGGCTCGGTTTGGGTCAACAACTACAACGAAGGTGATATGACGGTCCCATTTGGCGGATTCAAAATGAGCGGAAATGGTCGAGACAAGTCTCTCCACGCGATTGAAAAATTCACCGAAACCAAAACCACTTGGATTCGCCTCCATCCTTAAGCCTGCTGACGATTACGATAAATAAAGGAATAGTTCTATGAACAAGCATACGGATTCGTTCTACGCGCACTCTGTGCCAAACATGCCGGAATACCCACAGTTGCAAAACGACATCGAGTGCGATGTGTGTGTAGTCGGTGCGGGATTTTCTGGTCTTTCTTCTGCACTACACCTTGCAGAAAAAGGTTTTAAAGTCGTTGTGCTAGAAAGCGCAAAAGTGGGCTTTGGAGCAACTGGTCGTAACGGTGGTCAAATCGTTAACAGCTACAGCCGAGATGTTGACGTGATTGAAAGCCGTTACGACCAAAACCAAGCCAAAGCTCTGTGCGATATGATTTTTGAAGGCGGCGATATCATCCGTGGTCTGATCGACAAATACGACATCAACTGTGATTACAAGCAAGGCGGCTTGTTCACGGCACTGAACAGTAAACAACTCAAAGGGCTAGAAGAACATAAGAAGAACTGGGAGCGTTACGGCAACGACCAACTGACTCTGCTTGACGCAGGAGAGGTAGAACAAGCGGTAGGTACGAAAGTGTACACTGGCGGTTTGCTGGATATGCGCGGTGGTCACATTCATCCGCTAAAACTGGCATTAGGTGAAGCCGCTGCGTTTACGTCTCTAGGTGGTCAAATCTTTGAGCAGTCGGCGGTCGTGTCGATTGACAAAGGGATTAACCCAGTAGTGAAAACGGCGAAAGGCAGCGTGAAGAGCAAGTACGTGGTACTGGCAGGTAACGCCTACCTTGGTGGTTTGGCACCTAACATCAGCAACAAAGCGATTCCGTGTGGCACACAAGTGGTGGCGACTCAGCCTTTGAGTGATGAGCAGCTAAAACAAGTGCTGACCAGTGACTACTGCGTTGAAGACTGTAACTACTTGCTTGATTACTTCCGCTTAACCGCCGACAAGCGTTTGTTGTTCGGAGGTGGCGTGGTTTACGGCGCACGTGACCCAGAAAACATTGAAGCATTGATTCGTCCGAAGATGGAGAAAGTCTTCCCACAATTGAAAGGCATCAAGATTGATTACACTTGGACAGGTAACTTCTTGCTGACTTACTCACGCATGCCGCAATTTGGCTCGTTTGCAGACAACATTTACTACCTACAAGGCTACAGCGGTCACGGTGTAACGTGTACTCACCTAGCAGGTAAGTTGCTGGCCGAAGCTCTGACCGGACACGCTGAACGTTTCGACGCGTTTGCTGCACTGAAACATTACTCCTTCCCGGGTGGCCGCCACTTCCAAATTCCGTTTACGGCAATGGGCGCGGCTTACTACAACCTACGTGACAAACTGGCGATTTAAGAGATAAGGAATATCCAATGAGCAAAGTGGTGAAATTTGCAGCCCTTCAACTGACGAAAAGCTGGGATCTGGAAGATAACCTAGCCAAAGCAAAAAAGGCGATTCGTGAAGCAGCACAAAACGGTGCGAACGTGATTCTTCCGCAAGAGCTGTTCGCTGCGCCTTACTTCTGCAAAAAACAAGAAGCGAAGTATTTCGAGCTTGCAGAAGAAACGGAGAATTGTCGTCTTATTAAAGAGATGAGTGCGTTGGCTAAAGAGCTCGGCGTGGTGATTCCTGTCAGCTACTTTGAAAAAGCGGGCAATACGTTTTTTAACTCGCTAGTAATGATAGATGCCGATGGCACGGTACTAGATAACTACCGCAAGTCACACATTCCTGACGGCCCGGGCTACAGCGAGAAGTACTACTTTAGCCCTGGCGATACCGGTTTCAAAGTGTGGCAAACCAAGTTCGGTAAGTTCGGTGCTGGCATTTGCTGGGACCAATGGTTTCCAGAGCTTGCACGCAGCTTGGCTCTGCACGGCGCGGAAGCGATTTTTTACCCAACTGCAATCGGTTCTGAGCCTCAAGATCCGACACTGGATTCACGTGACCACTGGCAACGTACAATGCAAGGTCACTCGGCAGCAAACCTCGTTCCAGTGATTGCGTCAAACCGAGTGGGCACTGAAGTCGATGATGGTATCGAGACGACGTTCTACGGCTCTTCTTTTATCACTGACCACACTGGTGCAAAAATTGCCGAAGCACCGCGTCAAGGTGAAACCATCATTTACGCAGAAATCGACCTAGCTACGACAGCGAAAGCGCGTCACGCGTGGGGCTTGTTCCGCGACCGTCGTCCAGACCTTTACACCAGCGTTGGCAAACTAGCCGTTTAAAGAGGCGTTAAAATGAAGTTATCGACAACACCAGCGCAAGATGGCTTCTATTTTCCGGCTGAGTTTCAGCCGGTTAGTGAAGTTTGGCTAGCGTGGCCAGAAAGGAAAGACAACTGGCGTGATGACGCATTACCCGCGCAAGAAACCTTTGCCAGAATCGCGAACTTAATCGCGGATGTGACCAAGGTGTGCGTGGCGGTATGCTCGCACAACTTTGACCGAGCGCGTCAAATGCTTCACTCAGATGTACGTTTGGTGGAAATCCCATTTAACGATGCGTGGATGCGAGACATCGGGCCGACCGTGCTTGTTAACCAAGCGGGCGAGCGCCGTGGGATTAGTTGGCAATTCAACGCGTGGGGCGGCGAATACAACGGCCTTTACGACAACTGGCAGCAGGACGACCTTGTAGCTGGCTCGGTGTGCGACATCATCGGTATTGATTATTACCGTGCTCCGTTTGTACTTGAAGGTGGGGCGATTCACACCGATGGTGATGGCACGCTTTACACCACAGAAGAGTGCTTACTCAGCCCAGGACGTAATCCGCAGTTGAGCAAAGCGCAAATCGAAGAGCAGTTAAAGGCCTACCTCGGTATCGAAAAAGTCATTTGGTTGCCAAATGGTTTATTCAATGACGAAACAGACGGCCATATCGACAACCTGATGCACGTTATCGCACCGGGTAAAGTGGTACTAAGTTGGACCGATGACCCAAGCGATCCGCAATACGCGTTATCTCGTCAAGCGGAACAAGTACTGAAATCTCAGCACGATGCGAGAGGGCGCGAGATTGAAATTGTCCGTTTGCCATTACCGGGTCCGTTGCATTACAGCGAGCGCGAAGCCAATGGCATTGACGCCAGTTCAGGAATGAGTCGACAAGCTGGCGAACGCCTAAGTGCCTCTTATGCCAACTTTCTTATCGTCAACGAGCATGTGTTCTTGCCGATGCTGGACGAAGAGACCGACGCTATGGCGATCGATATTTTGCAAAACGCGATGCCGGAATACCAAATCATCGCGATACCGTCGAGAGAGGTTCTACTCGGCGGAGGGAACATTCACTGTATTACGCAGCAGATCCCTGCTTAAACATAAACTCGCCGCTAGCTTAGCGGCGATGATGAGTTGTCAAAAGGAATGACCATGCAACAGATACAAAACCAAACCCTTGTTTCGTTTATGGTAGCGAATCCACAACAGGGCATTGCAGTGACTAATCCGGCGACCGGAGAACTCCTCGGGTACGCACCAGTCTCAACCGAAAACGACATTTTAAATGGCATTGAACGTGCCAGTGTGGCGCAGAAAGAGTGGGCGGCACTGCCAGCAAAAATGCGTGCTGGCATGCTCAATCGTTGGTTCCAACTCCTGTTAGAAAACAAAGCCGACCTTGGCCGTTTGATGACGTTAGAGCAAGGTAAGCCGCTAGCGGAAGCTCAAGGTGAAGTGCTTTACGGTGCGAGCTTTATCGAATGGTTTGCTGAAGAAGCGAAACGTACCTACGGTGAGACGATTCCTGCCCCAAGTGCAAACAAGCGTTTGGTGACCATCAAACAGCCAATTGGTGTCGCCTGTGCGATTACACCGTGGAACTTCCCAATTGCGATGATCACGCGCAAAGCAGGGCCAGCTTTAGCGGCCGGTTGTAGCTTTGTCGTAAAACCATCTGAATCTACGCCGCTGTCTGCGTTTGCGGTCGCAGAGCTTGCCTATCAAGCGGGTATCCCTCGCGATGTGCTGCAAGTGGTTCTGGGTGAAAATTCACGTCAGGTAGGCGCTATTTTCACTTCGCATCCGTTGATTCGTAAGTTGTCTTTCACTGGCTCTACCCAAGTTGGTAGTGTGCTGATGCAGCAAAGCGCGGCGGACATTAAACGTACCTCAATGGAGCTCGGTGGCAACGCGCCGTTTATCGTATTCGATGATGCCGACATTGATGCAGCCGTGGCGGGTGCGATGGCGTCGAAGTTCCGTAACGCAGGCCAAACGTGTGTTTGTGCGAACCGTTTCTATGTACACAGCAAAGTGTATGACGAATTCGTTGCTAAGTTTGACGCTGCGGTTCAGCAGCTCAAAGTTGGTAACGGATTGGAAGAGGGGGTCAACATTGGTCCAGTGATCAGCGAGTCAGCGAAGCAAGGCATTCAAGCGTTGATCGATGGTGCTATCGAGCAAGGCGCGAAGCCGGTTTCAGAACTTAAAAAGCTCGATGGTCTATTTATGCAGCCAGTGGTTCTCAAAGACGTTACTCACGACATGAAGATTGTTTCCGAGGAAATCTTTGGCCCTGTCGCGCCAGTGATTCGTTTTGACAGCGACGAACAGCTGATCGAAATGGCGAACGACACCATCTACGGTCTCGCGTCGTACTTCTACAGCCAAAACATTCACCGTGTTTGGAAAATCGCAGAAGCGCTCGAATACGGCATGGTCGGCATTAACGAAGGTATGATCTCTACTGAAGTGGCTCCTTTCGGTGGTGTTAAGCAGTCCGGTATCGGACGTGAAGGAGCAAAACAAGGTATCGATGAATACATGGACGTGAAATATCTCTGCTTTGGCGGCAACTAATTAAGGACAAAACAATGACAAACCAACAACTACACGAAAGAAGAAGCCAAGTTATCGCTCAAGGCATGGGCGCACTGTACCCACTTTACGTCGAGAAAGCAGAAAACGCTTACGTATGGGATATCGAAGGCAACAAATACATCGACTTTGCAGCGGGTATCGCGGTGACTAACACCGGGCATTCTCACAAGCGCATTAGCGAAGCGGTAAAAGCTCAGTTGGATAACTTTTCGCACACCTGCGCGATGGTTACGCCGTACGCGTCATTCGTTGAGCTGGCTGAAAAGCTGACAGAACTTGCACCAGGTGAGACTAAGAAGAAAGCGATCTTTCTTACTACTGGCGCCGAGGCGGTCGAAAATGCCGTAAAAGTGGCACGCGCTCATACAGGCCGTAGCGGCGTGATAGCGTTTAAAGGCGGCTTTCATGGTCGCACAAACATGACTATGGGGTTAACTGGTAAAGTTGCGCCGTACAAAGCGGGCTTTGGTCCTTTCCCGAACGAAATCTACCACGCGCCGTACCCAAATGCGTTTCACGGCATCAGCGTTGAGCAAAGTTTACAAGCGATCGACGATCTATTTGCTTGTGATATTGAACCATCACGTGTTGCGGCGATCATCTTCGAGCCAGTACAAGGTGAGGGCGGCTTCTACAAAGCACCTGAAGCGTTTGCACAAGGCTTGCGTCAACTGTGTGACAAGCACGGTATCATGCTGATTGCGGATGAGATCCAAACGGGTTTTGCCCGTACCGGTAAAATGTTTGCGACGGAGTACCTAGGCATTGAACCCGATCTAATGACAATGGCGAAAGGCATTGCTGGTGGTTTCCCAATCTCAGCTGTTGTTGGTAAAGCGGATGTAATGGACTCCGCACTGCCTGGTGGTTTAGGTGGTACTTATGCAGGCTCGCCACTCGGTTGTGTTGCTGGTCTTGAAGTGCTGAAAATCATCGAAGAAGAAGATTTGTGTGCTAAAGCGATGGGCATCGGTGAAGTGGTCAATGCACGTATGACCAAACTGCAACAATCTGTGCCTGCTATTGGTGAAATCCGTACTACGGGTGCGATGATGGCGATTGAATTTACTGACCCAGAATCAGGTAAGCCGCTACAAGAGATGACCAAATCGGTGATTTCTAAAGCGCAAGAAAATGGTCTTATCCTGCTTTCTTGTGGGGTAAAAGCGAACGTGATTCGTCTGTTACCTCCACTGACCATCGAATCTGACGTGCTAAATGAAGGCCTAGATAAGTTGGAAAAAGTGATTCTTGAAGTGGCGTAATTCACGCACTTTTAAATAGCAATAACAAATAAAGGAAGCGGTTGGCATCAATCGTTTCCTTTTTGTTTTTTAGCGTATCTGCTGCCTATCTAAAAAGTATTGCTCAAGATCCAAGTTGTCACTTTTATTACGGATGACTTAACAGTTGGGCTCGTTCTTACTTTTCACTTAGTCGCTACTTTGTTCTCCTCGAATGTGGTTTGGTGCTCACATTCTAAATCCCGACATCTGAAAGCCACTTGAGTCTATAATTTTATTGAGCGTCATTCCTCACTTTTTGGACTATAAAAATGAGATAGTATTCATATCCCACTTAGGTTGCTTGACAGATTAGCAGGACGAACTTTGATAACAAAGAATACAAAGTATGCCATTTTACTCGGCTTAGTTCCCATCGCCATATTTGTAGTGGCCTTTCATTCGATAACCAACTTTTACGTCAACTCGGTAAAAGCGTCGAAAATAGATGCTTACGTAGATTATTTAAATCAAAGGTCTGCCTATTTGGACGGAGCAATAGTGAAGCAGATTGCTCAGTTAGATTTTACTTGTAGTGATAGTGATGTAAGAACTTTACGCGACCCACGTTTTTATAACCGTTACATTCGTTTTATTGCGATGACCACAGAAGGCGGAAAAACGTGTTCCACGGTTGGTAGTGAAGTGTCTCGCCCATCTAGTAGTGAACGATTTCAGATGGATGAAAACTTTTTCGCATCACTTATTTTGCCGCAACAGAATGACCAAATAGAGTGGATGGTCATTTATGATAATGAACACGTTGAAGTCTTCTGGGTACTTGATAACAGTTGGGTTAACGAGGTAATAAAAACGCCTTGCAAAGACTGCCTATTTGTAGAGTTTAAGTATGATGAACCAATATTTGGTGATTTAACGATAAGCCGTGGCAAAGCGAATATTGCAGGAGAAGAAAACGCACTCTCAAAAGAGTTTTTCTTTTCAGGAGAGTCTCAAGCCAACATGCTCATCAAGATATACAGCGGTGAAAAACTTAAAAATTATGCTCAGGAAAGAGTACTTTTGTGGGGCGGTCTTGTAAGTGTGCTTGCAGGTCTTGTGACTGCCTTTGCATACATATCTGGTAAAAGCTTGAGAAAATCCATTACAGGTCTAATTGAAAATGGGATTAGTAATGCAGAATTTATTCCTTACTACCAGGCGATTGTCGATAGTCGCGATGGTAAGACAGTAGGATATGAAGCTCTGATTCGATGGTCGCGACGTGATGGAATGGTGCCACCAAATATGTTTATTGGTGCTGCAGAAGAAAGTGGCCTGATTATTCCGATGACGAATCAGCTTATTCGTAAAATCATACAAGACTTAAGTGACTTACCCGAGCATACGTGGGTCAGTATCAATATTGTTTCCTCCCATTTAGAGTCAGGTGTATTAACGAAGTTGCTGTCGGAGTTAAATTGGCCAATCTCGAATAGAATTCATTTTGAATTGACCGAGAGAATACCAGTAAAAGACACTGAGGCCGCGAAAAAAGAGATTTTGTATTTAACGAATAAAGGCTACAAGTTCAAAATTGACGATTTTGGTACCGGATATGGTGGCTTTTCTTACCTACAAGATTTGGGCATCCGGTGTGTAAAAGTGGATAAGATGTTCATTGATCCAATAGGATCTGACGACCAAAAGCTGAAAGTGCTGGACTCAATTGTGTCTGCAGCGAACAAAGCGGAATGTGAGATGATTGCAGAAGGTGTAGAGAGCCAGGCTCAAGTCGAATACCTGGCTCAGCATGCGATTTACCTTATTCAAGGTTATGTTTACGCTAAACCAGAGCCCCTGACTAACCTTGCAAGCGCTTAACAGCCATAACGTCAAAACGTACCGTTTTAAAGGTGTCAGTTGCCTAGGTTAGCGCTGATTTCTGCTGATGGGGTCACACTTGAGGATTCCTAACACTCTCATTACTTCTAGAGTGTTAGGAATTAACGTTACTTAGGAGGAGAGTGCGGCTCTTTTCGCTTTGATCGACGTAATGAGCTGAGGTAGTAATGACATTACGATCATTCCTAGCATTAAGCTGTATTGCAGAGGAGTGAACGTTTCCCCCAATAGCAGTAGGCCCGAAACAATGCCTGCGACTGGGTTTGCAATACCACCAAAGGTAAAATCTACGACCGACATCCGCTGCAATAACCATACATACATGCCATACCCTAATGCGGTGTTCAGAATAATTACCCACAGTAACCCTAGAATATTCGTCATGGATACGTCCTGTACGACCGTAACATATGGCTCTGGATTGTTTATCGCCAGCACACTTGTTGCGATAGACATAATCACGCCACCCAAAATGAGCTGCCATGTTAGCACTGTCCACCAGTGCATTTTTGTACCTAGTGACTTTGTTACGCTACTTCCTATCACGATGCACATAATGGCGGAGATCATCGCAAGTAAGCCCACGGGTTCGAGAGAAATAGAGCTAGGATCAAATAAGAACCAAGCTAAAGCAATCAAAGTTGCGCCGCTTATTGCTTGAATGCCACTAGGCTGACGTTTGTAGACCGCCCAACCAAACAGCATTGCAAAAACGGGGACCGAAACCATACCAACACCAGAGATGGCAGAAGGAAGCGTCAACGCCATGACAAAAATGAGACCAAAGAAGCAAGCGATGTTGATGGTTCCTAAAACAAGCAGCACCTTCCACTCACTTCTTTTTGGAAACGAGGGCTTTATTGCCAGCAACAAAAGACCCGCAGGCAGTGCCCTTAGAGCGCCAAGTAAAACGGGAGGCCAGTCCGGTAGAGTAAACTGAGTAACAGCGTAAGTCGTCCCCCAAAAAAAGGCAGGAATCATCGCAAGTAAAATGTTCATGTTAAATATCTTTATGTAGAGATAATTAAATGTAACGATATCGGCAAGGTGGCTTTTTGTAAAGTATCTTTATGTTAAAATAAAAAATATATGATGTTTGGAGAGAAATAATGGATGCAATTGATAGAGTGGTAGAGCAGTGGGCTAGGGAGAAGCCAGACCTCGACACTGAACCGATGGCAATAATGGGTCGACTAATGCGAATTGCAAAACACATGGAATCTAGGGTCGCCGAGCTACATAAGAAGTACGACCTGAAAATGGGTGAATTTGATGTGTTAGCGACACTGCGTCGAGCTGGTTCACCATATTGTCTTACTCCCTCAGCGTTAATAGAGTCGATGATGCTCACTTCGGGTGCGATGACTAATCGCTTAGATAAACTTGAGAAGAAAGGGTTTATTACCAGAACCCATAGTAAAGAAGACCGACGTAGCGTCACCGTTGAACTAACAGAGCAAGGCTTAACCTTAATTGACAAGCTAATTTTGGAGCATGTAGACGTTCAGCAATCGTTATTGCATGGTTTAGAAGGCAATGAAAAAGAGCAGGTTAACCAGGCGTTAAAATTGCTATTGCCACAATTTGAGTGAGAACGCAGAAGGAGGTAGGGGATATGAAAAGCAAAGAACTAGAACAATACTTAAGTACCTTCATGTGTGCAGAAAGCGATTTCCCATTTGGGCCTGAAGCGCTTGTTTACAAAATCAAAGGTAAGATGTTTGCCATCATTGCAGAGAGAAACGGTCGGGAGTATGTCAGCGTAAAAGTAAAACCAGAAGATGGAGAAGTCTTAACGTCGCAGTTTACGGACATTATCCCAGGTTATCACTTAAATAAGCGTCATTGGATAACGGTTTATTTTAACGGTGATGTCGAGGATGGGTTGATTCAAGACTTGTGTGAACGCTCTTATGCTCTTGTCGTTGCCAAGCTGCCGAAAGCACAACGAGCGTTGCTTGGTGAGTAATCGGCAACGCACTGGCCTCTGTTGTTTTGTCGCTCGTTGCTCGTAGCCTTTACGGAAAAATTCGCACCTTTTTCATCCTCGGGCTATATAAGAATAAGAAGGTGGAAAAGGGGAATGATATGCGAGCATTATCTGAATGGCTAAAAGAATACGGGGAGAGTCACCAAAACCCTATCAACCAAAAGATTCACACAATCGCAGTTCCAGGTATTTACCTTTCTGTGGTTGGACTTATTTGGTCGATTCCCCAGATTTCATTATTAGGCTTCGAACTTAATTGGGTTTGGGTAGCGGTGATCCCCACTTGGGTTTTCTATTTTCGTTTGTCTCTGAGTGTATTCATGATGATGATCGGCTACACATTAGCGTGCATTGGCCTTATTTGGTCGCTAGAGGTATTGATGTTGCCCGTTCTGCATATTTCTATGCTCTTGTTTGGCGTATTGTGGATATTGCAATTTATCGGTCACAAGATTGAAGGTAAAAAACCGTCGTTTTTTGAGGATTTACAGTTTCTACTCATCGGCCCGATTTGGGTGTTCAGAAAACACTAGCGATAAGCAAAATCAGGCATCATCCGAATTACACAAGACATATAACGTTCAGAGATTTTGTAGCTCTTACTACAGAATACCTCTCCTTCTTATTGCCACGACAAGCATTCACTTTAGATACGCACTATGATTAAAGAGGTGCCAACGCACTTTACGCTATCGAGATGCTTAAACTTACGGCAAGTTTACTTTAGGGGGATGAATGTACGATCGACAATATAAGTATGCCTATTGGAGAGAAGAGCGTAAAAAAGGCAAATGGCACTATATATTAAAGTCCTTCTTTATGATTTGTTGTGCATTACTGCTTGGTAAAGTCATCGGTTTGTTCATTTTTGGAGAGCTGCATTCTTTAAGCGACATTTGGGAACAACTCCCTGCGGATGTTTTTATTATGATGCTCGTGGGCTTTCCAATTAGTGTCCTTGGTTGGTACCACGAAGAGTCAAAGTTTTTCCGGGCACTGCGACGCAAAGAAAAGCGGTTAAAAGACAATCAAAACAAACCGAAATAGAGTAACCTTTGTCTATGTTTGGATTGCCACTTATCTATCTGAACTGTTCGATTTTACCCCTTTCAGTCGTTTAGCGTTTAGTTACGTGTTGCAAAAAGCCTTCTTAATGCAACAGCCCCTAGCGTTGTGGAAATTGGTACTGTAAGAAACATTAAAAAACGAAGTTGAGCATTAGCGTATAAAGGCTCGCACTGTCATCCTTTGGGGCTGATGAAAACGCGCCAGAGCTATTATTGTAGGCGTTGAACCTTTGCCATTCTGCGTTTAGGGAAACGTTGTAATCTAGGTCGTATCTCAATCCGAGTAAGAAACTGTCTCCACTTTTTTTATCCCGACTATTAAACTGCTGACCGTAAACAATATAAGGAGTCAGCTTGTTTACATTATAACTTGTTGTCGCGTACCAAGATGAGGAAAGATTGCTGGTCTGTCCTTCTGCCATAATCACAATGTTATCGAGCTCGTATCTTAACCCTAGAGAGAACAGATCGATCGTGTTGTTTTTTTCTGTTTCAACTAGACGGTCAATGATTGTGGTTCCGCCACCGGGAGTGGACTGCTCAATGTTAGAGAGCGTCGTTGTTTGATCATAATCGCCGTGGAGGTAGGAAAAATTCCAACGATAGCTCTCTCCGCTTAGCGTTAAGTTCATCCCTGCAGTATTGTTTGACTCAATTTCCAATTCAGTACGTTCATTGATGGTTACGTCACTATTGTCTTTAAACCCGACAAACGGCATGGCGGTAAGTACGACTTGCTCATTGAGGTCATGAATCCAGCGTGCAGATAGGCCGTTATAAGCCGTGATACCTAGAATGCTGTCATATACCTCATTCGGTGGGCGGGCTTGGGTAAAAGCGTGGCCGACATAGTTGTACTCAGACATCAAAAACAGTGGCAGTCTTAAGCGTCCTCCTCGTATTTCTATGTTTTGATAGGTATAAGCCAAATACGCCCACTCGAGCTGAGGCGAGCTCCAATGGTCTTGCGGGCGCTTTACGACTTGTGCGGATGCCCGAAATGCCTTGTGAAAATAATCGAGCTGCATGCCGAAAGTGGTATCGCAATCGAAACAAGATTCATCGCCAATAAAGCGGTTAACTAGTAACGTAGTTGGGTTATCGGATTTTGCCCACGAAGTAGAGCCAAAACCACTTAAAGAAAGTTGTTCTGTTAGTTCAATCGTGGCTGAGCTCGGAAAGGTCGCGATACTCAGCGATAACATGGTTAAATATTTTTTCATATCAATTCTCCGAGCTAACCACACATAAAACATGAGCATTACTAGGGACGCTCGATGTTGGGGCATAACCAATTCTATTCGGCTTCTCTTGCATCCATGCTATGAGGTCATCAATGCTGGAGCGTGCAATCACTTTTGGCGGTCTAGCTTTACCTGAAAAAGACAAGCTTGCCCAATGCGCGTTCATTTGCGCTAAATTTTTGTTGAGAAGATAACGATAGAACTCAGCTCTTTCTGTTGATGTCGCAGGCCAGTCAGAGAGTTCAATTCGCTGGCCTTGTAAAAGTTGCGTCTTCCCTCTGTACAACTTTCGCGCTTTATTGACAGTGAGCGGAGAGAATTCGTCATTAAATGAGAAAACGGCGTAGCTCTCTGCAGCGAGAGCTTGGCAATTTAATGAAAGAAGGGCAATCAGAATAAACAGATAGCGTTTTATGTAACGCAAAGGAAAAGCAACGCGAGAATGATTTCTACTCATAGAATCCACCTACATTGCTTGTTCAATTTGATACAACAGTTTTTCTTTGCGCACAGGCTTTGGTACGTAGGCATCCATTCCTGAATCAAAGCAGCGTTGAATATCATCATCAACGACGCTTGCTGTTAATGCGATAATGGGCGTCTTAGCTAATCCTTTACTCGCTTCATAAGCTCTAATTTGCCTAGAAGCTTCAAACCCATCCATTATGGGCATCATGCAATCCATCAAAATAACATCAAACTTTCCATCTTTTTGGAACATTTCGACTGCAATTTGTCCGTTTTCTGCGACTTCGAATTGATAGCCTGCTTTAGATAGCAATAGAGAAGCCACTTTCTGGTTCACTCTATTATCTTCGACAAGCAAGATGCGTTCGGAGCGAATAGGCGTTACCGTTGCTTCTGGTTGCTCAGAACTTGCAGGTAGTTCATGAGTTTTATCGGGGGTGGTGTTCTCTTGGTGTGGTTCAGCAGGCGTCGTGTTGGAAACACGTAACCCAATTGCCTTATCTAACTTCTCTTTAAGCAACCCTGCTTTAAACGGTTTGGGCACATAGTCATCCATTCCAACGTCAAAGCATTTTTGTATATCGTCATCGACCACACTTGCCGTTAGAGCAATAATCGGAATTCTGAAAGCGCGTTTTTCTTTTACTTCTATTTGACGAATTATTTGGGTGGCTTCAAATCCATCCATTACGGGCATCATGCAGTCCATTAAAATTAGGCTGTATTGATTCTGTTGAAATTTCTCAACCGCTTCTTGTCCGTTTACAGCGACATCAAAGTCGAAGCCAGCTTTTGTGACGTGTAGCCCCGCGATTTTTTGATTGACCGTATTGTCATCAACGACCAAAATTTTCGGCAGAGATTTAACATGTTGCGCTGAAGTGCTCTCTTGTTGTGCGTGCGAGAAATTTGCCGCACAACTTTCAAGTGCTTTAATTAAGCGCTGCCCTAGTAGTGGCTGAGTGACCAAGGCGCTGATACTGTTTCTAAAGTCGAATTGTGGGCTATGAAGGTGCTTGATGAGGCAGACACGAATGTTTCGTTTACAAAGGCTTTCTATCTCATCGATATGCATCGCCGCTGCATTTGGTGATGCTTCTACATGAATAACGATAACGCGCTCGTTATCAATCCACGTTGGCAACGCACTTAAGGTATCTACTGACTGCGTTATATTGATGTTGAAAAAACTTAACTCGTTACGCAGTTTTTGTTCTAGTTGAGTACTGCTGCATACAATCCATATATCGTTGTGATTCAGAGCGTGATAAGCGTTAAACTCTTGCGTCACAACAGGAGCAGTTAGTTCAAAGAAGAAGCGACTGCCTTTACCTTTCTCGGATTCAAGTTGAATTTCTCCACCCATTAGCTCAACTAATTGCGTGCTAATGGCAAGCCCAAGTCCAGTTCCCCCAAATTGTCGGGTAGTAGAGTTATCCTCTTGGGCAAATGGAGCAAATATTTTCTTTTGCTGCTGGGCATCAATACCAATTCCAGAATCTTTAACGGAAAACTCGATGACCGCTTCACCATTTTTAATTTCGCGGGTGATGACCGATAGCTCTACACTGCCTTGTTCGGTAAATTTTACCGCGTTAGACATGAAGTTCATGACAACTTGGCGTATACGATGGTCATCCAACATTACGTGGTAAGGCGTGTTACGGCTAATGTTGACTTGCACATCGATGCCTTTTTCCTTTGCTTTCGGTGAAATGATAGAAGCAATGTCATAGATAGACTCTCGAACACAAGTTGAATGTGGGCTAATGAGCAACATCCCAGATTCAATTTTTGAGAAGTCTAGAACGTCATTAATTAAACTCAAAAGCAGTTGGGAGGAGGTTTCAATCGTGTCGACGTAATCGCGTTGTGTGGCAGTCAGGGAAGTATCGGATAACACTTCAGAGATGCCAATAACGCCATTTAGCGGCGTGCGGATCTCGTGGGACATGTTGGCCAAAAAGCTACTTTTGGCTTTACTCGCCTTAATTGCATCATCTTTTGCTTGTTCTGCATCTTCTTTAGCTTGTGTGAGCTTTAGTCTGGACAACATCCGCTCATCACTAAGCTTTTTTACCTCTCGAGCAAACTTACTCAGCTCGTCTTTACCCTTTATTAGTTGAGCAAGAGGTGAATTTTCAGTGTTACTTTGTTCATTGCTTTCGTTACTGAGAAATTTGAGGACTAGATTCAAGTTTCCAGTAACTTTTCGCACCAATCTTAGCGTTAAACTTACGACCAACAGCGTTAAAAGGCTCATCATTGCGATAAAGGTAAAGCGGTGCTGTGTCGTCGTGTTGATTGTCTTTGATATATCATCACTCAGCTGTTGTTCCATTTTGTCGTCAACACTTTGTAATAACGATAAGCGTTTGTTGAGTGCAGATAACCCCGCATCAATCTCATCCGGGGTTAATGATTTGAGTTGAGCTGGTTGCAATAAATAAGCACGAAACTCTTGGCTTTTGATAAAGACTTCACCCGTAAACGTCTCAATGAGCAGATCTACTTGTTGTTGGTTGGCATTTAGCGTCACAAAACGCTCTAGAAATAGTTGTTGGTTCTGGATTAAAGATTGGATAGAAGCCTGTGTTGTGAGGTCATACTCGTTATTTTCCTCTGAAGATCGAATCAAATGTTCGCTTAACCTATGCTCTTCAGTGGACCAAAACATCAACCATTCAAGTTGCATCAAAGAAGAAAGGTGAGTGTTTGTTTCATAACTCACATTTCTAAAATAGACTTTGTCTAAGCTCATGAGGATTTCTTTGAACGTATCAGCGCGCCACTCTGCCGCATCTAACTTTTCTTCTTGATTTTGCGAAGAGAGCATCGAGAGGGTTGCTTCCTCAAAGCTTGTCAACTGGTTTAGTATCTCAGCGTTTTCACCGAATACTGGTGCAGCGGTGTCGCGTAACAATTGAGATATCTGCTGAGTTTTTAGTTGCTTATCTATTACATCAGGGTTATTCGGTAGGTGATAAAGCGAAGATACGCGGTCGATGTAGACAGAGAATAACTGTGCTTTTTGTAGTTCCTGAGCCTGGATAGAAAGGCTTTGTACATGTTTACCCGCGAGGACAAGCAACAATAAAATTGGCAGCAAAACCAACCCAAATAGCTTTTGTTTTACCGACAGGTTGTTCCAAGAAAAGATTCCTACCACGCGCATTTCCATATCCAAGAAGTTGATATGAAAAGTGTAGTTTATTTATCTCAGATGTTAGATTTTAAGAGAAAATTCATATTAATGAGGTGGGGGAAGTGTGACCGATATTGCATTACGAGTACTAACGCGCTAAGCGGCAATAGTTAACAAAACGGCGTTCTAAGCAAAGTGATTGACGCTTTGAGCGCCACTCCCTCGTTGGTATTCAAATGCAATCAATTCCTCAGCAGGTACAGGCCTACCTAAGAAAAAGCCTTGTACGACGTCACAGTGGAGAGACTCCATTCGTGTGAGTTGAGTTTGAGTTTCTACGCCTTCGGCTACTACTTTCATTCTTAGGTTGTGAGCCATGGATACAATCGCGCGAACTAATGAATCGTCTTGATCGCTTTTTCGGATTTGAGCGATAAATGAACGATCAATCTTGAGCCCGTCAAAAGCCATATGTTGTAGGTAGGCAAGGGCTGAATACCCCGTACCAAAGTCATCTAGCCAAACTTCCACTCCGATACTTTGTAGTTTTTTAAGCACATATTGAGCTTTCTCTGTATCATCAATAAAAAGTGACTCTGTCACTTCAACATGAATGGTTTGAGGGGCGACATCATGTCGTCGTAAATACTTAGAAAATAATTGACTTAAATCTTGGCGATAGATTTGTCTTGGGGACAAGTTTAATGCGATGTGAAAATCAGTACCGAAATGTTCTGCCCACATTGCCCGCTGAGCAACTGCCGTCTCAATGATATGTTCTCCAAGCTCCAATATTAAATCACTTTGTTCTGCGATCGGGATAAACGATTCTGGACTGATATAACCTTTCTCGGGATGATTCCACCTAACCAATGCTTCGACCCCAATTAGGCGATAGGTTTTTAGATCAAATTGTGGTTGATACCACAGCTCGAATTGAGACAAGTCACGTACTGAACGACGCAGTTCTCGTTCTATGTATAAACGTTGTTTAATCGTTTCATCAAACGTGGAATCGTATATCGTCATAATGTCTTTACCGCGTCTTTTAGATTCCTGCGCCGCAAGAGAGGAAAGCTGTAAAAGAGACTCAGCGTTTGAACCAAATTCTGGATACACAGCAATTCCGAGGCTTGCCGTAATTTGAATATCGTTCTCTTCCAAACTAAAGGGAGAGAGTAGTTGGCGATGAATATCGTTCGCTTTTTCTCTAGCTTCATGATTGTCCGAGCACGGAAAGGCCAGTACAAATTCATCCGCACCTACTCGACTTACGATGGTAGAAAGGCGGTAAAGCGGCTTAAAATAACTCGGCAAACGGCCTTGAAGCTCTGAGGCAAGATGGCCTAGCAATTTATCCCCAATGTTATGTCCATAGTTATCGTTAATGTGCTTAAAGTCATCCAAGTCAATAAACACAACCGCGAGTGAGGGGGATTTGTGGTCAGTTATTTGCGTTTGAATATCAATGAGTAACTTTTCTCGGTTTGGCAGGGAAGTCAGAATATCGTGGTACGCCATGAACTCAACTCGGCTGGTGTATCGGTTCACTTTGTTTGACATTTTGTTGTACGCCGAAATAAGTTCTCCCACTTCATCTTTGCTTTGTATGTCGGTGACTGGCAGCGCTTGGGTATTTGACTCTGAAAATTGATCTTTTAGTTGCTTGAGTGGCTTAGTTAACGACCGCCCCAAAGCATAAGCGATGATGCTACCGAATAGAACGGATATCCCACTGATCGTTAGCAGCAAGTTAAACATCTTCTGTTTATCGTTTGAGGTAATCGCTTGGACTTGTTCAATGTTCTGTTCTTTCTCTTCCAGTAGATGTATCAAGTTAAGCTCAAGATATACCGCCCCAAGAGTAATATTTGATTGCTGAATCGGCGCTGCGATCTCCAACTGATGCTTGGAAAAGGAAACGAGAGTTCTGGATTCTTCTATTGCTTTCAAAATAAAAGGAGAGCGGTAATGAGGTTGGGCAAACATCCTTAGCTGAGTAGTGCCGTCGTGAAAGATTAGCCCTTCATTGTCAACAACATGTATTTTCGAGACATCTGGCTGGCTCAATGTTGCCTTAATTTGCTCATACGCTTGACTGATATTGTCTGTATAGAGTGGATCAAAAAGCTGTTTTGATAATAGCTCTGCATAAACCAACCCTTTTTGCTTAACGTAAGATTCTGTTTTTTCTTGAGAGTTGTTCGTGATTTGTTGAGTTAAGCTATTTGAATACGCATCGTAACCGTGCATGTATAACGCAAGATTTATCACCACAACAAACAAGACAACGAATATTGTCGAGCAAATATATTTGGTTTCGAGTGAGAGCTTTTGAAACATCAATCCACCTTCGGTAACAAGTGAACTGACTTGCGCACTGTACTTAAGGAGGCTCGCATTTCTGGAGTAAGCGCGCTGAATTTTTTGGTGTTCTGAAACTTTTTAAGTGCGAGAGAGCCTTCGTGAGTTGTATCCATATCAAGCAGTATGGACGTGATTTTACGCTGTTGCTCTAGGCTCATGCTTGGAGAAGCGAGAATCAAATCCCTGGGTATTTCAACAGAACGAGAAAAAATCGCTAGTTTGTCTTTCATGTTCTCTGGCAAATCTTTGGGATTGTTCCAGTTGAAGTTACTGAATGCTCCTGCTGCAACTCTCTGTTTATATACCCATACAGATAGGTTGATTTCATTTGACTGAGCGAGTTGCTCATCAAGGAATAAATAACCAATACTGTCTTTGGCCGGTTTGTCATCAGGAGAGGGAAGGTATTGCAGTTTTTCTCCGTGATTCAGCAATGTAATCGCAGGTAGGTAATAGCTGCTGGTAGACGTACGCTTTTCGAAAACAAGCGTTTTTCCGCGCAGGTCAGAAAGTGACTCAATGCCACTCTCTTTATTAGTAAAGAACACCGTATGATATTTTTGCAGGCCTTTTTTCCATCGTATAGCAAGAACTTGGCTATTAGACTCCTTTTCTAAGGTCATCGCATTAAAGGGGGTCGCCGTTGCAATTTGAACGGTGCCATTTTCAAGCGCAACCGCGAGCTGACGATAATTTTTAAATACCTTTACCGCCCCTTTTGCGTAACCATATTCAGCCATATTTTCAGTTACATACTGAGTAAGGGGCGTCGCTTTTTTGATTTTGCTTTGGGCTTTATTGGACACAATGCCAAATGTGAATGTTTTCTCAATATTTTCTTGTGCACTGACGACAAAAGGTGAACTCAGCAAAGTGAGTAATAACAGAGTGCAGGCAGGTTTCATCCGGCTTCAACTTCCTTCTGGTGCATGTCAGTAATATTTAGTATTTATCAATGTGCCGAAATCAATCTTAAAAACAGTATGATGTACAAATTTCGTTGTGTGCGCACTTTTTATAATGTGACTTGGTCACTTATTCCGTTCAAATAGTACCGAATTTGACGTTTATGTACAGGATGAATGTATCACCGTGAGTCTGAATTCACCGGATTCTTGGTCAAGCGCAGTATTGGCTGTGAGCTAATGCGCCATCTGTATCGCTATTTTGTACTAAGAAAAATTCTCCAATTGTTTTTGATACTTTTTCTGGAGAGCTTCATTGCCTGCTGCACGTTCAAGTTGAATCATGAGTTGCAAAGAGGGCTTCTTCACGCCATACATTTGATTGAATCTCATTAATCGAATTCTAGCTTCAGTATAATCACCGCTATCAATTTCTATTTTAGCGAGTTGCAAAATCGATTTTGGTCTATGGGGGTCATGATCGATAGCTCTAGTAAAGTAGTATCTCGCTTTGTCTTTATCTTGTGATTTTAGCGCACAAAAAGCTGCATTCTCATAGCTCGCTGGAATAAGGTAGTAATAAGGCTGCTCAATGGCTCGATTAAACATCTGATCGGCTTTTTCGAAGTCACCTCGCTTGCAAAGAAAAGTACCGTAGTTATTGAGCACATTTCCGTTTTTAGTGTGTTGGCGTAGAGAGCGTTTATACATCTGTTCGGCTTTAATATCTTCACCAACCGTTTCGTAGTAGTGAGCCATAGATAATTGCGCGCGATAGTATTGAGGTGCGTGGTTTAAGGCTTGTTGTAAGTTATCATGCGCGCGAATCATGTTACCGCCGTCTAAATAACCTAAGCCAAGTGCGATACGTGATTCTGCCATTGCCACAGGATCGGCTTTAACGACAGGGCTTCCATCTTCTTTCACCGTCACGCAACCCACGAGTGCAAACTGAGACAATAATATTAGTGCACCGAGCTTTGCTGTTTTCATTCTTTATCCCTACATCCCTGAATCTTTCTGCATGATATGAATTACTTAGCAAAAACCTATTGAGGAAAAAACACTATGCGATCAGGTTTGCAAACTGTTATGAAAAAGCCGCCATATGGCGGCTTGGTTCACATATTACATTTCGGTAATGATGAGTGCTTTGTTTGCTTATTTTGAAGCTAATCGTCTTTAGTGAAAGCATCTTCACTGAAGTGCTCGAGGTCGTACGGTGTTTGCTGATAAACACAGTAGTTCAGCCAGTTTAAAAAGAGAAGGTGTCCATGGCTTCTCCAGCTTGCAATTGGTGGGTTATCTGGGTTGTTGTTTGGGTAATAGTTGACAGGAATAGCGGGCTCCATACCTTCGCTTAAATCTCGGATATATTCATTATGTAAAGTGTGAGAATCATACTCAGGGTGTCCTGTGACAAAGACATTTCGTTTGTCTTTTGTGGTGGCCAAGTACACACCTGCGACATCCGATGTCGCTAAAATGTCTAAGTCAGTATGCTCTTCTAGAAAGTGAGGCGAAAAATCTGCGTAACGCGAGTGAGGAGCCAAAAACGTGTCATCAAATCCGCGTAAGATAGGGTGAAACTGATGATGGATTTGATGATGATACACGCCTGAAAGTTTTTCTTTACGCGTTTTTTTAGGTAGATCGTAGAGTAGCTTTAACCCTGCTTGCGCAGCCCAGCAAACATAAAGAGTGGATGTCACATGATCTTTTGCCCACTCCATGATGGTTTTGAGATGATCCCAATAAATGACATCTTCAAATTGCACCAAACCTAATGGAGCCCCAGTAATGATCATGCCATCGAAGTTTTTATCTCGCACCATTTCAAATTGGCGATAAAACGTGTCTAAATGTTCAGTTGGCGTATTTTTACTCGGGCGGTTATCAATGCGCAGTAATTCGACGTTAACCTGTAGTGGGCTGTTTGAGAGTAGACGCAGAAACTGAGTTTCAGTCTCTATTTTTTTTGGCATCAGATTAAGGATCAGCACTCTTAAAGGACGTATTTCCTGACTCGCTGCACGCGTTTCACTCATCACGAAGATGTTTTCTGTCCTTAATACATCGGTAGCTGGTAATTGATCTGGAATTCTAATTGGCACGACTTTCTCTCCCTAAGTATAGTCAATCTAGACGTCTATACTTCTAAAGCTAACTTAATTAAGTTTAGATGTCGATACGAAATCCGACTTTTCAATCTACTCTTTACATTATGGTAAACCGTACTCGGGGTTGTCACACAATTGTGACTAAAGCAGAGTTTCTGATGAGATAGGTTTGAAACGCAGTGTGTACTATTTGCTGGTAATTATGCGATCACGTTAATATGTGAAGGTGACTTCGTAGTAAGGAAGTCTCAAATTAATGAGCCATACTAAAAACAATCAGCTCACCATTTTGCATTAATGTGCATATTTGGAAACATCGTCAGTGGAGGACATTATGTTCGGTATTTTCAAGAGAAAGACAAAGATTCAGGGCATCGCTCAAGAAGTTCCTTGCGTGCTACTGCATTCGTTTGGTGATAAAGACATTTATACGCCGGAAGAGATTGATCAAGCTCTTCAAAAGCTGGGTTATGATAAGAGCAAGGATATCAGTCATTATCAGTATGCGTATGGAATGTTTGCCGATGAAGCCTCTTACGAGCTCCTAGAACTAACGGATGAGCTAGGTAATTATGGTCATTTCCAACGTGAAGTAGGTAAGATGCTACTCAATACACCTGAGCCGATTGATATGCATATCTACTTTGAAATTTCTCGTCAGCACCAAAACGTCAGCCTTTCACCTGGTCATCAAAAAGTAAGCGAAAGTGATGGTGTGTAAACATCGTTAGTGGTATTCCATCGTGAGATGAGTTGGGTATAATGCACGGCCTAATTATCCGGACATGTTGTCGGTTACATTTCTGTTGAGCGTTAATGCCTTATGTTCAAAATGCTTGTCTCTATGCCACCAATGTTGGCGCTGTCGATAGCGATTGTATGTGAAGTGATTGCCACTTCTTATATTCCCAAAACAGAGCAATTTACGAAAGTAATGCCGAGCACAGTCGTTTTGATTGGTTACGGCATCGCTTTCTTCTTGCTTTCCATCACAGTGCAAACAATGCCTGTCGGGGTTGTTTATGCCATATGGAGTGGTGCTGGGATCGTTTTGGTTGCGACGGTTGGTTACTTTGTTTACGGACAGCGTCTAGACTTACCGGCCCTAGTTGGTATTGGGTTTATCATCGCTGGTGTGTTGATCGTAAATTTATTATCCAAAACAGTAGGGTACGAATAACGCCACTCTACTTGTTAAGTGAATAAGAAGCCGCAGCGAGAAATTGCTGCGGCTTTTTAGTGCAAATTCAATCGCTAATGGCGAGTATTGATATGACGTCTTATTGTTGTATTCATCACGGTCGCATTATGTGATTGAAAAACAGGCATTATTTAGCGCATTGAAAATACAAAGTTATGTTTCTTCAAACTTTAGGAAAGGGCAGTAGATAAATCACTCCGATAGATGTTAACGTGGCGACTCATCTTTACTGCTTTTTCATTCCCTACATATTTCTGCAAAGTTCTTATTGTGTAGTGTGTCGAAGAACCATAGAATCCGCGCGCTTTAATTTATGTTATTAGCGTTATCAATGATAAAAGTGCAGTCCATTATCATTGTTTTTATCACTTATAGATGGGCACATCTGACAATACTTACATGAACAAATACAAAAAGCCTGCATTCAAGGCCGAATTTCTTTTGCCTCGTTACTGGGGAACGTTAATTATCATTAGCGTGATGTACTCACTTAGCCTCCTTCCTTTTAAAGTTCAACTAGCTTTGGGACGCAACATTGGTCGTTTAGCTATGCGACTCATGAGAAAACGTCAAGTTACGATCAGACGCAATCTTGAGCTTTGCTTCCCTCATATGGAAGAATGCCAACGCGAAGCAATTCTAAAAGACAACATCGACAATACTGGCATCGCACTTTTTGAGACCGCAATGGCATGGTTTTGGTCAGATAAACGGGTAAACAAACACGTCACGATAAAAGGCATGGAGCATCTAGAGGCTTTAGAGAAGTCAGGCAAAGGTGCATTAATGTTGGCCGTACACTCAATGAATCTAGAGTTAGGTGCTCGAGCTTTTGGCATTAAAAAGTCTGGAACCGGTGTTTATCGCCCAAACAATAATCCGTGCTTTGATTATTTTCAGTATAAGGGACGCTCTCGCTCTAATCGTACACTGATTGATCGTAAAAACGTCAAAGCCATGCTTGAAGCACTTAAAACGGGTGAGCGGGTTTGGTATGCACCGGACCACGATTATGGTAACCGACGCTCGACATTTGCACCGTTATTTGCCGTTAAAAATGCTTGTACTACGACAGGCACAAGTTTGTTGGTTGATTCTACAGATTGCGCCATTGTGCCTTTTACGATGGTAAGAGGAAAAGACGGACACTATACCCTAACCATTAGTGCGCCCGTCGAAGGTTTCCCGAAAGAGGATCATCAACGTGCCGCCGCATTCGTGAATCAAATAGTTGAAACATCAATCATGGCAAGTCCGAGCCAGTATATGTGGCTTCATCGTCGGTTTAAAACTAGACCAGAGGGTGAGGACTGTTTGTACAAGCCTAGGCTCATCCCTAGCTTGGCATAACACATAGAGAGCCTACAAAAAGCCCAAGGAACATACGAACCTTGGGCTTTTACTTTCTATTCGTTTCGCTTTATAAGTAGCGATCTTTTAGGTGAGCTTGAAAGTGTTTAGCATTCAGTGTTTCACCCGTGGCTTGTTTTACCAACTCATCAGTGGTGAATAAGCTACCTTTACTCCAGATGTTTTCCGAGAGCCAATTGAATATCGGAGCTAAGTCGCCAGAACGAATAACCGCATCTACATCGACGGTTTGTTTCATTGCTGCCATAAATTGTGCAGCGTACATCGCACCGAGCGTGTAGGACGGGAAATAGCCAAAACTTCCGTCTGTCCAATGGATATCTTGCATACAGCCATTTTTGAAGTTTCCTTCGGTTGATAGCCCCAAGTACGCTTTCATCTTTTCGTTCCAGAGTTCTGGTACATCTGTATGTTTGATGACGCCGTTCATGAGATCTCGCTCAATTTCATATCGAAGAATAACGTGAGCAGGATATGTTAGTTCGTCAGCATCTACGCGAATAAAGCCTTTTTCTACGCGAGTGTAAATTTTGGCTAAATTGTCTTTTTCGAATTCACTACCAGAAAAATGGTTAGAAGCCAGTCGAGCGAGGTGATCGATAAACGCGCTGCTTCGTCCTATTTGCATTTCAAAGAAGAGTGATTGTGATTCATGAATACCCATAGAGCGAGCTTCTCCCGCGGGTGTTCCTGATAAATCTTTTGGTAGCCCTTGCTCGTATCGAGCATGGCCAGTTTCGTGGACAATCCCCATCAATGATTGGACAAACTCGTTTTCATTATAACGTGTCGTAATACGCACATCTGTCGGTACACCGCCACAAAATGGGTGGGTACTCTCATCAAGTCGACCGTGTTCAAAATCGAATTGAAGTAGCTTCATGACTTCCAAACCGAGCGCTTTTTGCTTTTCCGCAGGGTAGTGTGCAGTTGGCAATAAGATGTTGTCTGATTGTTGTTTTTCAAGCGCTTCATCGATCAAAGTAGGAAGCCAGGTTTTCACGTCAGCAAAAAGAATGTCTAACGACGCAGACGTTGTGCCAGGTTCATAAACATCGAGCATGGCATCATAAGGAGTCGTGCCATTTGCTTCGGCTCTAATTTGCGCTTCTTCCTGCGATAGCTTTACTACTTCAGCCCAGTTCTTTTCAAAACCAGCCCAGTCATTTTCTCCACGTTGCGTACGCCATGCATGTTCACATTTGGAGCCAGCAAGAGATTGAGCTTGAACTAATGATTCTGGTAGTAAGTTAGCTTGCTGCCACCCACGCTTCATTTCTCTTAGGATAGATTTTTCTTTTGTAGACAGCGTCTCTTCTTCTGCCTGAGCGAAAAGCTCTCCCAAGTGCGGTTGAGTCATTAAAGAATGGATATGTACATCGAGCTCTGCCGTGGCATTCGAGCGTGCTTCAGCGCCACCAGGTGGCATGACCGCCGCTTGATCCCAATCTATGATGGCTGATAGATGCTCAAAATTTGCCACTTTTTTGGAATGTTCAACGAGTTTTGTAAATGCGTTCATGTGACTACTCTTATTCTTTTGTTCTTTCCCTAAACACCCGATAACGGGTCCTTCATATGGTGTTGCACTAAGCAACCTGCGTTAATTTACTAATAATTAACAATTAACTCCAACCCATTGTCCATAAACTCACCCAGTTGTATAGCTCTCTTAAAAAAGAAGCTTGCGAATCTTGTGGATTGGCGGTATTGATGAAGGATTGACAATTAATTATCACGATAATATGGATATTTTGAATTTCGAGGCATTTATTATTGCCATTACGATTTTAACGTTAACGCCAGGTTTAGATACTGCACTTGTTATCCGTAACACTAGCCGATCGGGCCTAAAAGATGGATGTACAACCAGTCTAGGGATTTGCTTTGGCTTATTCGTACATGCTTTTTTTTCTGCGGTTGGTATCTCGGCGATTCTTGCGCAATCAGCAGAGTTGTTCCAAATCGTAAAAATGATTGGCGCAGCTTATCTTATCTGGCTTGGTTTGAGCAGTTTAAAAGCGCTAATGTCGTCGAAAGATGGATTGACCGTGACCGAGCAGATTCACGAAGTGTTTAATGGTAAGCGCTCTTTTAGAGAGGGCTTTCTTTCTAACGTCTTGAACCCGAAAACGGCGGTCTTCTATTTGGCTTTCTTGCCACAGTTTGTGAATCCAGAAGGTTCACCCTTGCTTCAATCAATGATGATGGCATCTGTACACTTTGCTATTGCGATGGTTTGGCAGTGTGGTTTAGCTGGCGCGCTTAACTCGGCTAAAAATCTACTAAAGAATGCAAGCTTTATGAAGTGGATGGAAGGCGCGACGGGCGCAGTATTAGTCGCACTTGGTGTGAAGTTATTAATTGAAAAACCCGTTTAATGCGTAATATTTATCGATTGTTGATACTACTCGCTGTATTTATTGTGGGGATAGGTGCCGCTGTTGCTTGGCATACGTGGCCACAAGTACAGTTTGCGCAACGCGGCATGATCTGGTCTTGGCACTGGGGCTACTTCGAGCCTTTTGCTAATGGAATACAACAAACGCGAACTCAAGACACTAAACAGTTATTGCTCAGGCGTGTGTATTTGCATGACGCTATTGTCGTTTTTGTTTCGACAACTATGGACAATAAATTTGAGGTTGACGTTGTAAAAGAGCAAACCTGTGAACCTAAAACGACAACTTGGGCTTCGGTCTCTGTCAATCATCAACGTGTTAGGCATGTACCTATGGTGTGCGATGCGTTTGGGCAAGGCTACTTTTATCGCTACATCGGGAAACATCTGGAATCGATTGAGGTTGGTGTCGGCGACTCGTTTGTAACAGAAGCATTTTTAGACTGGCCGCTATCAGAGTTGAAAGCGGATCAATTCAAGCAAAAAAATGCGAAGTTTTTTGAAGAACGTGGAGAAAACGTTGAGCATCAATGGTTGAGAGATTAACCATTTAACCGAAGATAAATAAAGCCCGCTAAATAATAGCGGGCTATGTGTTTTTACCATTTCTAATGTGTTTTGCTCTCTGTGACTGGTAGTTTGTGACCGCAAACCTGCCGTTTCACTAAGCTTTCACTGCTTCAACTTCACCTGATTGCGATGTTGAGCTAAAGAACAGTTTGGTTTCTGCCAGTACGACGTGACGCAGTGCGATCAAACCAATTAGGTTAGGAATTGCCATCAGACCGTTTACGATATCAGCCAGTAGCCAAATCATATCGAGGTGAAGGAATGCACCAGATGCCACCAAGCCGACGAAAATCAGTTTGTATGGAAGCACAGCTTTAGTTCCGAACAGGAACACAACGCAACGCTCACCGTAGTAGTTCCAACCAAGAATGGTGGTAAAAGCGAAGAACATCAAACCGATTGAGACGAGCATAGGGCCAAATGTATCTGCATTTAAACCCACCGCAAAAGCATGAGTCGTCATCGCGGCACCTGCAAGGTCACTTTGCCATGCACCGGTCAGGATTAGAGCAAGGCCTGTCATGGTACAAATAATGATGGTATCGAAAAAGGTACCCGTCATTGAAATTAGGCCTTGTTTAACACAAGAGTCTGTCTTCGCTGCTGCTGCTGCCATAGGCGCGCTACCCAAACCAGATTCATTTGAGAACACACCGCGAGCGATACCTGATTGGATTGCCAACATGATGCTTGCACCTAGAAAACCACCAGTCGCTGCTGTTGATGTAAAGGCTGAAACCAGCACTAATTCAACGGCATTGAACAATTGGTCTGCATTCATGATGATCACGCTTAAACACGCCAACACATAAAATACAGCCATGGTAGGAACCACTTTTCCTGCAACGTTAGCAATGGATTTGATGCCACCCAAAGTTACGAAAGCAACCAAAAGAGTTAGTACAAAGGCAGATAGCTCACGGTTAACACCAAGAGATATCTCACTTGCATCCAGAATCGCGTTTACTTGTGGAAACGTACCGATACCAAAACAAGCAACACCCAAAGCAAACACTGCAAACATGATCGCGAGAGCTTTTGAGCCAACACCGTATTGCAAGTAATACATTGGGCCACCAATCATTTGGCCTTTATCATCGACTCTTCGGTACTTAACCGCCAACAAACATTCGGCGTATTTAGTCGCCATTCCGAAAAGGGCAGCGAGCCACATCCAGAATAGAGCGCCTGGTCCACCGAGTTTGATTGCTGTGGCAACACCAACAATGTTACCAGTACCAATTGTTGCTGAGAGCGCAGTACAAAGAGCTGCAAAGCTAGAAACGTCACCTTGAGTATTAGATGACTTATCTTTACTGAATACCATCGCTAGCGCTGTTGGGAGGTGTTTAAACTGGATCAAGCCAAGGCTAAAAGTGAAGTAAACACCTGTACCCACTAGCAAAATAAGCAGCGGTGGACCCCAGACAAAATTATCGATGGTTTGTAGTAAAGATTGTAGGTTGTTCATGATTTCCCCTTAATAAAACAACTAATAAGGAGAAGAGGGAAAGGACGAGATCAACGATCTCTAAAAGAACTAAGCTATTGGTTGTAGGCGGGAAGGCCAAGCAAAATAGTTAGGTTGTAACTTTCCACTCCTCTGTCCTTTTGCCTGAGAGTTTCACCTTGCGTGAGTGCAAGACTTGCTCCTTCGGCGACCGATTTAACGGTTCTCTCCAGAGGTTCCTCCAACTACAGTCCCCGCTACCTAGGTAGCACCTGAAATAGTTAATTCTTCGGCGAGTTATGCTAATCAAATGTTAAAATTTGATTAATAACCACTCTCCTGCAGTCTTCATCGGAACAATTACTCAATTAAATGAGTAAAGGTTAGTTAATGATGCTGGTCATCATTAACATGTGAACTCTATCATGTTTTTGGTCCATTTCAACACCCTATGTCAATTTATTTTTAATGAAATAACCTCATCAATTTTCATGAAGGTATGTTTGCCAATCTTTTTGTGCGAGTCACGGCATAAATAAAATTTATTGGGTTAGGCAATGGAACCCAAAAACACTTCAGAACGATAAATGTGTTTCGATTGTTACGACATAAGTTATTCAATTAAGGACACAAAATTGATTAAAATCGGAGCACTTATTTTAAAATCTACGCTAAGTTGACCTTATGGTACGTATAAATGGGTTACAATGAATCTTTGTGAAACAGTCTACGGACCTAGGCAGTTTTTCATGAGTGGACAAGGAGGCAGTATGACCAGATTATTAGCCATTGCGGTGTTGATTGCAGTAGCATTTGTGCTGTTTCGTTATCGAACCAATGAAAAAGTCCAAAAAGCGACCGTTATAACATTAATTGGCGCATTTCTGATTTATACAGCATCAATTATGTTTGCGGAATTGATCCGCTAGCAAAGTAAAAGAGTCCTTGGAGTAGTATACGGTGAGTTCTCAGAACAAAATGGAAGAGCAAGACGACGTAGTTGTCATTGAAGAGCGTGACAAACGTACGCATATCTATATCGCAATCGCTGCGGTGTTAGGCTTGGCATTTGGTGGCCTTGTTGGATCGGTTGTCACTGCGAACAAGTGGGAATCGACTTACCACGTATTAGAAGAAAAGTATCAAGCACTAACGCAAGATAAAACCCAGTTGGCATCTCAAGTAAAAGTGCGTGAAGAGGCGCTTGACCAAGAAATACAAAACCAAGTTAGTGAGTTACTTGCCGCGAAAGACGAAGCGCACCAGAAAGCACTTAAGAAGTTGCAAAAGCAATTGACTGAGGTCGAGAAGGTCAACTTGTCACTAGAGTCTCAATTGAAGCAGCAGGCAGATAAGATCAACACGACGAAGTCAGAAAATGAGAAGTTGAGTCGTCAAGCGGATATGCAAGCGACTATGTTTGAGCGGTCCCGCGAAGTATTCCAGAAAGAGCTAAAAATTTCGCAAGAATTAGAGTCTCTCGAGAAAGAACGGTCGAAATTATTACCTAAGATTGAGAAACTCAAGAAAGAGTGTGACGTATTTTTAGAAGGCAAATCTTGGGACGTGAAGTCGGACGCTTGTGATAAACATGATGAAGCTAATTCACGACTAAGTCAGGTCGATCAAATGATTGAAGTCTATAAAATGGACCTCAAACAAATCAAAGCAATAACGGAAGATATCGGCCTTTAAGTCTTTTGTATCCGATTTTTGAAAAGCAAAAGGAGCTCTTTAAGAGCTCCTTTTTCGTTGTTAGCTATGACTTTTAGGCTGTCGCGTATATTAGATTCGTGAGGCGTCATAGCCTGAGGCGAGCAGGAGCTCTCGTTCGTGTTTAATCAGCTGAGCTCGATCTTCAATTAGTTCATTGAGTGCTTGAGATGGCTTACCTGCTAATGCTTTGAACGAAGCAAAAGATTCCGCGGTGTCGATTTTATCAATCATCTGACTGATGACATTACGAGCCTCACACGGGTTACTCGTCGTTGTAAAGTATTCTACTTGCTTTGCTGCCAATTTCATCTCAGTTAATAGCTCAAGCGGGCTACTTTCTTTGGCTACTGCCATGTAGTTATCCAGCACGCGCTTTGCGTAAAGCAGTTCTTTGAGGGGGATATCTCTTCCGCTCTCGATTAGGGATTCGCTAAGGATCATACTTGAGCTCATGGGCATTCCTTCTTATTACTACGCCGCTTTTGATGTTTCCTTGAGTCTAATTTATTGAAGTCACATTGGGAATGGGTAAAAAGCATTTTTAACGCATTTTTATTCATTTATGAAAACGCGAATGCGATGCTTATCTGGATCGATAGCCATAAAATTTAACCCATACACTGATGTCGCTGGTGGTTGAACAAACTCAACACCTAGGCCTTTCCAGCGCTTGTAAATGCGCTCTAACGTATGCCTGTTGGGCACTGATAAAGACAACTCGGTACCACCACCTCGAATGCCGCTGTAGGGTGAAAGATTATCTCTTTGCTTGAGTGTCAACGTTAAGCCTTCGGTCATTGGAATAGCGGCAAAGGTTGGAGACAACTGCGTGACTTTGCGTTCGAACAGTTTCGAATAAAAAACTTGGCTTATGTGGATGTCCTCAACGTAGAGAACGAATGAATTGATAGTCAGCATGGTTTGTTCCTTAATCAATTAGAAATAGTAGGGGCAATCTAACGTAAAGGAACGACAGGAGTTGTCAGTAGAACATTCCCGAGGTGAGTGACAGAATAAGAAAAAGGAGCCGTTTAGCTCCTTTTTATCAGCGGAATCATTGGTATTAATGAGTGTGTTTGGAAGAATACCAGTTGTTTTGATACGCTTTAGATGCAAATAATGCGTTTGCTTTTGCACGCTCGATAATAGACTCGTCCACCTCTAGCGGCTTCATGGTTTGGTCTTTAAAGTCGTACGCCAGGGTCGATATCTTTTCACCAGGGGAAAGCACAACGAGATTGTCGCGCGTTAAATAACCAAAGTTTTTGTCGTATTGCATCATTGCGCGTTCATCTTCGCGAGCCAGTGGCTTCGTTAAATCACGACCAATCATCGGTGTTTTAGCATCTACCCCAATCAGAGATAACAGTGTAGGCGGCATGTCTATGTTGTTTGCTATGCGGTCATCTTTACGTGGTTGAATGCCTTTACCAAGGATCAGTGCTGGAATGTGAAAGTGCTTAACCGGAACAAGGTTAGCGCCAGAAACACGTGCATCATGATCTGCAATTACAATGAAAATGGTATCATCCCAATAAGATGACTTTTTCGCCTTTTCAAAGAAAGTGCCCAAAGCGTAATCGGAATATTTAACGGCGTTGTTACGCGTCATATGTTCTGAATCGTATGGCTCAATTTTGCCTTTCGGATACTCATAAGGGCTATGATTACTTGACGTAAAAACTAAGCTAAAGAAAGGTTTGTCGCTTTTTGAAAGGCGTTCAAACTCTTCGTTTGCTTTGTTATATAGATCTTCATCACTAACACCCCAAGAGCCAACAAAGCTTGGGTTGTTATAATCGTCTTCTTCTACTATTTGATCAAAACCGTTACCGAAGAAGAAAGTTTTCATGTTGTCAAAGTTGGCTTCACCGCCGTAAATAAATTGCGTGTGATAGCCTTGAGCTTTCAGTAAGTCCGCGATGGTAAAGAAACCCGTTTGGCTTTTACTCAGCTTCACTACCGCGCGAGACGGAGATGGAGGAAAGCCCGTGGTTACGGCTTCAATTCCACGAACAGAACGAGTACCAGTGGCGTACATTTGTGTGAACTGCCAACCTTCCTTCATGAGTTCGTCAAGGTTTGGTGTTAGAGGCAAACCGCCCAAAGCACCGACAAATTGGGCGCCTAAGCTTTCTTGTAGCAAAATCACTAAGTTTTTATGTTTACCCTGGTAAGTCGCGGGGTTACTGTTCATGGTTGGGAGTAATGAAGGGGTGAAGTCGGACTTTGTTGATGAAGTGCGAACTAATTCCAACATCTTTTGAGTGTCCATTTTTCCGTAGAACTGCTCAGCACTCTTTTCTGACTTCATGCTATTAACCGCAAACAACAATGAGTAAGATGAGTTCAGTGCTAAGTCGTTAAGCAGTGGATCGTTAGAAAAGGCGACCATAGCAGGATTTAGCGGGCGGTGCCCTAAAGATGAGCGAGCACCTGCAACCCCAAAAAGAACAACGAAAAGTGCCAATAGTGGTCGCCATTTCCAGTTGACCTGCTGCGCCTTATCGGTCAGTTTCTTACTCCACTTCCAACCTAAAGTGATGGTTAAAACTGTACCTAACGCACCAATAAACAGTTCTAATTTGTAGCCAGTCCAGAGCATACTCAAGACTTCTTTTGGGTAGATTAAGTATTCCACAAACAGGCGGTTTGGACGTAGGTCGTATTCCTGAATGAATGGCGCTGTTGCTAGCTCCATGTATACAAGCACCCAAAGCCCTAAAACCATCCATATGCGTAATATTCGCTTCCAACACTCTCCCATCTTACCGGTTAATGGCATGAAGGTTGAAAACAGTGCTGGAAGAATAAATAACCAGCAAAGCGTTGCAATATCTACGCGCAAACCTTGACCTAGGATGTAAATTAAGTCGTTTAGAGAGTCAATACGGTCAATCTGCCAAAAAGCTAGCAAAACTCTTGAGATAGACAGAAATAGAAGCGAAAACAAAGAAAAGGCAGCAATTGGCTGCAAAGGCCCCCACACAGAGCTCTTTGATAAGTTTTTCATATTTATTCGAATAGTTTAATTGTTATGTTGTGTTGTTTTTAGCAAAGAAAGCGTGAAATAAACGTGAATTATAATGTGGGTTTATGGTCGAGTAGTGTAAGTGTTGGTATGTCTATGTAAGGGGGAGGGGCGTTTGTGTAAAAAAAGAGCCAGTTGATAACACCAACTGGCTCTAGAGGTTGATAAAGGCATGATTACATTGCGGCTTTCTTCGCTTCTTCGACCCATGCGTCGAACTTTTTCTGGTTCGCTTTGATCCAACCATTTACATGAGACTCGATGTCCGCTGAGCTGTTCTTACCTTGGCTCATCATCATATTCTGAGCACTAACATCATTGATATTTAGTTTGATGATTTCAAATAGCTTCGCAGCAGCAGGGTTTTTTTCCGTAAACTCTTTATTGGCAACGATGCGCATAGAGTTCATCTCGAAGCCGTAGTTCTTACCGTTCTCTAGTGTCGTATCAATGTCCTTACGCTCACCAGGAAGTGAAGAGAATGGCACTTCTAACCACACAACATCTTTCCCTGGAACTAAAACGCCACTTACCCAGTACGGTGTCCAAGTGTAGTAAAGAATCGGATCGCCTTTTTTGTAACGTGAGATCGTATCAGCGATAATCGCCGCGTAGTTACCTTGGTTGTGTGTTACTGTGTCACGAAGTTTGAAAGCATCCAACTGATGCTCAACAACCATTTCACACCCCCAACCTGGGTTACAACCAGTTAAGTCCGCTTTGCCATCGCCGTTTGCATCGAATAGCTTCGCCAATTTTGGATCTTTTAACTGACCAATGTTCGTGATGTTATATTTTTCCGCGGTTTTCTTATCGATCAAATAACCTTGCGCAGCACCACTTACGTATTGGCCTTTACGGAAGAACTTATCATCACCGCCAGACATCGTGTACTTATCGGCGTGAAGAGGGAACCAACCAACCGCTAAGAAAGTAGCATCACCTTTAGCAATAGAGGTGTAGCCTACGTTGTAGTCCACTTCTTTGGTCGGTTTAACATCGTAACCAAGCTCTTCAAGTGCGCGGTTTACGATCAACGTTTGAAATGTTTCTTCTGCAACGGTTGATTGAACAGGCTGAACAGTGACACCTTCACCCGGTAGCTCACTTGCCACACCATAAGTTGAAAATGCGATAGTACTTAGAGCTCCAACAGAGAGCGCTTTCTTCCATGAATTATTCATTGATGTTTCTCCTAAGTTTTAGATCGTCTTGGTTCGTCTTTGTTTTCAGTTTTAATAGGTATGAAACAGGACCTGTGTGATACCAGCGAAGTTTAGTGTTGCCCGCATTAACCCCTAACACCTGGGTGATACGGTCTAACAAAATCGCAAGAATAACGATGCCTAAGCCACCAACGGCAGCAAGACCCATATCAAGTCGGCCAATACCACGAAGTACCATTTGGCCTAAGCCGCCAACAGCAATCATTGAAGCAATCACTACCATAGAAAGTGACAGCATTAAGGTTTGGTTTACACCTGCCATGATAGTTGGTAACGCCAACGGTAACTGGATGCGATAAAGCATCTGTTTTTTGTTTGCCCCGAAAGAGTGGCCAGCTTCGATAAGCTCTTCAGGTACTTGCTGAATACCCAAAATAGTCAGGCGCACAACGGGAGGCAGGGCGAAAATGATCGTTACTACTACGCCAGGAACGTTACCAATACCAAACAACATAACAATTGGCACAAGGTAAACGAACGCGGGAGTCGTTTGCATTGCATCTAATATTGGCCTAACAAATTTGGCAGCGGTTTGGCTCCTTGCCAACCATATCCCCATTGGTAGCCCTATAAGCAAACAGAAGAAAACGGCGGTTAACACCAGTGCTAGCGTTGTCATCGCTTGTGACCACGCACCAATTAGGCCGATGAAAACAAGGGATACAAGAGTAGAAAAACCAAGTTTTACATTGGAAAACTGCCACGCTAGCAAAAATAAAATGAGTACCATTATAGGCGCAGGTGTAGACACCAAAGCAGTTTCAAACGACGTTAGAATAAAGTCGATTGGAACTCGTATTGCTTGGAAAACAGGTCGACCATGTTCCACCAGCCAGTTCAAACCGGACTCTACCCAGCTATCGAGGGGTAAAACCGCATCTTGGAATGGGTTCATAATATCGAATGGTGCTTGCTCTAAAGTTTCTGAGTTGAGCCAATCATTACTTGGCGCGGCCTCTGTACCTTGCGACCAAGGATCATCTTGCGCAGGAGCAGTATTTGACCAGGGATCATTGTTAGTTTGCTCTGAAGACATCGTGTTAATCCTTATCTAGTGTTTGTAGAAGACGTGATTTAGTCACGACACCAAAGTAAGTTCCTTGCTCATCTACGACAGGCACGGCATAAGGAACACCAGCAACCAGACCCAAAATGTCATTAATTGACTGATCAGGCTGAAGAGTAACTTCATCCGGTAATTGAGCACTGGCTAACGAACGGTTTTCTTTATGAGCCAAACGTAGTGAATCAAGAGATACGATGCCGGAATATCGGCTAGATTTATCGACGACAATACCGTAATCACGGTCGTGATCCATCAGAATCTGCATCGCAGAGCCTGGACCGTCATTTTCCGATTTCTTAAAAACAGCCGCTGGCTTCTTGCGCGCGATATCTTTTGCTGTCAAGACACTTGCGATGTTTACGCCGCGGAAAAAGGCTTCGACATAATCATTTGCTGGACTGTGTAATATTTCATCAGGTGTACCAACCTGAACAACCTCACCGTTTTGCATGATGGCGATACGGTCGCCAATGCGCATTGCTTCATCCAAATCATGAGAAATGAAGACAATTGTGCGTTTGTCATCGTTCTGTAGACGAATAAGCTCATCTTGCATCTCAGAACGGATCAATGGGTCTAAAGCGGAAAACGCCTCGTCCATTAATAGGATGTCTGGATCACAAGCTAACGCTCTCGCTAAACCAACGCGCTGTTTCATACCACCGGATAATTCGTCAGGGAAAGATTCTGCATAAGGGTCTAAACCCACTCTTTCTAAGGCGGAAAGGGCACTTTTCTGACGCTCATTAACGTCGATGCCGGCAAGTTCTAAACCAAAGGCGGCATTTTCAATCACCGTCATGTGTGGCATGAGTGCGAAACTTTGAAACACCATTGAGATATTGTTACGACGAACTTCTCGAAGTTCATTTTCGGAGATGTGGGCGATATCTCTTCCTTTGAGATAAACACTGCCTTTAGTCGGCTCAATGAGCCGGTTAAGAAGTCGAACAAGGGTGGATTTCCCGGAGCCAGAAAGGCCCATGATTACGAAAATTTCCCCTTCATTTATGGTGAGAGATACATCGTTTACGCCGACTGTTAAACCTGTCTGTTCAAAAATACCGTCTTTATCGACGCCTTTGTCGATAAGCGAGAAGGCTCTCTCTGGGTCTTCTCCAAACACTTTATACAGTCCCTTAACTTCCAGTATGGGATCCATGTTATCTGTCCTTTTCGTGTGTTTATAACTGTTTAACGATTTGTACTCTAATTAATTTTAGTTCAACTTTCAACGAAAGGGGGTTGGTTAACTAGTTCTGCCGTGCATAGAGAATTCGTTGAGCAAGGTATGTTCAATTCTTATTTTTTATATTTAAAACAATTGCTTGAGATGTGTTTTTATTCGACATAACGTTGCCCTGACGTAGGGTTGAATTTATTTTGAATTTTTTTGTACATTTCAACTCAACTCGCTTGCATAGATATAAGCTGTGATAGCTTAGAACTCTACATATAAAAAGGTTAGAGCTCTAATTTTTGGTTAAGGCTTGGTCCTGTGAAATCGGTTAGGTACTGTTATCCTTAGATTTATTTATTGCTTGATTTCACTCAGGGTGATATTTATCGCTGTAGTTTAGGCAACGTATGGAATAAAAAATGGAAGCCGAACAGTTAGAAGTGCTCAATTTCATTAGCCAGTACCCACCTTTTGATGACCTACCTGAAGAGCAGCTTAGAAAAATTGCTCTCAATGCCGAGGTTGCATACTTTCGGCAAGGAACAAAAATCCTTAACTTCGGAGATACGATCCGCGACTTGTATATGGTGAGAAGTGGGGCGGTAGAGATTTATCGACGTAAAGGTGAACTCTATAACAGGATTGATGCTGGTGGACTGTTTGGTCAGATGGGGTTGTTGATGAACAACCGCGTACGGATGCCAGCCAAAGCGATAGAAGACACTCTCGTTTACTGTATTCCGGAAAACATCTTCAATGAACTTTGTGATGAGTTTGAAAACTTTGCGGACTACATGGAACTGGAAGATAGCGCGCGTTTGCGAAGCGCAATATCTAGCCGCTCCGAAAGCAATGACTTTACCACCGCTAAGGCACGTAAAATCTTAGCAAGAGATCCAGTAACTCTGGAGGCAACGGCTTCAATTCAGGAAGCTGCGATACTAATGGCAGAGGAAAATGTCACCTCTCTGCTCATTATTCGCCCGACAGAGGAGCTCACAGAAGAAGATGACGAACAGCTGCTTGGAATATTGACTGATCGCGATCTTTGCATTCGCGTACTAGCTCAGGGTATTGATACCAATATTCCAGTGAGTGAGGTCATGAGTTATGACGTGGTTTCATTGGATTATAACGCCTATGTGTTTGAGGCCATGTTAACCATGTTGCGTTACAACGTGCATCATTTACCAATTTTAAAAGATAAAAAGCCGATAGGAATTATTGGCATGACGGACATCGTTCGTTATGAATCTCAGAACAGCCTATTGCTAGTGAGCTCTATTTTTCAGCAAACCAGTGTCGAGGATCTCAAGCAGGTTTCTGAACAAGTAAAAGACTGTTTCGTAAGAATGGTCAATGAAGATGCCAACGCGCACATGATTGGTCGAGCCATGTCGGTTATAGGCAGTAGTTTCAAACAACGCCTCGCTGAATTAGCTGAGCAAGAGTTCGGCCCAGCGCCCATTCCTTATTGTTTAGTCGCAATGGGTTCAATGGCGAGGGATGAGCAGCTAATTGTAACGGATCAAGATAACGCGCTTATTCTCGATAACAGTTATGACGTTGAGATTCACGGAGAGTACTTTGAAAAGTTTGCTAAATTTGTTTGTGATGGTTTAGCGGCATGCGGCTATGCTTATTGTACTGGAGACATTATGGCTACCAACCCAGAATGGCGAAAAACTCGTGCAGAATGGGAAGAATGCTTTGGAAACTGGATAGACAATCCAACCCCTGAGAGATTGTTAAATAGTAATATCTTTTTTGATCTCCTCGGTGTGCATGGGCGAGTGAAATGGGCGGAGCAATTAAGCAGCTTTATTGTGAGACGAGCGAAAAGAAATAACCGCTTTCTTGCTTGTATGGCGTATAACGCAATACGTAGGACGCCTCCACTGGGCTTTTTCAAAGACTTTGTGATGGAGAAAGATGGTCGTCATCGCAACTCGATTAACTTGAAGCGAAGGGGGACGGCTCCGTTGGCCGATTTAATACGGGTGCATTCTCTGGCAATCGGTTCCCGATCGCAAAACTCTTTCGACCGTTTAGATGACATTAATGATGCTGGCATTTTACCGAAAGGTCGAGGTTTGGATTTAAGGGATGCGATGGAGCTAATCTACATGGTTCGAATTCGTCACCAAGCCCTTGATATAGAAAATGGAGAAGAGCCAGACAACAATATTGAGCCGGAGAACATGTCTGAATTTGAACGTCGAAACTTAAAAGCAGCATTTCAAATTCTAAGTAACGCTCAGAACTTCATTAAGTTTCGATACCAGAGAAGTAGCAAATAATGTGGTTCTCAAAAAATGTAGAAAAAGAACAACCGTTGTTGGATACATCCCAGACGCCAGAGTGGTCAATGTTGTTCAAACAACTCGCTAAAGAAGCGAAAGACGAGAGGCTCAAACGCTATTATTCGACACCGATGGTTAATGGGGAAACACCAATTGAACAAGTGCCATTTGTCTCGGTAGACTTTGAGACAACAGGATTGAACTCGGAAGAGGATGTTATTCTCACGATCGGACTTGTGCCGTTTACTATTGATCGTGTTCAATGTAATGGCTCTGCTCATTGGGTCGTTAACCCAAACAGAGAGTTAAACCACGAGTCTGTCATTATTCACGGTATCACTGACTCAGAGGTAAAAAACGCGCCGCAGCTGTCTCAGATCTTGGGTGAAATATTGGATGCGTTGTCAGGCAAAGTGGTACTTGTTCACTATAAGAACATTGAAAGGCAGTTCTTTAATAACGCCTTGCTAAATAGCATCGGAGAGGGGATACAGTTTCCTGTCGTTGATACGTTAGATATTGAGTATGCGATACAACGCCGTGAATGCAGAGGTTTTATCAATAAGTTGAAAGGCAAGAAACCCGGTTCTGTACGATTAGGGCACGCTCGTGAAAGATATGGCCTCCCTGCTTATCAACCTCACCATGCCCTGACGGATGCGTTAGCAACTGCGGAGCTGTTTCAAGCACAACTGCAGTATCACTTTAATCGAAACATGCCAATATCTTCGGTTTGGCAATAGGCGTTATTTATGGTGAAAACAATAAAATGCAATGAGAGATAGGGGGCTTTAAGATTATGATGGCGGATTGAGTAACCGCTTATAAGAACAATGTTTTATGAACATGTGCTTGGTAGTGATGAAGACGTTTCATTACTCGAACTCCGACGAAAGTAATTTAAACTTGGTCACGTATTTTTAAGGAGATTATCCGTGAGCACCGATAATAACGGTGGCATTCAACGCCCCGATGGAAAAGTAAACGCAATAGATACTGACTATCAAATTGGTCAGGATAACGTTGCGCTAAAGGTAGGCCCATTTGGCCTTGATATTCACAACCGTGTTTTTGCAATTTCTGGCTTAGCAATCGTCATGTTTGTTGTGATAACACTATTATTCCGAGAACAGGTAGAGCCGTTTTTTGCAGACCTACGAGCGGGTTTGTTGCACAATTTAGACTGGTTTTTTCTCGCTTCAGGTAATATTTTTGTCATTGTCTGTGTCGGATTGATCTTCACACCATTGGGCCGTGTGCGAATCGGTGGTACTGAAGCAACACCGGATTACTCCTATGCCGGATGGTTGGCAATGCTATTTGCTGCAGGTATGGGCATTGGTCTCGTGTTCTTCGGTGTATCAGAACCGATGTCCCATTTTAGTTCTGCGATTGGTGGCGTGAGCGTTGAGAATGGTGTACGTACTGACTGGGCACCGCTAGGTGGTGCAGAGGGCGATGCAACTGCAGCTTCGGCATTAGGGATGGCTGCGACGATTTACCACTGGGCACTTCATCCGTGGTCAATATACGCGCTCTTGGCTCTTGGGCTGGCTATCTTTTCATTTAACAAAGGTTTGCCACTCACCATGCGCTCAATTTTTTACCCTTTGTTTGGTGAGCGTGTATGGGGTTGGACTGGTCATATTATCGATATTCTTGCAGTGGTAGCGACGGTTTTTGGTTTAGCAACATCGCTAGGCTACGGTGCATCTCAAGCCGCAACGGGTTTGAACTTCCTGTTTGATGTCCCAATGACCAATACGACGCAGGTTATATTGATTATTGGTATTACTGCGCTCGCTTTAATCTCTGTTGTGGCTGGACTCGATAAGGGCGTGAAGATCTTATCTGAAATCAATATGGGTCTTGCAGCACTGCTATTGCTATTTGTTATTGTTGTTGGCCCGACGATTGCGATTTTAACTGGTTTCTTCGAGAACATCGTTTCCTATGTGGCTAATATCCCTGCCTTATCTATGCCATTTGGACGAGAGGATGTGAATTACTCTCAAGGCTGGACGGCGTTTTACTGGGCGTGGTGGATTTCTTGGTCACCATTTGTGGGTATGTTCATCGCACGTGTGTCTCGCGGTCGTTCGGTTCGTGAGTTTATTATTTGCGTTATTCTTATCCCATCTTCAGTTTGTGTGTTATGGATGACGGCTTTTGGCGGTAACGCAATTAGCCAATACGTTAATGATGGCTATGAGGCGGTGTTTAACGCAGAACTGCCTTTAAAACTTTTTGCCATGTTAGATGTTATGCCATTGGCTGAGATAACATCTTTTGTCGGCATTATCTTAGTCGTGGTGTTCTTCATTACCTCTTCTGACTCAGGATCACTGGTTATTGATACTATTGCTGCGGGCGGTAAGGTCGATGCACCAACGCCACAACGCGTGTTCTGGTGTACGTTTGAAGGTTTGGTTGCGATTGCATTGATGTTGGGTGGTGGTCTAGCTGCTGCTCAAGCAATGGCGGTGACGACTGGTTTACCATTTACTATTGTTTTGCTTGTTGCAACGGTATCTTTGATAAAAGGTTTGATGGATGAACCTCGTCCAAAGGCGGTTTCTAAGAAATCAAAATAACTAGTATCAGCAGTTAAATTATTGATAAAAGCGGTATGCGAAAGCATGCCGCTTTTTTTTGGATTTCTATTTTTCTCTGAGAAATGAACAGCATGGAAAATGGTCTTATTCTGGTTGTTTTTTGTACTGTGCATTTAGGTGACTATTTAATAAATTAGACCTCGAACTATTTTAACTTTTGGTTAATAGGTTTATTTTTGTGATCTATATCACAAAAATACCGATAAAAAGGCGGATTATTTGATTTTTAGTCGCGAGGGATGCCCATAATAAAAAGGAAATTTAATTAGACCTCAAAGGATATGTATTTTCACATGATCACATCAGCACCTTGGGTCCTTTATCCAGAGATTGGAGAAGACTCAAGTAAAAAATGGATTTTTCGTGAGCCTAAAATCTCTGATGGTGACGACATTTACAGCTTGATTGCAGACTGTCCTCCATTGGACATGAACTCATCTTATTGCAATTTCCTACAGTCTACGCATTTCAGCAAAACCAGTATTTTGGTTGAGCAAAAAGGCGAAATCGCAGGTTTCATTTCCGGTTATCAGAAACCAGACGAGCAAGACGTTTTATTTGTCTGGCAAGTTGCAGTCTCACCTCGCTTTAGAGGTCATGGTTTAGCATTCCGCATGTTGAAAGAACTTCTCACCCGAGAGGAATTAGGCGGTGTTAAATCGGTAGAAACTACCATCACGGAAGATAATAAAGCCTCTTGGGCACTGTTCAAAAAGTTAGATGCGATTAACGGCAATTCTGGCCAAGTAAGCACATTTTTGGATGAAGAAGCCCACTTTAAAGGCAAACACGATACAGAATATTTGTATCGCATTCCTCTCAAATAATCCTCAAACAATAGGAATTAAAAACGGTCTCATCATGGATATTTTCAAAAAGCAGGAATCCAACGTACGCTCATATTCAAACAATTTCCCGGTCGTTTTTCGTAAAGCGAAAGGCTGCTGGCTAGAAACAGAACAAGGTGAACGATACTTAGACTTCCTTGCTGGAGCGGGATCTCTAAATTACGGCCATAACAATCCAGTACTAAAACAAGCGTTGCTTGAGTACATTGAAATGGACGGTATTACTCACGGTTTGGATATGCACTCAGAAGCGAAAGCATCGTTTCTGGAAGCGTTGGATACTTACATCCTTAAACCAAGAAACTTGGATTACAAGGTTCAGTTTACGGGCCCAACAGGTACTAACGCTGTTGAGGCGGCATTGAAGCTGGCTAAAAAAGTAAAAGGCCGCGACAGCGTCGTTGCGTTTACTAACGGCTTCCATGGTTGTACTGCTGGCGCACTGGCTGCAACGGGTAACCAGCATCACAGACAAGGTAATGGTTCTAGTCTAAGTAACGTCACTCGTATTCCATTTGAAGGTTACGCTGGCGTAGATGGTCTCGCGCTGTTCGAAACCATGCTAAATGATAACTCTGCAGGTATGGATAAACCAGCCGCTGTACTTCTTGAAACTGTGCAGGGTGAAGGTGGTTTAAATGCTGCTTCAAACGAGTGGTTACAACGTTTGAGCAAAATCTGTAAAGCCAATGACATTCTTGTGATTGTCGATGACATTCAAGCAGGTTGTGGACGTACCGGTACTTTCTTTAGTTTCGAGCCGTCTGGTATCCAACCGGATATCGTGACGCTATCGAAGTCGATCGGTGGTTACGGTTTGCCGATGGCTGTCGTATTACTTAAGCCTGAGCTTGACCAGTGGAAGCCAGGCGAGCATAACGGTACGTTCCGTGGCAATAATCACGCCTTTATTACTGCTGCAAAAGCACTAGAAATTTACTGGGCAAACGATGATTTTGAAACACACATCAAGCAGTGTTCAGACAAGGTAAGTGCTGTTATTGACCGTTGTGTTCGTCGCTTTCCACAAATGTTTGTGCAGAAAAAAGGCCGCGGCATGATGGTTGGTATTGAATGTATCAATGGTGACATGGCATCTGAAATTGCGAAAAACTGTTTCGAGAATGGAATGGTGATAGAGACAGCGGGTCCAGACGATGAAGTTGTGAAGTTCTTCTGCCCACTAACCATTAGCGAATCAGAGCTAGATCAAGGACTAAGCATCTTTGAAAATGCAGTAGAGACTATCGCTGCGAAACATTTCAAACAAGCATCTTAATAAGGATTTTAATTATGATCGTCAGAACTCTAGATGAATGCCGCAACAGCGAACGACGTGTTGTTTCAGATAACTGGGAAAGTGTCCGCATGTTGTTGAAAGACGACAACATGGGTTTCTCTTTCCACATCACAACGATTTATGAAGATACAGAAACTCATATTCACTATCAAAACCACCTTGAATCGGTGTTTTGTATGAGTGGTGAAGGTGAGATTGAAGTTGTAGGTGGAGAAACGTACCCAATCAAACCAGGTACATTATACATCCTTGACAAACACGATGAGCACTACTTGAGAGCTTATAAGAATAAAGAAATGGTAATGGCGTGTGTGTTCAACCCACCGATTACCGGCGCTGAAGTGCACGATGAAAACGGTGTTTATCCTCTCGTTGACTAAAAGATGATGGTGGGGTGCTTTGCCACCCCACACTTTACTATCTCTTCTTTTTTCTTTTTAAAGTTACCAATCAAAAAAGGCTTATCATGACATTTACCGTAGAAAAAATCGGCGGTACATCAATGACAGCATTTGATGCTGTTCTCGACAATATTATTCTTCGTCCCAAAACACCATACAATCGTATTTTTGTCGTATCTGCATACGGTGGTATGACCGATGCGCTGCTCGAGTGTAAAAAAACCAATAAACCAGGCGTTTATCAGCTTATCGCGAAACGTGACGACAAATGGGAAGAAGCGTTAGCGTACGTTGAAAGCCGTATGCTGCTGACCAATGAAAATATTTTTGCTGACCCAATGAATCGTATCCGTGCGGATAAATTCATTCGCTCCCGCATTGCTGAAGCGAAAAACTGTATCGCGAATATTTTAGAAACCTGTCAGTACGGTCAATTTTCGTTGCGCCAGTACTTGCCTCAAATTCGAGAGTTTCTCTCGTCTATCGGTGAGGCACATAGTGCTTACAACACAGCACTAAAACTAAAAAATATGGGTATTAACGCTAAGTTCGTTGACCTGTCTGGTTGGGATAATCAAGCGCCAAGAAGCCTTGATGAGTCGATCAGTGACGCGTTTGCTGATATCGATGTATCAAAAGAACTGCCAATCGTGACAGGTTATGCTTACTGTAAAGAGGGCCTAATGCACACTTATGACCGAGGTTATAGTGAGATGACATTTAGCCGAATTGCAGCAATAACAAAAGCGGATTTAGCAGTAATTCACAAAGAGTACCACTTGAGCTCAGCAGATCCACGCGTTGTTGGCCCTGAAAAAGTATTACCAATTGGTAGTACAAACTATGACGTAGCAGACCAACTTGCCAACCTTGGCATGGAAGCGATTCACCCCAATGCCGCTGCGGGTTTACGTGAAAGTGGTATTGAGCTACAGATTAAAAATACATTCGAACCTGAACACGAAGGTACTTTGATCTCTTCAAGCTACCGCCCAGAAGAAGACAAAGTCGAGATCATCGCAGGTAAAGAAAAAGTATTTGCACTGCATTTGTTTGACCAAGCAATGGTGGGAAAAGCCGATAACGTTAGTTACGAATTGATGGAAATCATCTCAGATGCTCGTGTAAGTTTGGTTGGTAAAGAGATGAACGCTAACTCTATTACTTACTATCTAGGTGGCAGTTCTGATAGCTTAAACAAAGTATTGTATAAAGCCGAGAAACGTTATCCGAATGCCTCGATTAAAGGCCGTATGGTCGCGCTTATCTCAGCCATTGGTTCTCAAATTGATACCAACAAGACGTTGGCAAAAGGTGTACTTGCATTGATGAATAATGGCGTTACGCCAGTTGCACTGCACTCATCGTTGAGAAATGTAAATGTTCAATTTGTTGTCGGTGATAAGGAATACCAGCACGCGATTTGCGCATTGCATGATGAGTTTTTCCAAAGTAGCAGTTTAGCTAAATCGGTTAATGTGGCTTAGTTTATCCACGGTTAAAATACAAAGGAGAGCAGGTTAGCTCTCCTTTTTTGTTTTTCAGTTTGTACTCACAATGCCCACTTTGTATAGGCTAAACAGGCGATTGAAGTAAGTTCCTATGTGGCGATACACATAAGCCAGCAGAATGGTCTGCTGGCTTATGTTACTGATTAACTTACGTTAACTTAGTTTACTTAAACTTGCTGATTTCTTGTTCAACTTTGTCTAGTTGTTGCAGCTTCTCTTGCATTTTTAGAGAGTTGTAGTTTAGTGAAGCAGGGTTCATCGCTGTGCCACGTTGCATTGGGTATTCTGGAAGTGTTTTAAAGAACTCCCCCACAACGTCTTGTACAGGTACAAATAGCCACATGTTGTCAGCCATCCAACGCAAGTACATTTGTGATTCGCTTGGGCCTTTTTCGAATGGGTCAGCGCGTAGGTGGATGATTTTAGGCCAGTTCGGAGCAAAACGAACTGCGTTACTTAGGTTCCCTTCAAGCGTTGCAAAGTGAAGTTTCCAGTCATTCCAGCGGACAGCGTTTAATTCACCATTAGACGTAAAGTAAAGCAGCGACTCACGAGGGCCTTTTTCTTCCTTACCTTCAAAGTATGGCATGAAGTTATAACCATCTAAATGTACACGCCACTCTTTGCCATTTGCTTTGTAGCCTTCTGCCAGTTTTTCTTTTACATCAGGTACGCCAGCAGCTGCCAATAATGTAGGCAACCAGTCTTGGTGTGCCATCATTTCATTGATCTTGGTTCCTGGCTTAATTACGCCTGGCCAACGAACCAGTTGAGGAACACGCATACCGCCTTCCCAAGTTGTACCTTTTTCACCATGGAATGGTGTTGCGCCACCATCTGGCCAAGTCATGGTTTCTGCGCCGTTGTCCGTTGAGTAGATAACGATAGTGTTGTCTGCAACACCTAGCTCATCCAGCTTGTCGAGTAAAACACCTACATGATCATCGTGTTCCAGCATACCATCGGCATAAATGCTTACGCCTGATTTACCTTGGTATTTTTCCTGCAAGCGAGTCCAAACGTGCATACGAGTGGCGTTATGCCAAATAAAGAAGGGTTTATCCGCCTTAACTGCTTTTTCCATAAATGCCAAAGAGCTCTCTAGGAACTCTTCATCTGCGTGCTCCATACGTTTTCGTGTCATCGGGCCAGTGTCTTCAATCTTACCGTCGGCATAAGACTTAATGACACCACGAGGGCCATAGTTTTTACGAAACTCTGGGTCTTTAGGGTAGTAATAAGTTTCAGGTTCTTCTTCTGCGTTTAGGTGATATAAGTTACCGAAGAATTCGTCAAAGCCGTGTTTGGTCGGTAAGTGCTTATCTTGGTCACCTAAGTGGTTTTTACCAAATTGACCCGTCATGTAACCTTGTTCTTTTAACAGATCTGCAATGGTTGGCGCCCAATCAGGTATGCCGTGGTCAGAGCCTGGCATACCAATTGTTAACAAACCCGTACGAAATGGCTCTTCACCCGTAATAAAGGCCGCGCGACCAGCAGTACAAGACTGTTGTCCGTAGTGATCTGTGAACAACGCACCTTCATTCGCGATACGGTCGATGTTTGGCGTTTTGTAACTCATCATACCTTGGTTGTATGCGCTGATATTCCAGTAGCCGATATCGTCACCAAAAATTGCCAGAATATTCGGTTTGTCGGCTGCCATAGCAGCACTGGACGCCGCTAACAGTCCTGCGCCCACAGCGATTTTGCTCAATTGATTTGCCATAAAAACTCCAGATTGTTGAGAGTAAAGATAAGCACAAGTGAGCCTTATGCTTAGTTGCTGCATAAGTTAATGATGTATATAGAAAAATCCTCTTATACTCGATATAACCATAAGTTATTGCTAGGTTGTAACCATTTGTTAATTAAGAAGAAATAGGATTGTTCTATTAGTTTGTTGAGATTCGTAAAGTAGATTTAGATCACTTAAGAGCCTTATTTTTATTGCGTAGTAGAAGAGGGGATGGAAATGAAAAGCAATAGGATGCTCGCTTGTTTTACGGTCCTAAAGCAATACTAAAGTCGTTATGTATTGCTTGTAATTATTTGTATAACCAGTGATTTAGTGTCTATATTGATTTAGGTTGTACATTATAAATATAAGGATATCTATGAGTCAGTGGGCAGGCCGGTTTCGCATTTTATTGCTGGTCAACGTTGTTGTCAGTTTTATGGCTTTTTCTCAAGAGTTATTAACAGAGAAACCAAATATTCCTTTAGGCTTAAATCCAGAATATGCTGGCACACAAGCTTGTATAGATTGCCACCAAAACGAGGTGGAGGCCTGGAAAGGGTCACATCACGATATGGCCATGAAGCATGCAAGTACAACCTCTGTGCGTGGTAATTTTGATAACCATGTTGTAACACACAAAGGAATGCCTAATCGTTTTTTTAAAAAAGGCGGCGAATATTGGGTCAACATTCAAGGCTCTGACGGGCAATGGCATGACTATAAGATCAGCTATACATTTGGCTGGGAACCATTACAGCAGTACATGGTCGAGTTTGAAGATGGCCGCGTGCAGCTTATTCCTTTTGCTTGGGACACAAGAGCTAAAGTTGAAGGGGGACAGCGTTGGTTTCATCTTTATCCAGAAACGACAACAACGGATGAATTCTATTGGACCAATACCGGGCAAAATTGGAACTTCATGTGTGCTGATTGCCATTCAACGAACCTAAAGAAGAATTACGACGCTGACAAAAACACTTACAACAGCTCATGGTCAGAGATTAATGTGGGATGCGAAGCATGCCATGGTCCCGCTAGTCAGCACATAGAACTGGCCAAGAAATACAAAAATGCTGGCACTTCTTTTGAGCATGACAGCCATTATGGCTTTGATCGAAACTTGTCTAAAGCAGTGTCGGACTGGGTGTTTGAGGAAGGCCATAGTACGTTACAGCCGAAATCAATTGAAGCAACCAATCAAGTGCAAACATGCGCTCAATGCCATAGTCGCCGAACCCAGTTAAATGAAACAGGTGATCATGTTAAAGGTTCCTTTTTTGATAAATATCGCTTAAGTCTTATAACACCTGAACTCTACTATCATGATGGACAGATTTACGACGAAGATTATGTTTATGGTTCGTTTCTTCAATCTGAAATGGCGGAGAAGGGGGTCACGTGCACTAATTGCCATGATCCACACACGGCAGAATTAACGATCCCAGAAGAGGCAGTATGTTCGCAATGCCATATTGCATCTGAATATACACCTGAAAAGCATACCTTTCATAAGGCTGGATCTGAAGCATCGCAATGTACGACCTGTCACATGCCAGAAACGACTTACATGCAAGTCGATCCTCGTAGAGACCACAGTTGGCATATTCCACGACCGGATTTGAGCAAACATATTGGAACGCCCAATGTTTGCATGTCATGCCATGAAGATAAAAGCAATCAATGGGCCGATGAACAGATAGCAGAATGGTACCCGAATTCGAAGTATCGTAATCAGCAACATTTTGCTGTCGCATTTTATGCGGATTCAATTGGTCATCAAGGAGCAGCAAATGCGTTGGCATACTCTGCTCAGGATTCGTCTTTAAAAGACATTATTCGCGCCTCAGCCCTGGAGAGAATGGGGGGCAACACTGACCAAAATACAACAGTATCTTTGGCTAGGGCCGTTAAGAATGAGAATGAAATGGTTCGATTAGGGGCAATTTCAGGCTCGTCTGGTTATGAATTTCATGATCGGTGGCGGATTCTAGAGCCATTGCTTGGTGACCCGGTGCTTTCAGTGAGAGCGGAAGCTGCCTCGGTGCTGGTAGCGAACTACGCACAAATGACCCCTTTACAAAAAGATATCATTAAATCACCTTTAGAAGAGTACATGGAAATTCAAGAGTTTAATGCCGATCGTGGTTTCGGAAGAACCAATTTGGCGAATGTGTACCGCAGCTTAGGTGAAATCGACAAAGCGGCCGAGCTGTATAAACAAGCGATCAGCATCGAACCCTATTTCGAAAATAGCTACGTTAACTTAGCAGATTTGTATCGTCACCTAGGTAAAGAAGAAGCTGCGCTCACGGTGCTACAACAAGGGATGAAAGCTCAACCTAAATCCAGCACGTTACCATACAGCGCAGGTCTTTCTTTGTTGCGTCAAGGCAAAGCTGATGATGCGAAAAAGCTACTTAGACGCGCCGCAGAAATTGGTGAAACTAATGCTCATTATTGGTACGTGTACGGTCTAGCCCTAGAAAAAAGCGATGTTCTAGAAGCCAGTAAAGCGTTGCAAACAGCATTTGAAGTCGGTGGCAATCCACAGCACTTGTATGCTCAATGCGAGGTTCTAGCGAGAAATCATAAAAAAGGTGCTGTCGCTTTTGCTTTCGATAGGTGCATACAAGAGCTTAGTCACTATGCACCTAAACAAGCTATTGATCAGCTTAAAGCCTCTATTGTCGGGGTCAATAGGAGCTAATTACCAAAAGTGGAGCTTTTATCGCTCCACTTTTTTCTTGCTTAGTTTAATCAGCGTCTTTCGCTAATCTCAGCCCCATGTCGGACATGATGACTGACTGGCTAGCAAAATCGCGACGATAGTTTTCGGATTCGTCAGCATCATAGGCAAAGCTACCACCTCGTACAGACTTGTGTGCAAGGCTTTCTTTTTCATCTTTTGCGTTTACCGGATTATCACTTGGTGCTGATTTGTAATAGCCTTCATCAAACGCATCAATAACAAACTCACCAACATTACCCGTCATATCGTATAAGCCAAGCTCATTCGGTTTTTTCTGACCTACCTTGTGTGCCTTATTGTTTGAGTTACTGGCATACCAGGCAACGTCGTTAATATCATCAGACCCCGCGTAAGTGAATCCTTGACTTAGATTCCCCCCTTTCGCTGCAAACTCCCATTCTGCTTCTGTGGGTAAACGATAGTGCTCTCCCGTTTTTTCATTCAATTTCTTTATAAAATAATTGGCTTGTTGCCAGCTAATGTTATTCACGGGCGTATTTGGGTTTCTAAAATAACTCAGAGAAGAGCCTGTAACCGATTCGAATAACTCTTGGGTTACCTCAAATTTTGCCAAATAGAAATCTTCCACGCGAACGGTGCGGGCCGGGCGCTCGGATTTATTTGCTGATGGATTATCCGAGCCCATCGTAAATTGTCCGCCTTCAATAAGAACCATATCTTGATCGATTTTTTGAGCAAGAGGGCTAGGTTGTGTTGTTGCACATCCAGTCATAATTAGCGAAATCGAAATAGCGGCACCAAGGTAAAGAGTATTACTTTTGGAATGCTTCATAGGGGAGCTCCATCAACATTTATGATCAAAGAATTTTATCAGGCAAGTCTATGAAAAACAGTTATACACACTATAACAAGCGCCACGAATAATTGAACATTATCATCACACTAGGCGATTAACTTAATAATTAGTCTTAACGCCGTTGGGCACAGGCTAGCAACTAAGAAGGTGATGAATGCACATAACTCAAGGTCCGCAGTTCAATGGAAAAGCATCCAAGCGATTACATGTCATGGCGAAACCTATCGGTGCAGTGTGCAATATCGATTGCACCTATTGTTATTACCTAAGCAAACAAGATTTACTTGAGTACAAGCCAGGCTGCTCACCAGTCATGGATGAGGAAACGCTAGAGACCTATATCCGTCAATATATAGCGGGACAGAATACACCTGAAATCATTTTCTCTTGGCAGGGTGGTGAGCCGACAATGCTAGGTTTGGATTATTTCAAGACAATTGTTGAGCTACAGAATAAATACCGTCCCGATGGCATTACGATCTCCAATGATCTCCAGACTAATGGCACACTGCTTAACGATGAATGGTGTGAGTTTTTAAAGGCGAACAACTTTCTCGTCGGTTTAAGCATTGATGGTCCAGAAATGATGCACAACGCTTATCGAACAAACCGAGCTGGTAGAGGCACATTCCGGCAAGTTATGAATGCGGTTGAACTATTACATAAGCACGAAGTAAAGTTTGCTACGCTCACTTGTGTTAACAACTTGACCAGCCGTAACCCACTTGAAGTGTACCGATTCTTGCGAGATGAAGTACGCTCCCCTCAAATGCAGTTTATTCCAATAGTTGAGCAGAAAACATTCAGAACAACCGCCCCTCAAACTTGGGAGCCAAACGAGCAACTAAAGCAAGGAGATAAACGGTTGATCCCAGGTCATAAAGATGCCGTTGTTGAGCCTTTTTGCGTTGCGGATGAAGCATGGGGAAATTTTCTGATCGCGATTTTCAATGAATGGGTTTTACACGATATCGGCAACGTGTTTGTTCAGTACTTTGAAGCCAGTATCGAAACCTGGATGGGCAGAAAAAACCCACTGTGTACGTTAGGTGAAATCTGCGGGAAAGGCTTAGCAATGGAGCCTAATGGTGATGTGTTTGCGTGTGATCATTACGTGTACCCAGAATATAAGGTTGGAAACATTCATCACGAAAAGCTCGATACGCTCGCTTATAGCTCTGAGCAGCAGAAATTTGGGTTTGCTAAAAGTCGTACGCTGCCCCAACAGTGCCTTCAATGTGATTATCAATTTGCATGTTTTGGAGAATGTCCCAAAAACCGTTTTATCCGTACTAGGCAAGGTGAGCCTGGTCTTAATTATCTCTGCGCGGGTTGGAAGAAGTTTTTTACCCATGTTGATCAGTCGATGGCGTACATCTTACGAGCGACAGGTAACCCAGTGGTTCACGGTAAATACAGTGACCAGATTCTACGCCAGCAAGCTACTCAAACACAGACTGTGTTTGAAATGAAGTTTTAAGATAGTCACTACGCCTGCTACAGGCCCGGAAATGAAAGAATATAGGTTATTGAATGCAAAAAATTAAGCTGCTCTCTAAATCATTACTCGTGATCTCGATCGGCATTGCTACGAGTCAAGCCGTGGTGGCACAAGAAACAACATTGCTAGACCCAGATCAAGTATCGCCGACAACGGTTGTCACTCCACAAGAAGCTCAAATGACACCGGCGCAACGAGTCGAAAAGCTGTCTTATGATGCGCAAAATAAAAAGTTGTCTTCAGAAAAACGTATTGATGCTTTACGTGAGTTAGCCAACTATCCAAGCCAAAATGCATTGGTTGCAGTTGCGCGTGGGTTGCAGGATGAAGATGCAGGTATTCGCGAAGCTGCGATCGTGGGAGCACAACCATATATGATTGAGCACCGTTGGCGTTTGATTTCACCATTATTGAGTGATGACGCCGCCATGGTGCGAATTACAGCAGCGATTAACCTCGTTCGAGATTACGCCAATTTGAGTTCAGAGCAACAGCAGTCACTTGAAGGGCCTGTTTCAGAGCTGACAGTACACTTGTCCAGTAAGAACGATAATGTTTCCAAGTTATTACTTGCAGACGTTTACCGTTGGCATCGTGATTGGGATAAAGCGGCGCTGATATACCCAGAGTTAACTAAGCTTGAGCCAAACAACCCTCAAGTTTGGTTAAGCTATGCAGACAACTTCCGAGCGCAACAGCTAGACCAAAAAGCTATCAACGTGCTTGACGAGGGTATCAAGCTAAATTCAGAAGATGCCTCGCTGCATTATTCTAAATCTCTCGCTTTGGTTAGATTAGACAAAAAGAAAGAAGCGGCGTTTGAAATAGACAAAGCTGCGACGATGGCAAAGACGAACAGTTACTTTTGGTATTTAAATGGTGTTCTGCAAGAAGAGTTAGACTTGAAGAAGTCTGTCAACGCTTTTGAGCAAGCGTATTTGATATCCGGTGCTCCAGAACAATTGTATGCCGTGTGTGACATCTATGTCAGATACGGCAACCCTAAAACGGATGACTGTTTAACAGAGCTAACGAAGGTCGCTCCCGACTATGTTATTGAAGAGCTCAACCAGAAAAAGGGACGTAAAAGTGCCTCTACATCAGTTGAAGCCAATGAACTTAAACTCTAATCGGTAAATTCCATGTTCCTATTTCAATAAAATAGTGAACCAATTTAGTGACGGTGTCACTCTTTGGTGGCCGTTGGATATGTCAGTTCAATATGCGCCTGTTTCAATTGAACTATACTTTTGATTGGATTCGCACCTAGCACCTCAATATAAGGAATTAAGATGGCTATAAAGTTAAAGACGATTGTCTTAGCAACAGGTTTTGCTCTGTCTAGTTACGCTGTTGCTGCTGATATGCAAGATCCACTTCCGTCATGGAACAACACTGACGCTAAGCAAGCTATTATGGCGTTTGTTACGAAAACAACGACCCAAGGTTCGGATTCCTATGTTCCTGAAAGCCAACGAATCGCGACGTTTGATAATGATGGAACACTTTGGGCAGAAAAGCCTGTTTATCTACAGTTGTTTTTTGCGATCGATAGAGTAAAAGAAATGGCCTCTGAGCATCCTGATTGGAAGACAACCGAACCCTTTGCTTCCGCATTAAAAGGTGACATGGAGGGGATTGGTAAACAAGGACTCGAAGGTGTAATGAAGCTTGTTATGGCAACCCATTCTGGAATGTCTACTGAACAGTTTCATCAAGAAGTTAAGGAATGGTTGAAAACGGCTGTCCATCCAACAACGGGTAGACCATACACTGAAATGGTCTATCAACCTATGCTCGAACTGCTCGACTATTTAAGAGCTAACGACTATCAGACCTACATCGTTTCTGGAGGCGGAATTGAATTTATGCGCGTTTGGGCGCCGGAAGTATACGGCATTCCAACGCAAAACATCGTGGGAACGACGTTAAAGGCGGAATATCAAAGTGTTGATGGAAAACCTACCATCCAACGCATGCCGGAAATAGACTTTGTCAATGACAAAGCAGTAAAGCCTGTGACGATCCAAAACTTCATTGGCAAACGTCCGGTAATGGCGTTTGGTAATTCTGATGGTGATTTACAGATGTTAGAGTGGACGAAAGCAGGTTCAGGTCCAAGATTTTCTGCGATTATCCATCACACGGATGACAAGCGCGAATGGGCGTATGATAAAGATTCTCATGTTGGTAAGTTAGATAAATCGTTTAAAGTAGGTGAAGAGCAAGGTTGGCTATTTGTCGATATGAAACAAGATTGGAATCAAGTGTTTAAAGAGAGCACTAAATGATAATCTTTGTTTGATCATAAATTGCTGCAACCAAACAATTGCAACGAAATAAAAGGCCTCACAATTGAGGCCTTAGTTAATTCCACAGTAGCTTCGATACCTAGGGTCTAGTTTCTAGGTTGCTGTGTCATTGTTTCTACCACTTTTTCAATACTTAACGAGCTACCTTTCGTTGCAGGGAACTCCTTAAATGTCTCTAGGAACTTACGCACGATAGCTTGAGCAGGAACGAACATCCACATTTGATCAGCGTAAAAATGTCTGACGTAAAGTGCTGCATCTGGACCGACCTCAAATGGATCCATACGAAGGTTTACAATCAAAGGCCAACTAGGTGTTTTGCGGTATGCCTCATTAATGGCACCCTCCATAATACTGAAGTGGATCTTCCAGTCTTTATAACGAACGGCGTTTAAATTACCACCAGCATCGAAGTAAAAGATTTCTTTGCGTGCGCCTTCATCAGCTTTACCAGTCAGCAGATCAAGTTGGTTGTAGCCATCTAAATGTGCTTTAAAGGTTTTGCCCGCTGCTTTATGACCCTTCAATAGTTTTTCTTTCACATCTGGTTCGCCCACAGCTGCGAGTAGAGTTGGCATCCAGTCTTCTTGTGAAAAGATATCGTTGATAACCGTTCCTGGTTTAATGTTTCCAGGCCAGCGTACCATCATCGGAACGCGGAATCCGCCTTCCCAAGTCGTACCTTTTTCGCCCTTGAACGGTGTAGTACCACCATCTGGCCAGGTAAATTTCTCAGCGCCATTATCGGTACTAAAAACAACAATGGTGTTATCTGCTACGCCTAGCTCTTCAAGTTTATCAAGCATCACACCTACTTGATCATCTAGGTCCATCATGCCATCGGCGTATAAGCCGTAACCTGACTTCCCTTGATATTCTTCACTCAAATGTGTCCAGACGTGCATACGGGTTGAGTTATGCCAAATAAAGAATGGTTTGTCTTCTTTTACTGCTTTTTCCATAAAGGCCAAGCTAGCATCCATGAACTCTCGGTCTACGTTTTCCATACGCTTACGAGTAAGGGGACCTGTGTCCTCGATTTTGCCATCCGCAGTCGCCTTCAACACGCCTCGAGGTCCGAATTTTTTACGAAACTCTGGATCTTTTGGATAAAACTCAGACTCAGGCTCTTCTTCCGCGTTTAAATGGTATAGGTTACCAAAGAACTCATCAAACCCATGGTTAGTTGGTAGGTGCTCATCTTGATCACCAAGGTGGTTTTTACCAAACTGACCAGACACATAGCCGTGATTTTTAAGTAACTCTGCGATAGTAGGATCTTTCGATTGAATACCCTCTTTTGCGCCGGGCATACCAATAGTCAATAGACCGGTACGAAACGGATGTTGACCCAGAATAAATGAGGCTCGTCCGGCAGTACAACTCTGTTGTGCGTAAGCGTCTGTGAAAATGGCACCTTCATTGGCGATTTTATCAATGTTAGGAGTCTTCCCTCCCATCATACCATTGTGATACGCACTAATGTTGTATACACCTACATCGTCACCCCAGAACACAAGGATGTTGGGCTTATCGGCAGCAAAGGCTGTGGACGCAGCTAATGTACCGACCAATGCCATTACCTTTTTAATCGAGTTTCGCATGAAAATCCTCCGCGATAAATGAATCCATTATCGTTATATAACGTTACTAATTGTGTTCATCATGGCGAAGTCGAGTGAGATGACACCAAATGAGACAATGTAGTCAGTTGAATATAGTAGAGGTTTTTTGTTGCTTCCAAGTAATCCCTGTTTTTCAAAAATGTTAACTAACATGGACTAGACTTTAGTGTGTTTTAAGTGTGATAAGACGCACTTACAGGATTGAATTTCAATGAAAGGCGACACTATGAAAAATAAACTAGCAACTATCCTGTTTCTATGTATCCCGTTAGAAGTGGTTGCGGAAGAGACACCAAATGTCGTGGTAATGTTGGTTGATAACCTTGGGTGGGGGGAACTAAGTTCCTATGGGAGTACCAGAGGTGTTGAAACTAAAAACTTAGATCAACTTGCTAGAGAAGGTGTACGCCTTACTAATTTTAATGTGGAACCGCAATGCACGCCAACTCGCTCCTCATTCATGACGGGGAGGCGAGCGCTTAGATCTGGGACAGATAAGGTTGTTTGGGGAGTGCCTTACGGTATGGTGAACTGGGAGATAACCATTGCAGAGAAGTTTAAGGAACAAGGATATAACACGAGCCTTTACGGGAAATGGCATTTGGGAGACCAAAAAAGGCGCTTTCCAACGGATCAAGGCTTTGATGAATGGTATGGCATTGCAAATACGACGGATGAGTCAGAATATAGCTCTCAACCCGGTTATAAAGCTATATTACCTAAACCTCAAATCCTTTCAGCTAGAGCAGGGCAGGATCCTAAAGGGGTCAAAGAATATAATTTGGACTCACGTAGAACGATTGATAGTGAGCTAGTTGAACATGCCACAAATTTTATAAATCGAAATGTGAAAGAGAATAAGCCATTTTTCTCTGTAATTACTTTTACTCAACCACATTTACCGACGCTACCTCATCCTGATTTTATTGGTAAAACAGGTAAAGGAAATTACTCAGATGTGTTAGCTGAGATAGATTTTCGAGCTGGGCAAGTTATTGGTGCAATAGAAAAAGCAGGAATTAAAGACAATACACTAGTGATTTGGTTTTCTGACAACGGTCCAGAGTGGCATATGCCATACCAAGGCTCTAGCGGGCCATGGCGTGGTGCATACTTTACGGCTCTTGAAGGCTCTCTCCGAACACCATTTATTGCCTCTTGGCCTAACCACATCAAACCGGGCAGAGTGAGTGATGAAATTATCCATGTTGTGGATCTATTTGCCTCACTTTCTCATGTCGGTGGATACAAATTACCAAGCGATAGAACAATAGATAGTATTGATCAGTGGGCCTTTTTAAAGGGAGATAGTGAAAAGTCTAATCGAGATGGTTTTATCGTTAACAATGGATCTGAAACCTACGCTTATAAGTGGGAAAATTACAAGATGCACTTTATTGATCAAGATATCATGCCGGAGAAAGGGCGCCCATTACAGATCCCTGAAATATACAATTTGATTGATGACCCTAAAGAGGAGTTTGATTTAAGAAATAATGCCACATGGTTATTTCCTATCATGATAGGAAAGAGAGTAAAGTTTGAATCTTCCGTTTCAACAAGCTGCGATACGATTCCTTTCCCTGCTCCATTTGGATATGAGCCCGATTGTAGCAAGGGGAATTTCAATCAATTTCCAGTGGATGGGTTACGCCAGAAGTAGTTTACCCCAATGGCTCTTTCTCGCATACATGAGGTATGTTTTTGGTTCAATATCTCATTAGAGCCATTTAGGGCCATGTTTTTTCTAGTTTCATTTGAACAGTCATATTCGTCGACCATACTTAAAGTTCGTTGTTTCATATGGGGCGAATTATGCAGCCAATACTCTACATTCAAATCGGTAATGTTCTTTGGGCGGTTTTAAGTGACGGTTCTTGGATCCAAATGTTGCCCAACGAACAATTAGTTCCAGAAGTAGAGGTGGTTGTTCTTAATACTGACATTCTCGATATTGCATTTAATGAAGATACAACAAGTGAGGATGAATCGAGTTCGAATGATCTTTTAATTGCATCTCAAAACGGTATTGAATCCACTTTTAATCAGAGCGTTCGAGATTTTAGTGAGTCTTCTGGTGGGTTAAGTTTTGTTGCCTATATTCGCGCTGTTTTACCTGAGCAACTCGTTTCTAATGGCTATGTTACTAGGCCAGCAGTGCAAGAAAGAGAGAACCCAACTTCTGAGACTCAGGCTCCTGAGCGGTTGAATCCCGATGCTATATTAACGGTGGATATTCTTGATGGCGGTGATGGATACGAAAACCAGTTTGAAGTTCCTAGTGTCACGATTCAAGGTGACGCACTCAAGATAAGCGATGAGTGGCTTGTTACTATCACCATTACCGATAGCCTCAATAATTCTATTACTGTTACAACGACCGTAGAGAACGAGTCTTATACCCTATCAGGCGTTGATCTGTCTTCTCTTGCCGAAGGGCCGCTTACGGTGACTTCTGTGGTTTCTGACATTTATGGCAATAACCTGAACGCCGTCGATACGACCATTAAAGATACGCTTGCAACGGTGAACGTCAATTTTGATGGTGGAGGGGATGAGTATTTAAATCAGTACGAAATCGCGACTACTCGCCTCGAAGGGACGATTGAAAACATTGAAGATGGCCAGCGTATCCAAGTTACGGTAACCGACTCGTTAGGAGCGGTCATAAACTTAGAAACAGTGGTGACTGGTGGAAGTTGGTCTCTGGACGACGTTGACCTTTCTGGATTGTCTGAAGGTACGCTGACCGTTGTTGCTGAGAGTATAGATATAGCGGGCAACCCTGCAACCAGTGAAAACACCATCATCAAAGATACGCTCGCAAGTGTGACGGTGGACGTTGACGATGGCGGAGACGGCTATTTAAACATTGAAGAGCGCCAATCTGTCACTTTGTCAGGGCAAGTCAGTGATGTTGAAAATGGTCAGACGGTTTCTGTCACGGTTCAAGACAGCTTGGGGGCGATGCTCTCGTTCAATGCCGTTGTCGTTGATGGTATGTGGCAAGTCGAAGGGGCGAACTTATCCACGTTAGCCGATGGGGCGTTAACCGTATCAGCCTCCGTGAATGATGTGGCGGGCAACCAAGCGAAAGCGATGGATGAGGCTACGACCATAGATGCCACTGCTCCCACCATTGATATCGATACGGATTTTTATATTAGCGGTGGTCTTGCCATTGATGATTTCCGTGAGGGTATAGTCACGGAAATGAGAGGAGCAACCAGTGGTGTAGAGCAAGGTCTGGCGGTGACGATTCGGGTAAGTGACGGAGACAGCACGCTGAATTTTACTGGC
>NZ_JAWOQR010000040.1:0-3041 GCF_033337445.1 Vibrio sp. YT-15
CTGAACCCAAGAGACTGACCTGGAGGGTTGCAGTAAATCACCTCATTTCAAGTACAAGTCAGTAACAGTGTTACAAAGATCAGGAAAGAATATACATCTTTGAGGAAATGTTACATTCAACACTTTGATCCTCACAACAGCCAATAAAGATCACTCATGCTCATGATCCTTGTGCACAGTGTTATTAAAACAAATAAATATAAAAACCACAGAGGTTTGATTTGAGCTGAGGATGAATTCGTGCAGTGTAATATTTGAACGTTAAGACAAAAAGTGATGTTCAAAGAAATGACTGATCTGCATAAATTCAGTAACTTAAGACAGTCCTGAGTAACAAAGAAATATGCAGCAGGTTAACTTCTATCACAGCGGTGCCTGGATGGTGTGACGTGTGAGGTTGTGTTGCTGCTGTAGTGTGAAATGACTCCTGCTGATTTTGTTATCATTAGTCATTAGTCAAACTGAGCTTGAAGTGCCTGTGCTGTCACCTAAGTACGTGGTCATTAATTAGCATAACAATGGCTTCACTCTGACAGACACAGGCCTGTGTGTGTTTGTGTGTGTGTGTGTGTGTGTGTGTGTGTGTGTGTGTTGTTTGATCATCGCACATGTCAAAGTTTCATCAGGTCACATGGCTTACGTCTGCAACTTGAGCTGGGGGACGACGGCGGGGGGCCGAGGTCCCTCCCAACGCTGCTTTGCAGCTTTAATTATTATTGTTTCTTTCTTTCTTTCAGCGTACGCGACTTTAAACTGGAATTTTTTCCCCTAAACATGCTCTCAACCTCACCAAAATTGGCACGCATGTCAGGACTGGCGAAAAATTTTATAGAATGAAAAAATTAATCTGAAAAGTGCCAAAATGGGCTCTCTAGCGCCACCTATCAGTCTAGACCACTAAAATGGCCGCTGCAGCCAGTAGGAACGTCGTAGGAAGATCGAACCAAAACAGCCGTGTTCGTCTCATCAAGACCTACAAATCACGCACTTGCACCCATGCCCTAAATCCAACAGGAAGTGAGATAATTCCTTTCAAAGTAAGATTTTTCCGAAAAAAAAAAAATTCCTTTAAAAATCAAAGGGTCCGACACCGTTTATCGTATCGGCTTCAAACTCGCACACATTATTCTTCATTGTGTCCTTATCAATTATTGTGCGTAACTTTTTCAATCCTCAAATGGTTTGGATGTAATGGCGCGTCACAGGTGATGTGCTCCCAACCCTCCTGAGGATTTGTTGTGCCACCTGGACCCACGAAAATGCCCGGTGAGACGGGTAGGAACCACTTAGAAAGACCAAACCAAAACTGTCTCGTTCGTCTCATCAAGACCTACAAATGTCGTGCTGCAACCCCTGACCTAACTCCAACAGGAAGTGCGCAGTTGTTATTTGAATGTAAGGTGACGTTTTGGACAAATTCTGTCAAACAAAAATTATTTGCTCCTACACCGTTTATCATAACTGCTTCAAACTTGCACAAATTACAGCTCTACCCCTGCTGAACATTACTTGTGAAGGACTTTGTCATAACTTGAACGGTTTGGATTTAAGAAGCGTTAGAAGGTGCAGGACACAACTCCTCATGATGATCTCTGGAAGAAAAGATGAGGGCCAACACACTGTAAACTTGTGATTAAGGTGACATTTTTCAGTCCATAGACATACAAGCTTTATATGTTTGCGTTCAGAACAAATGTATCTATCTGGTGATGCTTTCAGATTGAAGATGGGACCCACGGTTTGGAATCTGGAAGGATTTGTTTGAGAAAGTTTCAAGCCATTCTGCTGTCTGTGAGAGTTGCAACTGTCATTCATTAGCATAACAAAGGCTTCACTGACAGTCTGTGTGTCAAAGTGAAGTGTGTGTGGTCACACAGACATGACAGTATAACATTTACCTAACCCATTCCTAAAACTTTGAAAGAAATGCCTGATACCAAAAACCTGTAAATACAAGATATCCTGGTGAAACTCTTTCACCTTATGAAGAACTGGAATACATGCAGTCCTGCTCACTTTCTCCACTGACATTAACTAGTATATATTTGTGTGTGATTGCTGCACTTAGATCCTCAAAGCAGTTAGTACATATCAGTCAAGCTTTCACTAGGTCACATGATTTCAAATGAATATGGATGTGTTGTTTGATCATCACACATGTCAAAGTTTCATTAGGTCACATGGCTTATGTCCACAACTTTCAAAATATATGCTCACACCACCTTCATAAGAACCCTTTACAGTTTTTAAAATTGAGTTTGACTTATGATTCTGGCTATTGTGGTACAACATGTGGGAAGTATATATTAATATCTAATAGTATACAAATGTGACAATAATCATATCTGTATAATAACAGTAGAAGTACGGCACACACAGCAGAGCTCAACAATAAGGATTGCCCGATTGCCCGGGGCAAGTAAAACTCGCGGTCGGGCTGTAACACTTTACCTTTCCTCAAGTAAGCGTTAACTATACAAGGGGGGTCTTTTCAGGAAAATAGAAAACCTTTGGGAAAAACAAAAATATATTTATCCCCCCAGAAAAAACAACAACAAATATTAAGGAATAAAGATATATGAAACTCTCGACAGAGTGTATAAATTCAAATAACACACGTTTAATTAATTCCTCCCCCCAGCACCTATGCGCACGTCATGCGTAGGTTTAAATGAAAAAAAAAAAGGTCACATCATAAAACCAATCTCAGTCTTTACAATCCCCAAAATAAAGTCACAGTCTCAACTAACGAAAAATACAATACTGTCCATTTTCAATAACTTTTAAGTGACTTTTGATTATTTTTTAGTCCGTGCGCACGTAAACGAAACAGTCACTCCTCCAGGCGTGTCAAACAAAAATAGCGCAGATCCACACAGCAAAAACCGGTGAAAAAACAAAATATGCGATTGATCGCTGTACCTCTGGTATACCAGGAAAAATATATAAAAGAAACGATCTCACCCAGGAGCCGCGCAGTCAATCAGGGAAAGTAATCCATCGGCTGATCCTGGGCACACGCTCCGTCATCTGAGGCCGAG
>NZ_JAWOQR010000041.1:0-2591 GCF_033337445.1 Vibrio sp. YT-15
CAGGGGTGTCGAAAGAGTCAACTGCGGTCCAAAGCTGTTGGACTTGGGTGAAAAGGGCGTTTATTCTTCCTATACGTGCCGCGTTCCAGGCGGCGACTATGAGGGCTATGTCGATGCCCATGTGCGCCGGCTGGAGGCGCTACGCCGGGCCGGTATCGTCGAGCGGATCGACGCCGACCAATGGCGCATCCCCGATGATCTGGTCAGCCGTGCCGCCGCCCATGACGCCGGCCGAGACAGTCAGGCCAGCGTTCGCGTCCTTTCCCCGGTCGATCTGAACAAACAGATCGGATCGGACGGCGCGACCTGGCTGGACCGGCGGCTGATCCACGGCGAGACGGCCGACCTTGCGCCAACCGGCTTCGGGCAACAAGTCCGCGAAGCCATGGACCAGCGCCGCGAGCACCATATCGAACAGGGCGACGCCACCCGCAGCCGGGACAGCCGCGTCTTCTACCGGCGCAACCTTCTCGCCATCCTGCGGGAGCGCGAGGTAGCCGGCGTCGGATCGGATATGGCTTTGAGTAAGGGCCTGCCGTTCCGCGCCGCCACGGACGGCGAGAGCGTCAGCGGCAAGTTTACCGGAACCGTGCATCTATCGAGCGGCAAGTTCGCCGTGGTCGAGAAATCCCATGAGTTCACCCTTGTCCCGTGGCGGCCGATCATCGACCGCCAACTCGGCCGCGAGGTTATGGGCATCGTGCAGGGCGGGTCGGTGTCGTGGCAGTTAGGGCGGCAGAGGGGGCTGGAACGCTGAGTGCGCCCATGCCGCATTGCGAAGCAAAAGATAATCGGATAAAATGTAGCAATTCATATTCGTAAGCGTGGAGTAATCAGATGGGAAATTCCAAGTCAGCAGACAAGTAAGCCGCAACAACCAGTATTGTTGTTGCGGCGCTCTGTAAGGCTAGTCTCATCTGATTGCTGACGAGCAGACGTCGCCCGGTATTCCTTAATCGAGGGTTGATTCGTCATGACCACCACACGCCCCGCGTGGGCCTATACGCTGCCGGCAGCACTGCTGCTGATGGCTCCTTTCGACATCCTCGCTTCACTGGCGATGGATATTTATCTCCCTGTCGTTCCAGCGATGCCCGGCATCCTGAACACGACGCCCGCTATGATCCAACTCACGTTGAGCCTCTATATGGTGATGCTCGGCGTGGGCCAGGTGATTTTTGGTCCGCTCTCAGACAGAATCGGGCGACGGCCAATTCTACTTGCGGGCGCAACGGCTTTCGTCATTGCGTCTCTGGGAGCAGCTTGGTCTTCAACTGCACCGGCCTTTGTCGCTTTCCGTCTACTTCAAGCAGTGGGCGCGTCGGCCATGCTGGTGGCGACGTTCGCGACGGTTCGCGACGTTTATGCCAACCGTCCTGAGGGTGTCGTCATCTACGGCCTTTTCAGTTCGATGCTGGCGTTCGTGCCTGCGCTCGGCCCTATCGCCGGAGTATTGATCGGCGAGTTCTTGGGATGGCAGGCGATATTCATTACTTTGGCTATACTGGCGATGCTCGCACTCCTAAATGCGGGTTTCAGGTGGCACGAAACCCGCCCTCTGGATCAAGTCAAGACGCGCCGATCTGTCTTGCCGATCTTCGCGAGTCCGGCTTTTTGGGTTTACACTGTCGGCTTTAGCGCCGGTATGGGCACCTACTTCGTCTTCTTCTCGACGGCTCCCCGTGTGCTCATAGGCCAAGCGGAATATTCCGAGATCGGATTCAGCTTTGCCTTCGCCACTGTCGCGCTTGTAATGATCGTGACAACCCGTTTCGCGAAGTCCTTTGTCGCCAGATGGGGCATCGCAGGATGCGTGGCGCGTGGGATGGCGTTGCTTGTTTGCGGAGCGGTCCTGTTGGGGATCGGCGAACTTTACGGCTCGCCGTCATTCCTCACCTTCATCCTACCGATGTGGGTTGTCGCGGTCGGTATTGTCTTCACGGTGTCCGTTACCGCGAACGGCGCTTTGGCAGAGTTCGACGACATCGCGGGATCAGCGGTCGCGTTCTACTTCTGCGTTCAAAGCCTGATAGTCAGCATTGTCGGGACATTGGCGGTGGCACTTTTAAACGGTGACACAGCGTGGCCCGTGATCTGTTACGCCACGGCGATGGCGGTACTGGTTTCGTTGGGGCTGGTGCTCCTTCGGCTCCGTGGGGCTGCCACCGAGAAGTCGCCAGTCGTCTAACCGACGACTGGTAGCAGGCCCGCTCCGATGCGGCGCACTAACCATCGAAACCTCGTGAATGTCGGTATCCTGTCTGGCAGGATACCGCTCATTTCCCTTGTTCAGTTCATCGCCGTCGCCGAGCATCTGAATTTTCGGCATGCGGCCAAGGCACTTGGTATCAGCCAGTCGAGCGTCAGCGCGCGTGTGAAAGCGCTGGAGGATAACCTTGGTGTCCTGCTATTTGAGCGCCATGCGCGGGGCGTTCGGCTAACAGACGCAGGCAGGCACTTCATGGAGCGTGTCACGGCGGGTGTCGATCAACTCGATCACGCAGTGAAGACCGCGGAGTGACGGGCACTGGCTGGCAATGTCTAGCAACGGCAGGCATTTCGGCTGAGGGTAAAAGAACTTTCCGCTAAGC
>NZ_JAWOQR010000042.1:0-2455 GCF_033337445.1 Vibrio sp. YT-15
GCCAGTAAAATTCAGCGTGCTGTCTCCGTCACTTACCCGAATCGTCACCGCCAGACCTTGCTCTACACCACTGGTTGTCCCTCTCATTTCCGTGACTATACCCTCACGGAAATCATCAATGGCAAGACCACCGCTAATATAAAAATCCGTATCTATATCAATGGTGGGAGCTGTGGCATCTATGGTCGTAGCCTCATCCATCGCTTTCGCTTGGTTGCCCGCCACATCATTCACGGAGGCAGATACGGTTAACGCCCCATCGGCTAACGTGGATAAGTTCGCCCCTTCGACTTGCCACATACCATCAACGACAACGGTATTGAACGAGAGCATCACCCCCAAGCTGTCTTGAACCGTGACAGAAACCGTCTGACCATTTTCAACGTCACTGACTTGCCCTGACAAAGTGACAGATTGGCGCTCTTCAGTGTTTAAATAGCCGTCTCCGCCATCGTCAACGTCCACCGTCACACTTGCAAGCGTATCTTTGACGATGGTGTTTTCACTGGTTGCAGGGTTGCCCGCTATATCTATACTCTCAGCAACAACGGTCAGCGTACCTTCAGACAATCCAGAAAGGTCAACGTCGTCCAGAGACCAACTTCCACCAGTCACCACTGTTTCTAAGTTTATGACCGCTCCTAACGAGTCGGTTACCGTAACTTGGATACGCTGGCCATCTTCAATGTTTTCAATCGTCCCTTCGAGGCGAGTAGTCGCGATTTCGTACTGATTTAAATACTCATCTCCTCCACCATCAAAATTGACGTTCACCGTTGCAAGCGTATCTTTAATGGTCGTATCGACGGCGTTCAGGTTGTTGCCATAAATGTCAGAAACCACAGAAGTCACCGTAAGCGGCCCTTCGGCAAGAGAAGACAGATCGACGCCTGATAGGGTATAAGCCTCGTTCTCTACGGTCGTTGTAACAGTAATAGAATTATTGAGGCTATCGGTAATGGTGATAGTAACAAGCCACTCATCGCTTATCTTGAGTGCGTCACCTTGAATCGTGACACTAGGAACTTCAAACTGGTTTTCGTATCCATCACCGCCATCAAGAATATCCACCGTTAAAGAGGCATCATCGTTCAAACCTTCAATTGCCTCTAAGGTAATATCCAATGTTACGGAGGTGGTGTCACCGTCTGAATCTGTTGCATTAACTAACAATGGTATATCCAGGATTTGATCTTTTGACAGATCGAAAGAGCGATATAATTCAAAGGAATACTCTATTTCACTACTCGACTCTAAAGGTAATGTGGATAATAGTTTCGATTGAAAAATATTTACTTCCACCCCACCTTCTAAGATATAGCCAGTAATTGTCGTACCGTCATCAGACAGACGGTAAAGCAACTCACTTTCACTACTCACTAATGTGGGCTGGTTTAATTCGCTAAATCGAAGAGAGTCAACATAATCACTCCCGATATCGAGTTGAAGGCTCCCTGTCTTAAAGATTGCCCCACTTTCTAGATCAATCTCCTCCATTGCAACAACAGTCAAGTTGCTCAACGTAGGATCAACACCATCTTTCAACACGAAATCAATTTCATTCTCTACAAGCGGTGTGGAGTCTAGATCTGTCCCTCCAATGGTCAACGGGAAGGTTACCGTATCATTACTATTGAATTGATCGATAGGATGATCAAGAGTAAGCGAAATTGAAGCTAGTACATCGTTACCCGACTCAATGCCACTCAATGTTAACGTAAATACAGTGACACCATTGGCAAATGCTGTGATTTGCTTCCCACTGGAACTTAACGTGTAGCTAAGCTCATTATCAGAGACTGAGCTTGTAAGCCCTAATGCCTCTAACTTAGTAATGGATGCCCCACCAAAATACAAACTAGTCGGATCAGGGTTATCAGAGCCAGCAATCACATTAACACTGCCTTCGGTGGTTAATAATGCCTCTCCCAGAGGTACTTCTGCTGTGTTTATAGTAGCGCTGCCTACATAACCCGCTTGGCCATCTATAATGTCGATAGTTGCGGTTGCTACACCGTAATCTTTTGAATCATCGGCTGCGAGATAATCAAAAACGAGACTTTGCTCAACCGTGTGATCTAAGTTGCGACTGGCATTCAACTGCCAAGAGCCATCTGAAAATACGGTTAATTCACCCTTCTCTAGACTAAAACTTACTGAGCCACCATCAGGGACAGACTGGATCTCTCCTCCGGCTCTGACATATCGAATGTACAAGTCACCATCAATATCAATGTCATTCTCCAGTACATTGCCAGAAATGACTTGGCCTTCGGTTACACTATATGACTCATTTGCGATCACTGGATCGGTATCAAGGATGGCGATTTCTAGGGGGGCCACAACAGCCTCTTGTGTACCGTCAGCATCACTTTGAGTGCTTTCAACCAATACGTTAGTCACCAGCTCATCTTGACCTACACCATGATCAATCGCTTCATAAAAAGTAATTTGA
>NZ_JAWOQR010000043.1:0-2297 GCF_033337445.1 Vibrio sp. YT-15
ACGCCGGGGGTCGCGGGTTCGAGTCCCGTCCACTCCGCCACTTATATTAAGCCCCAGTCGAAAGACTGGGGCTTTTTCGTTTGGTCGTGTCCCCTAGAAATGCATTTACACATTGAAGGCGAGACAATACGACTTTCTTTACCCTTTTGGCACATGAGTTTCTCAGGAAGATGGGCCTGCTGCCTGCACTTCCAATTACTCCGAGTTTGTATTATGTCCTCGTTGAAAGATTGGTCATTTGAACAATGAGTCTTTATAACACTCGCCCTCAACCGTAGTAGAATGAATAGTCTTCCTCACTGCGCGTTTTGTTAGCGTCTCTCTTAAACAATAATTTTCTACATCTTATTTCTCAAACATTCATTGCTTCCATGTTTAGAGCGGGACCGTCGTTGCGTGGATTACGCAATTTCCCGAAATATAGTGAGGAAGAGATCTAAGTCTTCCGAAAATTAATGCCTTTTAGAAAACTTTGTTTTCTTTGCTGAACTTGCTAGTAGCGATTAACCTAAGAGGAGTTCTTGAGGAGTATGTTTGATGATGCAACAAATAAAAAATGAAACGCTGAAATCTGTATTTAAGCAATGGTCTTCCGAAGAGGGAATTGTGGTCATCAACCCTGCAACTGAGCAAGAGTTAATTCGGTTAAAGCCTAGTACTCTTGATGAGTTAGATGATCTCATTGGTCAGTGCAAAACGGAGCAAGTCCGTTGGGCTAAATTAAGTGCCAAAGAGCGCTCTCGTCGTTTGAGGGGGTGGTATCAACTACTTCTTGATAATGCAGAAGACATAGCCACGATTATTACCTTAGAGCAGGGTAAACCTTTAGCTGAGAGCAAAGGGGAAGTGATGTATGGTGCCTCTTTTGTCGAGTGGTTCTCAGAAGAAGCAAAACGTGCTTATGGCGAAGTTATTCCTGCCCCCACGACAGATAGACGTCTATCTGCAATTCGCCAGCCTGTGGGAGTATGCGCTGCAATTACACCTTGGAACTTCCCTATTGCGATGATTACAAGAAAAGCAGCACCAGCCCTAGCGGCAGGTTGTGGCATGTTGATCAAGCCATCAGAGCTTACCCCTCTCACTGCAATTGCTGTTGTTGAATTAGCTTATCAGGCTGGTATCCCTAAAGAACTGCTTTCTGTCGTGGTGTCGGAGCAGGCTGCTGAGTTTGGTCAAGTACTAAGTACTGATCCTAGGATTCAGAAGATCTCTTTTACGGGGTCTACGCGCGTTGGGAAAATTTTGATGAAGCAAGCCAGTGATTCAGTCAAGGCGGTGTCGATGGAGTTGGGTGGTAATGCGCCTTTCATCGTGTTTGAAGATGCAGACTTAGATGAGGCTGCGGAAGGGCTTGTCGCGTCGAAGTTCCGTAATGCAGGGCAAACATGTGTTTGTACCAATCGGCTATATGTTCATAAAAATGTAAAACAAGCTTTTATTGATAAAGTATTGTCGAAGTTAAGCAAATTAAAGCTTGGAAATGGTTTAGAGAAAGGTGTCACATTAGGTCCTGTTATTACGATGGCCTCTAAGCATCGACTAGAGGCGGTGATCGATCAAGCTGTACAAGAAGGAGCCTCTATTGCTAACTCTCCACAGAGACGGCCTGGTCGCTTTATGGAGCCCGTTCTTTTGGATAGTGTGACGCAGAATATGTCGATTGTTCAGCAAGAGCTATTCGGGCCTGTGTTGCCTATTGTTACCTTTGAAAATGATTATCAAGTTCTCGAAATGGCGAACGATACAGAATATGGTTTGGCTTGCTATTTCTATACGAATAGCTTGAAGCGTATTATGGCTTTTAGTGAAGGTTTAGAGTACGGCATGGTTGGAGTTAATGAAGGGATCATCTCTACTGAAGTGGCTCCATTTGGTGGAGTTAAAGAGTCGGGTGTTGGACGGGAAGGTGCTAAGCAAGGACTCGATGAATATCTGGAGACAAAGTATATTTGTCTTGGTGGTTTAAGCTGATTTCAGAGATGGCCGATTGAATTAAAAAGCTAGGTTTTTACCTGGCTTTTTTTAGTTGAAAGATACACCATTTGCCACGCGCGTTTGTGGTTAATATTTTCTGGTTACTTAGTGAGTCGATAGTTAGCTTGCGGTAAGCGGTTTTTAATAATCAAAGCGCTTATGTTATTTCGTGGGTAGTAGGAGAGAGCTTAGCTTTAAACTAATACAAAAAAGCCGCATCAAGTGATGCGGCTTCTTCTAATATGGCTCCTCCTGCTGGGCTCGAACCAGCGACCTGCGGATTAACAGTCCGTCGCTCTACCAACTGAGCTAAGGAGGAA
>NZ_JAWOQR010000044.1:0-2159 GCF_033337445.1 Vibrio sp. YT-15
CAGTATTGGGTTCTTTTAGCCACGATAGTAACGCACTTCGGAAATAGAAAAGTTTCAAACTTTAATGTCCTCCGACAATTGAGAAATCTATAGCCCCTCATCGTAGGGGCTTTTTTACGGAGGAACAATGGAAAACTTACTGAATAATTCCAATGCTTGGTTAGCAATTGCTCTATTCATTGTGCTAAGCGTATTGATTGGCTCAAAGGGAGGAAAGAAGCGGGGTGGATATAAACCGATTAAGAATTTAAACACAAAGTGTGAACAGAACTTCTTCAAGCAGCTATTACGTCGATTGCCAAATGGGGTTTATGTTGCGTGTAAAGTTCGTTTAGCAGATATTTGCTTACCAACGAATAACAAGGACATTGGTGGGTTCAATGCCATTGCGAAAAAGCATGTTGATTTCGTACTTCTCGATCAACAAACAAGTGAGATTTTATGCGTCATTGAACTAGATGACAGGAGTCATAATTCAGCAGCAGCGAAGAAAAGAGATAGGGTTAAGGACTCGGTTTTTAAAAGTGCTCAGATTAAATTGATTCGCGTTAAAGCATCGAGATCATATAAAAAAGATATAGATGGAATATTGGAAAGTGTTGCTAAGTATGAGAACGAAACTACCTCACAAAATAATAGTGGCAAGTGTCCCCAATGCTCATCTGAGAAGTATCAACAGATCGATTTAAAGGGATTGCAAAAAGGGAAGCACTATTATCTGTGTGAGGTTTGTAATTATAGCACCGAGCCTATTAAAACTGTTTAAAGAACAATTGCAGAAAGTGGCGTTTAGAGCCAATTTGGTTTTCTACTCGCTTGATGACTTGTGAGATAGCTGACTTACTTTTGTTGCTTTCAATTGCAATGCTGGTCAGAGGCTCATGCTTAGCTAGTTCTTCCAAGATCGATTGGGCATTACCATCAATTTTCAGGAACGCTTCAGCTTTGGCTAGCTCCGTTTTGTTCGCGTGAAACTGTTGAGGTTCTTCATGCAAAACAATATGGGAAATGTCACTGATGAAACGCTTATCAAACAGGTGATTAGCCTTGATAAGTGCTAGGAACGCTTCCAGATTAGGGATGTCTGTTGATTGGGTAAAAACAGAAATGGAGACGTTTGGGTGTAGTGTTCGTAGCTTATAAAGCTCATGCATTGTTTCGTGAATGGACGTACCTAAATACAGATCACTGATGATGAATTGACAGCCATTAAAATCAAACTGCTTTAGTTCTTCCAGGGTAGTTAACGTTGTAATGGTAAGAGTACCGTTAGACGTTTTTTGAAAGTCTCGGCAAATCGCTTCTGCTATGATAGGCTGATCTTCAATGATGACAATATCCATGCGTATACTCAATGTTATTTAAACGGCTAATGCTACTTCAGAGTTATAAACTACCGTGATAGAAAAGAAAGAGAACAATTTAAGCAATAAAATTGCTGGCATCGTTCATGATTATTGGGTCGAGCATGATAGCACTATCGAGAACACAAATAAAATATTCAGGAAATCATTTCTCTGTATTATCTTTACAAGCATCTTAGGCATAGGATCGGTGTTCTATCTTGATGCAATAAACATGTTTGAGAAAAAGGTGGTAATTGGTAATGTAAACGAGGTAGGAGTTAACAGGGAATTGCTTATTTCATATTTTAATGGAACATATAAGAGCGTTTCCAAATATATAAATAGAGATGATTACTTTGAGGTGGTAGAAAAGATTGGTTTGAAAGGAGTTAAATATAAAGCCAGCCAAATATTATCAGGAGATATTGTATATCAAAACCTACAATTGATAGATAAAAACTCAACGTTGAATGTTAAATTCGTTATTTCAAATGGTAGGCTTAGAACCTATCCCAAAAGGAATTGTCAGATAATACATAATGATAATTTATGAGGGCAACGTATGGCAGGTAATAAGTGGCAAATCAGTGATGAACTCTGGGAGAAAATGGCTCCTCTCATCCCGGAACATAGAACTCAACACCCGCTGGGTACGCACCGCAAGCGGGTTGATAATCGCGCTGCAATGAACGCCATTTTCTTCGTACTCAGGACGGGTTGCCAGTGGAATGCGCTAAATGCCACCGGTATATGCTCGTCAAGCTCTGCTCATCGCCGATTTCAGGAGTGGCGGGATGCTGGCGTATTTGAACG
>NZ_JAWOQR010000045.1:0-2084 GCF_033337445.1 Vibrio sp. YT-15
CAGAATGCGGTACGAGTGATTAAGAGCTGAGTCATTTTGCACTTCAAACGCTAACTCGTAACCATCCAGCCCCGGCATTTCAATATCACTGACCAGAATATCTATTGGGCGGTTTGCTTCTGCCTCATTTTTCATCAACTGCAGTGCATCTGAGCCATTTTTACAAATTTGATAGGAGATATTGATGCTATCTAGCGCGTCACTTAATTGCTTACGCGCAATTGATGAGTCATCCACCAACAAGATATTCAGTGCTTTGAGACGTTCACGCTCTACATCCGTCAGCATCGGGATATTCGCGTTTTCATACTGCGGATAAATTTTAGAAAGCAGTAGCTCGACATCGAGCATTTGAACTGTTTGATCGCCATAACGAGTGATACCCGTTACGAAGATGTTTTTTCCAGCGCTTGCTGGTGGTGTTTCAATGGCTTTCCAATCACATTCGATGATCTTCTCTATGCTACGAACCATAAACGCAACCACAGTGCGTAAACAGTCGGTCACGATGAGGTAGCAGTTTTTGTATTCTTCTTGCGTAATTGGACGAAAGCCAACCGCAGCTGACATGTCGATAACTGGAACGGTGAGATCACGAATGGTCACCGTACCAATCACATGGTGATGGGAATACGGGATTTTTGTGGTTGGCATGTAGGGTACAATTTCACGAACTTTAAGTGTCCCTATTGCGAAGTTTTGTTGCAGGGTGAGCTTAAACATCAACATACCCTGAGATTGATTCGCCTTACTAACGACTTTTGCCATGAAATAACCTTATAAATGCCACCGATTTGTGTCTAATCATATCTTATAAAGCGACAGCTTCAACCGTATAGGAAGTAAATGTGAGCTTTTTAAGCAATCTCTTTATAAATCGAGGTCAATATTACCCGTGTTGCACAGGTTTTCATCACCTAGCCAAGTGTTTTTGGGGCAAGCCATGGCCTAAAATGGGTAAGGTGGAGAAATGTTTGGCGCAAACCAGTGTATTCGGTAAACTTGCGCCACCAGAATAGTGAGAGATAAACACATGGCAAACACAGCAGCCGCATTGCACATTCTTGTTAAGCACAAAGAACAAGCTGAAGACATCATCAAGCAACTGAAAAAAGGCGCTAAATTCCAAACACTAGCGAAAAAATATTCAACTTGCCCGTCTGGCAAACGTGGTGGTGACCTCGGTGAGTTCCGTCGCGGTCAAATGGTGCCTCAATTCGACAAAGTTTGTTTTTCTGGTGAAGTGTTAACTCCGCACTTAGTCAAAACAAAATTTGGCTGGCATGTGGTCAAGGTTCTCTACAGAACATAGCCTCTACCCAGAGCTCATGAGCTGACTTTCGAGTTTCTCGAACGCCAGTACATACGAGCAGAAATCATGGTAAGCACGAATTGGCTTACCATGATTCACTTATTCTTGCCCAAAATCATTCAGAGTCAGAAACTCTATTTAGTTCCTTTCACACCATTACTTCTAATGGCTTCAAGCTGACTGCAAATAAACAACGTACCTCAATAGCAACCCTTACGTTCCCCAAAAACCTAGTATTTAACAAACATAAGTTGGAGCGACGACCGTTCTCCCTTTGACTTACCTTGAGAAAACAACTCATACAAGAACAACGCACACTAACGCATTGTTAAATTAATGTTTAATAAGTGAGAGTTTTGTTGCTCTTTTACTAATGTCTAATATTCCTACCGGTAGCAACACATGCTTAATAAGTGCAAATCAATAAAGGTGCTCGATAGCAGCTAGGGTGTGGTCTCGTATTGGTCGAAGGTTTGTGTACCTCGCGAAACTCTAGTTGAGATGGTTTAGCTTTGAAACGTAAAAAAGGATAACTCAATGTCTGACTCAAGTAAGACTTTTTACAGGGATGTGCGCAAGAAACCACATGAATTTGAAAGCCGAGAAGACTTTCTAAACCATGATTTAACCGTTATGAGCTTTCGTCGCTGGGGTATTCATTTGCCATCGCGTGATTACAGTATTGAAATCGAAGATTGGGTACCAGCGTTAGCCGCCACCATCGGTAAAGTGGTTATGGTGACCGCCATGGTTGCGGCCTTTGCCGCTCAGT
>NZ_JAWOQR010000046.1:0-2059 GCF_033337445.1 Vibrio sp. YT-15
GCCGTTGACGGAGCAGTTGCAAAATGAAGTGCTGTCATTACCGATGTCGCCTTACTTGAGTGAACAAGAGAGAAGTGTTGTGGTCGATGCAGTGAACTCTTTTGAGGTCTAAGAGTTATGCAAGGGCAGGTGCGAGTATTGGAAGACGTTGTCTACGTCTTCTTCTGCTACAAGCAATCAAGTTATCTCGATAAAACGCTTCCGGCGGCATTACATCAAACTGCATGGCCGAGCCAGCTGTTAGTATTGGACGATTGCTCTCCGGATGATAGCCATGAAAAGATTCTGTCGCTTTTAGAGTTTGCGCCAAAGGGATTGAATATTGAATATCGGCACAATGAACACAATATTGGTTTAGTTAGCCAAATCAACTCCTTGCGCGGACAGTATCAAGACAAGCTTATTATTGTACAAGCTGGCGATGATATAGCGATGCCGAACCGAGTTGAGGAAACTTATGAAGCCTGGTTGAAAAATGGTAAACCAAGCTTAATTATTGGTAGTTACGACAAAATTTCCGAGCAAGGCGATATCATTGAGCCATTTGAATCGATCAAGCAGAATAAAAAGCCTTATACACTCGAAAATATTATTAATAGAAAATGTGCAGTAGATGGCTGTTGCGCCGCTTTTACGTCTGATGTACTGAACGAGTTTGCTCCTTACAACAAAGATATCATCAATGAAGATCGCATCAATGTCCTTCGAGCCTTTTTGTTAAATGGTATTCATCATGAAAACAAAAAATGGATCCAATATCGATTAGGTGGCATATCAACGTTCGCAAAAGAAACACGTGAAGAAAGGTATAACAACACAGTAATTAATGCTCAGCGTGAACTGCAAGATCTTAAAATGAACTTGCGAGATGCAGAGAGTAAAAACGCCACTAAAGTTGCGAGTGCGATTAAAAAGCGTATGTGTACCGCTGAGTTTATGGCATCACTTCCACAATCAAATTTTGCTTTGTACAGCGAAGCGATTTGTTATCTTGTTAAAACATTGGATTATCGAACGGTTTTAAAAGTTTTGCGTAGGTTAAAATGAATACAATTAAAAATATAAAGCAATCGATAAGTATGAAGAGGCATTTTGCTTCAACTTTCCGTTCATTCAAAAAGCGAAGTGATAAAAGCACTGATTTACCTCAAGACTTTTATCGTACACATGAGAAATGTACGGTTTTAGGTAATGGACCTTCCTTAAAATCAGATATTAATAATATTAGTACAGATACTGATGTGATTGCTGTTAATCACTTCTCAGAGTCTGAGCATTTTACGGCGTTGAAACCTAATAAATATATTTTAATTGATAGCTATTTCTGGGATGAAACCACCCATAGCTCTCTGGTGGAAAAAAGAGATAAATTGTTTAAAGATCTAAATGAACTTGTGTCTTGGGAAATGCAATTGATTATTCCTGACTTTGCTGACAGAGAGTTCATTCAAGGCAATATCAAAAACAGCAACATAGCGATAAAAGTGCTGCGAGCAATTCCTAGTAATGTAACTAATATTAAATATGGCCCAATGGCACTATCTTCTGGTATCGTCGCACCTCCAGCTGTCAATGTGCTTATCTTTGCTGTGTATGTAGCAATTCTATGTGAATATGATTCAGTGGAAATATTTGGAGCGGATATGAGCTTCCATAATGATGTCCATGTTGATCAAGAGAGCAACCGGCTTTATATGGTCTACAAGCATTTCTATGGAAAAGAAGAGAAGTTGCCGCTCCTAGAAAATCCTCAAAAGGTCAAACCTTTTAATATGACGGACTTGATGCGATTAACTTTCTTGACGTTTTATGCACATCAATTGTTAAATAAATGGGCTGAGCTCAAAGGGGTAAAAATCGTGAATAGGTCTAGTTTCTCTATGATCGATGCTTATCCTAGACGATGAAATGACAGGTAAATAGACGCTACAATTGTAATGTCTATTTACCGATGATCATTTATTTTTCTGTAACCACATAGATTCAGCGAAAGTAAAGTCCTCTGGCCAATCTATATCAATTGAGCTCTCTGCATCCTGTATGTACATCGAAGGCTTTA
>NZ_JAWOQR010000047.1:0-2031 GCF_033337445.1 Vibrio sp. YT-15
TATCGCCGAGGCTGGTTAACGCGAGAGCACATTCAAGCCGCAGGAAAAGCCTTATCTAAAAACGATTATGGCCGCTATCTTCTAGAGTTATTGGAAGAATAAATGTCGAATATACCGCTAATATCTTTTCAGAAAATGGGTGATGAGCGAGGCTCATTAATCTCGTTAGAGCAACACAAAAACATTCCTTTTGATATCAAACGTATTTACTACATCTTTGATACACAAAGCGGTTTAGCGAGGGGCTTTCATGCACATTACGACTTAGAGCAAGTCGCTATCTGCATGAAAGGTAGCGTAACTTTCGTCATTGATGATGGCACCACGAAAGAGACAGTGACGCTTTCTTCTCCCGATGTAGGACTGCATATCAAAGGCTTAAAATGGCGTGAGATGCACGACTTTTCTGAAGATTGTGTACTGATGGTTGTCGCTAGTGAATTGTATGATGAAGCCGATTATATCCGTGACTATGACACATTTCTTAAAGAGGTAGCCCATGCGAATTCATGCACTCAGTAATGTTGCTTCATCGACGATTGGCGAGGGGACGTCTATTTGGCAATTTGCCGTGGTCCTTGCTGGGGCTAAAATCGGTCGTGACTGTAATATCTGCGCGCATACCTTCATCGAGAATGATGTGGTCCTAGGAGATAGAGTCACCGTAAAGTGCGGCGTTTACCTCTGGGATGGCATTGAAATTGAAGATGATGTGTTCATTGGCCCGGCAGCTGCTTTTACGAACGACAAGTTCCCGCGTTCAAAAGTGTGGCCAGAAGCTTTCCCGAAAACAAAAATCCTGTCAGGCGCCTCCATCGGCGCCAATGCCACGATTTTGCCAGGCATAACCATCGGAAAAAATGCGATGGTTGGTGCAGGCAGTGTGGTCACCCGTTCAGTGCCAGACTATGCGGTTGTGGTTGGAAGCCCAGCCAAGATAGTACGTTATGTAGAGAAAAATAATGGTTAATTTTTTAGAGCTAAAGCGCTTAAATGCCGAGTACGAAGACGAATTGAAACAAGCCTGTGCACGCGTAATTGAATCTGGCTGGTATATCCTTGGCAAGGAAACGGAACAGTTTGAACAAGCATTTGCTGACTACTGTGGAGTTAAACACTGTATAGGCGTTGCGAATGGCTTAGATGCTTTAACACTGACGTTAAAGGCTTGGCGAGAGCTAGGCAAAATCAACAAGGGTGATGAAGTTATCGTACCGGGTAATACTTATATCGCATCGGTACTGGCCGTCACCGAAGCGGACTTGGTACCGGTGTTTGTGGAGCCGAATGAGCAGACGCACAATATCAGTCCTGAAGCGATTGAAGCGGCGATTACAAAAAAGACCAAAGTGATTTTGCCGGTGCACCTGTATGGTCAGTTAGCCGATATGCCAGCGATTATGGCGTTGGCGACAAAACACAATCTTCTCGTGTTGGAAGACAGCGCTCAGTCTCATGGTGCGACACTTGCTGGTAAGAAATCTGGCGCCTGGGGGGATGCCTCAGGTTTTAGCTTTTATCCGGGGAAAAACCTAGGTGCGTTAGGTGATGGTGGCGCTATTACGACTAGCGATGATGAGCTGGCAGAAACCTTGCGTGCCCTTCGTAACTACGGGTCTCATGTTAAATACCAGAATCTTTATCAAGGTCTGAACAGTCGTTTGGATGAAATTCAGTCGGCGATGTTGTCAGTGAAACTGAACTACCTTCCAGCGCAGACGAAAGCGCGTCAGGAGCTGGCGGCATTTTACTTACGCGAAATCAACAACCCGAATATTATCTTGCCGGAAGTAGCTGAGCCTGAGGCACATGTATGGCATTTGTTTGTGGTGCGCAGTTCACACCGAGATGCGCTAGTTAAGCATTTATCAGAGCATGGTATTCAGACACAAGTGCATTATCCGATAGCGCCGCATAAACAGCAGGCTTACAAAGAGTTCAGTCATCTGTCATTGCCGTTGACGGAGCAGTTGCAAAATGAAGTGCTGTCATTACCGATGTCGCCTTACTTGAGTGAACAAGAGAGAAGTG
>NZ_JAWOQR010000048.1:0-1994 GCF_033337445.1 Vibrio sp. YT-15
GCTGCGTGCATACAACTTAACGCTGCAACAAGTAAACATGGCGATTCAAAACGGCAACCAAGAAACGGGGGCATCCGTAGTTGAAGTTGCTGAAGCTGAGCACATGGTTCGCACCACCGGTTACTTGACCAGCATCGAAGACATTAAATCGCTGCCGCTTAAAGTGACCGACAAAGGTACACCGCTCTTATTGGGCGACATTGCTGACATCAACTTAGGTCCGCAAATGCGTCGCGGTATCTCTGAGCTTAACGGCGAAGGTGAAGCGGTGGGTGGCGTGATCGTGATGCGCTATGGCGAAAACGCGAGTGAGGTGATCAGCAAAGTTAAAGACAAGCTGGAAGATTTACAGCGTAGCTTGCCGGATGGTGTTGAAATCGTCACCACTTACGACCGTTCTACGCTGATCAATGCAGCTGTCGACAACCTATGGAAGAAATTAGCGGAAGAGTTCATCGTCGTAGCCATCGTCTGTGCACTGTTCTTGTTCCATATTCGCTCTTCATTGGTTATCGCCCTGAGCTTGCCAGTAGGTATCCTTGCAGCGTTCATCGTGATGCATTCTCAAGGCATTAATGCCAACATCATGTCGCTCGGAGGAATTGCCATCGCCATCGGTGCAATGGTGGATGGTGCCATCGTGATGATAGAAAACGTCCACAAGCACATTGAGCGAACGCCACTCACGGATAAGAACCGCTGGCAAGTGATTGGCAAAGCCGCTGAAGAAGTGGGTGCGCCCCTATTCTTCTCGCTGCTTATTATCACGTTAAGCTTTGTTCCAGTGTTTGCACTGGAAGGTCAAGAAGGCAAGATTTTCTCCCCTCTCGACTTTACCAAAACGTATGCCATGGCATCAGCGGCAGCACTTGCGATCACGCTCGTGCCAGTTCTAATGGGTTACTTTATTCGCGGTAAAATACTGCCAGAACATAAGAACCCTGTGAACCGTGGTCTGGTTGCGCTGTATCGTCCATTGCTTAATCTGAGCTTGAAATATCCGAAAGCGATGATCGTACTGGCGCTCGGCCTATTAGCATCGGCGTACTACCCAACTAGCCAACTAGGCAGCGAATTCATCCCACCATTGGATGAAGGCGATTTGATGTACATGCCGACCACCTACCCGGGCATTTCCATCGGTAAAGCACGTGAGTTGGTTCAGCAAACCAACAAGCTGATCAAAACCGTACCGGAAGTTAAAACGGTTTGGGGCAAGATTGGCCGTGCAGAAACCGCCACCGACCCAGCACCACTCACCATGATTGAAACGGTAATTCAGCTCAAACCTCATGACCAATGGCGTGAAGGCGTGACCACAGAGTCATTGCGCAAAGAATTCGACAATCTCGTGCAGTTCCCGGGGCTAACCAACGCGTGGGTAATGCCGATCAAAACGCGTATCGACATGCTTGCGACGGGCATTAAGACGCCAATCGGGATCAAAATCGCAGGCCCAGACCTGAAAGAGATCGAAAAGATTGGCGCGCAGTTAGAACCTATCTTGAACAACGTTCGCGGCACTTCATCGGTTTATGCCGAGCGTGTAGCCGGTGGCCGTTACGTAACAATCGACATTAAACGCCGCGCTGCCGCGAGATATGGATTGAGCATCAAAGACGTTCAGCAAGTCATCTCAACCGCTGTCGGTGGTATGAATGTTGGAGAAACCATTGAAGGCTTGGAACGCTACCCGATAAACGTTCGCTACCCGCAAGACTACCGTGACTCTGTGGTTAAGCTGCAAAACTTACCGCTAGTGACACCAAATGGAGCGCGTATTGCACTCGCTGATGTCGCTGACATTCGTTACGAAGACGGTCCGCCGATGATCAAAACCGAAAACGCACGTCCTAACGGCTGGGTGTTTGTGGATATCGATGGCCGCGACCTTGGTTCTTACGTGGTGGAAGCGCAGCAAGCAGTGGCTGACCAGCTGGTGCTCCCTGCTGGGTATTCGCTCGCTTGGTCTGGTCAATACGAATACATGGAAC
>NZ_JAWOQR010000049.1:0-1961 GCF_033337445.1 Vibrio sp. YT-15
GTCGAAATTATTGATGGAAAACTGGTCTTCACACCGGCTGAGAACTTCCATGGCGATGCTGAAATCACTTACACCGTGACCGATGGTGCACTGACTGACCAAGCGACGGTCAATGTCACCGTAAATGCCGTAAACGACACGCCTGTGGTTGAAAGCAACCTCGCAGACCAAACCTTGGCAGAAGACTTCACCCCATACAGCATCAATCTAAATACCGCTTTCAGCGATGTGGATAACGTGGATGGCGAGCTGAGCTTCAGCGTTTCTGGCAACAGCAACATTCAAGTGGCGATCGTCAATGGCATTGCTACGTTCACTCCAACCGCAGACTGGAACGGCTCAGAAGCGTTGACCTTTACGGCCACCGATCCAAGCGGCCACAGCGTTAGCCAAACGGTGAACTTCACAGTTGCGCCTGTGGCGGACATCGTGGCAGACAAAGCGACGGTCGTGGAAGACACGCCGACCATCATCAAGGTCTTAGATAACGACACGTTCGAAGGCGACGACAAAGTGGTGTCGCTGGATACCAATAACGGTCCAGCCAACGGCACGGTCTCGGTCAACCCGGACGGCAGCGTGACCTACACGCCGAACGACAACTACCACGGTACAGACAGCTTCACGTACATCGTTACGTCGGGTGGGGTATCAGAGTCCACCACGGTGAACGTCGATGTGACGCCAGTCAATGATGCGCCAGCGGCAAAAGATGACGCGGCAACAACACAAGAAGATACCGCTGTCACGATTGATGTCCTACCAAACGACACCGATATTGATGGCGATACGCTGTCTATCCAATCGGCGTCTGTGCCGAGTGACCAAGGGACAGTTGAGATTGTTGATGGCAAATTGGTCTTCACACCAGCTGAGAACTTCAATGGTGACGCTGAAATCACTTACACCATCACCGATGGTTCGCTGACTGACCAAGCGACGGTCAACGTCACCGTGAATGCGGTGAATGACACGCCTGTGGTTGAGAGCAACATCGCAGACCAAACCCTGGCAGAAGACTTTACGCCATACAGCATCGATCTAAATACCGCTTTCAGCGATGTGGATAACGTCGATGGCGAGCTGACCTTCAGCGTTTCTGGCAACAGCAACATTCAAGTGGCGATCGTCAATGGCATTGCTACGTTCACTCCAACCGCAGACTGGAACGGCTCAGAAGCGTTGACCTTTACCGCCACCGATCCAAGCGGTGAAAGCGTTAGCCAAACGGTGAACTTCACAGTTGCGCCTGTGGCGGACATCGTGGCAGATAAAGCAACGGTCGTGGAAGACACGCCAACCATCATCAAGGTCTTAGGTAACGACACGTTCGAAGGCGACGACAAAGTGGTGTCGCTGGATACCAACAATGGACCAGCTAACGGCACGGTCTCGGTCAACCCGGACGGCAGCGTAACCTACACGCCAAACGACAACTACCACGGTACAGACAGCTTCACCTACATCGTCACCTCCGGTGGGGTATCGGAGTCCACCACGGTGAACGTCGATGTCACACCAGTCAATGACGCGCCAGTGGCAAACGATGATACCGCTGTTACTGACGAAGACACGCCAGTGACAATTGATGTTCTGCCAAACGACACCGACATTGATGGCGATACGTTAAGCATTGATTCGGCGTTTGTGCCGAGTGACCAAGGTAAAGTCGAAATTATTGATGGAAAACTGGTCTTCACACCGGCTGAGAACTTCAATGGTGACGCCGAAATCACTTACACCATCACCGATGGTGCGCTGACTGATCAAGCGACGGTCAACGTCACCGTAAATGCGGTGAACGACACGCCTGTGGTTGAAAGTAGCATTGCAGACCAAACCTTGGCGGAAGACTTTACGCCATACAGCATCGATTTAAACACCGCCTTCAGCGATGTGGATAACGTGGATGGCGAGCTGAGCTTCAGCGTTTCAGGCAACAGTAATGTCAATGTCTCAAT